>JAKQDH010000017.1 GCA_029558835.1 Planctomycetota bacterium | reverse complement strand
CGAGTACCGCCAGCACATCGACGCGCTCAACGCCGAAGCCAACCGGCATCTGGCCGAAGTGCAGCGCATCGAGGAAGCCAAGCGCCAGTTGTCGATGTCCACGGAGGAGCGCATCCGCGACATCCGCCGTCAGGGCATGACAGAGTACGAGGCCACCGAGGATCGCAAGCGCCAGATCGCCGAGATGCAGGAGCAGGCGCGTCGGGCGCTGGCCAACGGCGAGTTGGAGCTTGCCCGCCAGCTCGCCCAGAAGGCAATGGACATGGCCGCGCAGGTGGCCACCAGCCAGACCAACGAGGCCAAGCGCGGCGAGGAAGCGCGCAAGCAGTCCGAGCAGGCGGTGTCGCAGGTCACGCAGCTCGAAGCGCAGTCGCGCGAGGCCTACCGCAGGCAGGAGTACCAGCAGGCCGCCGATCTGATGCGGCAGGCCGATCAGTTGCGCGCCGAACTGGCACAGAAGGCTCGGGACGCTGACACGCAGGCCGCGCAAGGCAAACAGGGCGTGCGCGACGCCATCGACCGCATCCGCCAGTCCGAGGAAATCCTCAACCAGACGCTGGATGCCGAAGCGAAGGCGCACCAGACGGCGGCACGCTCGGCGATCACCGCACGCGATGAGATTCAGCGCACGCTGACCGAGACCACGCGCCAGATCGACGACATCACCGCCAAGCTCAAGGACGGCCTGAAAGTTACGCTCGATGCCGACACCACGCGCTTCGACAAGGCCATCGCCGATCTGGACAAGGCGCTCGCCGAGAAGGAGTACCTGCTGCAGATTCAGGCCGACTTGCAGGAAGCGGAGAAGAAGCTCAAGGAATACGAGGCGCTGCTCAAGGAAGGCAAGACGCTGCCGGTCGATGCCGACGTGTCCAAGGCGAAGGAAGCGCTGGACAAGCTCAAGGCCTACGCCGACCAGAACGCACAGTTCGAGCTGAAGGTGGCGACCGAGAAGGCTCAGGCGGCCATCACCAATGTCGAGGGGATGATCAAGGCGCTGGATCGCATCCAGACCGAGTCACAGCATCAGGTGGCCAGCAACGTCGGCGCGGTTCGCGGGGAGATCGACAGCCTCAATGGGCGCAACACGTCCAGCACCCACACCATCTACGTCACCAAGGTGGAAACCAACGCCACGGGCGGACTGGTCGGTGGCGCGGGTGGTGGTGTCCGTCGCTTTGCCGACGGCGGCGCGGTGGCTCCGGCCTTTCCCCGGATGAGCGGTGGCTCGGTGCCCGGCTCCGGCCACCACGACACCGTGCCGCGCACCTTGGACGCCGGTGCTTTCGTGATCCGCAAGGCAGCCGTGCAGAAGTACGGCAGCGGCGCGCTCTCGCGGTTGGCCAGTGGGGTCGCACACTTTGCACGCGGCGGCCCGGTGGCGATGTTCGGCGGCGGCAAGACGCCAGATGCCGACCCGAACGACAAGCCAAGCAGGCCCAAGAAGAACCGCGAAGCGTTCGAAGCGCTGAAGATGATCGATCTCGGCCTGCAGGGGATGAACGAATACACCAGTTGGCTGCAGTGGAATTACGGCGCATCGGTCAGTCTGGATATGCGCAGCAAGACGATGGACAACTACGGCAAGCAGGCGCAGCAGGATCGTCGCACGCTGGAAGACTTCATCGGCCGCAAGACGCTGACCGGCAACGAGCGCCAGAACCTCGAACGCATCAAGCAGACGTGGCGCTCTGCGATGGCGCAGCCCCTGCTCTGGGGCAAAGACCTGGAGCGCGAGCTGATCGACTACATGGAGCAGAACCAGGGCGAGTTCTACCGGCGCGGCGGCTTGGCGAAGTCCGACACCGTCCCGGCGATGCTCACCCCGGGTGAGTTCGTCGTGAACCGGCAGGCCGTCTCTCGCTACGGCGCAGGGTTCTTCGAGGCCATCAACAACCTGAACGCTCCGGCGCAGGCACTGGCCGGACGCGCGCTGGCAGGCATTCAGGGTTTTGCCTCGGGCGGTCTGGTGCAGCCCGCCAGCCGCAGCCTGCCGCGTCCGTCGCTGCCCGATGGCACACCCGCTCGCACCGTGCGCGTGGAGCTGTCTTCGGGACAGCAGAAGGTCAACGCCACGGTCGATGCGCGCGACGAAGCGCGGCTGCTGCAACTGCTGGACGCCGCCCGCGCCCGCACGGCTTGACCGTGCGTTCCTGTCTTTCTGCCTGAAGGTTTCCCGATGCAACTGACGAACCTCGACACCGGGGTGGCTCTGCCATTGCCCGACGACTTGCTGTGGAGCGACGAGCACGCGTGGTCGCCCGCCGTGGCGTCCACGTCCTACCTCATCACGGGTGCCTTGTTGATCCAGTCCGCCACCCGGCAGGCAGGACGCCCGATCACGCTGGTGGGCGCACCCGACATGGCGTGGGTGACGCGCGCCACGGTCGAGCAGTTGCGGGCGTGGGCCGCGATTCCGGTGGGCGGCACCACGGGCCGCTTCGAACTGAGCTTCACCGATGGCCGTGTCTTCACGGTCGCCTTCCGCCACGCGGAGACAGCCATCGAGGCCGAACCCGTGCTGGGCATTCCGGCGCGATCCGGCTCCGACTTCTACCGCCTGACCCTTCGATTCCTGGAGATTTGAGATGCCGATTCAATCCGGCGACGTGAAACTGCTGAAGTCCGCCGTGATGGCGGACGTGCCCGAAGGCGGCGGCGCGCCCACGGGCCTCGTGATCGCCGACGGCGTCTCGAACGCGATCTTTCCGGACATCTCCGAACTGGATCGCGCCGGAGGCCGCGTCAATCTGCGCAAGAGCTTCGTGCAGGTGGCCACCGACGACACCGACACCTACTTCGGGGCCAACGTCATCGTGGCCGAGCCGCCGCAGGACGCGCGCGTCAGCGTCACGCTGTTCTCCACCAAGAAGACCTTCGACACCCGCGAGCAGGCGCAGACCCGCATCGAGGCCTACCTCAACAAGGGCCCCGAGTGGGCGGGCTATCTGTTCGAGAACCACATCGCGGGCCAGCGCGTGGTGCAGTTGTTCCAGCGCCCGAGCGACGCCGTGCCCAACGTCGGTCAGACCCTCGTCCTGATCGAGAACGAAGGCCTGCCGACGCAGAAGGAGCAGTACATCCGCGCCACCGCCGTCTCGGTGGTCGAACGCACCTTCACCTACAACACCGACCAGGACTACAAGGCGGCGGTCGTCACGGTGGCGATCAGTGACGCGCTGCGCTTCGATTTCACCGGATCGCCCGCGACGCGCACCTTCACGCGCGCCAACAACGCCACCCGCACGCGCGACACGGTGGTGGCCGATGCGGGGACCTACGTCGGCGTGGTGCCGCTGACGCAAGCGGCCAATGTGGGCGACTTCACCCTCAAGGGCGCGTCCATCTACACGCAGCTCGTGCCCAGCGCCCAGACCGAGACGCCAATCTCCTTCGTTCCACCCTACGCCGCAGCGGGCTTGCCGGTGCCGGGTGCGGCACCCGTGAGCTACACGGCCAGCCATGCCTGGAACACCACCCTCAAGTTCAATCTGCCGGGCGGCTGCCTGCCCGGATCGCTGTCCATCGTCACCGACGGCGTCACGATCTTCGACGACGCGGGCCTGCTCAAGACCGCCAGCGGCACGCTGGGCACCATCGACTACGCCAACGGCATCCTGAGCCTGAACTCGGGCTCGATGTCCAACAGCAAGTCCATCACCTACACGCCCGCCGCGTCTTTGCAGCGCGCGCCGCAAAGCTCGGAGATCGCGGTCACGCCGGAGTCGCGCAGCCAGTCCTACGTCGGCACCGTGAACCCGGTGCCGCAGCCCGGCACGCTCTCCATCAGCTACATGGCGCAGGGCCGCTGGTACGTGCTGTCGGATGGCGGCAACGGCTCGCTCAAGGGGCTGGACGCCAGCTACGGCGCAGGCACCTTCAACAAGAACACCGGGGCCTTTGTCGTGACCTTGGGCGCGCTGCCCGACGTGGGCTCGTCCCTGATCCTGACGTGGAACGTGCCGACGCAGGAAACGCAGCAGCCGACCGCGATCCTCAAGGCATCGCAGGCCTTGCAGCTCGCCCCGCCCGAAGGCAAGAGCGTGCAGCCGGGAACGCTCACCATCACCTGGCCGCACGAGAGCGGCACCGGCACACGCACGGCGTCCGCCGCCACCTCCGGCACGCTCAGTGGAGCCGCTACCGGCAACCTGAACGTCGCGCAGAACCTCTTGAGCTTCGCGCCCAACGTCCTGCCGCCGGTCGGCGCGCTGCTGACGGTGGACTACGTCGCGGGCCCCAAGCAGGAAGACAGCTTCGCGCACCCCTCGCGCGACGGTCAGGGCAAGGTGCCGGTGACCGCGACCCTGGGCTCCATCGAGCCGGGTTCGCTGGAGATCGAATGGAACACCCTGACCGACACCGCCGTGCTCGGGGTCTACACGCTGCAGCAGATTCAGGCGATGGGGCTGGGCCTGTGGAACGGGGTCGATCCCACGCAATACGCCCGCGACGATGGTGCGGGCAACGTGCTGCGCTCCGGCGTCGTGATCGGCACCGTCAACTACGCGACCGGGGCGGTGCAGTTCCAGCCCGACGTGACCGTCAAGATTCCGAGCCCTGTCTATGGCGCGCAACGCCTCGGCTGGGCCTCTGGCGTGGGCCAGATGTTCCGCCTCAACTACGGCGGCATCAGCTACGTGGACGCGCCGTCGCTGTACCCGAACGACGAGTCCGGCTACGTCAAGCTGCGCTACAACAGCGCGGGCTCGACCAGCAACCACAGCGAGACGTTCGCGTTCAGCCCATCGTTTCGGCTGGTGCCGGGCGTGAACGCGCAGGTGGTGACCGGCACGGTGCTGCTGGCCATCGCAGGCAGCCAGCCCTGGGGCGACAACGGTCAGGGCACGCTGCGCGAATTCACGCCCAGCGGCTGGGTCACGCGCGGCAGCATCAACTACCTCGCCGGGGCGGTGACTCTAACCTCCTGGTCGGCGGGCTCGGCCAACAGCATCACGCGCGCCAGTTGCGTGACCACGGTCGGCGAGAACATCTCCAGCGAGTACGTGTTCCGCACCGGTGCCGCGCCGCTGCGCCCGGGATCGCTGTCCATACAGTTCGCCCGTGCCGTGGGTGGCACGCAGACCGTGACGGCAGGCATCGACGGCGTGATCAGCGCGTCCGGCGTCAGCGGGAATGTCGATTACGACACCGGCCTCGTGCGCGTGCGCTTTGGTACCGTGGTCACGGCGGCGGGCAACGAGAGCGAGCCGTGGTTCGACGCCGAGAACGTCCGACCGGACGGCAAGATCTTCCGACCCGAGCCGGTGGCGGCCTCCAGCCTGCGCTACAGCGCCGTGGCCTACAGCTATCTGCCCCTGGATGCAGCGCTGCTGGGCATCGACCCGGTGCGCCTGCCCAGCGACGGACGGGTGCCGATCTTCCGGCCCGGTGGCTTTGCGGTGGTCGGCCACACCGGTCGCATCACGACCTCGGTCAGCAACGGCCAGACCATCGACTGCGCGCGGGTGCGCCTGTCGCGGGTGCGCGTGGTCGGCCACGACGGCGTGGTCATCCACACCGGCTACGCCACCGATCTGGAGGCAGGCTCCGTCATCTTCACCGACGTGACCGGCTACAGCCAGCCGGTGACCATCGAGCACCGCATCGAGGACATGGCCGTGGTGCGCGATGTGCAGATCAACGGCGAGATCAGCTTCACGCGCCCGCTGACCCACAACTATCCACTGGCCAATCTTGGCGATCCCGGCTCCGGCAGCTTCGTCTCCAGCGCCTTGGTGGCCGGTGATCTGTTCGCCCGCGTGAACCTCGTGTTCGACCAGAGCACCTGGAACGGCGGTTGGTCGGATGAGCTGGTGGGCAGCGCCGCCACTGCCACCTTCAACCACACGCAGTACCCGATCACGGTCAGCAATCGCGGGGCGCTCACCGAGCGCTGGGTGGTGCGGATGACCAACAGCACCTCGTTCGAGGTCATCGGCGAGAACGTCGGCGTGATCGCCACGGGCAATACCAGCGCCGACTGCGCCCCGAACAACCCCGCGACCGGTGTGCCGTACTTCCGCTTGCCTGCGCTCGGCTGGGGCAACGGCTGGGCTACCGGCAACGTGCTGCGCTTCAACACCATCGGCAGCCAGTTCCCGGTGTGGGTGGTGCGCACCGTCCAGCAGGGCCCGGAGTCCGTGCCCGACGACCAGTTCACGTTGC
>JAKQDH010000185.1 GCA_029558835.1 Planctomycetota bacterium | reverse complement strand
CTGCGCCTCGAGCAGCCGCCGTTTGTCATCCTCGCTGAAGTTGCGCCCCTGCGACAGGAGCGTCTGGATCTCCGGCGACTGCTGCAGGCGGTGGCCGCACCAGGCCAGGTTGAACCACACCTGGAGGTCGCGGTAGTCCGGCTCGGTGAAGAGGGCGGTCTTCTCGCGCAGCTTGTCCAGGTCGCCGACGTGCCCGCGTTTCTCGAACAGCTCCTTGTAGCGCGCGTACGGCAGAACCATCTGGTCGAAATTCAGGGAGAAGAAATTCTTCAGCAGGAACAGCCGGTCGTCGGCGGTCAGCTCGGCGGCCGGCTTGAGGGTGAGGTCCAGGAACGGGTCGGTGGCGTCCCGGTCGGCGTAGTCCTGGATCTGCTCCATGAGGGAGGGGACCAGGTTGAACGTGACGTGCACGCCGGGGAAGTCGGCCAGCACGTCCACCATGTCGTAGTAGTCCTTGAGCGCGTGGAGGCGGACCCACGGCAGGAGGAACCCGCCGTCGCCCACGCCCTTGTAGATCGGCTGGTGCATGTGCCACAGGATGAGCACGTGCAACGGATCGTTCCGCTTGGGCTGTATTTCCATGCTGTCCATGCCGTGACCCCTCGCCTCCAAGCGCTAATGATACCATCGAACACGCGGCCCGCCGCACCAAAATCTGCGGCGTCCCCGCGCAGCAGAGGGCGCCGCGACCCGCCCGCGCCAGCGGCCGTTAGTTCATTGTGGCGCAGGCGTCCCGCCTGTGAAAGTAAACAGTAAATAGTGAACAGTAAACAGAAAGGGAATAAGAAAGAGGCGTTTCACCTGCCGTAACGCGCGTTCGCGGTGAACGATCGGCGGCCGGGCCGAGGCATGGAGCGGGACGATCCCATGGATCGTGCCGCTTCAGCGGGCCGCGTCCGGCGGACGCGGCCTACGGCTGAATCCAAAGCGCAGACGTGTCTGCGCACTCCAAACCGACACCGCATCCCCGCAATTGTGCCCAGCGTGCTCCGCGTCCGGCGGACGCGGCCTACGGCGGAATCCGAGGCGGCGGCGAACCGCCGCACGCCCCACAGTCGTGGCGACACCAAGCCGCTCACCGCGCCAAGATGAATCTGACCGGCGATGCGGAGGGTCGCCGTCGGCGCGCGTTCATCGAACGCGCGGTACGGTGACATACCGCGTTTGTGAGACCGAACTAAGATTGATAAAAAAAACCCGGCGGGGATACCGCCGGATTGTTGCCGTCGTGAGGATCGAAGTGGTTATTCGGCGCTGCTCCGCAGGCCGATGTAGGCGCTGAGCCGGGTCAGATCTTCCGAGAAGTAGAACAGGTCGCCGATCAGCTGCTGATCCGATTCGACCTGGATCCAGACGATCTGGTCGACGACGTCGGGGAAGATCGTCTCCAGCCCTTCGTCATACTTGCCCAGCGGCGGGATGACGTCGGTGACAGTCCCCAGCAGCGTGCCGTCGGCCGCGAACGCCTCGATGGTGAAGTCGTTCTCGCTGGCGGCGATGTTGGTCAGCCGGACCCGGCTGAACCACTCCGCCCCGGTCCGGACCAGCGGGAAGTGATGTAGGGTGGCGCCGCTGCCCACGCCGATGACGCCGTCGAACTGGAACGGCGCCGCGAGTTCGTCGGCCGTCCAGAACAGCTCGAAGCCCAGCAGCTTCTCGGTGGCTCCCACCTTGAGATAGGCGGCGCCTTCGGGCAGCGCGTTGTCGAAGAAGTTCTCGATGTACCGGGTCATCTGCTCCAGCACGGCGACGGGCCGC
>JAKQDH010000145.1 GCA_029558835.1 Planctomycetota bacterium | reverse complement strand
GAAGCAGGGGCTGGACTACGTGCTGGTGAGCTACTACGAGGAAGACTGCAACAACCTCAAGCCCGACTGGAACGCCGTGTTCCAGCGCCTGGCCACCATGTTCCCCAACTCGCGTCTGGGCTTTGGCGAGGTGGGCACCAGCAAGGCCGCACAGAAGGCCGCCTACCTGCAGCGCTACTACGCCATCAAACCCCCCGTGGCCAACTGGGCCGGTGGACACTTCTGGTGGTACTTCAAGCAGGACATGGTGCCCTACACCAAACCCCTGTGGAACACCCTCAATCAGGCCATCAGCGCCAACGCACCCTGAACCCGGGCGACGAAGGCTGACAGGCACCCCGCCCGCCTGCCCCACGCCGGCACGTCATCGAGGCGACCGCCCTGCCCGTTCGGCAAGCCACGCCGGCACTCCCCATCCGCCGACGTCGACGACACCGCCACCGCGGCCGATCCGGCACGGCGCTGCGCCAGCCCGCACGGGGCGAGGTGCGCCAACGCCTGATTCGCCACCATCGATCGACCCACCGATCCACAGCGGGGAGAGCCACGGCACCCGCGGCCGCTGACGGCGTGTCGCGTCGCACCAACCTCTACCCAGTTTTGTTGTAACTTTTCGATCAATTCTGCGTCATTTCACGCCATGACGGAAGTTAAAAGAATTACACTTGTATGAAAACCTATCACCGCACCGCAGGGTTCCTCACGGCGCAGCCGCCCACTCACCGGCGGCTTCGGCCACCCGCAACGAGGCCGCCCGGGCGCGCTGTGGCGCAGATGTAACCGTACCGGGCTTTACATGTGATGAAGGGATGGAATCTACATTCATCCGCATGTATCTACGCTCAATTTCACCCAAATCACCATCTTCTTCATCCTCGATGGAGGCCTCGGCCGCCATGGGCGAGGTCGCCGCTGGCGCCGCCAGGCTGCGCATGATCACCTCGCTGATGGCCCTGGTGGCGGCCTCGGCGCTCAGCGCCTGCGGCGGAGGCAGCGAATCCGGCGCGGCGCCGGAGTCCGCCACGGTCGCTTCCAGCGCGGCAAGCGAATCGTCGGATGAGCTGGAAAGTATTCAAGCCAAGGCCAACCGACCCAAGCCGGTTCCCAGTCCCTCTCCGGCGCCCGCCCCAGCCCCTTCATCCAACGCCGGCCGACCCATCCCCATGCCGATGTACGGCGTCACCGTGGACGATGTCAGCAAGCTGAAGTCCATCACCGACTCGCTGTCGCGGCTGTCGCGCACGCCGACCACGCGCATCGTGTTCGACGAGTACCAGCCGGCCAGCGACTATCGCAAGGCCGCCGTGGCGATCAACAAGGTCAGCTACGTGATGGGCGAGATCCTGGATTCGCAGTACCTG
>JAKQDH010000144.1 GCA_029558835.1 Planctomycetota bacterium | reverse complement strand
CGACCGCGCCTTCGATCTGGCCGCGCACACGGACGGCCTGTGGCTCACCGATACGAGGAGCTTCTCGCTCGTCACCTGCCCGACCTGCCACAGCGAGTTCCTGGCGGCCTACGGCTCCGTGGCCCGCTCGAACGACCACTGCCCGTTCTGCAAGCTGGTTCAGCGGTACGGGACGGACCCGCGGGTGCAGGGGGCGTTTCCGGTACAGCCGCTGACTGCGCCGAGCGCGGAGCAACTGGGGATGCTCGTCCTGCTGCAGTGTTCCTTTGGCTCGTCGACGGGGCAGGTTGGAACCTCCTCGGCGAGCGAATGCCAGCCGTGAGCCAATCGGTTCGCAGCAGGACCTTCACTGTCGGATGGCGATGCGAGATACAGAGGAAGCAACTCGGATCTGGTGTGGACGGCACAGCGTCCCACTTGCATCAGAAGCGAATGCCGCCGGACTTCGGTGTCGCAAACTGGTCCGGCTCCTTGCCCAGCGGGAAAGCGACAACGTACAGAACGCTCACCGGCATCGGCTTGGCATCGGGGTCGGCTCCCCACTTCACCTGCATTTTGCGTTCGGCATAGCGCAATGACACGCCGAGCGCCTTCAGGCCACCGATGCGGGACTGCAGTTCGTCGTACACCTCCAACTTCGTCGACTCGGTGTATAGGTCCGCGCAGTCACGGTACTCCCTGAAGTAGTCCACCAGTCCGGCGAACGCCTCGTCTGCCTCCCGCTCGAGTTCGAACCCAGGCTCCGACAGATCCATCATGTGAGCTTCGGCGAGCTTGGCCAACTGCTTCCCCGTCGTCAGCGGGAGTGCAGTCAAGGTGACGTGTTCGCGATCGAACTTTGCCTTCTGTGCCTTGAGTTCCTCTTCCGTCGGGATCGCGAAAGGCTTGTTCAGTACATCCAGATCCTCGAACTCGAACGCACCGGCCAGAGCCCTTCGCGTGTCCAGGCTGGCCGCCAGGCCCTGTTCGACCCGCTGGATCGTGCGAACGTTGAGCCCGGAGATTTCAGCCAACTGCTCCTGAGACCACTGGCGCATCTCCCGGAAGAGCCTCACGCACAGGCCGAGTTCGGCCGGGGTCAGCAGGCGAGCGGTCGTCACTCTTTCGGCGGTGTCAATCACAAGGTTCTCCATGGTAGGACATCGATGGCATGCAGTATCGAAAGCACCGACGGCGCTGACCACGACAGCAGCCCGACAGCAGCCCGACAGCAGCCCGCCATGGCGGTGCATGAACGCGGGCGACGACCGCCCGATGTCGACTGCCAGCGATGTCGGGTCAGGCTTGCCGCCGAAGCCTGGTGTCGAAAGCCGCGCCCGAGAGTGATCCTTTCGGGTGTCGGCGTTCAACCGTGTCCATCAACATGGCCGCGGGTGCTCGCCTGCAATCGCCATGCTTTCGTCACCTTCCCACGGAGCCTTTCCAGCGTCCGACCCGGGCTTCGCCGCCCTGCCCGTCCCTGACGTGCTCGCAGCGGCCGACGGCCTCGTCAGCCGCATCCGCCTCTGCTTCGGCCTGTCCCGTGACACCTTCGACGCGGAGGTGCAACCGCTGCTGCGGCGCTATGCCAGCTACGTCCACCTCCTGCCCGCCACCGCCGACAACTACTTCAGCTCACCTGCCGGTCTGCTGAACCTCGGGCTGGAGGTCGCGTTCTACAGCCTGCAAGGCACCGACGCGCACATCTTCTCCGGACGGTCGACGATCTCGGCGCGCCGCCAGCTTGAACCGCGCTGGCGCCTGGCCACCTTCATCGGTGGCCTGTGCTGCGAGCTGCACCGGGTGCTCAGCCACCTGATCGTGACCGACGAGGCGGGTGGCGAGTGGCCGCAGTTCCTCGTCCCCCTGGGCGACTGGCTGGCATCGCGGAGTGCCTCTCGATACTTCGTTCGCTGGCGGCCGAACGCCACCGAGTCGCGCGGCCTCGGCGTGTTCGCGCTGCCCCTGGTCGTCCCGGGAGCCACACTCCAGTACCTGGCGCAGGACAACAGTGTCATCGTCCCGCACCTCATGTCCAGCATCAGCGGGCAGCCGGTCTACCGTGACCACAACGTCCTCGACGCGCTGGTCCGCCGCTCGCTTGCGCTGGTGATCGACCGGAACCTGCAGGCCAACGCTGATCGCTACGGCGTGCCGCAGTTCGGCTCGCACCTCGAGCGCTACCTGGTCGACGCCATGCGCCGTCTGGCCTCCGGTAGTCCCAGCTGGTTCCCGAACCGAGAGAAGTCGCGGTCCTGGCTGGGGCCTGACGGGCTGTTCCTGCTGTGGCCGCAGGCGGCCCACGATGTTCAGGCGCTGCTGGAGGCCGATCAGTTGGCCGGCATCCCCAAGGCGCCTGAGACGATGCTCGATCTGCTGCTGGAGGCCGGAGTCTTCGCGCGGCAGCCGGACGGCGCCTCGACCTGGTTCGTCCTGCCGCCGGAGTTGAAGACCGCCGCGGAGGCGGTGAAGTTGGCATCGCCGGCGATCCTGCTGCACGGTGGCGCGCCGCCGGCCGAGCCTCTGGCCATCTCGTTGGTCTGCCCACCTGGCGCCATGCGGACCACACAGAAGACGCCAGCGACTGCACCGGCGCCAGCCCCCGTACCGCCGCCCGGCACCCAGTTCTCATTGCTCGACGCCACCGAGGTGGCCACATCACCGGCAGCTTGCACATCCCCGCCGCCGCCGGTGTCACAGACCCCGGCACCGCCCCCTGCTGTCGTTGCCGACCTGGCAGTCCCGTCGCCGCCCCCTCCGCCCTCCCCGCCGCCGGCCGCGGCGCCGACCTTCAAGCTGAACGCACCCATGC
>JAKQDH010000076.1 GCA_029558835.1 Planctomycetota bacterium | reverse complement strand
CCGGCGCGCAGCGTGAGCTTTTCGTCCGGAATCACCAGTCCCCAGTCCACCCCGATCACGCGGCCAAAGCCGCGGCAGGCCGGGCAGGCGCCCACCGCCGAGTTGAAGCTGAACATCGACGGGATCGGATCGCCGTAGCGCACATCGCTTTCGGGGCAGTGCAGGCCGGTGGAAAACCTCCACAGTTCGGGCTCGCCCTGTTCGGGCAGGGCATACACGCTCATGCGCCCGCCGCCACGCAGCAGCGCCAGCTCGATGGCCTCGATGACGCGCGCCTTCTCGGCGCTGCCGACCCTGAATCGATCCGCCACCACATCAAGGACCTTCTTGTCCCCTTCCACGCGCTCGGCCTGCACGCGGGTGAAGCCGGCGGTCGACAGCCATTGCTGCACCTCGTCGGCGCTGGTGCTGGCCGGCAGTTCCACCGCAAAGGTGATGACCAGACGCGGGTCGTTCATGGCCCCCACGCTCCCCGCTGCGCGGGCTTCGCTGCCCCCCGAGGGGGCTGCTTCACCTGGAGGCGGCCCGGCGGTGAAGCGCGCGGCGCGCCGCTGCAGCTCGGCGTAAATGGTTTCCGGGTTGTCGTGCCGCACGGGCAGCGCGGTGGCGCGGTCGAACAGCTGGCCGGCGCGGGCGAACAGGAGCTTCAGGTGATCGTTCAGCTCCGTCATCGTCCCCACCGTGGAGCGCGAGCTGCGCACCGGGTTGGTCTGGTCGATGGCGATCGCCGGCGGCACGCCCTCCACCTGATCGACCGCGGGCTTGTCCATGCGGTCCAGAAACTGGCGCGCATAGGGGCTGAAGGTCTCGACGTAACGGCGCTGACCCTCGGCGTACAGGGTGTCGAACACCAGGCTGGACTTGCCCGAACCGGACACGCCGGTGACCACCGTCAGTTCCCCGGTGCGCAGGTCCAGGTCAAGGTTCTTCAGGTTGTGCTGCCGCGCGCCGCGGATGCGGATCAGGCCATCGGTCATTGCGGGTCCGTCAGGGGAAGGGCCGCAAGATTCTAGGGGCCGCGGGTTGGCACTGCCGGCCGGCGGGGCTTGTGGTCCGGCCCGTGCGCGGCCACAGATCGGGCCGCCGGCCGTTGGGGATTCAGGCTCCCGGCGTCACTTGGCGGCCGAAGCTGGCGCTTCGGGCACGTGCACGGCTTCGGCGCCGTGCTTTTCGCCGCTCATGTCGACCTTGTCACCGGCTTGCATGATGACGTAGAGCGAAAGGGCAGCAAACAACACAAAACCCAGGGCGATTTTCCACATGTTGAACTCCTGAATGACGAATCGGGGGGCTGAAAACCAACTCACCCCAGTCGCCCGGCTGATCCAGGCACTGGGGTGAGCGGGGTAAGGCTCAGGCCATGCGCGCCCCGGTCAGCACGACCGGACCGCGCCGGCAGGCTCAATCCTCGGCGTAGATGTCCACGTCCTTGGTTTCGCGGATGAACAGCGTGCCAATCACCAGCGTCATGGCGGCCACGATGATGGGATACCACAGGCCGTTGTACATGTTGCCGGTCTGGGCCACGATGGCAAACGCCGTGGTAGGCAGCAGGCCGCCGAACCAGCCGTTACCGATGTGGTACGGCAGGGACATGGACGTGTAACGGATGCGGGTGGGGAACATTTCGACCAGCATGGCGGCGATGGGGCCGTACACCATGGTCACCAGGATGACCAGGTAGGTCAGGATGACGATCATCATCACCTTGTTCATTTTCGCGGGATCGGCCTTGGCGGGATAGCCGTCGGCCTTCAGCGTTTCCGCCACGGCCTTCTTGAATGCGGCGTCCTTGGCCTTGGCCTCTTCTGCCGGAATGCCCTTGGAGGTGTAGCTGGGGATAGTGTGGCTGCCGATCTTGATCACCGCCGGCGTACCGGCCGGGGCCACTTCGTTGTCATAGCTCACCGAGCTGGCGGCCAGCACCTGCTTGGCGATGTCGCACGAGCTGGTGAACTTCACCGTGCCGGTCGGGTTGAACTGGAACGAGCACTCGGCCGGATCCGCCACGACGACGACCTTGTTCTTCGCCTGCGCGGCGGCGAGGTCGGGGTTGGCCGCCTCGGTCAGCGCCTTGAACAGCGGGAAGTA
>JAKQDH010000072.1 GCA_029558835.1 Planctomycetota bacterium | reverse complement strand
GCTCGGTAGCTTGCCCGCACCGTCTGCTCGGAAGCGAGGGCGCTGCGAACCTGCTCTAGTTGCCCAGCCGTAAGCTTCGTGACTGATTCGAGGAATCGCTTGAATTGACGGGCGTTCATGGCTCCCCCTGTCATATCGACTGCGCCACTCTACCATTCATCCACGCTTAACCTGAACAAAGCCAATATTTTCGAGAAAATCACGTTGGATCAACTGGTTGCAAATGCCGTGCTGAACGAACAAAATCAGCCCGAAGGCAACCAACTGATTCTGTTATGAAATCCACCGGACAGTAGTGATAGAATATAAATAATAATAGCCGATAAGATAGTTTGTGCTAGCAGTAGGGATACCTCGCCATGCATCATCGTCGCTCTCCGTCTAGATTGCTTCGTTCCATGATGAGCCAGCGCCTTGCGCTGGAGCCCAGGATTGTGTTTGATGGCGCGCTCGCCGCTACGGTCGGGGATGCGCACCATGGCGAGGTCGGCCATGAGAGCGGTCACGCCCTGGGCGCGGGCGATGCCCAGCCATACCGCGCTGCCGCACCGGACCGGCTGCAAACCGACGCTGCCGCGCCAGCGCGCGGTGCCGAGGTCATTTTCATCGATGCCCGTGTCGCCGGCCTGCAAGCCTTCCTGGACGCGCATCAACAAAGCGAAGTCATCGTGCTCGACCCTGATCGCGATGGCGTCGCGCAAATTTCCGCGGCCCTGGCCGGGCGCACGGACATCTCGACGGTGCAGATTCTCGCCCACGGCGAAGCCGGGCGGCTTTTGCTGGGCAATGGCGTCTTGGATGCGCAAGGCATCGGCGGTCGCTACGCCGCCGAGATGGCCGCCATCCGATCGGCGCTGACGGACGGCGCCGACATCCTGATTTACGGTTGCGACGTGGCGGCGGGCGCGAATGGCCAGGCGTTCATCGAAACGCTCGCCACGGCCACCGGCGCCGACGTCGCCGCCTCTGTCGACCCCACCGGCGCGGCCCGTCTGGGCGGCAACTGGACGCTGGAATCGGCCACCGGCAAGATCGAAGCGGCCCCGTTGGCGCTTGCCGGTTTTGACGGCGTGCTGACGTCCGCGCCGACGATCACCGACAGCGGCGCCGCCGCCCAGCGCGCCACGCCGGAAGACACCGCGCTTGCCATCACCGGCGTCACGGTAGCCGATGCCGACGACCCGGCGGTCATGAGCGCATCGTTTACCGTGACCGGCGGCGCCATCTCGCTGGCAGGCAGCGGCTGGTCCGTGACGGCAGGCGCCGACGGCTCGAGCGCCGTGACCATCCAGGGCACGCCTGCCCAGATCAATGCCGCCCTCAACGGCATGCTATTTACCCCAGCCGCGGATCAAAACAGCACCGTTACGGGCTACACACCGCAAATCACCATTAGCGTCTCGGATGTCACCAACAGTGACGGCCCCGCCACGCTCAGCATCGCCAACCTGCTCGTCTCGTCGGTCAATGATGCGCCCTCGGTGGCCGGCGGCACGCCGCTTACCGTCTCGGAAGGCGGGACGGTTGCGTGGGCGGCCCCGGTGCTCTCCGGGCAGGGCTTCACCCAGTCGCAATTGGGCCTGACCGACGTGGACAGCCTGCCTGTCCAGACCATCGCCAAGGTCGCCACGCTGCCCGCGCACGGCACCCTGAAGTTCAACGGCTCTCCCGTCCTGGTCGGGTCCACCTTCGCGCTGTCCGACATCGCCAACCTGAGCTACACCCACGACGGTTCGCAGGTAACCGGCGCGGCGACCGATACCTTCCAGTTGACCTACGACGATGGCGCCGGCGGCATCCTGACCAACCAGCTGGTCACGGTCAACCTGACCCCGGTCAACCAGCCGCCCAGCGTCGGCGGCAGCGTCACGGTCATCGAAGGCGAGACCGGCGTGCGCCTGGACGACAACGGCCTGTTGCCCACCTTGGGCACCCCGCGCGGCGCGATCTCGGTGAGCGATCCCGAGGGCGCCGCCATCAACACGTACACCATCGCCAGCCTGCCCGTGCATGGCACGCTGTACGACAATGGCGTGCCCATCACGGCGCCTGGGCATGTGGTCACCGACATCACCAAGCTCACCTACAGTCACGACGGCAGCGAGACCACGGCGGACAGCTTCAATATCAGCGTCACCGACGATGGCGGCGGCACCAGCACGCCCGCCACGACCACTGGCACGGTCAACCTTCAAATCCACCCCAACGACGACGACCCGGTGCTGGCGACCAACGTCACCCAGACGCTGTCGAGCGGCTCGACGCTCACCGTCACCCCGGCGATGCTCCAGGTCACCGACAGCGACTCGCCCAACGCCAACCTCACCTATACGCTCACCGCCGTGCCCAATCCGGCGGACGGTTATTTCATGCTGAGCGGGCAGACACTGGTCGTGGGTGCCACCTTCACCCAGGCCGACATCGCGGCCGGAAATCTGGTCTATGTCACCCGGTCCAACACGCCGCGCACCGACAGCATCTCGTTCACCGTCAAGGACGGCGACTATCGCATCTATCCGAACGTGCGCGAGGGCGGCATCTACGACACCCCCGCCCAGAACAGCCCGCTGACGGTCAACACCTTCAACGTGACCATTCTCAATACCGTGACGCCCGATCTGAATCCCGTGCCGGGCAATGCGCCCGTCAACGCGGCGCCGGCGGCCGGCGGCAGCAACAGCGCGAGCCTGCTGGAGGGCGAGACGATCACGCTCAGCAGCACCATGCTCGCCGCCACCGACAGCGACAACTCGCCTACCGAGCGGGTATATCGGCTACAGTCCCTGCCCAGCAGCGGGTCGGTACGACTCAACGGCTCGGCCCTGGTCGTCGGCCAGACCTTCACCCAGGACGACGTGAACAACGGCAGGGTGAGCTTCTCCCATGCCGGCAATGAAGACTTTATCGACAGTTTCACCTACACGGTGAGCGATGGTCTGGCAACCACCGCCGCGCAGACCTTCAGCCTCAACATCACGCCGCAAAACGACACCCCTACCGCGGCGACCACGGGCGAGTTGATTGCGGAAGGCGCCAGCCTCACCCTCACGACCAGCCACATCGCCCTGTCCGATGCGGACAACTCCAACTCGGACAACGAAACCGGCTATGCGGCCAACCAGTCCTTGGGCTTCCTCATCACCGGCAACGTAGCGCACGGCACGCTCAAGCTCAACGGTGTGAACGTGGTGCCGGGCACGACGGTCGTCACCTCGGCGGACCTGGCCGCGGGCAAGCTGGTCTACACCCACGACGGCAGCGAAACCACTTACGACAGCTTCAAGCTCCGGCCGCTGGACAGCGCGGGCGTCGGGCACCTTCCCGATGGCAGCGCCGGCGGCACCCCGGTGACCGCAACCAACCACGACAGCCTCGGCGCGGAAGTGACGATGCCCATCACCATCGCGCCATTGAACGATCCACCAGCCTATTTTTTCAAATCGGAACTGGTCAGCGGTCAGGCCGGGGCCATCCAGGAAGGCGCGACCGCGACCATCGGCGGCGCGACGAGCTACGCCACCATCAATGGCGTGCCGGGTTCGGGCGTGCCCACGCCAGCGGCGGGCGCGCATCTTTCCTTCGGCGATGCCGACAGCTCCTCGGTACAGCGGCAGTACCGCATCACCGCCGCCCCGGCCAACGGCCAGTTGCTGCTGAACGGCTCGCCCTTAGGCGTAGGCTCGTCGTTCACCCAGGACGATCTGGACAACGGCAGGATCACCTACAAACACAACGGCAGCGAAACCTCGACCGACTCGTTCAGCTACGTGGTCAGCGACGGCGATTGGACGGTCAACGACACGACAACCTTTGCTCAAGGCACGCCGCCGATATCCTCCACCTACCGCATCGAAATCACCCCGCGCAACGACGTGCCCACGCTCGCCGCGCCCGCCACGCTCGATGCCTTTGCCGCGGGCACCGGAACGACCTCTATTACCGGCGTGAGCGTAGCCGACCTCGACCTGGCCGACGGCATCCAGAGCGGCGAAACCAACTTCATCCGCATCGAGGTGCAGGTGCTGAACAGCGCCGATGCGCTTGTCGCTGGCGCGCAGCTCAACTACACCGCCGCCGACCCGAGCGGCGGCAACGCCTACGTTTCCGGCAAGGTCAGCAACTCCCTGATCGTGCAGGGCACCAAGGCCCAGGTCGATGCCGTCCTTGCTTCCTTGACGGTCGCCTTCACCAGTGATGCCGATGCCAGCGATTACAAGATCCGCGTCACCGCCGACGACCGCCTCTACGACAACACCGGCAATCTGACCAGCGGCGCCAACGGCGGCCCCGGCCCCGCCAATGCCGACGGCACGCCGATCAACGCCGCCCACAACCGCGTCACCAAGGACATCGCGCTGCGCGCATCCAACTTCAACGATCCGCCGACCATCAGCAACGCAAGCGGCGCCTATACGGTGAACGAAGACGCGCAGGTCACGCTCACCGGCTTCACGGTGAGTGATGCGGACAGCTTCGGCGAGGATGTCACGGCCACTGTCAGGCTCTACAGCGATAGCACGCATACCACGCTGGCCAATGCCGGCACCGAGGGTCGTCTGCTCTTGGGGAGCACCACCGGGTTGACTTCTTTCTCCGGCAACGGCACCAACACCATCACCCTCACCGGATCGCTGGCAGAGGTGCAGGCGGCGCTCAACGACCTCAAGTTCGCCGGCGCGCCCAACTACAACGGCACCGGCGTGGGCACCAGCAACCTGTATCTGAAGACGACCCTCGCCGACTTCACTCATGCCGACGGGCAGAAGACGGCCACGGTCGATAACACCATCACCATCGTTCCGGTCAACGATGCGCCCACGCTCAGCGTGCCAGGCGACCAGACCCTGAGCAGCGGCACCAGCATCACCCTTCCCCCCAGCTTCGCTGTGGGCGATGCCGCCGACATCGGTCAGGGCGCGACGGACTTCATCACGGTGACCGTGGCGGCCACCGAGAGCGGCAGTCCCTACGGCGAGATCAGTGTCACCGCCAGCGGAGGCGCGACCGTAACCAACAACGGCACGGCTACGGTCACCATCACGGGCACCACCGCCGACGTGCAGGCCACGCTCAACGCCATGACCTACACGCCGGACAATCCCAACGTGAACAGCACCGTGCTCATCACCGTCACGGCGGATGACCGGACGGCCGGCGTGGGTAATGGCAAGGAGGGCGTGGGCGTCGATGGCAACAACACCACCGTCAAGACCTTTAACATCATTGTCTCCAACGTCAACGAAGCCCCGGTGCTAACCGCCCCCGCCACCCTGACGGTCAACGAGGACACGAGTAACAACGCCGTGGTCGGCGTGTCGTTCACCGATTCCGACGACTTCGGCGCGGTGGAACAGGTCACCCTCGACCTCGGCACCTCGCCCAAGGGCACGATCTCGCTGGGCACCACCACGGGCCTGACGTTCAGCGTAGGCGACGGCACGAATGACACCAAGATGGTCTTCACCGGCACCAAGGCCGCGCTCAACGCCGCGCTGGCCTCGCTGACGTTCACCCCCACGGGCAATATCAACACCGTGGGCGCTGGCAACGAGCAGCCCCTCGTCATCACCGTCGACGACCAGGGCCACACCGGCACGGGCGGCGCCCTGACCGATACCAAGACGGTGCAGATCACCATCACCCCGGTCAATGATGCGCCCACGCGCTCGGCAGCATTACCCTACGGACCCTTCGTATCGCTGGCTGGCGTGCAGGAGGATTCGACCAATCCGCCCGGTGACACGGTGAGCAACCTGTTCGGCCCCGCATTCAGCGACGCCACCGACCAGGTGAGCGGCGGCTCGAACGCCAACACCCTTGCAGGTGTCGCCATTACCTTCAACGCCGCCACTCCAGCGCAGGGGGTTTGGCAATACTCCACCGATGGCGGCGCAACCTGGACCGACCTGCCCGCGGTATCAGACACCAGTGCCTTCGTCGTCGCGGCGGGCGACAAACTGCGTTTCCTGCCCCATGCCGACTGGAACGGCTACCCGGGGGGACTCGTAACACGGCTGATCGACAGTTCTGCGGGGCCGGTCACCACGGGTAGCGTCGTTGATGTAACAGGATCAAACTCCGGCGGAACCACCCAATATTCCGACACGACCAACACTGTTGACCTGTACACAGCGGTATTCCCGGTCAACGATGCGCCTGTCGCCAGCGGTACGGCCAGCCTCGCCGCCGTCAACGAGGACACCACCAACCCGCCGGGCGTGCCGGTGTCAACCTTGATTACCGGGGCCAATTATTCGGACGCCACCGACGAAATATCGCCAGCCGCAGGTCCCAGCTCCCATGCCACGCCCCTGGGCGGCATCGCCATCGTCGGCAACAGCGCCAACCCGGCAACCGAGGGTGCCTGGCAGTATTCCACCGATGGCGGAACCACCTGGACGGCGGTACCCACCAGCAGTCTGGGTGATACGACAGCCCTGATCCTGCCCGCCACGGCCCAACTGCGCTTCGTGCCGGTCGCCGACTACCACGGCACGCCGGGCGCTCTCTCAGTGCGGCTGGCGGATTCCGCGCAAGCCTTCAGCGCCTCCAGCGACATTTCCGGGCAACTGGGCGGCACCCATACCTGGTCGGCGGCGGCCATCCCGATCGCCACCACCGTCAACCCGGTGGCCGACATCGCGAACGATGCCGCGACGACGAATGAGGACACGGCGGTCACCATCAGCGTGCTGGCCAACGACAGCTTC
>JAKQDH010000222.1 GCA_029558835.1 Planctomycetota bacterium | reverse complement strand
TACGATCCGCTGGTGCGGGACCTGGTGACGGCCATCGACCTGGCGGACCCGCAGGCTTCCGCCGTACACCTGGAGATGACGGGGCAGGAGTTACTCGAGGTGTTTGAGCGGCACAACGTCGGCACGCTGCCGGTGGTCGAGGCCCCGGACAGCCGCCGGCTGGTCGGAATCGTCGAACAGCGTGATCTGCTGCGGGCCCTTCACCACCGGGTAGCCCAGCGCTGATTCCGCGCTCCGACTGCGGAAGCTGCGCGCGCCGCGGCGCCCGCGCGACCCGTAACCGCGCGGTCGTGGCAGAGGCCCTGGTGGCCGAGGTTGGTGGCGAGGGTTTTGAGGTCGGCGATCGGGGCTATCGTGCCGTTGCCGTCGTGGTCCTCGTCGGCGGCCAGCACCGTTCCGTAGGGCCAGTAGCGGTATTGCTCGTACAGGTCGCCGTCGGACGCTACCATCGCCACGACGTTGTAGTTGGCGTCAATGAGGAGGTAGTAGAGGACTGGACTGCCGGTGCCCACGGTGTCGTACTGGGCGACGGCCTCGTCGATGTACTCCTGGCCGAAGACGTACTCGCGCTGGACGGGGTCACCCGTGGCCGGGTTGTGCTGATGGACGATGACGCGGTTGCCGTCGTAATAGAAGAAGTCGCCGTCGTCCGTCGTGTCGAGGCCGCCGGAGTTGTCCACGACCTTGTTGATCCGCCGGCCGAGGGCGTCGTAACGGTAAAACGCGATCAGGTGCTGCGTGCTGGGGTGGCGCACCTCGACGACGCGGTTCCAGGCGTCGTAGGTGTAGGTATAGTGCCCGTCGTTGGTGACGCTGCCGGCCGCGTCGTGGCTGAAGTCGGCCAGCCAGCCGAGCGGCGGGACGCTGAAGAGGCTGACCATCCGCTGCGTGATCGCGTTGACAGCGTTGACGGCGTGGTGGTCTTGCAGGAGCAGGGCATCACCCTGCTCCGGGTCGTACTGCCCATCGCCGTCGGCAAAACGCTGGAGACTGTCGAGATTCTCCCCGCCGCCCGACCAGTTGCCCAGCAGGTCCAGCTTCCACGCCTGCGCCTTGGGCGTCACCGGCCCGAGCGTGAAGCCGTCGTTGCCGGCGTTGAGGTGCCCACACTCGGCCAGCGTCAGCCGGTTCAGCCGGTCGTAGCCGTACAGCCAGGACCGGTCATTGTCGTGGCCGCGCTGCTCGAGGCGCGCGAACTGCCGATTGCCGGCGTTGTCGCAGCCGTACTGGTAGCGGTGGATCGTGGTGCGGTCATGTTGATAGTGCAGATCGGCCGGCCGCCCGAAACGGTCCAGCCCGCCGGCCGTCAGACTCAACGTCACCGCCCGGCCCGCGCTGGGACCCCACTCCTTGCCAACCATCCGCCCGCTGCCGGTGTAGGCGTAGGTGATGAGGTCGGTGAGCGTCTCATTGCCGCCCGGGTTCTCGACGTGCTTCAGCCCCAGCGCCCGGCCGAGCGGGTCGTGGCTGGCGCTTGCCGGGTGTGGTGGTGCGCACGGACCACACGGATGCGGACGACGCTGTGTGGACTCAGCCCGACACCACGGAACGCCGCTTGCGTTGCCCTCGGCCGGGAACCACGGTTGCCGCGGCCTCCGTCGCCAACAGCCGCCGCACCGTCTGGGCGATCCCCGCCGTGTCATACCCGCACCAGGCGAGCTGCTGCACGCGGGTGCCGTGTTCGACGAAACGGTCGGCCGGCATGCCCAGGCGGGCCACGGCCACCGACCGCAGCACGCCCAACTCCTGAGCGGTCTCCAGCACGCCCGCGCCGAAGCCGCCGACCACGCTGTGATCCTCGACGGTGACCACCGGTCGGCCCGTGGCGAAGGCGGCCCGTACCATCGCCCGGTCCAGCGGCTGGGCGAAGCGCGCATTCACGACGGTCACCTCGACGCCCGCCTGCGCCAACTCCTCGGCGGCGGCAAGGGCATGCAGCGCCGTGGTGCCGTAGGCCAGAATGGTGGCCGCCTCACCGTCGCGCAGGCGCCGCGCCTGGCCGGGGACCAACGGCGTGCAGTCCGGAATCGGCGGCGCGACCTTGTCCCGCGGATAGCGAATCGCGCAGGGCTGCTGCAAGCGCAACGCGAGGCGCAGCGCTTCGCGCAGCTCCTGCTCGTCGATGGGGGCCATCAGGACCATCCCCGGCAGCCCGCGCAAGTAGGCAATGTCGCAGAAACCCTGATGCACCGCCCCGTCGGAGCCGACCAGTCCGGCTCGATCCATGCAAAAGAGCACGGGCAGCCCTTGCAGGGCGGCCTCCTGATACACCTGATCGAACCCACGCTGCAGGAACGTCGAGTAGATCGCGACCACCGGCCGCAGACCCGCCCGGGCCATGCCGGCGGCCATGTCCACCGTGCAGCTTTCCGCAATCCCCACGTCGAGGAACCGGTCGGGGAAGCGCCGGGCGAACTCGTTGAGCCCCGTTCCGTCCGGCATGCCGGAGGTCAGTGCGAAGATGCGCGGGTCTTCCTGCGCCAATTCGACGAGGTTCTCGACGAACGCGCGGGTCCAGCTTCGCCCGGTGCCCTCGTTGACGATGGCCTTGCCGTCGCGGACGACGAACGGCTTGGAGCTGTGGAACCTGCCCGGCTCCGCCGACGCCCAGTCGTAGCCCTTGCCCTTGACGGTGTAGACGTGCAGCAGGATCGGGTGATTCGCCCGCTGCACGATGCGCAGCGTTTCGATCAGTTCGTTGAGGTCGTGCCCATCGACCGGCCCGACATACTGGAAGCCCAGCGGTTCGAAGACCTGCCCGGGCGAGACGGTCGCCTTGATGCCTTCTTTCAGATGAACGAGGGCCTCGAGCGCGGCCTTACCGACGAGCGGCAGCTTCGGCAGAATCTGCTTGGTGCGGGCCTTGAGTTCCTCGTACCACTGGCTGGCGCGGAACTTCGCCAGATGCGCGGCCATCCCGCCCTGCGTCGGTGAGATGCCCCACTCGTTGTCGTTGAGGATGACCAGGAACTGGCGCTTGAGCGTGCCGGCGTGGTTGAGCGCCTCGAAGGAGACGCCGTTGACGATGCTGGCATCGCCCACCACCGCGACGATGCGGCTGTCGCGCCCGAGCAGGGCATCCCCGCGGGCGAGGCCGATCGCGGTAGCGATTGCGGTCCCCGCATGCCCGACGGCGAACAGGTCGTACGCGCTCTCCTCGGGGCAGGGGAAGCCGCTGACGCCCCCTGCCTGCCGCAAGGTGTCGAACTGGCTCTGCCGCCCAGTCAGCAGCTTGTGCGGGTAACACTGGTGCCCGACGTCCCACAGCAACCGGTCCTGCCGGAAGTCGAACACGCGATGCAGGGCGATGGTCAACTCGACCACGCCGAGGTTGCTGGTCAGATGCCCGCCGTTGCGGCCGACGACTTCGATGATGCGGTCGCGTATTTCCTGGGCGAGCACGGCAAGCTGGTCACGCGGCAGCTTCTGCACGTCGGCGGGGCACTGAATGTGCTGCAACAAGCGCACCGGAACGCTACCCTCCCTCAATCCTCATTAGGCTTCGAATCCACTGCCCCCTGCACCGTCGGCGTTCGCGCCCACAAAGGCTTGAACAGCTTCGCAAGAGACGAAAACCAGCACGTGGTACAGGGGTGGCATGGCCAAGCGCAGCGCCGCCATGCTCTCTCCCCAAGCAGGTGCCTGCCGTCGGAGCATGCCGGCGCCTTCGGCTTGGGCATGCCACCCTCCCGGTTTTCCACCCTCGCAGTTCCCCATTTGCGCAGTTCTACCGAGGATGTTATCGGGTCGGACCCGTCTTCGTAAGTTCCAGAACTTTCAATAACTTCGATCAACAGCATAATCTGCCAGGGCCCGCAGGTCAGCCGCTTCGGGGCCGAAGGCTCCCAGGTGGGCAATGGCCTCCCGGGCGGCGGAACGAGCGGCGGCCTGGCTGGCCTCCACTCCTACGCACCGCGGGTAGGTTTGTTTGCCGGCGGCCGCATCTTTTCCGACGGTCTTGCCCAACGCGGCCGGGGTCGAGGTGATGTCCAGGATGTCATCTGCGATCTGGAACGCCCTGCCCAGGTCCCGCCCATAGGCCCCGAGGGCCGCTAATGTCGCCTCGGCGGCCCCACCCAGCCGGCCACCCAGGCGGCACGCGGCCGTCAGCAGGCACCCGGTCTTCCGTGCGTGGATGTAGGCGACCCGCGCCAACTCCGGCGGCTGGGTCTCGCCCAGCACGTCGGCCGTCTGACCGCCGATCATGCCCGTCCATCCGGTAGCCTGAGCCAGTTCGAGCACCAGCCCGGCCGCCACGCCTGCATCCGGCGTGTGCTTCGTCAGCAGCTCGAATGCCAAGGCCAGCAGGGCATCACCGGCCAGGATGGCCAGCGCCTCGCCGAACCGCTTGTGGCAAGTCGGCTGGCCGCGGCGCAGGTCGTCGTTGTCCATGGCCGGCAGATCGTCGTGGATGAGGCTGAAGGCATGGACGCACTCGATGGCCGCCCCGCCGTGCCAAGCATCCTCCGCCCGCCCGCCGACTAGCTCGCAACATCGCGTCACCAGGTAGGGCCTCAGCCGCTTGCCCGGCGCCAGCACCGAATAGCGCATCGCATCGGCCAGTTGCGGCGGCACATCGCTGCCCGGTCGCAGGAACTCGTCGAGATGCCGATCGAACGTCTTGGTGAAGTCAGCCAACCGGGCGCGCAACGCAACCCCGGGTTCACCGCCCTGTTCGGGCACCGAATCGCAAGACTGCGCTGCCATAATCACCTCACCTGCACCAACCGCCGGCTGCCATGGCGGGTGCCATGCTCTCGCGCAGCGTGAGCATGTCTGTCGGGTGCCATGCTCTCGCGCAGCGTGAGCATGTCTGTCGGGTGCCATGCTCTCGCGCAGCGTAAGCATGTTCTTCGCGTACCCGCTCCGTTATAGGCGTAGGGGCGGTCGTGGGTCCGGGGGCAGCGAGTCTAAGTCCAGGCGCAGCGGTCCCGCGGCACGATCTTCATAATACCGCGCGCTCGACCAGAGCCAATCCGCCGGATGCGCGCACAGCCCCCGGCGCAGCGGGTTGCCGTGAATGTAATCGATCATCTCCCATACGTACCGCAGCGACGACAGGTTCCGATCGTAACCGCCGCCACGCTGCCAGAAACGCACACACCGTTGACCGTTGGGTTGCACATCCGTCATCTGGTCCAGAAAACGCGGAGCGCACTCGCGGACGTAGCGCTCGGCGCGGCGCGAGACGCGCAGTTTCAGACTGGCCAGGATGGCGCTGATCGAATAAACGTCGCGCAGCGGACGGATCAGAACATGAACGTGCTCGGGCATGATGACAAAGGCCCAGAGGTCAAATCCATGCTTGTCGCGCGTGGCCGCCAGGGCGTCGACGAACCAGCGGCAGGTGCGCTCCCGCGTCAGGAAAGCCTGTCGGTGGAAACACGAGAAGGTCAGCGCGTGGGCGTGGCCCGGCGTGTTTTCACGATGACAGCTCTTGCGGGGCGACGGGGCTGCAACTGAGCTTGACCCCGACACAGCGAACCCTTCTCGTTGGCCTCACCAAAGCCGAGAGAACATGCTCACGCTGCGCGAGAGCATGGCACCCGGCGGACGCGAGTCCTCTTTCTGCATTCTCCCTTCTGCATTCTGAATTCCAACGCGCTCAGATCTTCGGTGACACAAACCCCACGAGGCCCTCCGCGACGTCGCGGAGCACCGCCAGCGGCGGCTGGTCGCCGTTGACGCGGGCGATGAGGCGCTTGGGATAGGCCTCGAGCACCGGGGCGGTCTCGCGTTCGTAGACCTCGATGCGTTTGCGGATGACCTCGACGTTGGCGTCGTCGGGCCGGCCGGACTTGGCCGCCCGGGCGCTGAGCCGGGCCACCAGCGCGTCCGTATCCTCCATGACCAGGTGCACGATCCGCTTCGCGTCCACCACGTCCTTGAGCAGCTCGACCTGGCGGACGGTGCGCGGAATGCCGTCCAGGATGAGCGTGTGATAGCCCGGGTCGATCTTGCCCGCCTGAATCTTGTCCTCGACGTGCTGCTGAAACACCCGGACGGTCAGCTCGTCGGGCACCAGCAGCCCCTGGGTCGAGTAGGAAAGGAACTCCTTGCCCAACGGCGTCTGCTTATCGAGGCCGCGGAAGATGTCGCCCATGGCCAGGTGGACCAGGTTCGGCATACTCCCCAGCACCGCTCCCTGGGTGCCCTTGCCCGAGCCTGGCCCCCCGAACATCAGTACCGCGGGGTAAAGATCTTTCTTCTTCACGTTCATCGGCGTTTCCTCCGCAGACCGGTCTGCGCACCGGCGAAGCCATCCCGCCCTGAGTGCCCCGGCAGCCTCCGCCGACGCGGACCGCTACCGGCGACACCCCTCCCTGACGGGCGGCCATCCTAATTGGGCCCGGCAAAAAGAGAAAGTGGGGCTGGGTGCGGCCGGCCCCCGGGGGCCGCCGCAAGGGTGGCGGCTTGGAGCGGACGGCCGATCGCTGCGGCCGGCGCTGCCCACCCCAGGATGGCGATGCCCACCGCACGGCGGCGACGTTTACCCCGCGATAGGGTCGCCCCGCGCAGTAGCGCCGCCCCCGCGGGGGACGTAGTCATGGACGGCGCCCCGAAGCGTCCACGCCTCCCGCCCCCAGCCGACGTCTCCGTCAGATCCTTCATTCGCTATTCGCTCTTCGCACTTCGCTATTCCCCGTTCCAGCCCCGATGGCGGACGCTACCTATCTGTCAGGCGCCTCCGGCGCAGGGCCCCCGCAAGCGCGGCCACCACCGGCAGCGTGATACACACCAGCCACAGGCTCAGCGCGATCAGCATGTCGTCTTCGAGCCGGTGGAACTTCTCGATGATGACGTGCGCGACGAGCCGAACGGAGGGGATGGCCACCAGCGTGGACGTGGCGATGTCGCCGAGGGCCAGGGCGGCCACCACCGCGCTGCCTGCCAGCAGCGTCGGCCAGTACATCGGCACATGCAGATGCAGCAGCAGCGCCAGCGGCCCCGCCCCGTCGCTACGGGCCTGCTCGGCCAATTCCGCCGGTACCGACGCCGCGGCCAGCCACGCCACCAGAATCCCCACCCAGCCAAACCGTGCCACGAAGGCGATGGTCAGGATGGGCCAGTGATCGTACACGGGCGGCACAGCGTGATACGCGGCGATCAGGGCCGAGCCGACCAACGCCCCCGGCAACGCCCCCAGCAGCACCGCCCAACTCAACGCAACCATCCCACCGCGCGGCGTGCCGGCCACGGCTACCCCCATTAGCACCGCCAGCACTCCGCCCAGGGCGGCCAGCCCCGCGGACCACGCCAGTTCCGTTCCATACACCCGAGACGCCTCCAGCAGAGCTGCGGCCGACGAAAGATGCGCCGCCAACGCCACCAGCGGAACGACAAACGACACGATGCAGCCGGCCACAGCCAGCCCGAGTAGTGCCCCCGAACGCGCCGGCTCGTGGCTGACCGCTCCCCCTGCATCCTCGTCGCCCGCGCAGCGTCGCCAGACGCGCGTCAGCAGGAACCAGACCAGCAGCGTCACCACGGCCGGCGGGATCGAAGCCCAGGCGGTGTCGATGGTGAGCGCGGAGTTCTGCGCCCAGCCGAGTAGCTCGGTGGCATAGACACGCAGGCCGCAGGCGTGCGGCACGCCATAGTCGCCCAGGTACAGCAGAAACAGGATCAGCGCGCTGAGCACGACGTAACGCAACAACACCGGCAGCACCACGCGCAGCCAAGCCGCGGTGGGCGTGGTGTTGAGCAGCGCCGCCTCGATGACGGCCTTCCCGCGGCGTCGCCAGCCGGTGCCGATGACGAGCGCGGGAATCGGCCAACCCCATAGCGCCCACACCCCCACGCAGCAGAAATGCCCGCGGAGCAGCCCGGGCAACACGCGCTGCCAGCCGAACGTGTAGACCATCGGTGGAAACAACAGGGCCGCCACCAGCAGTGCAGCGATCAGCGGCCGCTCCTGCAGCCGGCCCGCTCGGCCGACCGCGTACGCGCCCGGCAACGCCAGCAGCAACGCTACGATCGTAGCGCCGGCCGCCAGGACAACGCTACGGGCCAGCAGTCCGAGTTGGCGTCCCGAGAAAGCAAACCCGTCCGTCGGTCCCGCGATCGCCGGCCGCAACCGGTGCCACCAGGACGGTGCACCGACGTCGGCGGTGGGGGTGGTCAGCGCGTTGGGCGTAGTCACGGCCGTGGCCGGCGCGGGTTGCGGCGCGGTGTGCGACCTGGGATGCGGCGCCGGCTGCGTGACGCAGCGACCCACCAGCGCCGCGCTGGGCCACAACAGCGCCAGGACAAAGATCGCCCATCCGGCCACCAGCATCGTTATGCCTAAAGCCCGCAAACTCACGCCGCCCATCTCCTCGGCAGAGGAACCGCTGCCTTACCAGCCCACCCTGGTCCCCAGCGTACGTCCGCGGGAGACGGTACCACAATGGGCAGGGGAGTGCAGCGCGTAGCGGACGCCACGGGTTCTCGCAACGCTCCTCCCCCGGGCGACCGCTGGACGCCTGGCTGCGGAGGCGTTACTCTGCTGCCGGATCCCGCGCATCTTCGGGTGCTCCCCTGCGCTGCGAATGGTCGTCAAGCCAGAATGGGCGCCCGAGATGCTGAACGCCTCGGTGTATGGACCGCTCAGTTTGAGCAGCAGGAAGGACACCAATCATGGAGGCACTTAGTGTCGCTGAGCGCCTTCGTCCGGTTCGCTATGCGTTCATGGTCTGCGCGGACGATATGCGGGCCGCCCTGAAGGCTGTCTCTATCAACAGTGTTCTCTGGGGCGGAATCTACAACCCCATCGTGCCTACGAGCCCTGACGAGTGCCGGGTCGGTCTTCTGACAACCTTCGACCCAGACTACCTTGTCGATCTCACCAATAGTGCGTTGCCCGACCCACTGCCGAATGACTTCAAGGACCGTATTGCTGCAGAAGGAGAACTGGTGTGCGAGAGGGAGGATCGCCCAGGGGCGCGTCGTTTGAATCTTGGTTTCGGCATAGGGCCCGTCCTCTGGCATATCCATGAAAACGAGCTGCGCGGAGGCACTAAGCCGAGTCCCGCTGCCCTCGCGACCGACGTGCCGCCGGCGTGGGTCCCTTACGCCTCATTCGTGTTTGGCGACCTTTCCGGGCTGCATGACATGGGCGTGGATGTCCGCGCCGCGTACAAGGAGCTTGCTCTTGCAACTGAGGTCGCGTTTGACCCAGACAAAGAGGGCGTCGACTACGGGAAGTGGGTCTTTCCAATCAACGCTACCACGTATGGCATTCGCGCTTATGGTGGGTTCGGAAATTCCTCCAGCCATATTGCCTACCTGGGAGACCCCTGCAACCTTGGTGACCTCATCGAGTTCTGGAACATCCGGGCAGCGGGACGTGACGTCTGGTTCCTTCCGGTGACGCACTACCAGAAGCAGCGCCCGATGCTCGAGAGAATCGTCAAGGCGGGTCATTACCACATCATGAACGTGGATAATCACGCCGACCTTCAAAAGGCCCCCAGCGTTCCCGACGACCAATTCAAGTCCGTTTGCGAATGGGTTAAGACCCTCGGAATCGGGCCTCTTGCCTTTCGGGACTGGAGTCCTCGCTTCGGTGTATCGATTCCCCGGTACCTTGGTGACATTCACGCGGCCAGACTTGAGGCGGCGAGGGCAGAAGAGACCACCCTGTTCGAAGGGGAGACCCTGACACCCGTCAAGATGATCCCGCCGCCGTATCTTGAACGCGACGCTCCCCCAATGAGGCACCGCTGGGCAGTCGAGGTCTCGATTTCCAACCCGCATACCACAGACGACTGGATATGCCGCCTTCCGAGGGCCCGCGGAATGGAGAAACTGCTTCACCGGCACATGGCATCCGACGGTACGCTGAGGCTGACGGATAATGGGCTTGTGGCTTTGGAGGACTGTGTGCACGAGAGGGCGTGCTTCTTTCCAGTGCGGACCTTCGACGTTGTCAGCACTGTACTGGAGGAAGTGACGGGTTTGAGGGCAAGACAGAGTCTGCCGGGAAGGTGTGCCGAGCGCATTATTCGCAAGATGGGTACGCTTGAGTTCGATTGCCGCGTTCTCAAGATGCGTGGTGTTCGCGAGGTCATTACCAAGCTCAACGATCCTGACTGCAAACTAACGAAGGGGAACATTCGTGACATCGTGATGTCAACCGCAACGGACCACTACGGAAGGAACTGGCGGGAGGATCTGTACAGGTTGCTCTGGATTGCGCGTGACTCTCTCGCCGAGAACTTCACGGGTGTCTTTGACTTCCTGCTTGATCGGCGGGTCATTAGGCCTGGGCTTACACTGCGGTGCGAGTCGTGCTTCCGAGAGGACTGGTATCATGTGAGCGAGTTCGACGAGGAGTACACGTGCCGGTACTGTTTCAACCGCCAGCGTGTCGATTTCGCACGCGCAAAGGAGTGGCAGTACAAGGCCGATGGGCTGTTCCGCGTGCCTAACTCGGCCGACGGGAGTGTGGGCGTGATTCTTGCACTCTGGCGTCTCAATGCGCTGGCTAATCGGTGGCAGCGCGGCTACGTGAGCGGAGTCGAGCTTTGCAGGAGCGACGGGTCCGTCGAGTCCGAGTTGGACTACTGCTTCGTGGTAATGGGCCCCCCGGGAGGCGCGTATGAGCTCGTCTTGGGCGAGGCCAAGAGCTTCGTCGATTACGAGGAAGAGAAGATGAGGAAGGTCACTGAGCTAGCCGACAGGTTTGAGGTCCGTCCCTACCTTGCCTTCGCCACCCTTAAGGACGAATTCAGCGACGCGGAAAAGAGTTTGCTCAGGGACCTTGTCCGGCGCGAGTACAGGGTCATACCGCTGACACGCTTGGAGCTTGACCCGTACGACTTGTACCGCCGTTTTGAGAATGCCCCGCACAAGTACCCGACCAACTTCTCGGAGTTTAGCGAGAGTCTTGTGCACGTGAACCTTGAGGCCTGATCAACGCGCATGCTGCGTTGCCTCCACCAGGCTGCAGGGCGAGGATAGGACACGTTGCGCAGACAGGCTGGCTGGGGCTTGACCCTTGGCCTGTGCCAGCGTCAACTCGGGCCCAACGCAGGGGGCTCGCGCCACGCAGGGGAGATAGTGGCGGAGGGGCGGGTCGCCGCGGCCCGGCTCTACGGGCTCAGGCGTTCGCCCGGCGTCCCCGTGGCGGGCGGCTGCCACAGCTCAGCGGCTGGGTACCCGCTGCTGTTCCGCAGCCAACCGGCCGATCGACCGACCGAAGGCACCACGTTTCACAAGCCCGCCGCGGGCCCACCTGCACCAGGGGAAAACACTACCACAACACGCCGGTAAGTGCAGCCCACACCGGGAGATACGCAACCGGCGACCGCACGGCGCGTCTCTGTCCCCTGGACCGGACAGTTTGCGTGGAGTATGTTGGAGTATCTGCTCTGGGCAAAGACCGTGCCGCGACGCGGGGGGTATGCGGGTTCGGCGCCGGCAGGCGATTGCCCCGGAGGGCAACTCTTAAGGACCGATTCGGCAGCCAAGGGCGTCATCAAGCGCTTGCGGAGAGGAGGCGTCACCATGCAACGGATCGCACCGAAGCTGGCGGCCGTGGCCGCGGTTGCGATGGGCTTGGGCGGCTGTGGACCCGGCGAGTGGGAGCCGGACGCGCTCGCGACACTCGTCGGCGTCGACGGGGTGCACGCGTTTTACCAGTGGCAGGCCTACGGCCAGACGGAGGCGATTTCGTCGCTGTGGATGGTCGACCTGAGCACGGGCGAGTCACGCAAACTCCGCGACGTGGCCGTGTGGGACTACCCCCTGGCCGCGGGGGACTACTTCGTATTCACGCAGTACGAGGAGGTCGAGCCGGGCGTGTCCACCGACGTGCTCTACGGCGCGCAGATCAGCACGGGGGAGGAGTTTGTCATCTGGCGAACGGATCCGGATCAGTGGATTTACAGCAGCTTCCTGGACGGAACCGCGGTGGCCATTCTGCTCGATGATTCGCGTTTGGTCGTTTATGATCTTCCCACGCGCACCGTTGTTCGCGAGCTCGATGCACCGCGGGATGCTCTTGGGCTGAGTGCCTGCAGCGCCGGTCGCGCGTTGTTCCCGTTGGAAAGCGATAGCGACCCTACCTGTAGCCGGGCGGTGCTCCTCGACACCAGCACGGGTGAGCTTCTGGAGATTCCGCCGGCCCGGCCGGACGAGGCGTTGCCGGAGCCGGGGAGCATACCGGAGGGCGAGAACTACGCCTGGGAGTGGTTCGGGCTGTCGCCCACCTGGGTCGTGACCGCCCAAACCACGTACCTCTACGACGACGACGCGGGCGAGATGCGGCAGGGCGTCTGGGCCTACAACCTGCTCGCGCAGACCTGGAAGCACGTGGCAGATTCCGAAGGGTTAGACATGACCGGACTCCTGCCGCATGGCGGCCTGGCCTACGTGGGCGGCGTCAGCGATACGCATGTCCTGGTGGAGTATCTGAGCACCGCCGGATTACGCGTCAAGGGGCGGCTTGAGCTCATCGAGTTAGACACCGGGGACGTGACCGTAGTGAACCGGTACACCTGGTCGATGTCGGCACTCGGCTCGATGGGTGCACAACTCCACGGCCGGCGGGTCTACTGGATCGAGTGGAACGACAAGCTTCCCGATACGCTGGTGATCTGGGACATGGACACGCAGCAGCGGCGCGAGGTGCTGTTAGGTCACCCCGAGTAGAGCCGAGCTGCACTGCTCGGGAGCGCCGGGCGGCGGCGCCGCGCGGCGAGCCCCGGCGGGGCGGCTCCGTGAAGTGAACACGGCCTACCAGCCCGTTGAAGGACTCCTGGTTCTGCGCGGGCGCCTTGCCCGGTCTGACACCTCCTACGTCGGCCACGGGGGGCCGACGCTACTTCTCCAACGGGCTGCTACCCTAGCCCTTTCAGGGCCTGAATCACCGTGCGCGCGTCGGAGGTGTCGCCGCGGCGCCTCCGTCGGCCGAGTTCGCTGGCGTAGCGCCGGCCGAGCGTGGCGGCGTTGGCGCGGGCCCAGTCTGTTAGCCTGGTTTCGCCGGCGGGCGGCGAATCCGTATACAGCAACTCGGCCATCAGGCCGGCGATCTCCTCGCGGGTGATGATGACATCTCCGACGAGCCGGCCCAGAGCTGCGCCGATGAAGTAGCCCACCGTGGGCGGGATGCAGACGATCGGCCGCGGCTTGCCGATGATGCTGCCGAGCTGCTCAACCAGTTCGCGGAACGTGAACGTCTCCGGGCCGCTGGCGTCGATGGTGCAATTCTGCGTCTCGCGACCCCCGCGGACGGCCAGGGCGGCCAAATCATCCACGTAGATCGGCTGCAGGCGATAGCGGCCATCGCCGAAGACGCCGAACACCGGCACCTTGCGGAGCAGCCAGGCGACGTTGTTGATGAGGATGTCCTCCGTGCCGAACAGGACCGTCGGACGCAGGATGGCGTACGAGAGCCCGGACTCGATGAGGGCACGTTCGAGCTTCGCCTTGCCGCTGAAGTACTCGAGCGGGGAATCTTCCGACGGATTCGTGATGCTGACGTGCACGACCCGCCCCACGCCGGCAGCGCGGGCGGCCGCGAAGAGCTTCAGCGTGTTCTCGACGGCCTCGGCATGTCGGTAACCCGCGCGGTTGAAGCGAACCCAATACGTGTTGTACAGGACTGCCGCCCCGCGTAGTGCCTCGACCAGTTGCGTGTGGTCTCCGAAGCAGTACGGATGCGGCGCGACCCGGCCGTCGAATGGATCAACGCAGGCAGGTGCGTTTGTCAGCGTGCGCACCTCGACGCCCGCCTCGAGCAACCGCCGGGCGATGTACTTCCCGGAGTACCCGAAGGCACCGGTGACCACGTGACGCTGCCGTGCCGCCATTCGGCATAGGCTACCCGGGGTCACGCAGAATGGAAACCAACGATGCGGCATACCCAGGCCGCAGGCGGCGGTAGGCGTTGGCGCCAGGCGCTCACCGTGCACGGGGGGAGCATGGCGGCGGCGCGTGTGGTCAGGCCACCCCGTTCCGAGTCCCAGCCTCTCTACGGCGTCGAGCGGCTTAGCGGGCCGACACCGTTCCGCAAAGCGCTCCGTGGGCGAGCCTTGGCTCGGGGGCGTCCGCGCCGTTGCGACCGCCGCGCGCCGGAGTCGGGTGCCTCTGCGACGGCTCTACGAGCAGCACGGTGCAGGGCGCCTTCCTCAACACCTGCCCGCTCAGCGAGGGCGTGACGAGACGAGTCACCGAGCCGCGCGCGCGGGCGGCAAGCACGATGACATCGGCATGGCTGTCGCGCGCGTACCGGGCGATCTGTTGCGCGGGGCTGCCGTTCGCGGCCTTGGTCACGAGCGTGGTACGCACGTCACCGAGGTTTCGCCGGGCGAATTCCGCCAGCTTGGTCCTGGCCTCGGTCTCGTCGGGAGACAACCTGCGGATGAGGTAGCCGACCTCCGGTGCAGGCAACGCCACCTCTACCGGCTTACACACGTGCAGCACGTCCACGGTCGCGCCGGATTCGTGGGCCAGCGAACGGGCCACGGCCGCGGCCTCCTCGGACAACTCTGAGAAGTTCGTGGGTAGCAGTATTCGTGCGAACGTCATGGCAACGTCGCTCCTTTCTGCCTGCCTCCGTCGCGCGTCGAGACTCGCTTTCCTACCTCGGGATGTTATGGGCGGGAAGTCGCGTATCAACACTGAGTGCCGGTTTGAGTCGGCGTTCCGAGACGGGAACAGCACGTGCGGCGCTCAGTATGTATCAGCAGCCGTACACAGAGATGAGTGACTGCGCCAGCGGCGTGGCTCCAGCTCCCGCGTTGCGGGTAGACCGACGGCGGCGTAACAGGATCGGTGCACGTCGAGCGCTCCGCGCGTCAACTTAGAACGCGCCCGGGCCAGTGTACACGCCTTGGAGCGTCGCAAAGTCGCCCAGGTCGACGTCCCCGTCAGCGTCGAGGTCGGCAGCGTCGCACGCCGGGGCCGGCCAGACAGTCAACCAGCCTGTCGAGATCAACCAGGTCGACGTCCGAGTCGCCATCCGTGTCGCCGGAGCGGTCCCCGTGCGTCACGTCGATCTGGGCGCTCAGCTTGTCGACGCGGACCTGGAAGCACCTGGCGAACGGCGCGGAACTGAGCACGGGAGGGCTTCTGCCCAGCGGCGGCATGGCCTACATGGGCGGTCTCACCGATACGCATGGCCTGGTGGATTACCGGGAGCCGGCCGGGTTGCGGGTATCGGAGCGGGTGGAGCTGATCGAAACGGCCGGCGGTCAGTCCAGGCTGGTGAACCAGTACTCCCTGTCGTTGTCGTCATTCGGCTCGACGGAAGCACAACTGCGCAACCGGCAGGTCTACGGAATCGCCAACGAGCCCACCGCCCTGGTGATCTGGGACATGGACACACGCAGACACGGCGCAACGTGCCGTTGGGGTGCCCCGGCAGGAACGATGCGACGGCGCGGCTCTGGCGGAGGGGCTGCCGCGGGTTTGGCGGGCTGCCGGCTTGGAGACTCCAGCGTACCCGCGCCACGATGAGAAGGGTGGGGACGAGGGAAGCGCCACAGCTTGCCCCCACACCCGGCCGTTTCCACAACGACGAGAGGGTCCTTCGAGGTTTCGTGCGGCGCGCTCGCGCGGGCGACGGTTCAGCGGCGCTCGGTAGCGGCGGGCGCCTCCGTCATCGGGAGACGCCGGGCGCTGGGCAAAACGATCGGGGTGTTCAGGGCGCGCCACACGATGTCGGCCGAGGCATCCGTCCAGCGGACGACGTGCTTGCGGCGCTGCTGGGGAATCACCGGTTTCGTCGGGCAGGCTGTCGTCATCAGGTCTTGATCCTCATGGCGGGACGGCACCGTGCTCGCCGCCGTGGCCACGCCCGGGTTATCGGGCGTGTCGCCCCGGTCCTGAAGATTCTCCCGCCCGAATCTTCATGGCGCCACGGGAAACCTACAATACGCGTTGGCGAACGCCAAACGCCGTCCGCAGGGTGCTCGCCACCCGTCGGCGGTCGGCCAGCACGCCAACCCGTGCAGCGGGTTTCACCTGCCGCGTGCCCGCGTCCCCGGACCGTAGGGCGGGTTTCACCCGCCGCGGCTGCACGCCGCTGTCGGCGGGGAGCAGTCCGGCGGGCGGAGCCCGCCCTACTGACCGATAATTTCAGGCGGGGCCGCCAGCGTCCGATCATTCTGAAAAGGAAGAGCCGTGGTCCGTACTCCGGGCCGCCTCGTGCGCGCGCGGAGCCGACGGGCGTCGGCGCGCGACGTCTCACGAGCACTGGCGCTGCGCCAGAGTGGGTGGACATCATGTATTGCGAACACTTCGGGCTGCGTTGCCTGCCGTTCGAGGAACGGGCGGACGCCCGCTTCTATCTGAAGACGGCGGACGCCGAAGAAACGCTGGCGTCGATGGAGTACGCCGCGCACTACGGGCAGGGGGTGGCCGCCGTCGTCGGACCCGCCGGGTCCGGCAAGACGCTGCTCATCCGCGCCCTGCTGTCGCGGCTTTCGCGCACCGACCACGTCGCGGTGTTGACGATCCCCGCCGGGGGGCGGATCGCGCTGATCCGCGAGGTGGCGAAGCACTTCGGCATCGCGCTGGGATCCTCGCGCCAGAGCGGGCGGCTGCTGGAGCGTTTCCGTCGCTACCTTGCCCGGCTGGCGAAGTCCGAGCAGCGCGCCCTGTTGATCATCGACCAGGCGCATGAACTGACGGCGGAAACGCTGACCGAGGTCAGCGCGCTCTACGAGTTGCGCGTCGACGGCGGCCAGCCGCTGCAGATCATCCTGGTTGGCGAGTCTCAACTGCTGGACCGCCTGCAAGACCCGCGTTTTGCCCGCTTACAGCAAGGTGCCTTCGGCGCGCGGGCCCTCAAACCGCTGTCGCTCGAGGAGACGGTGGCGTACATCAAGCACCGGCTGCGGGTGGCCGGCGCCAGCCGACCGGGCCTGGTCGAGCCGGACGCGGTCGAACTCGTGTATCAGCACTCCGGCGGCAACCCCCAACGCATCAACCAGATCTGCAACGCGGCGTTAGTGGCCGCTTATGGGGCCCACGCGTTCCGCATCGACGGCGCCGTCATTCGGGAAGTGACGGGCACGGCCCCGGCCGGTCCCGCCACCACGGAGACCGCCCCGCAGACCCCGCCGGTGGAAGCAGAAACCGCTGCCCCGCCCTCCACCGTTGTCGCCGAGTCTTCTGCGGAGCCTCCCCCTTCACAGCAGGTCTTCGCCGAGCACGAGGTGTTCGAAGAGCCGGAGACCCAAACCGACAAGTTGGAGCTGCCGGTGGCCCGCCTGATCACGGACGAGCAGGTCGCCCGGCTGCTGGGCGACGCCCTGGCCCAGGTGGACCTCTCGGGGCTGACGGACCGCTACGTCCAGCGGGCGCAGGAGCGACTCCAGGGGTTGTGGAAACGCCACGATGAGCAATGGGCGGCCTTCGAGGCACGCCTGACGCGTGCGGAGCAGGTCTGGGATGAGTCCGCCCAGCAGCTTGACCGGGTGCAGCGTGAGTGCCGGCGCGCCGAAGAACTGCGGACCCGACTGGCGAGCTTCGCCGGCGAGCTGGCCGGCCGGGTCGAGGAGACCCAGCAGAAGATCGCCCTGCTGATGGGCAGCCTGCAAGCCGGCGATGCCGCGTATGAGCGCCTGGAGCAGATCGCCCACCAGGTGGCCGACCTGAGCACCGCGGCGGAGACGGACGTCAATACGCAACGGGCGCGGCTGCGCGGAGCCATCGAGGATGCCGACCGCGCTCACGCCCGACTCCCGGAGGGGGTGATCGAGCAACTGGAACGGCGCTCGGCCGAACTTACCCGCCAGTTCCAGGCCCAGGTGGCGGAACTGACCGAGCACATACCGGCTACCCTGAACGCCCAGCGGGAGGAGTTGGCGCAGGCAGTGCAAGCCGCCTCTCGGGCACGCGACGAGATCATCAACACGACGACCGAGACCTGCCGGCGCCGGCTGGAGGAAGTCCGCGAGCAAGTGGTCGCACAGCAGCGCGGTACCGAAGAAACCCTCGCCGCGACGGCTCACGAGGTGGCGCGCGTGCAGGAGCAAGTAACGACCCTGGCTGAGCGCGCCCGGACCTCGGCCTCCGTGGTGTCCACCATGAGTTCGCAGGTCGACGAAGCCACGACCACCGCGCGCCGGCTGGCGGCGGACGCCCAGCAGGCGCGGACGATCGCCGAGGAACTCACCGGCCGAGCCCGGCCCGTGCTTGCCGAGTTGACCGGGCTCACCTCGCGCGGCGAAGCCCTGCTCCAGGACGTGCGCGAAACCGAAATGCGTCTGATGGCCACCCACGAGACTACCCGCGAGAACCTGGTCCGCGCGGAGGAAGCCTGCCGGCGCACCGGCGACTTGCAGCGCCAGGCCGCCGACGCCGAACGCCTGGGCACCCAGTTGACGGCCGCACGCGACACCGCCACTCAGACCATGCTGGCCTTGCAGGAACAGGTCGGCAGCGTCCATCAGGTACGCGAGGCCATCGGCGCCGACTTGGTCGCTGCTCAGGACCAGCACGATCGGCTGCTGGCCGCCCAGCGCGTGGTCGGACCGACGCTGACCCAGTTGCGCGAGGTCGCTGCAGCGGCTGAGAAGCTGACCGAACGCCTCGAGCGTGCCCATCGCCAGGCCGACCAGCAGCTCAGCGCGACCGACCAGCAGATGCAACGCGTCGCGGCCTTGCGGGATGAATCCCGCGCGGCGTCCCACACCCTTGCCGACCAGACGCAGCAACTGCGCTCCCTGCTGCAAGAGGTCGAGGCCCAGACCGGGGCAACGCGCGAGAGCTTGTCCCAGATGCAGGCGTCGCGCGGGGAGGCGGATGGGACCGCGGCCCGTCTGCACGAAGTCACGGCGGCGGCCGAGCGGACCCGCGCGGAGGTGCACCGGGCGATGCAACAGGCGGAAGCGCAGTTTGCCCGTAGCGCGGCCCAGGCGGCCGAGGCGACGACGGGCGCCGAGGCCCGGCTCCAGGACGTGGCGAGTCAGGCGGCGGCAGCCGTTCAGCAGATGAACAAGGCCGCCGACCAGGTCATCGCCCAGACCGAGCACCGCGCCGCGGCCATTCACCAGCGGCTTACCGAGGCGCTGCAACAGGTCAGTCACCAGGCCGGGCAGGTGGCCGAAGGGACGGGGGCTCGACTCACCACGTTGAGTACCGAACTGGCCGGGCAGGTGCAGCGCATGCACGACGAGGCCCAGCGCACCCTTACCGACGCCGAGCGACGGATCGGGCAGATCGATACGAAAGTGACGGAAGCCATCCGGCAGGTGCATGGCCAGGCCGACCGGGCGGTGCTCGGTGCCGACACCCGGCTCTGCGACATCGCTGACAACGTCACCCATGCCCTCGAGCGGCTTACCGAGGCGAGCACCCAGGCGGAAGCCCACGGGCAGCGTCTGCAGGCCCTGACCGGGCAGGCGGAAGCGCTCCAGCCCCGCCTGGAGGAAGCGGTGGCCGTAGCCCGCGTGCAGGACTCCGCCGCCCGGAAGACACAGAGCGAGCTTGCCGACGGCGTCCACGTCGCCCGCCAGGTGCAGGAGACCATCCAGCGCGGCGTGCTCGAAGCGAACGACAAGATCGGCAAGCTGGATTCCCACCACGCCGCCGCCACCAGCCTCGTGCATCGCCTCCACGACGCCAGTTGCGAGACGCATCAGCTCCTCGAGAACGTGGACACGCGCCAGGGCGCGCTCCAGCAGGAGGTCGTGCGGGCGGTTGCCTGCACGCGAGACGTGCGGGCCGCCATCGCCCAGACGGAGCCCGCTCTCGAACACCTGCGGTCCCGGCACGAGGAACTGACGGGCACCCTCGAACAACTCGAACCGGCCACGCAACGGACGCGGCAGACCCTGGCCGATCTCACGCTCCGCAATGCCGACGCCCAGGCCACGCGCGAGCAACTCGACCAGACGGCGCAGACTGCCGGTCGTCTGCTTACCGAGTTGGAACGCAGCAACGATCAGTGCACGGCCGCGCTGGACCTGTCCGGCGGCTATCGCAACGAGATCATCGCCTTGTCCGCGACGGCCGCCGAGCACCTGACCAACCTGCGAGAGATGACCGCGCGGGCGCAGACCCAGCTCGACAAGCTGACCACCGCTCAGGAAACCGTGCAATCCACTCTGACGCGGGGCGAAGACCTGCACCAGGATACGCGTGCCCTCGAAGCGCAGCTTGGCGAGCGGTCGCAACAGATCATGGCCACGGTGGAGGCGGCCGTGCGGGACGCGCACCAACTGGCCGCCGACACGGGGCACGTTCAGCAACTGCTGGAACAGCTTGCCACGGGAGAACAACCCGCCCGCGCGCTGCTGGCGGCCTTGCAGGAGGCCCTCGACGAGGCGGAGGTCCAGGGACGGACGCTGCAGGAAGGTTGCGCCCAAGCGGCCGGTGTCGCCCGCCAGGTCGTCGGCGTCACGACCGCGCTGGAGGCCGCCCGCACCGCCGGCGACCGAATCCACGAGTTGATCGAACAGGCCAACACGCTGGAACCGACCCTGCGGGACGAGGTGGGCCGGGCAGGCGCGCAGTGCAGCGCGCTGCAGACCCTCCGGCAGGAGACCGACGCGGTCCACGCCACGCACGAGGAACTGCTGGGCGATCTTACCACCCGCTGCGCCCACCTCGAGCAGCAACAGCAACAGGCGGGCCAGACCCTGGAGAGGCTCGCCCAACTACTTGAGGAGGGCGTCCAGCTTCAGGACCGGCTCCGCACGCAACAGGAGACCATCCGCGAGACGCTCGAACACCCCGACCCCATCCTGCGGGAAATCAGTCATCACGCCGGCGCGCTGCAATCCGGTCAGCAGATGCTGCGCGACTTCGTCAGCCGCCAGCAGAGCCTCACCGAGGACATCCAGATGCTGCACGACCGCGTCGAGCAGATCAAGCTCGCGGTCGTCCAGGCGATCACCCGACCGGCCGAGGTCGCCCAGAAGGCCCAGGAACAGGCGGTCCACCTGGAGCGCGTGTGCGGAGCCGTGCGCAAAGTCTTCTCCGGCCTGGCGCAGGCGGCCCTGCACTCCAACCGGCAGACCGAACAGTTCCGGCAGACCAGCGCCGAGGCCATGGCCCAACTCACCCGGCTCAAAGCCGAAACCGAGCAGGCCTCCGTCACGCTCAACGAATGGGTCGAGGAAGCCCGCCGCGTGCAGACGCGCCTGGAGCGCACGCTGACCGCCGCTCCGTCGCTGGCCCAGACCCACGCGACGGACAGCCTCTACCGGCTCTCGCGTCTGGTGCCCGGCACGGCCCGCGAGCGGTCGGTCGACGACGAGCTGACCGCGCTGACGCCGCAACGTGGACGCCTCTCGGAAGCGGAAACCGCGACGCCGGCAGCCGCCCGCAGCCGAGTCGACGAAATCACCGCCCTGCTCGAAGACGCGCAGGCGGCCGCCCCGCTGGGCCGCAGTTGAGCGACCGTACTGCTCTGATGCAGATTGCGGGCGGGCGCGCAGACCTGCCCCCTCGGCGTTGAGATTCGGCCGCACCCTCCCGGTTGCGGTTCGGAGCGTCGGCGCCGAACCGCGTAGGGTGATATCACTTTCGGGTTCGTGGTGGACCAAGGCCGCGGGCGTGCGCCCGCGTCCGCCTGGCCGGCGGGCAGGGACGTATTCCACCGCTCGGGCGGGGGCCGTAGATGTTCGTGCCCCGTCGCGACTTCAGAAACCCTCTCCACCGTGAGACGCGAGCGTGACGCGGGGCTGCCCTCTCCCAGACCGGAGGGGCACCCGGGCGCTCCGCATGCGGCGTGTCGGCCCGGGGCCGTGGGGGGCCGGCGGACCCCGCCACGGGTCACTGGGTACCACCCGGCACGCGCCGGCGGCTATGGCACCGGTTCCAGGCGCAGGTAGTCGAGCCCGAACATGTACGCCGGCTTGGAGGCCGGGTTGAGTCCGGTGATCTCGACACTCAGGCGGTTCTCTCCCGCGCCAAGCTCGAACGTACCGAGGTTGATCTCCTCGGACTTCTCCACGCGCGGGCTGTAGAGGTCCACGCCGCTGGTGTGGGGATCATCGTTGACCATGAGTTCCACGATGGCGTAGTCGTAGGACTTCACGAACTGGCCGAAGACATGGTACTTGCCGGCGGCCGGCGCGGGGAACCCCAACACCAGCTTGTCCCCGACCTGCTGGCCCTCGCGCCACCACAAGTGCTGCTCATTGCTGCAACCGTCGATGTCCTGCGGCTCCACCGTGCCGACCTTCTCAAGGATGCGCATTTCCTCGCCTTCCAGCGCCCCGGCCACGCGCGGCGGAACATAGGGCGGCACCTCGGGTACCCGCAGGTCCGCCGACTCCAGGGCGGCGAAGCCGTCCGTCGCCCCGGGGCGCGCGTACCAGTACGCCGTCACCGATATCACCGGCAGCGTGCAGGGATCCACCCAGTGCCACAACTCCATGTCGAAGCGCAGGTTCTTGTGGAACGTGATGCGGTCCATGACGTGCCACCGATTGACGGATGAGTAGCCGTAGTTGCCCGGGCCGTCGCAGCGCGGCTGATTGTGGTAGGCATGCGTGAACCGCTCCGGACTGCCCCAGGCGTAGCCGTAGTAGTCCTCGGTGCCGGTGCCGAAGTGGCTGGGGAACGTCTCGCCATCCACGTAGATCTTCTCATCACCCTCGCCCCACCAGTTCTTCACGGGATTGGCGATCGTGAACGCCGCCCCCACGAACGCGCCCCTGCCCTGCGTGGTCAGGTAGTTCCAGTCCACCATCGGGCGAGTGGGCACCTCGAACTGGGCCCGCCAGCCGGCATGGAAGTGCATCGACGCGCGGGTCCAGTCGTAAGGCATGGTGGCGAACCGGCCCAGCACAATGGCGGGCCTCAGACCCGTATTGCGCAGCTCGATCCGCGCGCTCTTCGCAAACGGCATCACCCAGTGGCACCACATCTCCCGCTGGTCGGTCACGCCCAGGGGCAGGGACGCATACGTGTTGAATCCCGGCGCGGCGCCGAAGAAGTCACCGATGGGAACCTCCACCGTCCGCTGCCCGTCGAACGTCATCGTCAGTACGACCTGCCGCAACGCCTGCACGTGGTCCGGGGAGGTCAGATTGACGACCCACTCGCACACGGCTTGTGGTCCCTTCAGGTCCGCCACCGCGTAGACGTCGCCGGGGTTAAGCTGGGAGCCGAAGGACTGGACGTTGCGGTCCTCCGGGGGCGCCCCGCCGCAGCGCGGGTCGGCCAGCTTCGCCGCGCTCTGCTGCACGGCCCCGCTGAGGCTTTGCAGGTCCTGCAGGCTGAACGTCCGCACGTCGGTCCCCCGCGCGTAGGTGCGGTAATTGACGTGGTAGTAGAAGCCGCCCTCGTCACAGGTGACCTCGCAGTGCCGGGCGTAGGGAATGGGGAAGTAGCTGTTCCACCCGCGGCTGCGCGTGCCCGCGATGGGCAGCGGGACACCCGGCAGGCTGCCGCCCAGCAGGTCGCTCAGGGGAGCTTCCAGGGTCGGCGTCGGGCTCTCGTCCAGGTAGATGCGGATGTTGCCCTTGGGGTTGGCCGACCAGATGCGCACGATCGCCCCCGGTCCCGCGGCGTCCATCAGCACGTGTTCCTTGCGCCCGTCGCGCTCCTCGACGCGCAGGAACTGACCTGCGTCGGCGTTCGCGAACCAGTCCTTGTCGGGGGCGACGGCCGCCCGGTCGAAGCTGGAAAACTGCTTGCAGGTGTACGGGGGATTCGGGAACTGCGTCAGGGCGGTCAGGTCGGTCATCTCGTACAGGAGCGACTCCGTGGTGATGACCCTGGGGGCCGTGACGCACCCTCCGATCAGCAGCCCCAACAGCAGACCCGCCGGCAACACGTAACCCACGCCATTCTTGCGGTGCATGCTCAGACTCCTTACGAAGAAAGCAGGCTGGAAACGTCGCCGGTGTTGTACCCTACTCGCCGGCCCTCCACAACTGACGCGGTCGCTCCTACTCCCTCTCCCTCTCAGGGAGAGGGTTGGGGTGAGGGTCGCGGGTCTCGCCTTCTCGATTGTTGCCAGCCGACCGACCGCGTGCGTGCGCACCCTCCCCCTCTCCCTCCCAGGGAGAGGGTTGGGGTGAGGGTGGTGCCGGGTGTCGCACTTGCCCACGGCAGCGTACGTGTTCAGCGTGTACGGGCCATCGGCGTCACACCCTCCCGCGACGGGGTACCTGGCTGGCATCTCCGGCACTGCGGGTGCCATGCTTTCCCGCAACTGCTGTCGCGGGGACGCATGCTTGGCGAGTCCGGGTACCCACCCATCGTCAGGCCCCCAGGTCCGGGGGATCTGGCCCCCCCCGTGCGGCACCGTGGGCAGAAGGCTATAGTAGCCCCGCAGTAGAGCCCGCGGTCGGGTAACCCCAGGAGTCGAGAGCTCGCTTGGTAGCCGGTCAGCCGCATCCTTCCTCCGTCACGTCGAGCGACCCACTGCTGCGCCTGGTGGGCATCAGCAAGTGGTTCGGCCCCCTGCAAGTGCTGGACGGCGTGAACTTCGAGCTGTCGGCCGGTGAAACCCACGTTCTGGCCGGCGAGAACGGCGCGGGCAAGAGCACGCTCATCAAGATTCTCGGCGGCGTGCACCAGGCCGAGGCCGGGCGGATCATCCTGGACGGGCAGCCGGTGCGGTTCGCCAACCCGCGCGAGGCGGCCGCCGGCGGCGTCGTCATCATCCACCAGGAGCTGTCCCTAGTGCCATCCATGTCCGTGGTGGACAACATCTTCCTCGGGCGGGAGCGCAGCCGGGGCGGGTGGCTCCTCCGTCGGAATCAGGAAGAGGAAGCCCGCCGGGTTCTGGGCCAGCTAGGGCTGCGCGTGGACGTGCACCGCTCCGTGGGAACGTTGCCCATCGCCGTGCAGCAGATGATCGAGATCGGCAAGGCTCTCGCCTTGCAGGCGCGGGTGCTGGTGCTCGATGAGCCCACCAGTGCCTTGAGTGAGCCGGAGGTCGAGCAGCTCTTCGCGCGAATGGCCGAGCTGAAGGCGGCCGGTTGCGGGCTCATCTACATCACCCACAAGCTGGAGGAGGTCTACCGCATCGCGGATCGCATCACCGTGCTGCGTGACGGGCGGTGGGTGGCCACGACTCCCGCCGGGCAGATGCCGGCGCCGCTCCTGATTCGGCACATGGTGGGACGGGACGTGGACCTGGCGGGCGCTCGAGACGAGGCGGTCGGTGCAGCAGCGGGGCCGGTGGCTCTGCGTGTCGAGGACTTCTCGGTGGCGGGCTCGCGGCGGGGGCTGCGGCCGGCGGTTGACCGCGTTACGTTTGACGTGCGCGCCGGCGAGGTCGTCGGTCTGGCCGGGCTGTACGGGGCGGGCAACAGCGACCTGCTGTCCGGTCTGTTCGGCACGCTGGGGCGGCGGGTGTCCGGCTCGGTTCGCCTGCATGGCGAACCTTATGAGCCGACGTCGCCCGCCTGCGCCATCCGGCGCGGGCTGGCACTGGTGACCAATGACCGGCAGCGGACGGGCCTGGTGCTCGGGCTGGACGTGGCCGCCAACGTGACGTTGGCTTCCTGGCCGCGCGTCACTCCCGGCGGGTGGCTGCGCACTGCCCGCGAGCTGGAGGTGGCTGCCCGAACTGTTCAATCGCTGCGTTTGCGGGCCGCGTCCCTGCGCCAGAACGTACGCACGCTGTCCGGCGGCAATCAGCAGAAGGTGGTGCTGGCAAAGTGGCTGTGCACGGGCCCGCGGGTGTTACTGCTGGATGAGCCGACGCGCGGCGTGGACGTCGGGTCGAAGCAGGAGATCTACGCGCTCATCCGGGAATGGAGTGCGGCAGGGCACGCTCTGCTGTTGATTACGTCGGAGATGCCGGAGTTGTTGCTGCTGGCCAACCGCATCCTGGTGATGCACGGCGGGCGGATCACCGCGGCGTTCACCCGGGCGACGGCCAATCAGGCACGCATCCTCCATGCGGCGATGGGAGGCGAACCAGTTGACTGAGCAGCGTGACAGCGCCGTGCCGGCACCAGCGCCGGCATTGCGGGGTGGACGCGCCGGCGAGCTGTGGTCCAACCCGGCCTTCACGGCCGCCCTGGCACTGGCGCTGGTGTTCATTCTGGGGTTGATCTTCTCCGGCGAGGGTGCGTTCTACAAGTGGGGCACGCACCGCGATGCCCTGCGTCAGGCTTCGGTGTTCGGCATCCTGGCTTGTGGGATGACGGTGGTCATCATCACGGCCGGCATCGATCTGTCGGTGGGCAGTCTGCTGGCGCTGGCGGCCGTGGCGTTCTCGATCTTCAGCATTCACTGGGGCTGGTCGCCGTGGGTGGCGATTCCACTCTGTATTCTGGTGGGCGGCGCATGCGGCCTGGTTTCGGGCAGTCTGGTGGCGTTGTGTCGCATTCAACCGTTCATTGTGACCCTGGCCATGATGGTGTTTGCCCGGGGGCTGGCGAAGTGGGTGTCGGGCGGGATGAAGGTCTCGACGGCCGTGCCTGCCGCCGACGGGACTTATACTTACGTCGGCGTGCCGGCGATCTTCCGCACGATTGACTCACGCTGGTTCGGCGGCAACCTGTCCGTGGTAACGGTGATCTTCCTGCTGTGTGTATTGGTTTCCTGGGTAGGATTGGCGCGGCTGCGCTGGGGGCGATATCTGTATGCCATCGGCGGTAACGAGGAGGCCTCCCGACTGTCGGGGGTTCCGGTGGCGGCGATGAAGATGGTCGCCTACACTCTGGCCGGGCTGTCCGCCGCGGTGGCGGGCATCTGCCAGGCCGCCCAGGAGCAGCAGGGTGATCCCGAAGCGGGCAGCGGCTACGAGCTTTCCGCTATTGCGATTGTTGTGATCGGCGGCACGAACCTCATGGGTGGCCGCGGTGGCATCGGCCTGACCTTGCTGGGCACGCTCATCATCGGCTACATCGAGAAGATCCTCAGCATCAATGCCGTGGGCGAGGCCAGTCGACTCATGCTGACCGGGGCGATCATTGTGATTGCCGTGCTGATTCAGCGGCGGCGGAGCTGACGGGCAGAATAGCGAATTACGAATAGCGAATGAAGAAGAAGGCAAGAGGCAGGAGGCAAGAGGCAAGAGGGAAGCCTGTAGGGTGGGCACTGCCCTATAAGCGTTAACTTAATGCCTTGCCGCCAAGGGGGCCAGGGGGTACGCTGGCGGCATGGATACCAAGGAAGGTGCGGTACGAGCGGACGAATGGACATTGTTGACGCGTTACTTTCCTCCGGGGTGGGAGGCCGCG
>JAKQDH010000221.1 GCA_029558835.1 Planctomycetota bacterium | reverse complement strand
CGCGGCCTCCCACCCCGGAGGAAAGTAACGCGTCAACAATGTCCATTCGTCCGCTCGTACCGCACCTTCCTTGGTATCCATGCCGCCAGCGTACCCCCTGGCCCCCTTGGCGGCAAGGCATTAAGTTAACGCTTATAGGGCTTTGCCCGCGCTTGCGGAGCAAGCCGGCCGCCCTGCGGCCCCTGCCGAGTCAATGGCAGGTCCGCGTCGCAGTCGCGGTCATACTCCTCGTCGCCGACCTCGGACCCGTAGGCCGCGTTGAAGGCCGTCTGGTCCGTGGCGTCCACGTCGCCGTCGCCCCTTGACACGTCGCAGCGGGCTTCGTCCGCAAGACGCTGCGCGTCCCTCCGCTCCGCAGAGTGGCGACGCGTCAAGGGCAGGCGTCCAGGTCCCCGTAGGCCGTGTGCCGCCACGCCAGCAGCCGGCCATAGGGCGCCGGGTGGCCCACCTCTTCAGAGGTGGGGGAGCGATGAAAGCCGCGGTCTCGCCGACGCACCCGGGCGATGAGCGGCACGGCGTGATGATGCGCCTGCCCGCGCCGATGGGCGTCAACGAGAGTCGCTTCTACTACACTTGGCTACGCACGGACGTGCACGTCCGCCATGCCGCACGGCTACACCGGTGCGAGGCGTTCATCAGTCCCCCAGGTCCACAGGACCTGGGCCACCCACCACGCCGGCCGGGTTGGTCAGCCCGATGACGTTCCAGTTCGCGTCGGCATACGCGAAGTACGTCCCGTGGTCCCCGAAGATGAGGGCCAACTCGTCAATGTGGTTGGGCCCCCAGACGTACTGCTGCTGGAGGGCCTGCGAGCCGTCCTCCTCCTCGATGACCTCGGCCCCGTCGTAGAAGAAATACGTGGTCCCGTCCAGGCTGCCGCGCTTCGTGACGGCCTTCTTGGCCCGCTGGTCGTTGCCGTAGTAGGCGTACTGGCCGATGACGACGTCGGCGTCATCCTGGGCAGCCTCCTTGACGAGTTTCTCCGGTCTCAACCCAAACGCGACGCACGACGGGAACGCTCTCGGGCAGCAGGCGATCTTGTTTCTGCTTCTCCTGGGCTGGGGGTCACAGGCAGAGCTTACGTTCCCGGACTGCCCGGAGGCCCGGACACAACCGGATAGACCCGGAGCTCTCGTGCCAGCACAGCCCCTCGGAGTCCGTATGAACACACGATGATCCACAGACGTACCCCTGCCGCACCTCTGCCCTTGAGCTCGTCAATCGTCCTTTGAACACTTCCCTTGGAATACGCCGGGAACGCCCCGAACTCATGAAGGTTCTCCAGCGGCGCTTCGCTGACTTGGTCAAGGACGTTGCCCAGCGCGAGATCAACGAACTGAAACTCCTCGACTTCGAGAAACCGCACCACGATCTCTTCCGAGGCGTCCCAAGCGCGGCAGTACAGCTCGATGCTCTTGTCTTCACCGGACACGACTACACGCGTGCACACGTAGTCATGAAGGGCGCCGCGTTCCAGCAATGGGCTAGGCATGACAAGGCTCCACTTGGCAGTCAAACCAACTCGAGGCGGGCACGCGCACCTGACACCGTCAGGGGGCGTTCCCGAATGGGTAGCTTACCATCGTCAGAGGCAGGGTGGGTAGTACGGATACGGGGGTCCTCTATGCTTGTGAGTTGGCCTCCCACCATCTGGCGGGCGCTCCCAGTCGTGGGCGTGTCTTCCGTCCGGTCCGGCGGGTTGCGTGGGGCTGCTGGGCTCAATATCTTTCTTCGGCCAGCCGTCAGGCCCGTACTCACGCTCCTTCTGCCCGTCGCGCTGCCTCGCCCTCCCGCCGGGTGGTCCTTCAAAGGGGGGCGGGCCATCAGTCTCGATGTCCGGCCCGGGGGGAGCTTCTGGCTGTTCGCTTGGCGGTCGCTCCGACGGCGGAGCCAGCATGATGTCGAGGATATCCAGCCCGCACCAGGTGCAGAGCGTTCCTTCAATGATGTTCTTAAACCTGTTCAACGCCTGGGACGAATCCAGGCGGTCGTTCAGATACATCCAGAAGCACTGGGCGATGCAACGCTGAACGGAGTATCCGCGTTGCGGGGCCTCTTGCCCACAGCCCAGCGCGCACCCTATCCCACCGCCGAGCAGGTCCGCCGCCGCGCTTGCGATGCACAACTTGCACGAGAACGGGATGCCCTTCTCGCCGCGCGGGTCCACGCTCTGCAAAGGCTGGGATCCGACGTACTCATACGGGTCGGGTCCGCTGGCGTAGCCCAACGGGTCGCGTTGGAGGAACTGGCGCAGGGTGGGGCTGTAGGTGCGCAGGCGGTAGTGCAGCAAGAGGGATTCGGGGTCGAGTTCGCGGGTGGTGTAGCCGTAGGGGTTGGCGGTGGGTGACCACTCGCGGCCGGCCACCACCACGCTGGTGCCCGGGGCGTCGGGTGGCCCACCTCTTCAGAGGTGGGGGAGCGTTGAAGGCCGACTGGTCGAAGGCGTCTACCTCCCCATCATAATCGGCGTCGCAGTTGCGGTCATACTCCTCGTCGCCGACCTCGGAGCCGTTGGCCGCGTAGAACGCGGTCTGGTCCGTGGCGTCCACGTCGCCGTCGCCCCTTGACACGTCGCAGCGGGCTTCGTCCGCAAGACGCTGCGCGTCCCTCCGCTCCGCAGAGTGGCGACGCGTCAAGGGCAGGCGTCCAGGTCCCCATAGGCCGTGTGCCGCCAGGCCAGCAGCCGGCCATAGGGCGTGTAGTTGGCCTCCTCCACCACCGCCCCGGCCGGGTTGGTCAGCCCGATGACGTTCCAGTTCGCGTCGGCATACGCGAAGTACGTCCCGTGGTCCCCGAAGATGAGGGCCAGCGCTCCCCTTGACGTTTCGCGCGGGCGCAGCCCGTCTGCGGTCGCGCAGCGACCGGCGAAATGTCAAGGGTCGTCAATGCTTGACACGTCAGGGCGTGCAGCACACGCGCTCGCCGCGCGACCGAGTGCACGCACGCCAGAACCGGCCCGCCGCGCGTGCCCTGACGCGTCAAGCACAGGTGTGGTTGGGCCCCCAGACGTACTGCTGCTGGAGGGCCTGCGAGCCGTCCTCCTCCTCGATGACCTCGGCCCCGTCGTAGAAGAAATACGTGGTCCCATCCAGGCTGCCGCGCTTCGTGACGGCCTTCTTGGCCCGCTGGTCGTTGCCGTAGTAGGCGTACTGGGCGAAGGTGATGTCGGCGTCATTCTGGGCGCGAACTCTGACCAGATTATCCCAGGCGTCGTAAACATAGGCATGATCCGCGTCTTTGGTGAGGTTGCCGTTGTCGTCATAGGTCGGCGAGACGGAGGTGCTGCTGAAGTTCTCGTCGATGACGAGGTCGCTGGTCTGGCCCATGTCGTAGCCGACCTTGAGGTTGCGGAACTTGGCCTGCCAGCCGGAGAGGGCCACGCCGCCGCAGTGAATGCTGAGCCCGCTGAGGAGGGGCACCGTGGTCCACTGGGCCTGCCCCTCGACCTTGTAGCGCAGCCCGTAGGTCTGGGTGAGGGAGACCTCGACCTTGCGCCAGTTGGAGACGTTGTAGGTCGTGTTTCCGCCGAGGGCGCTGAGCACCCCGTGCCGCATCCGTTCCGGCCGGGCGTAGGTGCCGTCGAGGCGGATGCGGTACCAGTTGTCGGGGTCGAGGTAGAGGACGTACAGGGCGGCGTCGGCCCCGCCGTTGAGGTTCATCTCGACCTCGGCGAAGTAGTAGTCATCGCGGTGGCCGGTGAAGACGGCCTCCCCGCCGTGGTCCTTGGCCTCGACGGTAAGCTCGCCGCTGCCGGTGTTGAGGGAGGTCTTGGCACTGGAGCGCCAGCGCCGCCCGGCATGCTCCCGCGGGAAGCCGGACCAGGTGCGGAAGTCGTCGAAGGTGGTGTTGGCGGCCTCGCTGATGAGGCCGAAGGAGCCGAAGGGCGCTATGTTGCTACTGCTGTAGGCGACCCGGCTGGAGGCGACCTGGTCGACCCAGGCCTGGATGTAGGCCTGTTTCTTGACGACGGTGATGGTGTACTGGGTGTTGGCCTGGATGGTACAGTTCGTGGCGGCCACGCTGCCGCCGATAGAGTCGCCGCCGGTCACCGGGCAGATGCGGATTTGCCCGCCGTTGTTAGGGTTAATGACGACGGCATAGCCAGCGTCGGTGCCGCCGTCGAAGCCGACCAGGATGCCGGCACTGGCATCGGTGGTGCCGCTAGGCAGCTTGACCTTGGCCTGGAAGGCGGCGGGCTTGCCGCTGGCGGAGGTTCGCATCCGCCGGGTGCGCGGATACCGGCTGATGCCGAAACTGCTGGCGGTGCTGGGCGCCGGCACGCGCACCGGCAGCACGCCCGAAGGCGGCGTGCCGGGGATTGTCAGAGAATCAGACGCGGCGTGAAGTGACGAGCATTGAAAAACAACCTGCCCCGGAGGACCGCTCAAGATCAACTACGATCGGGACAATCTCGTTCGGGAGGCACCTAGCCCTATGGTTCTGCTGGGCGCTTACCGGATCCCTAGCGCCGAATCACGCACGGTGATTCAGAACCGGCACAGGCAGTTTGACCCGGCGACACGGCGAAGCGGCGGTTCCTCCAGCGCGATCCGCTGACTCGTCACGACGCTGAGGCGTGCGGCGTTCCGCCTTTCCGTCAGCGCAAAAGGTAAGGGCCACGCAAGGCGTGGCCCTGTGAGCATCATGCAATTGGGATCAACCGCGCCGCTCCCGTATTCCCGTCGGTTCGCCTCTAGGTCTTACGCGAAGCGCCGGGCGGAGTCCGCTCGGCCGGGACTGGAGCGACGCTACCGGCGGACTAGTAGCTCCGGCGGCCGCCGCTGCGGGCGCCGCCCCGACCACCACCACCACCGCCGCCGCCACCACCGAAGCCGCCCCGACGCGGCTCGCGCGGCTTGGCCTCGTTCACGGTGAGGGCCCGTCCCATGTAGTCCTTCCCGTTCAGGGCGGCAATGGCCGCCTGGGCCTCTTCGTCGGTCGCCATCTCGACGAACCCGAACCCCTTGCTCTGGCCGGTCACCCGGTCGCTAACGACCTCCGCGCTCACCACGTTGCCGTGTTGCGCCAACAGGTCGTGCAGCTCCTGGCTGCTGGTCTGATAGCTCATGTTGCCCACATACAATCTTCTGCCCATCGTACATCTCCAAATCGATGGCAACGACGACCGACACATTCGCTTTCAGGGTCGTCACTGAAAGTGGCCGCGACATTCCGGCCTTGAAAGGTAGGAGCACGAGCCAGGCTTGGCGATCCGGACTTGAACGATCAACGTCAGTACCTAACGCACCCGCTTGTTTCGACGCACCAACCTGTCCCGATTATATCGGAAGATTCCGGAGCTGCAATCGTAAAGTTCTGGGACGTTTCCGCTGCCCGTTCACCCACTACCCCCTACCGCTTGGGGGGCAATTTAGATAAACCACAATCAAGCCGGCATCCTTCACTCACCGTCCATCCGCACCGACGACTGCGTTGCCTCCGCCAGCCCCTGGATGGCGGCATAGATACGCCGGGTGGCCGTCCGCACCGCCTCACGGCTCGCCTTGTCACCTTCCAGATCGCTCAGGTCAACCGCAGGACCGAAACGCACCCGCGCGTGGTGCCGCAGCACTAAGCCCCAGAACGCGCTGTCATGGGCGATCGTTCCGCCGATGTACGCCGGGATCACCGGTGCCCCGGTCCGCAACGCCAGCATGGCCACCCCGTCCCGCGGCTCGACCTCTTCCCCAGGGGTCACGATGCGACCCTCGATAAACACGGCCAGCGCCCCGCCCGCGCGCAGGTGACGCAACGCCTGCTTGGTGGCTGCCGTGTCAGTCCCATCACGCCGGACCGGGATACATCCCACGAGACGCATGAACCAGCGAGCGATCGGAACATTGGCGTACTCCCGCGCCGTAAGGAACGCCGGCGGCCGATACGGCAACGCGGCGCACAGCAAGAGCGGGTCGGCCGCGCAGCGATGGTTGGCCGCCACGATCACCGGGCCAAAGCGCGGCACTGTCGGTCGCCCGACTCGCTCCAACCGATACCAGAACTTGGACAGGAACTCGTTAGCATGCACGGCCGCCGCCAACGCCGACCCCAGGTCGCTGCGCCGCAGCCGGACGCGCAGGCCCCAGATGCCCGCGCCCAAAGGAAGCAACGTGGCGCCCAGGACGATGAAGCCGACCCAGCGATCGATCGTCTGCCAGTTGGGTATGGCCAGCGTCCCGGTTGCCACCAGTGTGGCGGAAAGCGTGACGACATCCACCACGCCGAACACCCGGCCGCGACAACGGTCGGCAACGGTCCGCTGGAGCAGCGAATTGTAACTGGCCATCACGGCCACGCCGAAGACACCCACCAACACGATCCCGACCCCGCCCCCGACGGCCGCCGCCCCCGCGGGCATCGGTACCAATGCCGACACCGTAAACAGGCCCATCCCGCCCGCGGCACCGAACAGCCCCCACGTCAGGGCGATCTCGCTGCGCAGGGCCCGACCGAGGCTGGCCACCAGGGCGGAACCCAGCAGGAAGCCGGCGCCGAAACAAGCGCGATAGGTCCCGACGTCCTCGTAACCGCCGTGGTACGCGTCGCGCACGACGGCCGGCAGGGCGCTGGTCAGCAATGCTCCGCAGAACCAGACCACCGATGCGACCGCGATCAGTTCGACGACGCGCCGATGCCGGCGCGCATAGCGGAATCCCTCGATCAGGGCGTGCAGCGACGAGTCCGTGGAGGCCGTGGACGCATCAGCCGGCTGGCGACGCGGCAGCGCCAGCAGCGTGAGGAGCACCGCGCTCGCCAGGTAGGTCCCCGCGTCCAGCCGAAACGCCACCAGGATGTGGTGCCGCTCGGCCAGATACCCGCCGAGTACATAGGCGATCATGGAAGCCATGATGCCCACGCCGCTGAGCAGTCCGTTCGCCTGCACGAGTTGTCCGGGACGGATGAGCGTCGGCAGCAGGGCGAACCGCGCTGGAGAGAACGCGGCCGCGAACGTGCCGATGGCCAGCACGGGCAGAAACGGGCCCCACGGTCCCAGCGGGCTCGTCCACGCCATCAGCAGCGGAAACGCCAGCATGATGACGAAACGCGCAAGGTCGGCCGTGATCATGATCGCGCGGCGGGGGAGCCGGTCCGCCAGCAGCCCGGTGATCGGCCCGAGCACCACGAACGGGAGGAAGAACAGAAACGTCAACCGCGCCATCAGGGCCGTGGCGTGCTCGCCATGCAGCGCGTCCTGCGTCTTCAGAATGGCCATCTCCGACAGATGGTCACCGAACGCACTGACGGCGTAGGCACCCCATAGAAGCAGGAAGTTGCGATTGCGCAGCAGCCGACTCGGTAGCGGGGGGGCTGCGACTGGAGTGCTCTCCACGTTCATTGACCGCGGGCATCAGTGTGGGACAGAAGAGGGCCGTCCGCCCCTCGCACCGCCCTGCACTACGGGCCGTCGGCGACGGGTTGCACCGGCCTCGGGGAACTCCTGACCCCATGATCCTACCCAGGTGTGCTGGTTCGGCACAAGCCCAAGGCCCGTTGCGGACATCCCTCCGCGGGCAGCTCGATGGGGACCTACCGTGCCAGGCCGGCCCCTGGCGCTCGTGGCGGGGTGGTCTCACATTCGTTGACCGCGCGTGAGCGGCGCGGTACCACCCGGCTTCATGGCGGTACGGTTCATCCTCGGCCGGGCGGGTGCCGGCAAGACGCGTCACTGTCTCGAAGCGATCCGCGGTCGCCTCGCGCAGGATCCCATCGACGGGCCGCGGCTGCTGCTGCTGGTGCCCGAGCAGGCGAGCCTCCAGATGGAACGGGCCATCGTGCAGGGCGCGCCACAGGGCGTCGTCCACCGGGCGGAGGTGCTGTCGTTCCAACGCCTCGCGTACCGGGTGCTCGAAACCGTGGGCGCGCCGGCCCGACAGGCGCTCTCCGAGCCGGCCCGGGCGATGGTGCTGCGGCACCTGCTCCATGAGAACCGCGACCGCCTGCAATACTACCGCCGGGTGAGTCGGTTAACCGGCTTCCTCGAACGTCTCGACGCCACCATCACGGAGTTCATCCAGGAGGCCATCGACCCGGCGGAACTGACCGCGTTTCCACGCGTCACCGAGTCCGGCGTTGACGCCCAACCGCTCTCTGACGGTTGCGGTTCGGAGTGGTCGGGACGAAGCGCCGATGGCGAGCCGGTCCTGGTCGCGGGAGAGGGAGGTGCGACGCAGGACCCGGCGCAGCGCGCGAAGCTGCACGATCTGCAACTGATCTACGCGGCCTATCTGGCCTACCTCGGCGACACTCGTCTTGATCCGTCGCAGTACCTGCAAACCGCTCGGGCCCATCTCGCCCGCTGCGCCTGGCTGCACGGCTCCGCATTATGGGTGGACGGGTTCGCGTCGCTTACGAGGCAGGAACTGCTCACCCTTGTGGCCCTGGCGGGCCTGTGCCCGCTTGTCGAGGCCACCGTGCTCACCGATCCACGGCTGGCCGACGGGTCGGTGCTCAGTGCCGCGACGCTGGCGTCAGGCCGGTTGTTCGCCAAGACCACGCGTGCTTATGAGGACTTGCATCGGCTCGTCGTGCAGGCCGGTATCGAGGTGGAAGACCCGCTCTTCTTGCGCCCGCGAGCCGCGCCGCGCTTCGCCCGCTGCCCCGCCTTGGCTTGCCTGGAGACGCGGTTGTTCCAGGTGCCCGAGGACGCCGGCGACGCGGACGCCGGGCCCGGCGTGGAGCTGGTCGAGCTGCCCTCGCGCCGACTCGAGGTCGAGTACGCCGTCAGCCGGCTGTGCGCATGGGTGCAGGGTCCGCGCGGGTATCGCTACCGCGACCTGGCCCTGATCGTGCGCGACCTGGAACCGTACCACGACCTCCTGGCCGCGGCCCTCGATCGGCGGCACATTCCATACTTCATCGACCGCCGTCGGCCCACGGCCCACCATCCGCTGATCGAGTTGCTCCGCTCCGTCGTTGCGCTCGCCGCGGACGACATGTTGCTGCCTGCGGTGCGTCTGGCGCTGAAGACCGGCCTGTTGCCGTTGACGGACGAGCAGGCGGACGAACTCGAGAACTACCTCCTCGCCTATGGCATCCACGGCCGCGCCGCCTGGCGCGGTCCCGAGTGGAGCTTCGTTCCCCACCACCGCTTCGGCGACAGACTGCGGGAGCCGGGCCCGCAGGAACTGGCTCAGCGGCAGCGCGTCAACACGGCCCGACGACAACTGCTTGACTGTCTGGAAGGCTGGTTCGCGGTGGCCACGCGAGACGAAGCGCCCACCGGGACCGTCTGGCATGCTGCCCTGCTTGCGCTGCTGGAGAGACTGGGCGTGCCGGATGCGCTTCACGCCTGGGCCGCGACGGCCGAGGCGGACGGCAACCTCGACGAGGCCGAGCAGCATCGCCAGGTGTGGCGCGACACGCTGGCGTTTCTGGACGACTTGGCGTTCGCCTTCGCGGACACCGCGCTGGCCGTGGACGAACTGGCCGGCGTGTTGGAAAGCGGGTTGGCTACGTTCACGCTCGGTCTGGCGCCGCCGATGCTCGATGAAGTGCTGGTTGGCTCCATCGAGCGCAGCCGGCATCCTGACATTCGGGCCGCGGTGGTGCTGGGGTTCACGGACGGCTTGTTTCCGCCGTTGCCCGTCGAGGACGCCGTGCTCAACGACGAGGACCGGGACCGGCTGCTTGAAGCCGGGGTGGCCGTGCGTCCCCCGGCGCGGCAGCGCGTGCTCGACGAAGCACTGCTGGCGTACATCGCGCTGACGCGGGCAAGCGAGGCGCTGGTGGTGACGTACCCGACGGCCGACAACTCGGGGAAAGCCCTGCGTCCCTCGCCCTATGTGGCTGCCCTGACGGCGGGGTGTCCGGGACTCACGGTGTGTCGGGTGGAGGATCCGGTGCAGAGCCGGGCGCTGTGGGACATCTGGGTGCCGGCCGACGTGACGCGGCGGCTGGCCTGCGAGTTTCGACAGCGCCCGCCGTGTCGACACGACCAGGCCGCGGCGCGGGCTCGCTTCAACGCTATGTATGAGGCGGAGCGCCTCGCGGACGCCGGGTCCGACACGCTGCGAGACGTTTTCGCCGGTTTTCGCTCCGTTGAGCCGGCGACGCTGACGCCGGCCGCGCTGTTTCGGCTTGGTCTCGCTTCGCCGCGCTTCAGTGTCTCGCAGTTGGAAACCTACGCCGCCTGCCCGTTCAAGTACTTCGCCCAGTATCTGCTGGGTCTTAAGGAGCGGGCGGAGGCGGCCCTGGCGGCGCTGGACGTGGGCCGCGTGCACCACGCCATTCTGGAGGACTTCGTTGCCTCGCTGGGCGAACGCCGGGCGCGGTTTACAGAGTTGGCGGACGACGAGCTCAAGCAAGTGCTCTCGGCAAGCTGGGAACGAGTCGCGGCGCGCCTGACGCAGGAGGATACGCTCTCCAACGCGCGCGACGCGTACGTGCTGCGGCGGAGCCGGTCGAGCCTGGCGCGTGTGCTGCGCGCCCAGCAGGCGGTCCTGGGGGCGGGACGGGCCCGCCCGCATGCCGTGGAAGTACCGTTTGGCTTCGACGGGGACGCTGGTCTGCCGGCCCTGGAACTCACGACTCCGAAGGGTCGACGCATCCAGCTCCGCGGCTACCTCGACCGTGTGGACCTCGCGGAATTCACAGATGAACTGCTTGGCGTCGTCGTTGATTATAAGCATACGCGCGAGAAGCGGCTGGAACTCTCCCAGGTGTATCACGGACTGTCACTTCAGTTACTTACTTATGCTCTGGTGCTCGCCGAACACGGGCATACCTTGACGGGCCGACCCCTGCGACCCATCGCCGCGCTGTATCTCACCATCGCCCCGGCCTATGAGCTGGTGGAGCACCCCGAGGCGGCCAGGACGCCGACGGGCGCGGGACCGGGGACCACTCGTCCCCGTGGTCTCATAAATGCGGCGGATTTCCGCGCCCTGGACGCGGCCGCGGGCGCGAGTCGCTCTGCCTGGTACGCGTTCCAGCGCAAACTGGACGGAACCCTCGCCAACGTGGACCGCAGCGACGGCGCCGAGGCGGACGCCTTCCGCGGCGCGCTGCGGCACACGCGGCGCATGTTGGGGGTGCTCGCCGACGGCCTGCTGGACGGGGACGTCGCGGTGCGACCTTACCGCCTTGCCGGGCAGTCCCCCTGTGGTTGGTGCCCGTTCGAAAGCGTATGCGGAGTCGAGACCGGTGTCTCCGACGTGCGCATCCTGGATGGTTACAAGCGCTCCGACCTGCTCGCGCGCTTCAGCGCCGCCGAGAAGGACCGCGCGTAACAGCGGGGTGGGCATCGTCCTGCCGTGCAGGGTGAGCATCCACCCCACGCTTGCTTCTGGCTTTCCGCAGCGGGCAAAGCCCGTCCTGCGGTTTCGCCATTCGCTATTCCTCGCCTACGGCAACGCCGGAAGCTGCTTGCCGAAGTACGCCTCCGGGTACGGCGACGCCCCGTTGAGCAGGTTGATCAGCGTCAGCATGTCGGCCACCGTCACCGTGCCCGACCGGTTGATGTCACACTGGTGCAGTACCGGCGTGCCCCCGCCGAACACCGCGTTGATCTGGTTGATCACCTGCACCACG
>JAKQDH010000020.1 GCA_029558835.1 Planctomycetota bacterium | reverse complement strand
GATGGACTCCAATGGTGGCTGCATGGGTCATGGAGGAAACGAAGACTGTGGACCTGAAGGACCGACGCCTCAACCACCGCCTGCGGGAGGTGCTGTCGCAGTTGGGAGAGCATCCCACGGCCAGCATTCCGGGGGCCTGTGGCGGGCACGCCGAGATGATGGGCGCCTACCGTTTGTTTGCCAACGAGAAGGCTACCTTCGAGCAGGTCTTGGCACCCCACACGGAGGCTACGAGGCAACGCCTGGCTCAGCAGGCGGTGGCGTTGCTGGTGCAGGACACGACCGAAGCCGACCTGACCCGGCCGAGCCAACAGGTGGAGGGCGCCGGCCCCTTAGATGGGGGGCCACGTCGGGGGGCGTTGCTGCACGTGTTGCATGCGTTTACGCCGGATGGCACGCCATGGGGGACGCTGCATGCCCGCGTCTGGGTCCGCGACGAGGAAGTGGGGTGCGCGGCGCAGTCGCGTGCCCAGCGCGCCGCGACCGCCATCGAGCAGAAGGAGAGCTATCGGTGGGTCGACACCCTCCGGCTGGCGACGGAAGAGGGGCAGCGTTGTCCCGCCACGCAACGGATTTGCGTGGCCGACAGTGAAGGGGACATCTACGAACTTCTGGTCCAGGCGACCGCGGAGCCTCGCCGTGTGGATTGGATCGTCCGCGCTTGCCAGAACCGCGCCGTGCAGGGGGAAAACGGGCAGCCGACGGCCGAGAGGCATGTGCGGGAGTACGTCCTGGGGCGACCCGTGTTGTTCACGCACACGATCCAGGTCCGCGGCCGAAAGGCCAAAGTTCCCTGCGAGACCCGCGGGCGGCGCCAACCGCGTGAATCGCGCGAAGCCCAGGTTGAGACCCGGGCGGCGCAGGTGAGGTTGCGCCCGCCGTGGCGGGCGGGTCGCCAACTGGTGGAAGTGACGGTGCATGCGGTGTTGGTGCGCGAGGTGAAACCACCCGCGGATGACGAGCCCGTCGAGTGGCTCTTGCTGACCCGCCTGCCCGTCGGCAAAGCGGAACAGGTTCGGCAGGTCATTCACTACTATGGCGTGCGTTGGACGATCGAGATCTTCTTCCGGACGCTCAAGAGCGGCTGCCGCGTGGAAGAGCGCCGCTTTGAGCACGTCGACCGCTGGCTGTCGTGCCTGGCGGTGTACCTGATCGTGGCTTGGCGAACGCTGTACATCTGCCGTTTGGGCCGGAGCTGTCCGGATATCAGTTGTGAGGCGGTGTTCGAACCGGCCGAGTGGAAGTCGGTCTGGCAAGTGACTGACCGGAGCGCCCCTCCACCTCGGGCGCCGCGTTTGGGCGAGATGGTTCGGCGGGTGGGCCAGTTAGGCGGATACGTCACGCAAAGGCACCGGGAACCTCCCGGTCCCCAGACCCTCTGGATCGGCCTGCAGAGAATGCACGACTTTGCCCTCTGTTGGACGCTCTTCGGCCCGGCTGCCCGGAATCGACCATGACTTGTGTAGAACAGCGAGGGCTTCGCCCTGGGCTACCGACCTGCACTCCCTCCGGGGGTGCACGGCGCTGCTTGTGCCTTCATTCGCTCTTCGCCATTCGATATTCCCGTTTGCCCGTCGCTTCCGCTTGGGCTCGGATGCCGCCCGCTCGCTTCCGCTCGGGCTCGGCTGATTACGGACAGGCCGCGATCGTGTTGTCCTCGATGCGCGGGATGCTGACCGGCGCGCAGGCCTGGGCATCCTCGTCGACCGGCCCGTTGACGTACACGTGATCGCCGAGGTGGAAGCCACCCAGGTTATCGAGAGCATAACTCGGGCCGTCGTCCGCATTGAATATCACCGAGCAGTCCTGCGGTCCGCGGCCCAGCGTGCCGCAGCCGGAGAAACAGGGCACGATGGTGTTGTCCCTGATCTCGGGGATGGTCGCCGGCCAGCACGCCAGCGAGTCCTCGTCGATCCACCCCGCCACGTAGACGTAGTCGCCGATGAAGAAATCGCCGGTGTTCTCGACGGCGTAACTCTCACCGTTGTCGCCCTGGATCATCAGGCAGCTCTGCGGCCCGTGGGCCAGCACGCCGCAGCCGGAGAAACAACCGGCAATCGTGTTGTCCTCGATCGCGGGGGTGCGGACCGGCCAGCACAACAGCGAGTCCGTACTGACCAGGCCGGTCACATAGACGTGGGCGCCCACGAAGAACCCGCCCAGATTCCCCAAGGCAAAGGACTCACCCGTGTCGGCATGGAACATCGTGCAGCTTTGCGGCCCGTGGCCCAGAATACCGTAGCCGGCGAAGTAGGTGTCAACAACCAAGTCCTCAACCGGTACCGGTAGACCGTGGCGGTGACGGGTGTCTGCCAGCGTCGCTCCGGGCGCACTTACCCCCGCGGCGTTCATCCCGGTGCCGGAAGGCAACGCACTCCCGACTGTCACCGCGATCAACACCACTGCAACGAACGTCACCGCGATCGTCTTCATCGCCATTGGGACACCTCCTGGATTCCTGGAAAGTCAACCCGCTCGCGAGCCTGGAGCGCTGCCCGGCCCCGGCCGGGTCGGATGGTAACATCACCAACATCGTACCTCATTTGTCGGCGGGAGGTGTCGGAAGCGGTATGAAACTGTCACGGGTCGCGCGGAACTTCGCGGGGGAGGTCGAATGTCACTTCGCTTCCCCTCGGGCCGGCCGGCGTGCGCGTCTGCGGCCCTGGTAAGGGCCGACGTTCGTTGCCAGGGGCTTGCAGCCCCTGGAGGGCGATTTTCCCTCCCATCTATCTCTGGGTGAGCCCCGGAGGGGCGGCAGAACGGCGCGACGTTGTGCGTTATGATCCGCCGCCCCTCCGGGGCTTGCTAGATTCATCACGCATCGCCGACTCCCGGAGCTCACGCCTTGGCCACCTCTTTGAGTCCCTCCAGCGCTCAAACGACGCCGGCGTCGGGTCGCGTCACCGAGACCCATAGGGCTCTGCTGATCGTCTCTTCTCGCAGATGCAGGTCATAGTGGAAACGGTCCACTTCGCGCAGGTGTAGTCGGCGGGCCTCGACCATCGCGGCCGCACGTTCCGGCTCTTCCAGTTGTGGGGACTTGTACGCGATGAGATAGCCACCGGGGCGAACCAGATGCGCAACCTTGCGCATACCCTCGGCCAGCGGCGCCACCGCACGCAGGAGCACCACCTCGAATGGCCGCGGCGGGTGCCAGTGCTCCGATCGGGCATGCAACGCGGTCACGTTGCTCAGTGCGAGTTCCCGCAGCGCTTCCTCCACGAAGCGGATCTTCTTTCCCGTCGAGTCGATCGCGGTGATCCGCCACTCGGGGCGCAGCACCGCCAGCGGAATCGCCGGAAACCCCGCCCCCGTGCCCACGTCCAGCACATCAAGCCGCCCGCTACGTCGCCCGTCGACCCGCGCTTCCACTCGCGCGTCCACTTGCCCGTCGACCCCAGCCGGGCCCTCTAGACCCCTCTCCCCCCGGGAGAGGGGCAGGGGTGAGGGCGGCAAAGGCGAAGGCGCCTCCCGGGCCCCACTGGCATGTCCGCCCCCCACGAGGGAGACGCCGAACACCCCCCCAGGGGGAGAGGGCAGGGTGAGGGGGTCCCGACACACTCGCTCAAGCCCCGCCCAGCACAGCAGTGCGAGCGAGTCCGCATAGTGCAACACGGCCGCCTCCACCGGCGCCGTGATGCGGGTGAGGTTCATGTGCTTGTTGGCGGCCAGCATCAACTCGTAATGGCGGCGAAGCTGAGCGACTTGATCCGGCGAAAGCGCAATGCCCCATCGCGCCAGGGCGGCTGCCAGGGCAACCTCAAACTCGTTCGCCTCCGCGGACATGCGTGCATCTTGCGCGAATCTCGCCGTCCCGGCCATACGGTCCCGCGGGATTGCGTGACGCCCGGAGGGGAAGTCGCTACCGTCAAGCTCGCTTCACAGGGCGCATGCGGCCGGCCGCCGCGCGAGGATTTCGCGGTACAGCCGTTCGTGGCGGTCCAGGAACAGGTCGATGCTGAAGTGCTCTTCGATGTGCCCGCGGGCGGCCACCCCGACCGCGGACAGCTTCGCTCGATCGGCCATCACTTCGCGTAGGGTGCGCGCCAGTCCGGCCGCGTCGCCGGGCGGCACGAGGAAGCCGGTCCGCCCGGCCGCGATCTCCTCATCGACACCCGGGATGGCGAACGCCGCCACGGCCGTCCCGCTCGCCATCGCCTCCAGCACCACGCAGGGCAGATTCTCGGCCAGCGACGTGAAAACCATCAGATCAGCGGCCGCGTAGCAGCGTGCCAACTCGGCCCGGTCCGCGACGTAGCCCAGCGAGCGCACCCGCAGTGGAGCCACGGCGTCGGCGACGGTTCGCTGGTCCCCACTGCCGGCGAGGAGCACAAGCGTACCGGGCGCGGCCGCCCGCTGAAGCGCTTCCACCGCGTGGGCGACGCCCTTCCGCGGATCATCGAGCCCCTGGGCCGCAACCAGCACAACGGGCACGTCCCCTGCAATGCCCAGTGCCTGACGCGCGCCGTCGCGCTGGGGATGAAAGACCTCCGTATCCACGCCGTAGGGAATCACCCGCACGTCCGCCTGCGGAAACACGCCGCTCGATTCAATCGCCCGCGCGAGGTGCGCCGACGGGGCGATGATCGTTACCGGGAGCGCGGCGAACAGCTTGCGCTTGATCGCCTGCAACCGGCGGGTCCGGTCAAACGGCGTGACCAGCGGGTACCGCCCAAGCTGTGGGCATGAACCACACCGGCTCCGCCAGCCCTCACACTCAAACGGAAACGCACAGCCACCCGTGATCGGGAAGTAGTCGTGGAACGTCCACACCAGCGGCCGGAGTCCCGCCAACCTCGGCACGGCGCTAAGGCACAAGTAGTGCCCGTGGACGTTATGCAGGTGGATCAGGTCAAACTCGTCGAGTCGCCCGGCGCTGCAGAACCGACGCGACGCCGGCACGCCCAGACTGAAGAACCCCTTGCGAGCGAAGCGCTGGGCGACCCCCCGTTCAGCCGCCGTTGCCGCAATCTCCTCGATGCCGGGGTCGCCGTCGGGGCCACGGCGTCGCCCGACGAAGAGCTGTGCGCGATGCCCCCGTCCTGCTAGCCCGTCGCGGAGCATTCGGGCAATCGTCTCGGCCCCGCCGGCATAGTCGGCGGAGTTCACAACGGCCACGCTGATCGTGGGCTGGTCGAAGGCAGAGGTCATCGGCGGATTTATCGGTCGGCGAGGCCGACGCCTGCGAGCGAAACAACGTGGCCGGGAGGCATCTGCGCCGCGGACACGGCTACCGCCCACCCTGAGGCGCGCGACCCGTTCAGGCGGTGTTGAACACCCGATGATCGTCCGGTAACGGACGCGACCGAATGAGTGTCCGATAATCACCGCTCCATGAAGCGTTGATTATCGGTTGTGAGTTAAACTGGGCAATCGCAAGGTAACAGGTTGGGGTGACTGGAAAGCATAGGCAAGACGCAAGACCAGCATCACTGCGTCTCGCAGGCCCTGTTCGGGGGAGACTTCGGAACCTCCGTTGGGGTCGAGCGTTGGAGGTCTGCGGGAAGCCGTGGCCGTCACAACGACCGCGTAAGGATGTCGCTCAGCTCCCGCATGCGGACGGCGTAGGTGTGGTCGCGCCGGGTACGGGCCTGCCCGGCCGCCGCTACCGCGCCACGCTGCTCGGGATGAACGAGGTAGTGGCGGATAAGGTCGATGCACTCACCATCGCTGCGGAAGGTCAGGACCTCCCGGCCGGGTTCGAACATCTCGTGCAGGTTGGCCTTGGCGTCGGTGAGCAGGCAGGTGCCGACCCCGGTCGCCTCGAACAAGCGCATGGCGGCCGCTACCGTCGTGTCCACCCGCCCGCGAACATCGATTCGGGCGTGGAGGTTCAGCGTCAGGCGAGAGCGCTGGAGCACCTCGTACATGCCCAGCCCCCAGACCGCCCCGCGGTGGTGGCGTCGAATCGGCGAGCCCTCGGGCACGCGTTCCAGCCCGTAGCCGAAGATGTCCACTTTGACCTGTTCCAGCAACCGTTCGAGCCAGGGGATGCGGTCGGGGTGTGACGGCGCGAAGCCGCCTACGAAGGTGACGTCATGGAGCGGTTCCGCGGGCGACAGCTTCGCCAGCACACGGTCATCAAAGGCGCTCTTGAGGTGCTCAGCCGCGCGGCCCTCGTGGCGGAAGTACTCCACGATCGGCGGCCAGGATGAGATCATCAGGTCGTAGGCGGCGTACGTCCGGTCCGGCCGCAGCGGCGAGGAAATCTGCCCGACGACCAGCCGAACGTGAGATTTCATCTCCACCAGGAACGCATCGCCCAGCGGCGACCACTCGAACACGTACAGCACTTCAGGCCGGTAGTGCTCGAGCTGGGCGGAAAGCACCTGCCGACGCTGGTCATGCACGTTGCCGCTGAGGGCAAGCCCATGCTCGACTGCCCACTGCGACTGGGCAACGTCCGCATTGACGATCACCTCGCGCGCATCCCACCCGGCCGCTCGCAGGAACACCGGGTACGCGTCGCCCAAGGCAAAGCCCGAGCCCAACAGATGCGTTACCTGCGCCTCGAAGTCGAGCCCGGCCCAGCCGGCGTGGTGGGCGTAGCACTGCGTCAGGTACTCAGGATGGTACGTGGAGACGAGCAGAATGCGCGGTTGCATGGTCGGGGATGATACGATCGGCTGCCGCCGACCGCACGCCAGCCAGAACGTCACACGGCGTCGTCGTTCGTAACGGACTCCGCAGCCGCGGACGCTCGGTCTGCCTCCGCCGCCACAAGTATTCGCTCCCCCCCTAAGAGCGCCATAACCTGTTTTCCATAAAGGTTTTATGACGCAGCAGGTTGCCCCCGCCGGACGGCAGACGAAGGCTTTGGGCGCGGTCGCCCTTGATTGCCGCCAACCGGTACTACAATAGTCCTGTATCCAGGGTTCGTCGGATCACGCGTCAGGCCACCGCTGGCTGAACGCCGGACCCGTCTCGGGCCGTATCTGAACCGTTCCACAAACGAAGGTGTGCCGGCCGCGCAGCGGGGTGCGGCGGGACCAGTTCTTGCGCGGGTGCGATGCGCGCGACGTGCCTGAGCACGCAAGGAGAGGTAGAGATGACATTTCAACTGGCTACACGATCGGGCCTCGTAGTGTTTCTGCTGGCGGTGTCAGGTGTTGCCCAGGGCGGGCCGGTCAGCGCGTTGCAGGGCAGCCCGCTCACGGCGCCGTACTCGCGGGCGCTGGTGCCGGTTGACGGCACCTGGATCGTGCTCGATGAGTTGATGAGCGAGGGGGCGTTCTACGCCGGCCTGTTCTCGTACAACTCGCCGAACCCGATCCAGGTGGACGTGACGGACCTGTACGTCGTGTCGGACCGCAACGAGGTGTACCTGGACGGGGGGCTGCTCGGTGTCACCCCGGCGATGCCCGACTGGTCGTCGCTGCTTCCACCGGTGGGCCCGCTGGATGATCCGCCGTATACGTCGGACCCGGCGGTCGCGTGGCTGCGGCCGGAGTTCAGCAAGCAGTCGTTTGCGCTGCCGGCGGGCTTTCACCTGCTGACCTTCCGCAACACGCACATTCCGCTTGACCCAAGTGGCGTGCCGTATGCGGACGGAACGATGGCGTTCCGACTGGTGCCCGAGCCGGGCAGCGCGTTGCTGTTGCTGGCCGGGGCGCTGGTATGTCGCCGGCGGCGCGGCCCGGCGGCGCGGAGACCCATGCCCGGCAAGGGCAGCGCGAGCCTCCCGCCGGTCCCGCACGGTTGCGGTGCCGATCGGCCACGTGCGGTCGCGCGCCGGCATCCGGGCTTGGGTACCCTGGCCGCACTGGGAGTCGCGCTGGTTCTGCCCCCCGCGGTGTGGGCGGCGACGCCGTGCGGTACGTTGACGGCCGACGTGGTCGGCAGCGTGCTTGAAATCCAGGGTACGACGGGGCCGGACAGCCTGCGCGTCGCGCGCAGCCCCGGTGACCCGCTGGTGATCGAGGTCTTCAATCCCGCCACGGCCGTGACGCCTGGGTGCAGTTTCGACTCCAGCGCGACGCTGTTCGGCACGATCCGCGTGAGCGCCGACGACGGGGACGACCTGGTGGTGTTCGATGATTCGCACGGGGTGGTGTCCGCAGGCTGGGTCATCGAGATCGACGGCGGGGACGGTGAGGACATCGTCCTGGGCGGCATTGACCTCAGTGCCGTCCCGCTCAGCAACGCCCTCGCAATGATCGACACGCTTCAGCAGGCCCGCGACCTCATCGACCGGACGCTGGACCTGCTCGACGACGCCCCGTCGGGGTGCGGCACGGTCCCGTGCCTGATCAGCAACACCGGCACGGTGCTCGCCAGCGCCGGCAGCGACCTGGTAATCCCGACGGCGCAGTACGTGCGTGACATCGAGAGCGAACTGGTCCAGCCGTCCGCGGCCGCCGTGCGCGACGCGCACGACCGCATCGCCAACTACCTCGGCACCTTCCTGGCGGGCGACGCCATGGACCTGGCGGCCGAGGCCGAAACGTTTACGGCAAACGTAGAGGTGCACGTAGACGAGTTCGAGCTGCTGCTGCCGATGGCGGAGGACCTGCTGTCGCGGGCCGAGGTGCTCTATGCACACGCGGCGAGCCTCGGGCTCTCGACCCAGAACGGCGACGCCGTGGGCGTGTTCATGCAGACCATCGAGAACCACGTGACGACAATCGCCGAGTTCGCCGCGTTGTGTGCCGAGGACCCCGAGCCCGTGGAAAGCCAGTTCGACGAGGACTTGCAGGACCCCAGCGGCTTGTTCGGGTTCTGCGCCGAGGTAGAGCGGCGTATCGAGGCGCTGGAGGCCATCACCGACGGAGTCGAGGCCAGCGTGGATCAGGTCGAGGCCGAGGGCGACGCGTTCGAGACCGATGGTGACAACCTGGAAGCAAGCGCGGACGCCATAGGCGATGACGAAAACCCGACGTCGGCGGCAGCCCAGATGGAGACCGAGGGCGACCAGCTTGTGGCGACCGCGGACGGCTTCAGCGCCACGGCCGACTCCCTGAACACCGATTGGGAGCAGTGGGTCGGGCAGGTCGAGGCGGACCTCGAGGCACGCGGCGACCTGATGCACGGGCGGGGACAGACTGAGGTCCAGGGCGCCGCCGACACGCTGCACAACGCGGCCGACGCCGACGTCGCGGCCGCGGCGGACGCTCTGCGGACGGCGGCGGACCAGATGCTGGTCGATCTCGACGCCCTGATGACGGTGGCGGCACCGCTGCTGCGCGATGACCTCACCCTGCTCGGTGGGCGCGGCGGCTGCTCGGTGAGCGCGACGCACACCATCTCCGGCGGGCCCGGCAACGACGCGTTGATCGGCACGACCGGCAGCGACCTGATCAATGGCGGCAGCGGTAACGACCTGATCGTGGGGGCGGGCGCGGCCGACCGCCTCAACGGCGACGACGGCAGCGACCTGATCTTCGGCGGCGGCGGCGCGGACGAAATCCACGGCGGCGCCAAGGTGGACCTGCTCGTCGGCAACAAGGGTGACGACTGCCTGTTCGGTGGCGGCGGCCAGACGCTGACGCGCGGGTCGCTTACAGTCGAGCTGGGCGACATCTTCTTCGGCGTCGCCGGCCACGACACCATCGTCAGCGGGGAGAGCGAAGACGACACCCTGACCGAGATCGATGTCGCGTTCGGTGGAGACGGCAACGACCGCATCCGCCTCAGCCACGGCGGGACGCTGACGGTCGGCTCGTTCAGCCTCCAGTTCGGCAACCTCGTCTTCGGCCACGACGGCGACGACGACGTTCTGGCCGCCGACGGCATCGACGTGATCTTCGGCGGGACCGGCGCGGACACCATCCAAACCGGCAAGGGGGCCGCCCTGGCGATCGGCAGCGGCAGCAACGCGTTTCGCTTGGCGCTGGGCGACCTGATCTTCGGCGGCGACGACGATGACACGATCGACAGCGACGACCCGGACGCCAACCGCGCCGATGACGACATCGACGTGGTCTTCGGCGGCAACGGCGAAGACACGATTCATGGCTATGGCGGCGGTCTGCTCAGTGTCGGCGACGCCGGCAACCCCGATTTCGCACTTCAGCTCGGCAACCTGATCTTTGGTGGCAACCAGGACGACGAGATCACGACGCTCGACGGCATTGACGTGATCTTCGGCGGCGACGGCGATGACACCGTCACGGCGGGCCGGGGAGCCTTGCTCACGATCGGCAGCGGTAACAACGAGTTCCGCCTCGCGCTGGGCGACCTCATCTTCGGCCGCGACGGCGATGACACGCTGCACGGCGACGACCCGGAGGCAGACCGGGCCGATGATGACATCGACGTGATCTTCGGCGGCAACGGCGAGGACACGATCCACGGCTACGGCGGCGGCCTGCTCAGCCTCGGCGACCCCGATGATCCCGACTTCGAGCTGCGCCTGGGCAACGTGCTCTTCGGCGGCGACCAGAATGATGAGATCGACGCCCTCGACGGCATCGACCTGATCTTCGGCGGCGAGGGCGACGACACGGCGTCGGGCGGCGAGGGCCACCTGCTCGAGATCGACGACGACTTCTCCATTGACCTCGGCGACCTGATCTTCGGCCAGGCGGGCGACGACACGCTGCACGGCGATGCCGCCGATCCGCCCGACAGCGGGGACGACGACGGCATTGACGTCATCTTCGGCGGACCGGGTGCCGACGGCATCTACGGCGGCACGGGCGGGCAGATCGAGGTGCCCGACCAGGACTTCTGCCTCTTGTTCGGCAACCTGCTGTTCGGCGGCCCGGATGATGACACGCTCCGCGGCGATTACCTCAACTGGGACAGTGGCGATCCGCGCGGCGGCATTGACCTGATCTTCGGCGCGGGCGGTAACGACACCCTCGAGGGCGCGGGTGGTTCCCTTATCGTGGTGGGTTCCATCACCTCCGGGCAAGCGGTCGTCATCTGGTTCGGCAACCTGCTGTTCGGCGGCCCCGGCGACGACGTGATTGCCGGCGCCGACGCCGCCAGCCTGTGCACGGGCGTCAACGAGGACCTCGACGACCTGCTCAACGGCCTGGGCGTGAGCGATCTGGGCGGCGGCGCCGACCTGATCTTCGCGGGTGCCGGCAATGACACGGTGGACGCGTACAACGGCATCGACTTCGTCTTCGGCAGCGGGGGCGACGACGTCCTCCGCGCCGACCACGGCGGCATCCTCATCGTGCCAACGCCGCTGGTGATCGCGTTCGGCAACCTGATGTTCGGCAGCGACGGCGAGGACGACATCACCAGCCTGGGCCGCATCGGCCTGCCCACCGTGCCGCCGCTGGAGATCGACCTGCTCTTCGGCGGACCGTGCGACGATGTCATCTCCGCCGGGGACGGGCTCAACCTCGTCTTCGGCAACAAGGCCGACGACCTCATCGCCGCGGGCGACGGGATCAACGTGCTGTTCGGCAACCAGGGCGCGGACGACATCACCGCCGGCACCGGCCTCAACGTCGCCTTCGGCAACAGCGGCGACGACGTAATCACGGCCGGCGACGGCGTCAACGTGCTCTTCGGCAACGCCGACGACGACATCATCAACGGCGGCATGGGGCTGAACATCGCCTTCGGCAACCGTGGCGACGACCTCGTGCAGGCCGGGCTCGGCATCGCCATCCTCTTCGGCAACTCCGGCACGGACGAGGTGCGGGGCGGCGACGGGGTGAGCCTGGCGTTTGGCAACCGCGGCGACGACCTGGTGCGGGGTGGCAACGGCCTGGCCGTGCTGTTCGGCAACGCCGGCAACGACGACGTGGCCGGCGCCAACGGGCTCAACGTCGCCTTCGGCAACGCCGACCATGACCTGGTGGCCGCCGGAGCCGGGCTCGCGGTCCTGTTCGGCAACCAGGGCGAGGACCGGCTACGGTCGGGCCCCGGCCTCAGCGTCCTGTTCGGAAACCGCGACGGTGACATTCTCCAGTCGGGCGGCGGGCTGTACATTGCCTTTGGCAACGCCGACGCGGATGTCATCGTGGGCGGCGGCGGGCTCAACCTGCTCTTTGGCAACCGGGGCGATGACCAGTTCTTCGGCGGCAACGGCGTCAACATCGCCTTCGGCAACCGCGAGAACGACCTCATCCGCGGCGGCGGCAGCGCTGACTTCCTCTTCGGCAATCTCGGCGCCGACACCATGACCGGCGGCGGCACCAAGGACTTCATGTTCGGCAACCGCGACGACGACTGTCTCAGCAGCGATGGCGGCGCCGACTTCGTCTTCGGCAATCGCGGCAACGACCAGGTCCGCAGCGGCAGTGACGGCGATTGCGACTGGCTGTTCGGCAACCGCGGCAACGACGGCCTGTACCGCTGCCAGACCTGCGACAAGCGCTTCGGCGGACGGGGTAATGATTCCAAGTCGGACAGTTGCGACGGCTGCAGCCTCTCCGCTCCGGCCCGCGGTGAGGTCCGCGGCACTGTGCGGATCGACCTCGACGGCGACGGCGTCGGCGACGTGGGCCATGCGGGCGTCATGGTGACGGCGGGTTCGTTCTCGGCCGTGACCGACGCGGACGGGCGCTACCGCATCGCCGGGCTGGCGGTGGGAGGCTACACGGTCGCGCAGACCGTGCCGGCCGGCTACGAGCAGGTCTCCGCCCCGCCCACCTACAGCATCACCATCAACTCGATGGGGATCGACCTGTACCAGGGCCGGGACTTCGTCAACCGCGAGGACTGCTTCGTGGCACCTGATGGGTGGAGTTGCCTGGGCAACGGCTGCGACCCGGCCGACCCCGGCTGCCAGCCGGTGGCCGTGCAGCAGGTCCTGCGCTGCCCTGACACGGGCGAAATCTGCGACGAGGCCGGCGACTGCCCGTGCAACACGTGCGTGCCTTCGTGGGCCGTGGTCGAGTGTGAGTGCAACCCCGAGTGCTACGTGATTCTCGATCCGGCGACCGGTCCGCAGTGCAGCACGTGCATCGGCGGAGGCGAAGTGCAGCCGTGCGACCTCGTCGAGCAGGACGGCATCTATCGCTGCGTCTGCCCGGAGCCTGATTGCCCGACGGACCTTTCCATGTTCTTCTTCAGCGGCACGGTGACCTCGGTGTTCAACCTCGCCACCGCGCCGCCGCCGTGGGACCAGGTCCTGCTGGGTACGTCGTGGAGCGTCACCTACTGGTTCGTGCGCTCGACGCCCGATCAGAACGCCGACCCGACGCTCGGTGATTACCCGGCGGTGGTCTACTACTACTTGCAGGTCGGTCCGGCGACCGCAAGCGGCGCGCTGACGCCCGGGGCGACCCTCATCCGCAACTCGAGCCTGTTCGCCAATCAGTACGACGCCTATGAGGCATCGTGGACGGTGGCGCCGGCCAGCGGCACGGTGCTCGTCCAACTGCGGGACTTCACGCAGACCGCCTGGACGCTCGCGGGCCTCAGCCCGCGCGACGAGCTGCCGCTGTGCCCGGATGTCGTGCTCAACCGGTTTGCCCGGCGTATTTTCCGGGTGGACGGTCCGCCGAATCCATCCTGGAACATCGTCGGCTCGATTGACGGCTTCGAGTGTATCGACTGCGCGTCCGGACTGCCGGTGCCCGCGCCGGTGAAGGTCGACAACGCGCCGGCGACCGACAGAGACATCGGCCGCACCCCGGTCGGCAGCACGCCGAGCGGCCCGCGGGGCGTCACCCGCGTGCCGCAGCGCGCGAACCCGTGAGGCAATGTGCGCCCCGCGGCCGCTGACGACGAGGTGCGCACGACGCACACTCGGCGGCGGCGGCGCGGAGTGCGGCACGAACCCCATCATGACGGCGGGGCAGTCGTCACCGCGCGGTCGCCCTAGGACCGTGGCGCCGGCGGCGGGTCGAAGGCGATGCAGGCGCTCGCCCCCACGATCGGATAGCGGATGTGGCAGCGGTAGCCCCGGAGCCGTTCGGGATCCCAGCCGAGCTTGGCGCAGACGTGTCGAATCATCTCGACATATTGCCCGATCTCGGCGACACCGAAACGCGCCACGCCCTTGCCCAGATACTCGATGGTCTCGGTGACGTGCAGGCGGTACACGTGGTCGGTCGGGGAGTTCGGGTTGGCGATCTCGTAGCGCGTGGTGTTGTACATGATCAATTCGGGCGTCGCGTCCGGCCAGACGTCCTCGTGCAGCAGCATGTCGAGAATCAACGACTTGCACGGCAACGTGGGATCGCCGAAGGCGGCGATGCGCCGCGGGGGATCCGTCCGGTAGCGGGGGTGGCGCCCCGACATCGTGCAGGCGGTGACGAGGTCAATGGCCGACCTGGGGCCCACGCCGTTGCCCTTCAGCACGTAGTGGTCGCGGTCCTCAAAGCTCACCACCTGGAACTCCGGCAGCGGCGTGGAAGAGAACTGCTCCAGGAGGGGATAGTGGTCGCCGGCGTTGGCGGCAGACACGCCCTGGATCGAGATCCGTTGCGAGTCGTCGGCGGCGGCGCCCAGTGACGTGTAGCAGATCTCCGCGCTGGGGCGCAGCCGGCGCAGGCCCATCGTCCCGGCGATCAGAGCCGCGTCCACGCGCTCTCCCGTGTCGTCCGGATAGCCGACGAAAGCACAGAACTCGGTGTCCGCGCAGCAACCCCGCAGATTGGCCATGCCCTTGAACACCGCTTGTTTGTGCGTCATCTCGAACCTCTTGCGGGCATCAGGCAGCCACTCGCTGGCCACGCTGTGCAGGACCTCCCAGCCCCCGATCTCGTGTTCGAGCAGTTGCTCCAGCTCCACGACGGCGCGGCTGGCGCGTTCGACGGATTCCTTCCGGGCACATAACCTCGCGGCCTTGAGGATGGTGCGCAGCCCCTCGGCACGTGGCATCTCGCAGATGGCGGCCAGGGGATCGCGATGTTCGACTGCTTTGAGCAGACGCCCCGTGATGTTGCGGTGAATCTTGAGCGCGCGCGCGAACTCCTGCGGGCGAGTTTTGCGAGCGGGCACGTCGGCGATGACCTCGCGCAGGGCGTCGCGTAGCTCCTTCGCGCCGCGTTTCAGCCGCACGTCGAGCGAATCGGCGGCCGACGCATCGCGCGTCCCCGCCCTCTTTCCCGCGGTTCTGGGGCTGGTTCTCGTCACCATGCGCGGATTGTCCCTCAAATCCGCCCCCAGGTCAAGTCACCTGGCAAGGTATCGCCATAAACAGTTTCCGCGGAAAGGGTTACGACGAATTCCTCCGGGAGGGGTACGCACAGAGTGCGGGCTGAGGGCACCCTTGACACGCACACCGGTCATCCGCTACACTGGCAACCGTGCGGGCGCCCGCCACCGGCGCCGGGGTGGTCCGCCCCGCCGAGGTCCTGCCCCGGGACCCTCCGGGAAACCCTGGCCTCCGGGCACGGGCGCGGTTAGTCGTCCGGCAGAAACCGTGGTCGGGTGGGCGATCACGTAACGAGTGTCACGCGATCAGCCTGCCCCCGTTCGAGGAGGAGTGCAATGAGGTACGTAATTCGCAACGCGGTCTGGCTCTTACTGGTGACCGGCCTGCTCGCCGGCCCGGCGGCAATCGCGGACTCGCTGTTCGTGATCTCCGACCCGCCCGTGGACTTCCAGGTGATTGACGCCGACGACGGGAGTGGGGAGTACTTCTTCGACGGCATCGGCGATTTCCTGTTCCCCACCTTTGGGGATGTGGCGCTGGGGACCTTCGGCGAGGGACGGTCGATGGTTGAGTTCGACCTCTCAGGCTTCACGGTACCTGCCGGCGAGGTTATCACCAGCGCTACTTTTGAGGTCAAGTTCACCTCCGTGGGCGTCTGGGGACTCGGGATCGAGGGACAGTCGGCGGAAAGCCTGGCAGTCGACGGCTACATCGGCAACGGCTTGGCCCAGGAGTCCGATTTCCAGATTGCTGACGGCAACCTGCTGGACTCGGCCGCCGTGCCGCCGGACGCGCAAATCGGGGACGTGCTGAGGTTCGACGTGACGGCGTTTGCCAATGACCTGGTCAATGCCGAGCAGCGCTGGCTGGGGCTGACGCTGCGCGCCGAGACTTTCGGCGGGGACATCTTCTGGGAAGGGCAGGGCTACCCGAAGCTGTCGATCCGGACGGAGGTGCCGGAGCCGAGCACGTTGGCGCTGGGTGCGTTGGCCGGCGCGTTCCTGCTGCGTCGGAGACGGGGCGCCGCTTGAGCCGGCCCCGCGCAGGCTGGCAGCTCATGCCTGGACACGGGATACGGGAGCAGACCCGGTGGGGTCGGGCAGAAGGCACGGCTGATTGGCGTGCCGGCGGCCCCCCGGGTGTCTCCCCGTCCGGTGCATAGTCCGGCCTGGCCGAGCGGCACTGCCTCTGTGGTCCCGCCAACGAGAGTCCCACCCACACGCGGCATCACGAGACCAAGGGGTCCCCGTCCGGAACGGAGTTGAGCGACCGTACCTTCGAGAGGGAGTCATTTCATGAGGTCCTGGAATGCAGTCGTCGGGATGATCGGCTGGGCCGTGCTGGCATCGCCGGCGCGCGCCGAGTCCGTCGTGGTGGACTATTCCTTTGAGCGCCCCGCGGTGTCGAAGGTGGCGGTCGGCGGCGCGTTCTACGACCGCGTGACGATGCCCGGCCTGGCGAACTGCGGCAACGCCGGACAGCCGGCGCTGCCGGCCAGGGGCTGCCGGATCTTGCTCCCTTGCGGCACCGAGATAGCGGGCATCCGGGTCATAACCGGCGAGGAAGTGCCGCTGGGTAGCGGCTACCTGGTGGAGCCGGCGGCGTATCCATTCCCGTTGTCCGGCGACCCTGCTGAGGCTCGTTTGCGGGAGCCTGATCCCGTTGTGTACGGCTCCAATCAGCCCTTTCCCGACGCGCTGCTCGAGCGAATCGGTACGCATGGGTTTCGCGGCTATCAGATTCTCATCGTGAAGCTCCAGCCGGTGCGCTACGTTCCGGCCGGCGGCACGCTCTCCTATTTCCCGCGTCTAGCCGTCGTGGTGGACACCGTGGCCGGGGGACGAACCTCGTCGCTCTACCGCGGACGGATCGGGGACGAGGCCGCGCTCCGCACCCGCATCGACAATCCCGCGGCGGTCGGTACCTACCCGGCCACGGAACGCCACGCCGGCCGCGGTTTCCAGATGTTGATTCTGGCGCCCCCCTGGCTGGCGGATGCCTTCCAGCCCCTGAAGGAGTACCACAACGCCCGCGGCCTGCTCACCGAGATTCACACCACCGACCAGGTCGGCGGTTTCGATCCGAATGCCGTCCGCGATTACCTCCGGGCGCGGTATCTCGCGGACGGAATCGAGTACGTTCTGATCGGTGCCGACGATGACGTGCTCGCGGCCCGGGACGTGTACGTGCAGTCATACGCGGGCGGCCCCGTTGCCTCCGACATGCCCACGGACATGTATTTCGGCTGCCTCGACGGCACCTGGAACTACGACGGGGACGCCTACTGGGGAGAGCCGACGGACGGCGAAGGCGGCGGCGACGTTGACCTGATCGCGGAGGTGTACGTCGGACGGGCGGCGGCCGACACCCCGGCGGAGGTCACTCGTTTCGTCAACAAGACCATCTGGTACGTCGACGGCTACCACGCCGCGCCGGGCAACGCCCTGATGGTCGGCGAGTACCTCGGCTGGTACGGGGGGCCGCTGTGGGGTGGGGACTACATGGATGAGTTGATCGACGGCTCCAGCGCCAACGGGTATACGACCGTGGGCATCTCCACCACCGACTACCTGGTCGAGACCCTGTACGACCGCGACTGGCCGGGACAATCCTGGCCGGCCGCGGAACTCATCACCCGCATCAACGGCGGTGTGCACCTCATCAACCACCTCGGCCACGGCAGCCCCGACCAGGCGATGAAGCTGTACGACAGCACCATCCTGAGCGCGTTGACGAACGCAGACCTGTGCTTCGTCTATTCCCAGACGTGCTGGGCCGGTCGCTTTGACGGTTTCGACTGCTGGGCGGAGACGATGCACGTCAAGACCGACTACGGTGCGTTCGCGCTCATCATGAACTCGCGGTACGGCTGGGGCGTGACCGAGGGCACCGACGGCGCGTCGCAGCGGTTCCACCGCGAGTTCTGGGACGCCGTGTTCGACGAGGACCTGCCCGAGTTGGGCCGGGCAAACCAGGATTCCAAGGAGGACAACCTCTACCGCATCAACGAGGAGTGCATGCGCTGGTGCACCTACGAGTTGAACCTGTTCGGCGACCCCAGCATCCGCATCCGGCCCGCCTGCATGGTGGCCGGCACCGTCACGCTGGATCGCCCCAAGTACGCGTGTGAGAGCACAGCCACCGTCCTCGTCAACGACTGCGGGCTCAACACCGACGACAACGCCATCGAGACCGTGGTCGTCACCATCGGTTCCGATTCGGAGACCGCGGGGGAGCAGGTCACGCTGGTCGAGACGCTGCCCTCCTCGGCGAAGTTCGAGGGCGCGATCGTCATCAGTACGACCGACGCCGTCGGCGTGTTGCTGGTGGCGGAAGGTGACACGGTCACCGTCACCTACGTCGACGCGGACGACGGCCACGGCGGCAGCGGCATCCCGGTGACCGCGACCGCCGTCGTGGACTGCACGCCGCCGGTCATCTCCGCCGTCGCGGCCCAGGTCATCGACGGTCGGAACGCAACCATCGCCTTCGCCGCCGACGAACCGGCCCGCGGCACGGTTCACTTCGGCTTCTCCTGCGGCAGCCTGACCGAGACCGTCACCGGCAGCGGCTACTCCACCGCTCCGACGGTGCACCTCACCGGGCTTGACGACAACGCCACGTACTTCTACACCGTCACCACCGACGACGAGGCCGGCAACGCCGCCACCGACGATAACGGCGGCGCCTGCTACGCGTTCGTCACGCCCAAGATCCCGTACTACTTCACCGAACTGTTCACCCCCGGGGGCAACGACCTAGGCAATACGAGCCTCATCTTCACCCCCGACGGTTCCGTCGATTTCTACAGCGCCTGTGCCCAGGAAATCACCCAACTGCCCACCGACCCCACCGGGGGAACGCCCGTGGCCTTCACCTACGGCGGCAACGATGATTACGCGCTGGTCACGCTGGCCGGTGGCGCCACGGTGTCCCTGTATGGCGTCAGCTACGGCACGTTTTACGTGGGCTCCAACGGCTACGTCACGTTCGGGAGCGGGGATGTGAGCCCCACGGAGACCATCGCCCGCCACTTCGACCGGCCGCGGATCTCCGCCTGGTTCGATGATCTGAACCCGGCCGCGGGCGGCAGCGTGACCTGGAAGGACTGCGGCGACTGGGTCGCAGTCACCTACGCAAACGTCCCTGAGTACGGCACGGGCAATTCCAACACCTTCCAGATCGAGATGTTCGCCAACGGCACCATCACGCTCAGCTACCTGTCGATGGTCGCCGCCGACGGGCTGGCCGGGCTGTCGGCAGGCAACGGTGTGGACCCGTACTACTACGAAACCGACCTGTCCGACCTGGGAGCTTGCGGACCCCGGCCGCCGCGGGTCAGGAACGTGGTCGTCAGCACCGCGGTCGACGTGGGGATGACCATCACCCTGCAGGCGTTTGATGACGGGTTGCCTTACCCACCGGGTACACTGACCTACCTCATCACCAGCTTGCCGAGCCACGGCCAACTTACCGATCCCTGGGCCGGTCCCATCACCGGCGTGCCCTACACGCTGGCCGGTGGCGGTAATCAGGTCGCCTACCAGCCGCCGCCCGGCTACTGGGGCATGGATCCGTTTTATTTCAAGGCCACCGACGGCGGGACGCCGCCGGAGGGCGGCGACTCCGTCACCAGCGTCGTTACGTTGACGGTGGGTGGTCCGGATTGGGACCCGGTAGCGCACGACCTGAACTGGGCCACGCCGATCACCACGCCCGGGGACATCACCTTGTCCGCCTCTGACCCGAACGGGGACCCCCTGACCTACATCATCGAGACCCTGCCGCTGTGGGGCAGCCTGAGCGATCCGGACGCCGGCTTGATTGACGCAGTGCCCTACACGTTGGTGGGCGGCAACACGGTGCGCTATGAACCGCCTTTCGGCCAGAACGCGAGAGCCTCGTTCGACTTCTCGGCCCGCGATGCAACGATGGGATCCAACGTGGCAACGGTAACGATCGCGGTGGGCGGCGCGGCCGTCATGTACGGCTGCTCCCTTAACTCCAATCCCGGCTGGGCCGTCACCCCGGGCAGTCAGTGGGCCTTCGGGCAGCCGACCGGCCACGGCGGGATCCACTACGGCTTCCCCGATCCGAATGGCGGGGCCACCGGCGCCAACGTCTATGGAGTCAACCTCAACGGCGACTACTCGACGACACCGGGCGGACCCTACTACCTGACCGTCGGGCCGCTGGACTTCACTGGAGTCGAGGAGGTGACGCTGAAGTTCCAGCGCTGGCTGAACACGGATGTTCGCTCCTACGCCTCGGCCAGTGTCGAAGCCTCGAACAACGGTGTGGATTGGGTGACGCTGTGGCAGAATCCGTCCAACGTGGCCGTCACGGACAACGCTTGGTCGCAGCAGAGCTTCGATCTGTCCGCGCTCGCCGATCATGAGCCGGCCGTGTATGTCCGCTGGGCATACCGCATCCGGAGCAGTGCCTTCCCCTACTCGGGCTGGAACATCGACGACGTCCAGTTCTGGGGTTGGGACGTGGAGCCCGACGAGGGCGACCTCGACGGCGACAGCGACGTGGACCTGGACGACTTCAGCGTCCTCGCCGCCTGCCTCAGCGGTCCGGCGGTTGCCGCCCCGTCCGGCTGTGGCCGCGCGGACCTGCTTGGCGACGGCAGCGTCGATCTCGCTGACTTCGCTTACTTCCAGGTGCTCTTCGCGGGCGACGGCGATTGACGTTCGCGACGGCTCGCCGGCCATCGGGGGGGCACCGGGGAGCGTCGCGCCACCCGCCGCGCGAGGTGAGGTCCTGGGGGGCAGGGATCAGAAGTCGCGGTCCAGGATGGCCACCGTGCGGCGGCAGAGTTCGCGGCCGTAGTCGGCCCAAATGCCCTCGCCCCAGTAGCGAAAGCAGCTCGTTTGGGTGAGGAGCAGGTGAAACAGCGCGCGGCGATAGCGCGGATCGGACGGGCAGACGCCCGGGGACGCGACCTTCTCCGCAAAGCGTGCGCTGGCGGCAGCCATGGGCCCGAGCACGTGTTGGTATCCTCGCACCCATGATAGGTTGTTCGTCCAGCTTCCACCCTCCATGTGGAACCGTTGGTCTTCCCGCTGGAGCTGCGCGATGAGTTCGTCCATTGCCGCCGGCCCCGCGCCCGCCGCAAACCGGTCCCAAATCCGCTGCTGCATGGTCGGCTGGATGGCGGGGAAGGCCTCCGGCGTGATGCCCAGGGATTCGAGATAATCAAGATACTCAGTGACATTCAAAGGCGGCGTTGCGCTGCCGGAGGCCTCCTCCATGACCTGCATGTACTTCGGAGGAAACTCGTTCATCATCACGCCGCCGTTTTCGCCGTCGGCGATCTGGGTCACCAGCGGGGGAATCGCCTGGCCGGCCAGCTCGATTCGGGATAGGCCCTTGGCTTCGTAATAGGGCTGCATCTGGCCGACGAGCTTGGTATCGCTGCCCTGGGTCTTGATGATGGCGATGATACTGGTGGCCTGGCCGCGCGAGTTCCTGGCCACGAGGCGGTGGGGAAGGTGGGGCCGTCGAATCGGGCCGCCCTGCTCGGCCGGCTCGACGGTGTGTTCCTGCACAAGCACCCAGCGGTATCCGCATTCCCGCAGCGTCTGCACGAATTCGTAGCAGACGTCCGGGTGGTTGGGGAGCGCCATTTCGGCGGACGAGAACCCGCGTACGCGCGCCAGGGCTTCCATCCCGAAGAGCGCCGCGAAGTGGTGCTGCCACGCCTGCACGTGCAGGCGATAGTCCTGCACGGGCGTCGAGGGCGCCACGGGATGGCCCCAGGCCGAGCCCAGCCACTCGACACACGGCCGGTATGCTGGAGCGCAGGTGAGCGCCCGCAGGCTTTCGAGCACGTCCTCCGCCCCCATCGCCACCAGGCCGTGGAGCAGACAGCCCGAGTAGTCGAGCATCACCCGCGGCCGGCGACCAACGCGGACGAGTTGTGGGATGAACTCGGCCAGGCGTTTGTAGCACCAGCGAAAGACCGACGCGTTGTGATGATCCGCATCGTTGGGACACTCCAGCATGTGCTGGAGGTTGCTGATAATCCCGGCCGTGCGCAAATCGTCCCCGCCGGCCGGAATCAACGGCTGGTGCATGTGCAGCGCAACGGCAAACGCGCTCTGGATACGCGCGAAATCGACACCGCTGTCGGATAAGGGACGCCGGTCCGTACGGGCCAAGGCCGCGCGGATCAGATCCTCTCGCCCGCAGATATTGGGGAGGTCACCGAGACATCCTGGAAGGGCTTCGCTCATTCTTTGGCCCGCAATGGGGTTCACAACTGGGTACTAAGTCGCTCCACGGCGGACAATCACGGTTCGCGTCAAGCTGGGCCCACCGACGCGCTTGGAATCGACGAACCCTTGCTCCACATCGGCGCGCACCGGCAAGACGCGAAGGCGCCCAGCCGCCGTCATCACGCCGGGGCCGATGATACCGAGAACGACCAGTATGGGCGAATCGAACCGACTGGCGCGCGGAGAAGAGTTGAACTGGCGCTGCTCGTTTCACCAGGGCCGCCGGAATCTCGGGCACTGCCGAGGTTAGACCTCATTGTGGTGAGGATCGGGCAGGACGGCCATGCGGGCTGGTTGGCCGCAGGCCGCAGCGCGTTCCACCACAGCGGGCGGCCAAGTGAGATGACTGCCTGCCGTTGGCCAATCGGCGCCGCGTGCACCCACCGCCCGACGGGGCAGCGACGCCGCTCCGCAACCGGTTTCTACATGCCCTGAGACTACCCTCGTCAAGGCAATGGATCGCGCGGCCGACTAGCGCTTCTTCTCTTCGACGCGCGGAGCCAGCAGATTGTCGGCCCGCTCAGACTCGTCGGGCGCATACTGCTTGATGAGCGGCGCGACTTGCCGCTGCAGCTCGTAAGCGTCCTTGACGCTGAGTGGCTCGCCGCCTTCGGCGCGGGCGGCGTCAACCGTGGCCGCGGACGGCGGTTGAATGCCGGCCTTCTCAGCCTTGGCCCGCTCCTCGGCAATGGTCCCGGCCGTGCAGCGTTCGGGCAACTCGGGCGTGCCGAACCAGATGAGCGTCTTCTGCAGGTCGAAATCGGCGACCTTGCAGGGCACGATCACCACCACGCTGCCAGAGGGATACCCGACGTTGACGCGCTGGGCGGTCGTGTCGCCGATGTAGAGCACCGGCTCGGCGGTCTGCCGCGGGTACACGAGGGCCGGGTCCACCTTGAGCACCAGGATGTAACCCTCGGTAACGGTGGGTTTCTCTTTGCGCCAGGCGAATTCGTAGCCTTGTTCGAGAGTGAACGGCCGGGCGTACAGCACCTGCTGCACCGCCGCCGGCGTCGTGGGCAGCGCCGGCGGCTCCGCCAGCAGACCGGCAGCCGGCACGCAAAGGATCGTCAGAGTCGCGAACATCACAGCTTTCATATCCTGTACACCTTTCGGGTGAAAAAGTGCTGATCTTACGGGCACTGGAGAGCGGATAGCCGCACGTCGTCAATGTTCCAGCCACAATACTGCCAGGCGGTATCGGTGGTGCCCATCGTCCAGCGGAGGTAGACGGTGGGCTGATTGTCCGCCACGCTCGAGATATCGATCGCCTGGAACGTCCAGGCCGTGTCGGCGATCTCGCTGGCATTCTGCCACACGGTCGTCCAGGTGCTGCCGTTCGTGCTGACGCGCACGTAGGCATGGTCGTACTGCGGCTGCTCCACGCCGAGCCAGCGCCAGAAAGACAGCCGCACGCCGGTGCGGCCCGTGCAGTTGATCGCGGACGTGGTCAGGTGCCGCTCGGGCAGGCTGTTCTCGTAATCGCCGCTTAGGTTGTAACCGTAGACGTTAGTGCCGCTGTAGCCGCTGGTCGGATCGGGACCGCCGTACTGTCCGCCGCCCCCGGTCGGCTGGCCGTATGCCCACAGGCCACCGGAGATCGTCCAGCCCGGGTTAGTGTCCAGCAGTTGCTCGTAGAAATCGGTCCAGTTACTGACCGGGGCGCTGTACACGCTACCCGGCGCGCCGGGCGGATCGGTCACGGGGCCGCTGATGCTGCCCTCCGCCAGGAAGTAAAACTCCGGCAGCTCGCCGCAGGCGGCGGGCGGCAGCGTGGCCTCGAAGACTCCGTCGGATACCAGCGTAAGCGGCAGCGCCTGGTACTGCCCGCCGTCGTACCGGTACCGCAGGTAGCCGCTGCCCGGAACGTAGGTCTCGCCGCGGGCCCGGATGGCGACCTGCAGCGTCGTGGGCTGCCCGGGCGGAATGTAATCGGGAACGCTGACGGCCCGCACGGTGAGCCCGCCCGGGTTGCGATCCTTGCTGAATTGCAGGTCGTCGAAACCCAGCCGCCCGCGGGACGAGCCGAAGCCGGTCCCGAAATCCAGGCGGACGGCCACGATGTCGGTCAGGTCGAGCGCCACGCCGTTGCGCTGGAAGTCGGTCAAGCGCAGGCGGACCGTCTCGAAAGCGTTCTGCCAGCCGGCGCCGGTACCGGAGCCGGTACGCTGGTAGGGCTCCTCGATGCCGCCGCCGTAGGCGCCGATGTTGATGGCGCTGACCGTCCCCGCCCCATCCCGCAGGCTGACCGTGAAGGTGAGATCGCTGAGCTCGGCGGTCGTCTGTGGGTGCCGGGTCTGTTGGCACGCGCGCAGCGAGAGGTACTCGTAGCCGGACACGTCGCGCGCCGCGGGGACGATCCCGAACTCCAGGAAGCGCGTGGTTCCCGAAGCCCAGTCAAACACCACCCCCTTCGTGGTATCCGCGGTGCGCGCGCGGGTCATGCCGTTCATCGGATCGGAAGTAGCCCAGGTGAACGTGCCGTCGGCGTCATTCATCAGTCCTTCATACGGATTCGGCACGTCATAGGTGACCGCGCCGCCGGAGCTGCTCACCGCCAGCGAACTCTGCGCCTGGAAATCGTCCACGAACAAGCTGCCCGCACCCTCCTTGTACTCCAGGATCACCGTGGTCGTGGCGGCGACGCCGATGGGTTTGAGATCCTCGTATTGTCGCCAGAGGAAATCCTTCGCGGGCACGTTACCTTCCACCTCGTGCTTGATCAGCGCCAGAAAGGCCGCCTTCGCCACCCGTTGGGCCTCCGGGCGGCCGATGGCGGTGCCCGACGGCCCGGTGAAATCATCCGTCCCGCAACAATTGAAATCGTTGTGGTCGGCGCCGTGCACGTACACGGACTGGCGGAAGCCCTGGGCCCGCTCGTAAATGTTGAACGAGTCCGCCACGTCATTGTCCGGGTAGCCGCCCACGTCGCCGTCCGCGGAGCCGTAGATCAGGAAGTAGTCCACGTCGTGCGGGTCACTCTGGGTCGGCCCGAGGAAGTCGGTCGGCGCGATGCTGCACACCAGCAGCACGTCGCGCAGCGCGAAGTTCGCCGGCGTGTAGTGCTCGTCGTGCAGGCGGTCGTAGGCCCGCACCACACCCTCCCCGCCGCGGCTGTGACCGATCCAGATGATCTCGTGCTCGTCCACGTGACCTTGCAGCACCCCCCCGGCGATCGTGCTCAGGTGCCCCAGGAAGTAGTCCGTGTTGGTCAGCGTCGTCGTGGACGCGGTCTCGATCCCCGGCGAGGTGTTGTTCTGGTGGCTCATCACCACGTAGCCATACGACGCCAGGTGCTGCTGGAGATAGTCGTACCACGTATAGTCATGACCGTTGCCGTGGCTGATGACCACCAGCGGCAGTTCTCCCAGGGACGCAATGCCGGTGGGATACCAGGTGCGCTGGCCGAGCCAGGACCCGCCGCTGTAGGTGACGGAGGTGGTCGCCAGCGGCCCCAGCGCCACGAGGTCGGCCACCACGTAGAAGCCCGCGCGGTACCGATAGCCGTCAACGCAATCGCCCCCGTCCAGCATGCCGTTGCGGTTGGCGTCGATCACCAGGTCGTAGCCGACGCCGACTCCCGTGCCGGCGCTCGCGCTGAGCTGGTTGGCCGTCGCGATCCGGAAGGTGTTCTGCTGCACGGTAGTCCCGCCCCAGGTGATCGCCTGGGGCGCGCCGCGCACGTCCGTCAGCGTCGGATCACTCTCCCACTCCTCCAGGGTCTTGTCGGCCACGATGTACACGTCGGTGGTCGCGCCGACCAACGCCGGCAGCAGCGTCGGATCCACGCCGATCTGGACCGTGGCGCTGACGTTGAACGCCGTCACGTATTCGAAGAAGGGGTAGACGGTCAGCGCGTTGCCCGCGAGCTGCGTCTCGATGACCACCTCTCCGAGGTACGCGACCTGGAACTCGGCGAAGTCGGCCAGGTCAACGTCCCCGTCGCCGTCTGCATCATGCAGCGCGGCGCAGGCCGGTGGAACCTCAACCTCCGGCCCGGCCAGGCAGTCGTAGAAGCCCTGATAACCGGCCGGAGCCCCGGCCGCACCAACCACCCCAACCGTCAACAACGCCGCAGCCAGCCAAGGCCATCTGAACCCTCGCCCCATTGTGCACTCTCCTGGCGACCCCTACCGCCCTCAACCCCCCACCGTCCGAGCCCGGTACGAAAGCGCTACCCAGTATACCGCGCAGACGCGCGAATCTGAACTGCGACAATCGCCGATCGGGCACTTCGGAGTCCGCCGGGCGGCTGAACCGCGGTTCCCCAGGCACCCCTGCCTCGCTCGGCTGCCGAGCCATCCAGGGCCCTTGCACCACCCCCCGGCCCCTCTGCGTACACGCTTCTCGCGCTGTTATCCCGGCACGAGGGCCCGTACCTCCGCGCTCCGCCAGAGGAGTTGTGCGAACTTGTCACGGTCGAACCCGTAGCGATCAGGGACGCGGACGGCCGCCGGCGGGTGCGACATCGTCTCGGTCGCGATGGGCAGCCGGGCGTACGTCACCGAGCCGCCGGAAGACGCACCGCCGCAGCAGGTTCGGGCATGGGCACGGCACGCGACCACCGGGCGAGCCAGGGATGGCGACACCGCCGAGGCATTATCGGTCTCGGCGTCTGCGCCGAATCCGGCAGACTTCCTCGGGCGGAAGACCGCCTAGTGACGCCCGTTTGCCGTATGAGCTCTACGGACCGCCGGCGCAGCCTGAAGCCTGGGCTTTACCAAACAGGAGCCAAACTAAGCAGGCGTCGAGCGCGGCACCGCCTCCGGGCGGCCTGTCGGGCGGTCGGACGGGGTTCACCCACCCTGACCACGATTCCAAGGGCCCATCCGTAACCGATCCCCTCCCCCGCCAAGCCACCGCAAAGCAACGGCCCAACCTGCACTTCGTCATCACCACTCCGGAGACCGGGGATCGGTACCACCCTGACCCCTCGCGTGGCCCCCACCCCCCGCAGGACCGGCTGCGGCGTTCAGCGTCACACAGGCTCTGGGGGGGCCGTCGCGCCGCGCTCCCCCACGGACATCTGTGCCCCGCTCCGCCGCCGGCCACGGCGCGTTCCACGTCGGGCTTGACCTGACGCGGCGATCCGGGTACGAGAATCGAATCGCGTCTGGGTGCGTTCAGGTGGCGGGTCCTCTCTTTCCGCCACGAGGAGGCAGACAATGCAAAAGCAAAAGGCGATGCTGACGATGGGTCTCTCGTTGTTGTTCTCGATCGAGGCGGTGGCGCAGCTACCGGCTGCTCGTCATCCGGATCCGCCCCCGCCCAACATTCTCGTGATCGTCGCCGACGACGTTGGAGTGGACACGCTCAGCGTCTACAACGAAGGTTATGAGAAGGTCTGCGACGCGCTTTGGCTTCCGAACCAGACCGAGTGCCAAAGCAGCGCGGATTGTCCGTGGGGCCAGACGTGCGTCCCGAACTATCCGCCGACGCCGACGATCGACAGCCTGGCGGCGAACGGAATCCTGTTTCGCAACGCCTGGAGCTGTCCGACCTGCTCGCCCACTCGGGCGACCATTCAAACCGGGCGCTACGGCTTTCGCACGGGAGTGTTCTTCGCGAGCGCGGCCGCCCTTCCCGAACTGTTCGGGGAGAACGAGTTGCCGGGCTGGGAGGTCACCATTCCGGAGGCCCTGGCGCTGGCCGGATCACCCTACGCCACCGCGGCCATCGGCAAGTGGCACCTTGGGGGCGGAAACACGGGACCCAACGATCAGGGCTACTCCCACTTCGCGGGGACGATGGAGTTTTTCGACTGCTTCACCAACTACAACAGCAGCTATTATTGCTGGCCTCGAATCCTGAATGGCGTGGAGGAGACGTGTTACAACTACGCCACCACGCAGAATGTCGATGACGCGGTGGCCTGGATCGATGACCAGACGGGCCCCTGGTTGCTCTACCTTGCATTCAATGCCGCTCATATGCCGTACCATGCCCCACCCGATGGGTTGCACAGCTACCATGGAGGTGAGTACCCGGACCTGCCTTGGACACCCGATCGTCCCCCCCTCTATTCGCACAACTGCATCTTCTCCCGCGAGGGAACTCGGGACTTCCGCTATTGTTATCTGGCCGATGTGGAGGCCATGGATAGCGAAATCGGGCGGCTGCGCGCCTGGCTCGAGGAACAGCAGCAGCTTGCCAATACGACAATCATCTTTGTCGGCGATAATGGGACGTCGGGTTGGCCGATTTTCAATGTCACGGCCCCGCCGTTCAATCCGTGGCACGCCAAGGCCACCATGTTCGAGGGCGGGATCAACGTGCCGCTCATCATCAGCGGGGCTCGGGTGCAGCACCCGCACCGCGAATCGCCCGCCTTGGTGAACACGACGGATCTGTTCGCCACCGTGCTGAACCTGGCGGGGGTGGATCCGAACGCGGTGATCACGGACCGGGCGATCGATTCCGTCAGCCTGATGCCGATCATCGAGGATTCGACCTCAGGCTCGTTGCGCGATTACGTGTATTCGGAGAGCTACTTCGAGTTCGTGGACCTCGTCCGCAAGTACGAGCATGCCATGCGCAACGCGGCGGGTTACAAGCTCATCCACAGGCCCGGGCTTCTCCCGAATCGCTATGCTCTGTTCTACTTGGTGGACGATCCGTTTGAACAAAACGACCTCTACTATGACCAGCAACCGAATCTCACGCCCGTGCAGCAGGGCAACTTTGACGCTCTGAAGGCTCAGATGGAGAGCCTGGTGACATCAGTCAGCCCGCCGGACGGCGAAAGCTGTCAGCCCACGTCCGGCACACTGGAGTGGCCTCTCGACCTGCAGGCGGTGGGCTATCGGGTGCAGATCGGCACGGAATGTGGGACCGGGGCGGAGGTCGAAGTGACTGAGTCGCACTGCAGCTACTCTGGGCTGCAGAGAGATACGAGCTACTTCTGGCGCGTGAGGCCGAAATACCCACTGGGGATTTACGGTCCCTATTCGAGGTGCTACTCGTTCAGCACGGCGCCGGACCCTTTACCGCCGCCGACGCTGCTGATTCCCGTGGAAGGTGCCACCCACCAGCGTCCTTGGGGCACTCTTGACTGGTCCGACGTTCCAGGCGCGCTGGGCTATCGGGTGCAGATCGGCACCTCGTGCGGAGCCGGGCCAGAGTCCGCTGTGACGGGTTCCCAGTACGCCTATTCAGCATTGGTGCCCGGGGTGACCTACTATTGGCGCGTGCAGACGAAGGACTTATGCGACCACTACGGCGACTGGTCGGGATGCTCTCATTTCGCGACGGCGGTCGGCCCCGTGATCAACTGTGAGGAACTGAGCGCGCATTACTTCGGCTGGGTCGCAGTGGGCCAGTACGGTTGCGAGTATACGTGGCAGATCACGAATTTCGGCGACCAGACCCTCAATGTCACCGTGGAGTTCTCGCCTCCGGGCTGCTCGGAATTCGTCTTCACGCACGGAGCGGGCTCGTACGCTTTAACCCCGGGCCAAAGCCGGACGGTGGGAGTGCAATTCCACCCGAGCAGTTCCGGGCGCAAGGAGTGCGCGCTGCACATCACCAGCAATGACCCGGTCATGAGCCCTTGTGATGTGCCCATCACTGGGGACGGTGGAACGGATCCAAAGCCTTGGGGTGGCGGATGCGATGGCGACGTGGTTATTAGTGCGGACAGAACGCTGACCCGGGACATGGAGTATCGGAACCTGACCGTGCTACCCGGCAGGAGACTCAATACGCACGGGTACACCGTCCGAGTCTTGGAGCTGCTGGACAACTCCGGCACCATTACCGACGACTACACGGGCGGCGCCGGCGGAGCGGGGGGCGCCGGCGGCAAAGGCGCCAATCCCAAGGGCTACCCCTCCGACCTGACAGGCTGTGGTCGCGTGTACCAGAACTGCACGAACGGCGGAAATGGAGGGCTGGGCCACGCCCCGGCGATCTATCAGGGAGTTTTTGTTGGTTACGGAGGCGACGGCGGCGGCGGTGGTGGTGGAGGTGGAGGCGGATGGCACAATATATCCGTTGACGACGCCGACGGCGGTAACGGCGCGGCGGGTGGCGCAGGGGGTAAAGGCGGCGGTTACGTCAAGGTATATGCCCACGATCTGAACAACCGCACCGGCACCAACATCAGCATCAATGCGAACGGGTATGCAGGGTCCGCCGGAGCAACCGCTCCGGAGGGTGATGAAGGTGATCCGAACAAGTACCCCGGCTACGAGCAGTGCGGCGCCGAGAACTTCCGCAGTTGGGGGTTCAGAGAGGTCTCCGGCGGCGGTGGTGGAGGCGGAGCGGGTGGAAACGGCGGGAACGGCGGCACGGTCGTCGTGCGCTACGCCAGGCTGATCAATCAGGGCAGTATCACCGCCCATGGTGGAGCGGGGGGAAGTGGCGGTGGCGGTGGCACGTACGGCGGGCCCTGCAGGTGGAGGGCACTCAGCGGCGGCTGCAGCGACGGCTGCCCCGGAGGAACCTCGAGCACGGGCGGGCACGGCGGCCATGGCTGCTATTCCGGAGGCGACTCTGGTTGCGGTAGCCCTGGACAGAATGGTGGGGCGGGCTTGAGTGGGTCCGTCGGCATAGAGGCGGTTCCTGACTTATTGCGGATCATCGACTGTGGCGCTGCCCCAGACTGCGACGACGGGTTCTACTGCAATGGCGAGGAACAGTGTGTCGCCGGCCTTTGCGTTGCCGGGGCTGCGCCCAACTGTGACGACGGCCTGGAGTGCACCGACGACTGGTGCTCCGACGCCTCAGGTGCCTGCCGCCATGACGTGAAGCCCGGCCGGTGTCTCGTCGGCGGAAGTTGCCATGAGGCCGGGACGGTCAATCCAGCGAACGACTGCGAGGCGTGCAACCCCTTGCTGAGCACCTCGGCCTGGTCGCCTCGACCCGCTGGAGTGCACTGTGGCGACTGGGATTCAAGCCCATGTGACCATCCGGACACGTGTGATGGCGCGGGTGGATGCCTGCCCAATCATCTTGCTGACGGTTTGCCTTGCGACGACGGGTTGTTCTGCAACGGAACAGAAACCTGTGTCAGCGGCTACTGTCAGCCTGGAGAGCCTCTGATTCCGGGGATCGGCGACATCGATGGCGACGGCCACGCAGACCTGGAGGATTTCGCGACACTGCGCGGACTGCTCTCCGGCCCGGGGCTGCTGCCGACGGTGCCGGTGCCCGCCTGCCTGGAGTGGTACCTGATCGCCTTCGATCTGGACGCGGACGGCGACGTCGACTTGGCTGACTTTGCCGTCTTCCAGCGCGTGTTCACGGGGGCGCGGTAGATTGTGGAGTGCACTCCTGTGCTGAAACCTGGTCCTCGCTCCGGAACCTGATGGCCGCGATGGGTGCCGGGTAGGGTGAATGACTCGGCTGCGGTGTTGCCCCGTGTCAGGGCCAAGGCCGACGCTGAGAGGACCACTTGGGTCAGAGGGTCCAGGAAGATGGGCGTAATCGGATGCACTGCGAACCTCGTAGCCTTCGTTGGCGTGGCCGTTACTGTGGCTGCGTCGCCAGGCGCGGGCAGTCAGGAACCACCGGCCGCTTCGAGTCTGCGTCCGCAGGAACGGCAACTTGCCGGTTCCGTCAGTTGCCGCGAATGCCATCAACGGTTCTTCGAGCTGTGGGCTCCATCCCATCATGGCTTGGCGATGCAGCCGTACTCGAGCGATTTCGCTCGGGAGCAACTGACCGCCCACGGCTCGGAGATCAAAATCGGCGAGCGGGGATACCGGGCCTGCATCGCCGCCGAGGAGGGCTGGGTGCTCGAGCGGGGGCCGGGGGGAGAGAGGAGGCTGCCGATTGCTCACGTGCTGGGCGGCAAGAACGTCTTCTACTTCCTGACGGCGATCGAGGGAGGTCGCCTGCAGACGCTGCCGGTGGCCTACGACGTTCGGCGTCGGGAGTGGTTCGACACGGCCGCCAGCGGTGTTCGGCATTCCGCAGACTCCTCCGACGAGCCGCTGCTGTGGACCGATCGGGAGTACACGTTCAACACCTCATGTTACAACTGCCACGTCAGCCAGCTCTCCACGAACTTCGATCCGACGACGAACACGTATCGTACCTCCTGGGCCGAGCCGGGGATCAACTGTGAGACCTGCCACGGGGATGGGTCGCAACATGTTCGCGTGTGCCGGGAGAGTCCTGCGGGTGCGCCGCCGGCGGATCTGAAGATCATCAGCAGCAAGAGCCTCAGCATCGAGCAGACGAACGCCGCTTGCGGGGGCTGCCATGCAAAGATGGTGCCGCTGACGACGACGTTTCGCCCGGGCGAACGATACTTTGACCACTTTGACCTGGTCGCGCTGGAGGATCCGGATTTCTACCCCGACGGACGCGATCGGGGAGAGAATTACACGTATACCACGTGGCGGCTGAGCCGTTGCGTATTGGCCGGGCAACTGGACTGCGTGCATTGTCATACTTCCAGCGGACGGTTTCGCTTCCAGGATCAGCCCGATCGGTCCTGCCTGCCCTGCCATGCACAGCGGGTACACGACGTGTCCGCCCATTCCCACCACCCCTCGGACGGCGCCGGCAGCCGGTGTATCTCCTGCCACATGCCGATGACCGAGTTCGCCCGGATGCGGCGCAGCGACCACTCGATGCGCCCGCCCCTGCCAGCGGCAACGCTGCGGTTCGGCTCGCCCAATGCCTGCAATATCTGTCACGCCGACAAGGATGCCGCGTGGGCTGACACCCACGTGCGTGCCTGGCACCCACGCGACTATCAGGCGCCGGAACTGTACCGGGCGGGTCTGGTAGAGGCCGCCCGTAAGAACGACTGGTCTCGGTTGGCCGACGTGTTGGCCTACCTTCCGGGCGACGGCCGGGATGAGATCTTCGCCACCGGTCTGATCCGGCTCCTCAGATCATGTCCCGACGAGCGTAAGGTGCCGGCGATGATCCGGGCCTTGAAGAGCCCCTCACCAGTGGTGCGGGCCGCCGCGGCCGACGTTCTCAACGGTTGCCTGACGCGGGAATCCGTCGCGGCGCTGGTGGAAGCCACGCGGGACGAATATCGGCTGGTGCGTGTCCGGGCGGCCGAGGCGTTGGCCGGGGTGCCGCGAGAGTCACTTTCGCCTGGGGAGCGGCAAGCCGTGGCGAAAGCGACGGCGGAGTTGGAGGCGGCCCTCGGGGTTCGTCCGGACGACGCGGCCTCTCATTACAACTTGGCTAACTTCCACCTCGCTCGGGGTGAGCTGAGGCAGGCCATCGCCTGCTTTGAGCAATCGCACAAACTTGATCCCCGCCGGATCGAACCCCTCGTGAATGCCTCGATGGCCTATCACCTCGATGGTCAGAACGACAAGGCCGAGGCAAGTTTGCGGCAGGCGCTGCGCCTGGACCCCGCCAGTGCCGCGGCCCATATCAACCTTGGCCTGCTGCTGGGAGACATGGGCCGAACAGAGGAGGCGGAGGCCGCGTTTCGCGCTGCGCGGAGAGCCGATCCTCAGTCTGCCGACGCGGCTTACAACCTTGCGGTGATCGTCGCTCGGGATCGCATCGAAGAGGCGATCACCTGGTGCCGGGAGGCGGCGGAGCTGCGGCCGGGCGAGCCGAAGTTCGCCTACGCGCTTGCCGTCTACCTGCGCCGCAGCGGCAGGATCGAAGAGGCCGTCCAGACGTTGCGCCGTCTGCTCGCCGAGCACCCGGGTTCCGCAGAGGGTCATATGCTGCTGGGCAACATCCTGGAGCAACAGGGACGTCTCGAGGAAGCGATCGACGTCTATCGTGAGGCGGCCAAGAGCGAGCAGTTGCCCGCCCCGGCTCGAGAAACGTTTGCCGCTCGGATGCGCGCTCTTCGTACAAGAACCCATTGAGCCGCGCGGCTCCCCGGGCGCCGGCCGCCCCGACTCCCCGTCGCATTACTCCCTTGTGGTCATAGCCGCAAACTTCTTCTTGTCGCAACTCGTTAAGGCTGCCCTACCCGTCAAACCCTCTCCTCATCAAGTTCCCTCCGGCGTGTGGTAGAGACCTGCCGTGCCTTCAGTGCCGTCGGTCGAACGGGCCCAGCGGTGCCCATCCGACGCACCGCGCCCGCGCACGACGCCTGTCGGCAACCCGGCACGACAGGAGAGCGGAGTGCACCACAACGTCGCCTCCCCAAGCCCGGACGCCTCGGCCGGTGTCTCGCGCCTAACCCTTCCTGCGCGCGAGCAGCTTGGGGTGCTTCCGCCACGCCGGCATCGTGGCCATGTGCGCCAGCGCCTTCCGCTCGGCCTCCTGGGGGCTGGCCGCCTGCTTCTGCGCGACCAGCCACCGGGTCAGGCGGGCCAAGCGGTCCTCGAACTCCTGGAGTTTGCCGGTCTCGTCCGTGCAGTATGAGCAGTACACGCCGGACTCGATCGGCATTCCGCAACTGTCGCACTTGTGAGGAGTGCCCATCAGCGTCAATCTCCGCCGCAAGCGTTTGCCGGGCACCTGCCCTTGCTTGCCAGCCGGCAGGGTACCGCGCCGCCGCGACGGCCACCATCACGCACGGGGAGACGAGTTCCAGGTCCCGTGGCATGACCGAAGGGGACGGCGGAGGGTCGAATCGGCACCGCCCAGCCCCTCGCCCTGCCCTCTCCCCAAGGGGGAGGTATGTGTGCAGCGTCTCCGGCGTGGTGGGTGCCATGCTTTCCCGCGACCGCGGTCGCGGGAAAGCATGCCTCTGCGTGCCGCCGCACATGCCCACCCCCGCCTGCGGCGGGTGAGGGCATGGCACCCACGCTAAACACGTACTGGGAGAGAGGGGTTCCGTGGCCGCCTCTTATCGGACATGGCTTGCGCGGCGCCGGGGGCAGCGCTTGACCGTCCACATGTTACCGGCACAGGCCGCGGTTTAGCCCGGCCACCGCGCCGACGATAGTCCCCCTATGGGGCCCGTGACACGGGCGGCAGGAGGCGGGCAGCTCTGAAGCTGCGCCCGCACCTTACGCAGGCCGCCCACGGTGCTCCTCTATCGTCGGTGCCCAGTGCCCAATAACCCCTCGGACAGCCTGATCGCGGCCGACGCAACGCCCCCTGGGACGGTGCCCGGCACCCCTGCCGATCGCCAGAACGACCGTGCGCGGTCATGGGATACCGACGTTGACGGACAGCCGCTCCCGAACGGTCGCGGTCCGGACCTCCCGCCCGCTACCGGGAACGGCAAGGTCGTGCCCGGGGATGCGCGCTCGCAATCCCCGCCGGGCAGCACCATCGAGGAGGAAGCGATTCCGTCCGAGCGGAACACAGTGCCGCCGGCCGAGCACGACGCCTCGCCACCGGAGGAGCGCGGCAAGGAAGCCAAGCCGGCCGAGTCGCGGGCAGTCTCGCCCGGTGACGACGACGACGCAGCACCATCCGGGGCGGCCACCTGGGCCCCGCAGCCCGATGCGCCGACCGAGCTTGGATGGGACGCGCGTGCGGATACGCGCGACGGCGGCACGGGGACCACTCCGCGTGCTCCCGGTGACGGTTCGGGTCTGCCGCACAGTGTCACACACAACGCTGCGGCGCCGGACGAGCCCGGCACGCTGTCCGGGCCGGCCGATGACTCCCAGTGCACCGAGGACGGACCCCATTCAGGTGCCACGTTCCTGCCCGCAGCCGAGCGGAGCGTGGAGGAAGTCTGGGGCAGCAGCGTCGAGGACGTTGCTCCGCGGCAGACCCTGAAACAACCGGGCGCAGGGAAGCTTTCACTTTCCCACCCGCCCCCGACCGAGACGGCCCCCCCCGTGCCGAGCCTGTCGAGCAAGGGTTACGAGTTGCTTGCGGTGCTGGGGGAAGGCGGCGTGGGCGTGGTCTATCAGGCGGTGCAGAAGTCGGTCGACCGCGAAATCGCCGTCAAGATGATCAAGCCGGGGATGGGTCGGGACAGCCGGGAGCGGCAGAAGTTCGTCTCCGAAGCCCTGGTGACCGGTCGGCTGGACCACCCCAACATCGTTCCCATCCATGACCTGGATAGCACGCCCGACGGGCAGCCGTTCTACACCATGAAGATGGTGCGGGGCACGCCGTGGGGCAGCGTGCTCGAGACGAGCTCGACAGAGCAGAACCTGGACATCCTTCTGGACGTGTGCGACGCCGTGAGCTTCGCGCACTCCCGGTCGGTCATCCACCGCGACCTCAAGCCGGACAACGTCATGCTCGGCGAGTTCGGCGAGGTGCAGGTCATGGACTGGGGCTTAGGCGCGCTGGTGTCCGAGCAGGGCGAACTGGTCGTCACCGACGCGAGCCAGGCGGTCGGCGGCACACCCTGCTACATGGCCCCGGAGATGGTCACCGGCGCGGACGGTCCCGTCGGCATTCATAGCGACATCTACCTGCTGGGGGCGATTCTCTTCGAGATCGTCACCGGGAAGCCGCCGCACCCGGGTCGGCGCGTGCTCGACACGCTGCGCAACGCCCGCGCCAACGTGCTCGAGCCGACCGACTGCGGCGGGGTGCTGCTGGACATCGCCTGCAAGGCGATGCAAACCGTTCCCACCGACCGCTACGCCTCGGTCAGCGAGTTCAAGCAAGCACTGCTGGACTACCGGGCGCACGCGGAGAGCATCAACCTGTGCATGCGGTCGGCCGGCGAGTTGCAGGAGGCCGCAGCCCAGCAGGATTACGAGCTCTTCGCCAAGTCGCTGTTCGGCTTCCGCGAGGCCCTGGAGTTGTGGCAGGACAATGCGGCCGCCCAGGCGGGCATCGTCCGGGCCCAGTTGGACTACGCCCGCTGCGCGTTGGCCAAGGGCGACCTGGACCTGGCGGGCTCGACCCTGGATCCCAACTGCCCGGACCATCAGGAGCTGGCGCGGGAAGTCCGGGAAGCGCAACTCCGCCAACAGGTCGCTCGGCGTCGCCTGCGGCTCTTCCGCCGGACCGTGCTGGGTCTGACCGCGGCCGTCATTGTAATTCTGACCGTAGCTTCGGCCTGGATTTACTCGGCCAAGCAGCAGGCGACTGCCGCCCGCGACGAAGCGCTCGAGGCCAAGGAGCAGGCGGTAGCGGCCGGTCTGGCGGAAGCCCGCCAGCGAGAGGTCGCCGAGGCCGCGCGCAGCAAGGCTCAGGAGGAGGAAGCCCGGGCCGTCCAGGCGCTCGCCGATCTGGAGAAGGCGTATTCCGACCTTGTAGAAGCCCAGGAGCAGGAGAAACGGGCCTGGGCGCAGGCGGCGGCCTCGGACCGGGTGGCGGCCGAGACGCGCGACGAACTGGCCAAGACCGGCATGCTGTTGGACAACTCCTGGTGGGTGTCCGATGCCGCCGCTGCCCGTGGGGCGCAGGCGAAGGCCGCCGGCGCCCTGGGGACGCCCGTCGAACTGCAAGTGGCACTCGGGTCCGGCGTGGAGCTGGCACTCGTGCTGGTGCCGCCCGGCGAGTTCGTCATGGGCAGCCCACCGGAGGAGGAGAAGCGGGCGGCGGACGAGCACCTGCACCGGGTCCAGCACCCCCGGCCGTACTACCTGGGGAAGTTCGAGCTCACCGAGGCCCAGTGGTTGGCCGCGGTGGGGCAGCCGCCGCCCAGCGCCGCCGGGCGCGACGCCGACGCCGCGTTGCCCGCGACGGGCGTTCCGCCGGAGCAGATCATGGAGGAACTGCTACCGGCGTTGCAGCGGCACGCGCCGGCCGGGTATGAGTTTCGGTTGCCCAGTGAAGCCGAATGGGAATACGCCTGTCGCGCCGGGACGCCCACTGCCTACCACGGGGGCAACGGCGAAGAGGCGCTGACCGCGGTGGGCTGGTTCCTCGCCAACAGCGAGCGCAAGGTGCAGCCGGTGGGAGGGAAGGTGTCCAATGCCTTCGGGCTGTTCGACATGCACGGCAACGTCGGCGAGTTGTGCGCCGACCGGTACCTGCCCGGCTACTACCTGGAATCGCCGGTCGAAGCGCCCCTTTGCACGAGTGAGAGTGAGACTCTGGTGGTGCGCGGAGGCAGCGTCCTGAACCTGGCGGAGCACTGCCGCTCGGCCTATCGCAGCCACATCTACAACAAGAACAAGTACCCGTTTGTCGGGCTGCGGCCGGCGTTGGTGCCCCTGGCGGAGACACCGGCAGCCGCACCCGCGGGGCCCACCGCGCCGGGCGCTTCGCCACCCTGACGGTGCCGTCTCCACAAACGCGCCGAAATCCGAGAGGACGCCGCAGCCCAGGCTCCAGCTATCCGGATCCCGTCGGCGGAAGGCCGGCTGCCTGTTCGGCGGCCAGGCGGTCCACGAACGCGGCGAAGACGTCCTGGGCGGTGCGGTCCCAGCTCTTACGCAGCTCGAGCATGGCCGCGCGAGCCGTCTCCCGAGCCTCGGCGACAGTCGTAGTGAACCGGGCCTCATCGAAGGTGTCCGGCGCGGCGTCCCGGCTCTCGCGCAGGGCCGCGACCGCCTCCTTGAGCACCTGTGTCTCCACGAACAGGTGTTCATTGGCCGTCATCAGTTGTTGCAGGGCCGCACTGACCACGTCTTCGAGCACGGCATCGAAGTGTTCGGCCTTGCCGGCCTCGGCGGCGGCGCGAATCGCCGACTCCAGTTCCTTGCTGGCCGCCTTCACGGCCTGGCGCGCTTCCCGCACCTTGAGCAACAAGGCCTCGGCGTCCACGTTGATCCCGGCATCGGCAGCCAGGGGCAGTTCCGTCTCGGCCGTCGTCAGCCACTGCTCGGCTTCCTCGTTGAACAGCGCGGACTCGGATACGGCGCGGAAGGCGGTGGTCAAGTACACAGAGACCTCTTCGCTGCTGCCGGCGTAGACGCCGAGGATCGTGGACCAGGCTTCGCGGAACTCCTCGGGCTGGGTCTCGTCGGCCAGAAGTTCGCCGCTGAACACCGCACCGCTCATCTGGGCGGCCAGTTGGCCGCTGTCGAACCCGTCCTGTTCATCACGTTCATGGTGCGCGACACCGCCGCCCGGTCCCGCCGTCCCGCCGGCGGCCTCCGCTCCCGCCGCGGCCGCATCGCTTTCCGCCGAGGGAGCGTCGCCTTCGCCCGCAGTGGTTGAAGTCTCGCTGCCGCCGTCGCCCGCATCGGCGGCCTCGCCCGTCGTCGGGGCGTCCGCGGCAACTCCGCCGCCCTCATCGACCGGCGCGCTGGGTGGCTCCGGCGGGGGCGCGGGCGCCGCGTCGCTGCTCACCGAGGAACCGCTGTTGTTGTTTGGCGGCGGCACGGGGACTTCCACTTGCACCGGCACAACGGTGAGCACAAACGAACCCGAGACCGTCCCCCCGTGCCCGTCATTGGCCGTCACCGTGACGCTCACCGTCCCCACGTCCGTGCTGCCGGGCGTGCCGCGAAACGTGCGCGTCGCCGCGTCGAAGCTCAACCACCCCGGTAGCGGTGTGCCGTCGGCCTGAACGGCCGCGTACGTCAACGTGTCATCCAAGTCGGGGTCGGCAAAGGTATTCGCCGCGAACTGATAGGTGAACGCGTCGTCTTGCGTTGCGGACTGATCGACCAGCGGATTGGCCACCACCGGTGCCTCGTTGCCGTCGGCCACCGTGATCGTGAACGTGTCCGTCACCGTCCCCCCGTGCCCGTCGTCCGCCGTCACCTTGATGCTCACCGTCCCCACGTCCGCGTTGCCCGGCGTCCCGCTGAACGTGCGGCTCCCGGCGTCAAAGCTCAGCCACCCCGGCAACGCACTCCCGTCCGCCTGCGTGGCCGCGTAGCTCAGCACGTCCCCCACGTCCACGTCCGCGAAACTGTCCGCCGCAAACTGGTACGTAAACGGCGTGTCCTCCGTCGCATTCTGGTCCACCAGCGGGTTCGCCACCGTCGGGGCGTCGTTGACGGGATTCACCACCAGGGAGGCGGTTTCGGTGGCGGCACTGAAGGCGGTACTGCCGCCGTTGGTGGACGCGTCCACGCAGGTGCCGGCGGCGCCGCTGGTCTGGTCCCAGGCGCGGAAGGTGAGCGCGCTGGCCAGGGTGCCGTTCCAGTTGGCGTCGGGCTGGAAGCGGAGCAGGTCGGTATCACGCAGAAGCAGGGCGTTGGTGCCGGCCACCGCCCCGACGTTGGTCCAGTCCGTGCCGCCGTTCGTCGAGTATTGCCAGGTGCCGTGGCTGGTGTCGACGGCCGTCAGGGCGATGCCTTCGCTGGCACCGGCGTCCACATCGGTGATGCGGTCACCGCCGGCGGAGGCGATGATGCTGGCGACGGTGTTGCCGGCGCCACCCGTAGCGTCTTCGCTGATGGCGGTGAGGCTCATGTCGCCGGTGTTGTCCAGCACCGGAGCGTCGTTGACGGCATTGACGACCTGCGCGGCGGTCTCGGTAGCGCTGCTGAACGCCGTGCTGCCGCCGTTGGTGGAGGTGTCAACGTACGTACCGGCCGAGCCCGTCGTCTGGTCCCAGGCGCGGAACGTCAGGGCACTGGCTAACGTGCCGTTCCAATCGGCAGTGGGCTGGAAGCGCAGCAGATCGGTATCCCGCAGAAGCAGGGCGTTGGTGCCGGCCACCGCCCCGACGTTGGTCCAGTCCGTGCCGCCGTTCGTCGAGTACTGCCAGGTGCCGTGGCTGGTGTCGACGGCCGTCAGAGCGATGCCTTCGCTGGCGCCGGCATCCACGTCGGTGATACGGTCGCCGCCGGCGGAGGCGATGATGCTGGCGACGGTGTTGCCGGCGCCACCCGTAGCGTCCTCGTTGATGGCGGTGAGGCTCATGTCGCCGCTGTTGTCCAGCACCGGGGCATGGTTCGCGGGAGCGGCCACGTTCATCGTAACACTTGCGACCAGTTGCCCCTCGGCGTCGGCAGCCATGCCGCCGTACTCGACGATGTACTCATGGTCGACGTTGTGCTTCTCGTCCTGCCAGGTGCCCGTGGAGAGCATCGAGAGGAAATGCTGTTCGGATGCACTGTCGGGTTGGCCGGCCTCCCAGTTCGTGTACATGCCGGCAACCGCGGTACCTCCGGCATCGCCCTGCCAGAACTGGGTCCCATCCTCGGGGCCCGCCGTCCAGAGCCACTCTCCCTCAGTGGCTTCGTCACTCGCACCGAGCCACGGCGCCTGGGCGCCTGGTATGAGGTTGGCGACGAAGGTGTTCTCGTCGGCGGAGGTGATCGTGCCGAGGTAGCCCTGCAAGCCGTAGAGTATGCTGCCATCGGCGGCTGTCTCGGCGTCATCCGGTCGTACTGCGTCGTTGACGAATTCGTAGTAGTGTCCCGTGTCGGTGCTGTAGTTGCAGGTGCCGAAGTCGTCGCCCACCACGAACATGATGCCCCGCGCGGTCGTGTCCGGTGCGGCGCTGGTGTTCTCGTACGTTACGGTCCGGAGGACTTCCTGGTACTGGGCCGCGGAGCCGTTGCCGGAGAGCAGCAGCTCACCGGTCCCCGCGTCGTATGCGCCGGTGATGCCATGCCCGGCGGCAAGGACTTCGTCGAACGCCAGCACATCCTCGCCGGAAACGAAGTTGGTTTTGATCCGAACCGCCGCCCCGGTCAGGTTGCCCGCGTCACCGGCTGTCACCGAGATGTTGGCGTCCACGACAACCGGTCCGGCCCCGCCGGTGGCCGTATTGCCCGGGTCGGTATCGGTGATGGTGGGCGGGCCGGTCGGTGCGGCTACATTCACGCTCACGCTGGCAGTAAGCTGTCCTTCCGCGTCTGAGGCCAAACCTCCGTACTCAACGACATAGTAGTTCTCGCTGGTTCCCTCCTTGTCTTCCCAGAAGCCATCCGCCTTGATCATGACAAAATTGTTGGAGGCTCCGCCGTCTGGTTCACCATCTTTCCAGTTTTCATACATGCCGCCGACAGGAGAGCCGGATTCATCACCCTGCCAGAACTGCGTTCCGGCTTCGGGGCCACAGACCCAGAACCATTCACCCTCAGTGGTCGCGTCGCTTGCGCCCAACCATGTGTCCCCCTCGCCGTTCGTGGCAATACCGTTCTCCGCATCGGAGGTGACAGTTGCAAGATACCCAGTCAAACCACCAAGGGTGCTCCCCGACGCGTTCGAATCGGCTGTCGCCCAAACCAACTTGTTGCTGCTGATACAGTAGTAATGGCCGGTCTGCGCCAAATAGCTGTATGCGCCGGGGTCATCGAAATCATCGCCGATCACAAACAGGATGATACGAGCGGTAGTATCCGGCGTGACACTCGTGTTCCGGTAGGTCACCGTCCGCAGCACCTGCTGGTACTCGGCCGCCGACGCCGCGCCGGAGAGGAGCAGCTCGCCCGTAGCGGCATTGTAGGACCCGGAGATGCCGAAACTGGTCGCAAGCGCTTCATTGAACGAGAGTTCGTCCTCCGCGGCCTGGAAGCCGGTCGTGATGCGGACGGCGGCGCCCTCCAGAGTGTCGATCCCGCCGTCGCCGTCGTCTACGGTGATGCCGGCGTCGACCACAACCGCCACCCCGCCACCGATGGCCGTGTGGCCCGGATCGGTGTCGGTAATCGAAGGCATGAGGTCGCCGAGCAACCGGCCGAAGTGGGCCAAGGGCTCGGGATCGAAATACGCGGAGGCGGCGTCGATACCGCCCCTTTCCAACACCCAGTCGCCGCCGGCCGCGGCGTTGCCGGTCTTGTTCGTGGAGGCCGCGAAGTCCAGGCCGGTCAGGTGCTCCAAGCCATGAAGCAGCGCCCGCCCGTGTACCGTGGCGGCCACGTCGCAGGCGAGCAGGTCCACTCGCCCGCCCGGCGTGACCATCTCCGCGAGACCGCGCCAGAACGCCTGTATCTGCGGGTCCAGCAAGGCATCGAGGTCAACGGACACACCGCCCGTCAGGTCGAACCGGCCGGCGCCCAGACCGTTGGTGACCAGGGCGATGTTCGTCGCCTGGTGGTCACCCAGCAGCCTGTGCAACTGTTCGAGCAGCGCGTCCGGCGTGCCGTGTGCGCCATCGAATGTGGTGGTGAGCACACCCTCCCGCGCGGCCGCCGCCAGCACGTTCGCCTGATCCACCGAGGTCGAGATCGCCAGAACGGAGACGGCCTCACCGGCTTCCTGCGTTGCGGCGGGATCGGCATCAGCCTCGCCCGCGGACGATGACCCCACCGCGTCCGCGGCGGGCAGGGCGTCCCCGTGGTCGGGGGTGATCGCGTCGCCCGGTGCCGCACCGTCTGTGCCCAGGCCCCAGTGGCGGCCCACGGCGTCGGCCAAGGTGTCGACGAGGCGCGTCACGGCGGCCGCGGTCCCGCGCAGTACGTCGCCCAGCCCGGTCAGCAGTCCGTCCAGCAGCCGGGGCAGCCCGGTCGCAGCGTCCCGACCCTCGGACGGTCGCGTGAATCTTCCTTCCTCGATGATTCCGGTTGATGGAGCGTTCTCGTCGGCGGAGCCGACGCCCGCGGCAGAGTGCGTCTGGTCCGTTGCGGCGTGAACAGCGTCGTGACCGTCCCCCCGCGCGTGCGACGTCGCTGCGTCTCCCGCGGGTGCGGAGCCGTGGTGTCCATCACCCCCGTGTCCGTCGGGGCGATGGTCGGCCAGACCCGCGGCGTCGAGCACGATGCGCTCCTCGAGGCGCATCAGGCCGGTCGGCAGGCAACTCCGCTCCGCCTCGCCGAGTTGAAGGAGATGACGCGACTTCGAGCCGTGCACGGCGGACTCACCTGGTGAGCTTATCGGACCCACTGCCATGTATCTGGTTCCAGTACTGGCTTCATCGTCTACGACGGTGCGCTGGGCGACATCGGCGGTTCGTCGCGGCTTCGAGATCACCCTGCGCAGCTTCATTCGCGGACCTTGGCAGTCGATATCGGACTTGGATTGCATGCCAGCGGCGGGCATCGTGCGCGCCGAAGGTGTCTGCTCGCGCGCAGACGGATTCTCCGGCAGCCGCCGGGGACGTCTGTGGGGCGGACCACGAGCTCGGCAAGGTGGCGTCAGGGTATGACCGCTTCGCAGCCAACTTCCTGGCCTCGCCGGACCTGCGGCACCGCGGCCCTTCTGATCGTCGTGGTGACGACCGGCACGGCCTGCCGGCCGCGGCCCGGTCTCGACCAGATGCGGCGGATGAACGCCGTGCTCGACATGGAGGTCTGTCACGCCCGGGCACCGGTGCCCGATACTCCGTTGAGCTTAGACGATGCCTTGGCGTATGCCGCTCAGTACAACATCGAGGCCTGGCTGGCAGCCCAGGAGAGCCGGTTGCAGCACGAGTTGGCCACCCAGGCCACGCTGAAGATGCTGCCCTCACTGCTGGCCGGAGCGGCCTATCGAGAACGGAATCGCTACGACGCCTCGTCCTCGCAGAGTTTCGCTACCGGCGAGGAGTCGCTGGAGCCGTCGTTTTCGACGGAGAAACGGGGGCGGACCTTCGACGTGTCGGCCACCTGGAACCTGCTGGACTTCGGGCTCTCCTACCTGCGAGCGCGGCAGCAGACGGACCGCGAGTGGATAGCCCGCCAGCGCGAGCGGCGCGTCCAGCAGGACCTCGCCTTCCAGGTGACGCGGGCGTATTGGCAGACCGTCACGGCCGCGGAGTCCGCGGGGCAGGCCGAGGAGATCAGCGCTCAGGTCGCCGCCCGACTCGCGCGGGTCCGCCAGGAGATGGAAGACAAGGTGATCTCCCCAGTGGACGGGCTCGGCAAGGAGACCGCGCTGCTCCAACAGCAGGATGAGTTGCGGCGTTACCAGCGCGATTACCTCAAGGCCCGGACCGAACTGGCCAAGCTGATGGGCCTGCCGCCGGGGACGCCCGTCGTCCTGGCGTCGCTCGACCTCGACGCGTCGGTGGAGGCCCGACCGTACGACGTCGAGGCCCTGGAGTGGACGGCCCTGCGTCGCCGACCGGAGCTGTTCGAGAAGGACCTGGAACACGCGATTTCGCGGGACGAAGCCCATGTCGCCCTCGCGCAGATGCTGCCCAGCCCGGCCGCACTGTTCCAGTACAACTATGACAGCAACCGATTCCTGGTGTTCAACGACTGGAACACCGTCGGTATCCGCGCTTCCTGGGACCTGCTGGCCATTCCGCACCAGCTCCAGCAGCGCCGCGCCACGAAGCTCCAGGCGGAGCTGACCGTCACGCGGCGCGTCGCCTTGGCCGTGGCGATTCTGGCCCAACTGCACCTGGCGCTCATTGACTACCAGGAGGCGATGGCACAGTGCGCAATCAATCAGACCATCGCGGACAGGCACCGCCTGTTGCTGGAGGCCGTGCGGACACAGGCCGAGGAGGGCAAGTCGCACGAGGGTGAAGTCGTGGACCAGCAGGTCAAGTGCCTGCGGGCGCGGGCGCGGTACTTGTCGGCCCGGGCCGACCTGATGACCGCGGAGGCCCGCCTGCTGAACACCATCGGGCTGGACCCGCCCTGGAACGACGCGCTGGAAAACGAAGACGTCATGCGTCCCGCGCTGGAGCCGGACATCTCCGCAAGCACGGCGGACGATGCCACTGGGGAATAGGACGGTGCCGGCGCCCCGTGACCGGCATTTGTTTGTGGAGAGACCCAAGTGATGCGTGGCATCGTGATGCTTCCCCTGATTTTGCCGGGCTGGTGGTGGCCGCCGGCTGACGCCACGCGACCGCCCAGCGTCGCCACGACCGATGCACCCGCCGGGGGTGTGGTCACGGCGGTCGCGGCCAACCGCGTCCCCGTTATTCTCGCCCCGCGCCGACAGGCGGTCCTCTCGGCGGCGGTAACCGGACGCGTCGCGGTCATCCACAAGGAGTTCGGCGAACCGTTCGACAGCGGACAACCCCTGCTGCAACTGGACGACTCCACCTACCGCGTCAACAGGCAGACCGCGGAGGCGGTCCTGGAGGCCTGCCGCAACGAGGTCGCCCGCGTCCAGAAGCTCACCGACGACAAGACCCGCCAACGGCACGCCGACGCGGTGCTGGCGGCGGCCCACGCCAACCTGCTCGCCACGCAGCACCTGTACGACGGCAACCACGCCGCCCAGATCGACCTGGAGAATGCCCGCCGGGATGTGGCCGTCGCCCAGGCCAACCGTGAACTCGTGGATTCCACCGTGGCCGAGGAAGTGACCCGAGCGCGGCGCGAACTGGCCGTCGCCCAGGGCAAAGGCGACCTTGCCACCGAGCAACTCCAGGATTGCACGCTCACCGCCCCGTGGGACGGCCGGGTCAAACGCGTCCTCATCAACGCCCGCGAGTTCGTCCAGCCGGGAACCTCCCTCATGGAGGTCATCGACGATCGGGTACTGCTGGCCAAGTTCCTCCTGCCGTCCTCGGCGTTCGGTTCGTTGCATGTAGGTCAGGAGTTGGACCTCGCGGTTACCGAGACGGGCACGAATGTGCGCCTGCGGGTGTCGCACCTCGCGGCGGTCCTCGACCCGGTCAGCACGACCTTCGAGGTGCACGCGGAGGTGGATAACGCCGCCGGGCAACTGCGTGCCGGCATGAACGGGCTGCTGGACCTTACCCAGCTTCGGGGGCGCTGACGTGGACGACCGGACACCATCTTCCGCGGCGGCGGGAGCGTTCGAGTCGCTCGCGGCCCTGCAGCAGCTCACGCTCGAAGCGGGGCTGAGCGACAGTCGCCAACAACTGATCTTCCGCATCGTCAACCGTTCCATCCTCTATTGTCACTACGACCGCGCGGTCCTGTGGAGTTGGACGGCAAGAGGCCCCAGACTGCTCGGCGTATCGGGTCAAGCGGGCGTGACGGAGCGCTCCCCCTTGGCGGCCCAGTGGCGAGCGTTGCTCACCGCCCTGCCGGCGCCGGACCACGCGGCCGTCGTGGGTTCCCAGACATTCCCGGGGCCCGAGGATGCCTGGGTGCCTTTGGCTGAACGCACGAACGGGCTTTCCGTCGCGTGGCTGCCGCTCAAAGTGCGGGGTCGCATGGTCGCCGGTCTGTGGCTGGAGCGCTGGGGTCAAGCCAGTTTCAACCCGGCCATGCTGCCGCGGCTTGAGCTGCTGGCCCAGGCGTACGGCGTAGCGTGGCGTAGCGTGACCGGTCTGCCGCACCCCTGGCGTGCCCGCGTCACCTCGCGCAAGGGCACCGTGGCGCTGACGGCCGCGGTGGTTTTGTTGGCCGCGTTGGTCTTCGTGCGCGTGCCACTGCGGATCGTGGCCCGCTGCGAGGTCGTGCCCCGGGAACCGGTGGCCGTCACCGCCCCACTGAATGGCGTCGTGGACGAGGTCATCGTGCTGCCCGGACGGGCGGTGGAACGGGGCGACCTGCTGGCGGTGTATGACAAACGCATCGCCACCGAGGAGGTCCAGATCGCGCGGCAGCAGGTGCAGATCATCGAGTCGGAGTTGCAGCGCGCCCGGGTGCAGGCCTTCGATGACCCGGCGGCCCGCTCCGACATCGCCCTGCTGGCGAACCGGCTCGAGCAGGAACGCGTGCGGCTGCAGGCGGCCCAGTATCAGGTCGAGCGGCTGGAGGTCCGGGCCCCGGTGCCGGGCACCCTGATGTTCGACGACCCCTCCCAGTGGCGCGGACGACCCGTCCAGGTGGGCGAGTTGCTCATGATGGTCGTGGACCCGACGCGGACCAAGCTGCGCGTCTGGCTGCCCGAAAGCGACAACATCGAGTTCGATCGAGACGCGCCCATTGCCGTCGTGCTGGATTCCGATCCGCGCACACGGCGTTCGGCCAGCCTGTGCTTCACGGCCAACTGCGCCGAGGTCGATCGAGACGGCATGCCTTGCTTCCGAGCCGAGGCGGAGTGGTCCGATCCGGGGCCGGGGTTGCGGATGGGGTTGCAGGGGACGGCCGTCCTGTACGGCGAAGAAGTGCCGTTGGGCTACTGGCTCCTGCGCCGCCCCCTGGCCACGACGCGCCGACACCTGGGAATCTGAACGCCGATGACCATGACCGCGCCAACGTCACCCACAACCCCGCTGCCGCTCCTGCGCCCGGAGGTGGAGGTGCTCCCCGGGCCGGAGGACGCCGACGGCGCGCCGACGTACGTCATCCACGACCCGCTGCACGGCACCTTCGACCAGGCTACTTGGGTCCAGGGCCAGATTCTCAATCGACTGCGTCGGCCGGTGGACTTGGACCGCCTGCTGAAGGAGTTGTCGGCGCACACGACCATCAAGGTGGCCGCCGAGGATGTGCAGCGTCTGTGCGCGGACGCGTCGCATCGGGGGCTGACCATCGCCGCTCGGGGAACAGCCCGCCCCGAAGCAAGGGCGCACCCCCCTTCGCCTTCCCGCGGCCCGCTGGACACGCTGCTCCGCGGGCTGCTGTACGTGCGCATCCCGCTGGTCCATCCGGATGCGTTTCTGACCCGGACCGTGGGCTGGGTGCGACCTCTCGTGGGGCGCTGGGCGCTGCTGACCTACGTCCTCGTCGGGCTCGCCGCCGCGGTGCTTCTGCTCCAGCGGTTTGATGCCTACCTCGCCACGTTCCCCTATTTCTTCAACGTGCGCGGCGTGGGGTGCTTCACGGCGGCGCTGGTGCTGGTGAAGGTCGCGCACGAGCTGGCCCACGCCTACGTGGCCAAGGCCCTGGGCAACCGGGTGTCGAGCATGGGCGTGGCGTTCGTGCTCCTCTTCCCCGTGGCGTACTCGGATGTCACCGACAGTTGGCGCATGCGGGACAGGCGGAAGCGCCTGCTGATCGGACTGGCGGGAGTGCTCACCGAACTCGTCATGGCCGGCTTCGCCGTCTGCCTCTGGGCCGTCAGCCCCCCGGGCGTACTCCGGAGCATCTGTTTCGTCCTCTCCTCGACGGCACTGCTCTCCACGCTGGCGATCAACCTCAATCCGGCGGCACGCTTCGACGGGTACTACGTATTGAGCGACCTGCTGGGGATCGACAATCTGCAGCGTCGTTCCTTCGCCGCCGCCCGCTGGATGCTGCATCGGTACCTGTTGGGGATGAACGTCCCACCTCCTGAAGTCGGGCAGTCCCGCGGCCGCTGGACATGCCTGCTGGCGTATGCCGTGGGGGCCTGGACCTACCGACTCTTTCTCTATCTGGGCATCGCCCTGCTCATGTACGTCTGGGTGGCACGGCTGGTGGGCGCGGTGCTCTTCGTCGTGGCCATCTGGGTGTTCGTCGCCAAACCGGTTCTGGCGGAATTCGCCGGCATCGTCGCCCGCTGCAAACGTCTGGGGTGGAACCTGCGTCTGGCAGCCGTCGCGACAGGCGCTGGGGTGTTCCTGCTGTGGGCGGGGTTGCCGCTGCCCCGGCGGACGGCCGTACCCGCTACCACCGTGCCGCGTGACAGCCAGACGGTCTATGCCACCGGCAGCGGCGTGATCCGCGACCTCGCGGTCACGCTCGGCGACCCGGTGCGGAAGGGGCAGACGCTGTTTCGCATCGAGTCGCAGGAGCTGGACACCCAGGCCACCCTGGCGCGTCTGGAGGCGCAGCGGCTGGGCATCGAGCTGGCCGTAGCCCAGAGCGACGAGCGGCGACGGGCGCTGCTGCCCCAGAAGTCCGAGGAACTCGCCCGAGTCACCGCACGTCTGCGGACCATCGAGGCAGCCCGGGCCGCCGGGCGGGTCGTGGCCGAGCTGGATGGGGTGGTCGTCGCCTGGGACGAGAGCCTGCGTGACGGCAGCTCCATCGGCACCCGCAAGGCGGTCGGGAAGATCGTAAGCAGCGACGTGCCGCGCGTCGTCTGCTACGTCAGGCACGATCTCGTAGCGCACCTGGCCGTCGGCGACCGGGTTCGCTTCACCGCCAGCGCCGGCCCGGGGCGCGTCGGCGGAGTCGTGACGAACGTCGACCCCCTGCGCACGACGTTTCTGGAGCACCGCGGCCTGGCTTCCACGGCCCGCGGCGCCATCGCCGTCGCTCCCAATGCCCACGGACGCCTGGAGATGCTGGAGAGCCACTACGCGGTCGAAGTGGCCGTGGACGGCCCCACGCCGCCCGTGCGTCTCGGACAGCTTGGAACGGTATGGTTGCGCACGGGGCCGCGATCGTATCTGGCCGAGCTGGTGACGTACGCCTACCGAGTCGGCGTCCGGGAGAGCGCCTTCTAAACGAGGTGCGGACGACGCGTGGTCCCAGCGTACTGGCGCGACGGGGCACGTTGCCGGCACCGGGGCGCGGCCGCGCGGACTGGGAATCGGCGTCAGCGCGCGCCGACGGTGGGCGTCAGGAAGGCACGAATGGTGGCGATCAGCCGCTTCTGGTCCACGGGCTTCGTGGCATAGTCGTCGCAACCGGCGCTGACGCACTTCTCCCGGTCTCCCTCCATGGCGTGGGCCGTCAGGGCGACGATCGGCCCCCGGTAGCCCTCCGCGCGCAGCCGCGCGGTGGCGTCGTAACCGCTCAAGACGGGCATCTGCATGTCCATCAGGATGACGTCAAACGCCCGACCCTTGCCGCGCGCCGCGAGGGCCTTGTCCACGGCCACCTGCCCGTTCTCGGCAACGCTGACCTCGGCCCCAGCCTTCCGCAGCAGGAAGGAGATCAAACGCTGGTTGTCGGGACCATCCTCCGCCAGCAGTACCCGGCAGCCGCACAACTCAGCCGCCGGCGCCGGGGTCCTATCCGGCTCGGGTGGGGGGGCGGGGCGCACGGTGCCGGGGTCGACCATCTTCACGCCCATGACAGACCCCGCCGCGATGGCAAGGCGAATATGCGTGCCCTTGTGCACCGCGGTGTCCACTACCGTGACGTTTCCCCCCAGCAGCACGGCGAAACGGCGGCTGATCGTCAGCCCCAGGCCGGTGCCCCCGAAGCGACGAGTCGTAGAGGTGTCCGCCTGGGTGAATGGCTGGAACAACTCCGTTGCCTGCTCAGGACTCATGCCCACGCCCGTGTCGACGATGTCGAACTGCATGAGCGGCGCGCCGGCGTCGGGAACAAAGCGAACCGCCAGACGCACGCTGCCGGCCTCGGTGAACTTGACGGCGTTGCCGACCAGGTTGATCAGAACCTGCCGCAGTCGCGTCGGATCGGTTTGGATGGTCTCCGGAACGGGCCCGGCGTACTCCACGGTGAAGGACAGGTTCTGGGCCTCGGCGCGTACCCGCATGAGCGCGGCCACTTCGCTGACGATCTGCACGGGGGAACAGGCGATCTGCTCGACGCGCATCTTGCCGGCCTCGATCTTGGACAGATCGAGGATGTCGTTGATGATCGTCATCAGATACTCGCCGTTGCGGCGGATGGTCTCGACGGCCTCCACGCGCTCCGCGGGGGCGTGGTCGAGGTCGCCGTGCTTCAGGAGGACCTCGGCGAACCCCAGGATGGCGGTCATGGGCGTACGCAGCTCGTGGCTCATGTTGGCCAGGAACTCGCTCTTGGCGCGGTTGGCGGCCTCGGCCGCCTCCATGGCGACCTTCAATTGCGCGGAAATGCGTTTCTCCCGCTCGAGCGCTTCAGCCAGCTTGGCGTTGGCTTCCCGCAGCCTCTTCTCCGCCTCCTGCCGCCGGCCGATGTCGAACTGAAGCTGGGCGTTGGCTTCCTGAAGCTGCGCGGTCCGCTGGGCCACGATCTCGTCGAGGAAATCACGGTGCTGCTGCAGTTCCACTTCGGCGTGTTTGCGGTCGGTGATGTCGGTGGCGGTGCCGGCCATGCGCAGCGCCCGAGCGTGCTCGTCGCGCTTGCCGACGGCGCCGCGGGTCAGGATCCACTTCCACTCGCCCGACTTGGTGCGCAGGCGGTGCTCGATCACCATCTTCTGCGCTGCACCGGCATTCAGTTGGGCGCGCATCGCCTCCCGCAGTCCCGGCAGGTCTTCGGCGTGGCAGAGGTTCTCGAACGTCCGAATGTGCGGTTCCAGGTCCGCCTCGGCGTATCCCAGCATCTCCAACCAGCGTGCCGACAGGAACAACTCCCCCGTCGTAACGTCCCAGTCCCAGAAGCCGTCGTTGCTTCCACGCAGGACGAGGTCCAGGCGCTCCTCGCTTTCCCGCAGGGCGTTGCGCAGCGTGGTTGTGCCGGTTCGCTTGGAGGCTGGGTCTGTCTCACTCATAGCCGCACTTCACCCACTCCACGGAGTGGCGCGGGCCGGACTCCCTCCTGCAAACGACGTCCGCCGCTCGAGGACCGGGGACCCCACATTGCCGCTGTGCCGCCTTGCCCCCGTCCTCAGGAGGCCAGTGCTTCCAGCCAGGGCCCGGGGTATCCTGCCCGCACGGCGGACTCGTGCGTCTGCCTCGACACGGTGTGAAGCTTGACGCACATCCAGTGCACCCCGTCCTCTTCGACGACGCCCATCACTTCGCCCAGGTAGCACGTCGTCTTCGTGTCGGCGCCCCACGAAAGCTGCAATTCCAGACACACGCAATCATCCATCGAGGTCGTCGTCGGGATGAGCAGCCCGCTTTGCCCGATCCTCAGCGTGTCCCCGGAGGTGAAAATCTCGCGCGGCGGGGTTTCGAGCCGACGGAACCGCAGTTGAATTCCCGACGGCAGGACGGAGAACTCACTGTGTAGCAACAGTCGGGCCTGCCGGGCCGCTGCGGTGGCACCGCGCAGCTCGCGGTGAGTACGGAACTGCAGCACATACGCCCCGATCTGGGCCGTGTCGCCGTGGCGCAGAACGTGTGTCTCAACGCGCTTGCGGTTCACAGTGGTACCGCCGCTGGAACCGACGTCCTCCAGGAGATACTGCCCCTCCTGGTACGCAATCCGCGCGTGCGCGCGGGAGACCCGGGGATCCGGCAGGCGAATGTCGGCCGTGTCGGCCCTGCCGATGGCGAGTGTCTTATCCCCCAACGCAAACTCGACGACCCCGATGTCCGGGCCGAAGACCTTCACGTAGGGACCTGAGGACACCCGTTCCGTCTGCCCCGGCGGCCCGCTCTCCGCGCGTTCCACCGCGGGGGGCCCCGAGGGAGGCGTGGCCTGCACGTTCGCACTCATGACGGTCTACTCCGAACCCCAAACCTGTGTCGGCGGCCGCTCTCCCGTCCGCTGGAGCGCACTCCAGGGGCCAACGACACCGAAACGACCACCAAGCTGGAGAATACAACCGCTGCTATTGGGTATCGGTCGGCCCGGCAACGCGGGACAGCCCGGCCGCTCGGCGCCGCACCGCATCGCCCACCCAGCGCAGGCAGGGACATCTGCCGCACGTTATCGCCCGTCAGGGTGCAGTGGCAGTGCCCGTTCTGGTTCCACGCGCGTACGAGTCGAGGGTGATATCGGGCGTGGCGTCCGGACGCGTCCACAGGCCCACCCACGCCACCGGAAGCTTCCGCGGCCCGGTCTGTGACCCGCCCCCCGAAATCTGGCCCAGGTATTACGAGAGCCCGCCGCCCAGTAGCACGCGAACCCGTGAGGCAACGCACCGCCTCGCCCTGCCGGCCTGCCCGCCGGCGGGTGTACATCAGGGCTGCGCCCAAGCCCCCGAGTCCGGGCAGGCCAGGGACGAGGGCGCCGTGGCAGGATTCTCAAACGAGACTTGAGATTCTGCGTCGCCCAGTATACTTCGCGTCGGCCCCGCACTCCCATCCGCCGAAGACGAGTCCGGGTCTGCGACGTCCGGACCCCCTCCCCCCGGCCGTGTTTAGCCCAACTTTCGCAGATCGGCGAGGCGACCGGCGTTGACGGTGGCGCCAGGGCCGATGCGGGGGGATAGGTCTGCACTACATTTTTGGCGCGGACCGGGTGGATATGGTGGGTGGGCCGGTGGCCCCGTACCC
>JAKQDH010000003.1 GCA_029558835.1 Planctomycetota bacterium | reverse complement strand
ATGTGATCGTCCAGCTCCTGCTTGTTCTTGAAAACCGTTTCGCTCATGGTATTGAATCCTCCCTGTTTGCTTTGCAACACGCTCATCTATCTGTCATTCCAGCAGATGCCGGATCGCCGCACGCCCCGACAGGTAATCCTCGTCAGCCGTCTTGGCCGCTTCCCATTCGGCCATGATTTCGGTGAGCTTGCGGCCCACCGTCTCGGCGATGTCCTGCTCGGTGACGTGGAAGCCCTCAGGCACTTCGTCGCCCACCAGGCTCTCCAAGGTGATGCCGCCGTCATCAGTTTTTCTCTCCTCCCCGACCTCTGCGGCCGGGGTGCCTTGGGCGGTGCCATCCTGGGCAGCCTTGGCGCGGGCAGCGTCAGCCCCGCTGGTATCCAGACCCTTCTCGTCGTCGTCATCGTCCTCGTCGTCGTCATCATCGTCATCGCAGCCATCGGCCAGCATGGCGCACAGGCCGTCGTGGCCGCTCTTGATCAGGCCCAAGATCGTGGCCAGCCGCTTGCGGTGACCATCAGACAGCCCGGTGCCGGCCTTCTCGGTGGAAGAAGATACCCCGGCGTTTGTATCACCATCACCCGGCGCCGGGGTATTGGCCGGCGCTTCCGCGGACTCGGCCTTGGTTTCGGGTTTGTTCTCGGGCGTGTCCATCGCCGCCTGCAGCCCCTTGATCCACTGCCGCACCGGCCCCTCGCACGCCGAACGCACGCGCAGCGCCTCCGGGTTGCTCGGGATCGTCACGGCGCTCAACTCGAGCAGCTCCCACTTCGTGAACTTGTAGGTGTAGCCATCCTCGTCCGGCTTGCCCGTCTCCCACTCCTTCGGGATGAACCGGATGGACACCGCCCGCATGAAGCCGGCGTCGTAGTATGCCTTGATCATCGCCGCAAACGGGTTGATGGCGTCGGCCCACTCGACCTCGGCCTCCCAGCCCGCCCCCGTGCGCGTCAGCGACGCGATGCGGCCCATCGGCGGCGCGTAGCTGTCGTGCCCGTACAGGAACACCGGGTTGCGCATGAACGAGTCGGCCAGCATCCCGTCCGGATCCACCACTTCGCCGTCACGGTCCAGCGCGTCACTCGTCATCAGGAACCGCATCCGGCCGTCGGCCGAATCCGTATCTCGGTCGATGTTCAACAGCTTTTGCTTGATGGTTGCGTCCATGTTATTCCCCCTGGCCTTCGATCACAGGGACGATCGTGCAGCGGCAATTTATGCTGTTGCCCGGCTCCCCCTCGGGGTCGCCCGGGAACGCCAGCCGGCCGCCCGTCGCCGTGAAGTACCCATCCACCGGCGCGATCTCACCGTTCGCGGCCCAATGGTCAAACTCGCTCTGCGGCGCCCGGCGGGTGCGCTCGTCCAGCGCCGACAGCCACTGCTGGCGCCCCACCACGCCGCTGGTACGCATCCCCTCGTTCGCCCCGGCGTTCGACGCCGCGTTGAGCTCCGTGCGGGCGATCAT
>JAKQDH010000189.1 GCA_029558835.1 Planctomycetota bacterium | reverse complement strand
CTATGCCCTTAGCGGCACCGTCGGCCAACCCGATGCCGCAGCCATGGGGGCCGGGCAGTATGCCATGCACGGCGGATTCTGGCCGGGCCTGATCGTGCCTTCCGCCGGCGAAGCGCCGACGCTGTTCATTCAGTTGGCCGGCGACTCGGTAATCATCTCCTGGTCGCCGGAAACACCCGGCTTCGAGCTCGAGGCGGCTTCGGACCTGACCGGTGCCGTCTGGAGCGTCGGGCCCGCCGGCAATCCTGTCGCGGTCGGCGCCTCCGGCATGGCCCTGTTCTACCGCCTCCGCAAGCCGTGACGGCCTCCGAATCCTGCTGATCTCGCCCGGCTGAGTCATCGACGCGGAGCTCCCCCTCGCCGATTCCGGGCGGAGTGCACATTGCAGGCCGAGATGAGATGCTGTAGCCCCCCGCGCCGAGGGCGGCTCGCCACTGTTCGCGCTCCCCCCTCCCCCCACCGCGGTCACCGCCCGCGGCTGCAGACCAGATCGCCAAGCGCAGGCCGCAAATCCCTGGCGATTCGCCTTGCACCCAGCCCGCCGAGGGATCGCGCTCAGAAGAACCCCGGTCGGCAGGTTCCACGATAACAGACCACACTCGCTCTTGATCCTCCCGCCTTGACAGACGGTCTGCAAACGGGCACTGTGCGATCGGTTCCCACAGAAAGCACACCAGCGGATTCCCTGCTCCACCAACGGAGCACGCCCTGTCGACGGGGAAGGCAGGTGTGTCCTGAGCAACGAGGGAGCCAGCAAGAGATGAGAAAGGGTCGCACACGCGTGAAAACTCTACACTTCGCCATGGTCATCGCGGCGTTGGCGGGCGGACAGCCCGGTCTGGCTCAAGGCACTGCGTTTACGTATCAGGGCCTGCTCAACGACGGCCTCGCCCCAGCTACGGGCGTTTATGATCTGCAGTTCACCCTGTGGAGCGCTGCCAGCAGTGGAATCCAGATTGGGGGCGCGGCGGCCGTGAACGATCTGTCCGTGGTCAATGGTCTTGTGACCACGCCGCTGGATTTCGGCGCCGCGGCGTTTGAAGGCAAGGCACGATGGCTGCAGATCGCCGTCCGCCCGGGAACCGACACCGGAGCCTATACCGTCCTCAAAACCCGCATCCCGATTCTGCCTGCGCCCTATGCCATCCACGCTGCCACCGCGGAGGTCGCGACAGGTGCCGACTCGGCTGACGAGGTCCCTTGGAGCGGTGTTAGCGGCTTGCCGGCCGGGTTCAAGGACAACGTCGATAACGATACGCTGTATTCCGCGGGCACGGGACTCGCGCTCACCGGCACCACGTTCAGCCTGAACCCTGCTTACACCGATGGCCGTTACGTGGCCAAGGCGGGCGATGTCATGACCGGTCCCCTGACCACACCGAACCTCACCGTGTCCGAGACCTTGGTGGCAGACCGCATTCATAACCCTGTCGGCCTGTTCGGTATAGACTCAGCCGGCGACATCGAATTCCAAATCGATAGCGGCAACTCGACCGGGCTCACGGCTTTCTTCGAAGTCTTCAACGGCGCCGGCAAGCATGTCTTCTACGTGAACGAACTCGGCAATGCCCGCACCTTCGGGGACCACCGCGTCGATGGCACCATGACCGCCGCGGATTTCAGCGGGGACGGCGCGGGGTTGACCACGGCCGGCCTGGTGCGGACCACCGTGATCGATGTCAACTGCGGAAGTAGCGTCGACTACTCGACGTCTTTCAAGAAAGTCGCCGACATCGGCACCTTCGTGAAACAAATGGCCGGCTCGACGATCGAAGTCACCTTCAACGGGCGAACTTACATTGAAAGCATGGCGGGCGGCGCCACCGGCGCCACTTTTGAATTGCGCATCGATAACAACGCAACCCCCAACGGGCGCGCGCGATCGAGCCTCAGGCGCGCCGAAGCCGGGGACACCGACGGGGTCCCCACCTCCATCACGGGCATCTTCACCGGCCTGACCGCCGGCTCGCATGTCGTCAGCATGTGGGTGCGCGGCAGCTTCGGCGGCGGCACCAAGGCGATGCTCGACCCGGGATGCTGGAGCACGGATCATGTCGTCGTCAAAGAACTCAAGTAGGCGGCCGCCCTTCCCGGCGCTCTGGACGGCTTACGGTTCAGATGGCCGGGCAGGGAACGCATAACACCGAATGCTCCGATGAAGACTTTGTCGTCACCCCGCTGCCGGCGTCGAGGTGCAGCGTCGCTGCTGGCCCTGCTGGCTCTGCTGCTTCCGTGCCATGCCGTCTGCGCGCAATACTCGATTGACTGGTCCACAATCGATGGCGGCGGCGGCACCGCCGCCGGCGGTCCCTATGCCCTTAGCGGCACCGTCGGCCAACCCGATGCCGCAGCCATGGGGGCCGGGCAGTATGCCATGCACGGCGGATTCTGGCCGGGCCTGATCGTGCCTTCCGCCGGCGAAGCGCCGACGCTGTTCATTCAG
>JAKQDH010000182.1 GCA_029558835.1 Planctomycetota bacterium | reverse complement strand
GACGGGTGTGTTCGTGATGATTGCGTTCGCGGTGGCGGACGCACTGGGCGTTCGTCGTCGGGCGCCTTCGCCTCGCGAGCCTTCGGCCCCGCACGGGCCGCGGTGGTTGGTGGCCGGCCTGGCGTTCCTCATTCTGACAGCTTGTGCCGTTGGCACCTGGCACCAGGCGCGACACTGGCGGGACTCGGAGGCCTTGCTCCGGCGCGCCTTGGCGGTCAGTCCGAGCGATCCGACCCTGCATCTGAATTTTGGGACACTGCTGCAGGAACTGAACCGGCCGAGCGAGGCCATCGAACACTTCCGCGCGGCGGTGCAGCATCGACCTCAGTACGGGCCGGGCCGCTACAATCTCGGGCTTGCCTTGAGCCTGCAAGGCCACACGCGCGAGGCGATCGAACATCTGCGCGAGGCGCGACGCCTGGAACCAGAGAATCGCCGGACGCGTTACTTCCTGGGCATGGCGTTGCAGGAGGTTGGCGAACCGGCGGAGGCCATTGCGGAGCTGCGGGAGGCCGTCCGGCTGGACAGCAACTGGGCAGCGCCGATGAACGTGCTCGCGTTCCTCCTGGTCGCGGCCGCGCCCGAGGATCCTGCGAACATTCGCGAAGCCGTTTCCCTGGCCGAACGCGCCGCCACCCTCACTCAGGAGCGTGACCCCGGCATCCTCAACACGCTGGCCACTGTGTACGCCGTGGATGGTCAGATCGGCCGGGCCATCGCCACGCTGGAGACGGCCTTACCGTTGGCCGAGGCCATGAAGTACCAGCCCTTGGTCGATCACATCCGCGAGCAACTCGACACCCTCCGCCGCACGCCGGAGCAGCACGAGCGGCCGGCGCCCTGAGAGAACGGGGACATCACTGGAATGCCGCTAAACAGCACCACGCGAATGGGAAACCAAGAGGGTGGCATGCCCAAGCCGAAGGCGCCGGCATGCGTGGTGGAAAGCAGGCCTCGTCCAAGCGAGCGCATGGCGGCGCTGCGCTTGGCCATGCCACCCTGGCTTTGCTGCCGGCGCCCTGAGAGAACGGGAACATCACTGGAATGCTGCTAGGTTGGCGCAAGTTAGACAGCAGTGAGGATTCTTCGGTTTCTTTGCGGGGCAGAAAGCCAGGGGCGCGGTTACCAGGGGCAGGGGCGGGGCGGAAACGTGATGTAGTGGAGACTCCGGTCCGCCGACCCCGCTTCCGGGGTCGCCAAACCGCTTACGCTCGATGGGCACGCAAGCTTGGGTCAGCGCGGGGCCGGACTCGGAGGTTGCCTGTCCTGACCGCGTCACGACGCACGCAGGGCGCGGGCGGGCAGCGCCCGGTGGGCATCGTTCACCGTGACGTGTCCAGGGTCGAACTTGGGGTTATCCCCACCCAAGGCGACCCCGCCGGCCGCGACCGCACACAAACCCCTCGCCCTTTCAGGGAGAGGGGTAGGGGTGAGGGTTGGGGTGTGGAAACCGCGCAGGAACCGCCGCACCCTATCCCCCTCGCCGAAGCTGCTGTCGAAATCGGGGGACACCATACCTACTTCCTCCGCTGCGGTGGCCGCTTCCTGCACTGCGTCAGGTGGTGGGGTAGCCCGTGACCACGACACGGGCAAGCCGTGGCAGACCCGAGGTCTACGGTCACCGTTGGCGTTCGTCCTGGAGTCGATATGGTGTCCCAAAAACTGGCGTGAGTGTCGGGCGACCGGCCGACTCCTGGCAGATTAGCAAGCGGCGCGGAAGGCGAGCAGGCATATACTACAAGTGGCTCTGCCTCGGGAGTTGCCGACCATGTCGCACCTTCGCCTCCTTGCAGCGCTGCCCGTGCTGGTGGCGGCGGCGACGACGCTGGCGCAAGCTGAGCAAACCGAGCCGCTGAAGCCGCTAACGGTAGTTGTGGTCGACGCCGAGACCGGAAAGCCGATATTGGTATTCGACTGCTTCTATCGCGTCGAAGCCGCGAGCGGCTACAAGGCTGGCGGTTGGGAGTGGATCGCGGCGAAGTCCGAGGCCGGCGCGGTCACGCTGGACGTACCGGCCTCGTGCGAGCTTACGTTTGCGGCCCGCGCCTTTGGGTACGTGTACGACACGTTCTGCATCGAGCAGTATCCCATTATGGCAGACGACACGGTGCGGCGCATCAGGCACCCCCTGCAGCGTGGCATCACGGTTACTGGGCTGGTGGTCGACGCGGCCACCTGCGAGCCGGTCGCCGGCGTGCGCGTGTCGCCGACCGTTTTCCATAACCCTTCCTTTGATCCGGACCACGACCGTTCCGTTTTCAGCCAAGCCGACGGGCGGTTTGAGATTTTCGGAATCAATCCGACCCTGGGCAGCATCGCCTTTGAGCATGCGGACTATCTGGAGGCCGGGTGGTATCCGTACGACTTCGAGTCGGACATGACGCGGCCGGCGAGTGACATCACGGTGCAATTGGCGGCTGGCGACACAATCCTTGGGGTGGTCCGGGGACCGAACGGAGAACCGATCGCCGGCGCCACCGTGGATTCCGGCGACGGCAAGAAGACGCAAACCAGACCCGACGGCACGTTTCGCATCCGCGGCGTGCGAAAACACTGGGGCCATGGCGACTTCTACGTGGACGTGGAGAAGTCAGGGTTCATGCGGTATTGGAAGACGCCGCATTCGATGCCTGAGGATGGGTTCCAGATCACGCTGGAGCCGCTCTTTGAGATACACGGCCGGGTGGTTGATTCGAATGGACTGCCCGTGAGGAAGTTCGCGGTCATGGCGGGTCCGGGGGGCAACCCCGATCCGTGTTCATGCACCCGTGCTGATGTGACCGACGACGAGGGCCGGTTCTCGATCGCGATTGACACGCGTGCGACTTGGCTGGGAGGCGTGGGGGAAGACGGCAGGCACAGCGAGCCCAGGCACTGGCTGGCCGTCTGGGCAGACGGCTATGCGGTCTGGGAGGACCTGGTGCCGTTTGACCGCGCGGGTGCCGCTGTCTCTGTGGCGCTGCGGCCCGGTGTCGTTGTTTCCGGACGCCTGTCCGGCATTCCGGCAGGTTTCGGCGGTGGCCTGGCTGAGTTGGTCCTGGAGCGACCTCCCCAGGAGTATACGCAGGAGCGGACGGCTCCGCAGGATGCCGGCACCGTGACGACCTCCCTCGGCCCCGATGGCGCTTTTCGGTTCGCCCATGTCCGCCCGGACAAGTATGCGTTGCACGTCTCTGGGCGTGGAATCACGCCGCGCGCGGTCGCGGTTGAGGTTCCGCCCGAGGATCTCGCCATCGACCCGATCGAGGTGCAAAGGACGGGCCGCGTGGTTGGCCGGATCTTTACCCGGCAGGGGAAGCCCTGGGCTTTCGCCGACGGGGCGCTCTATCACCCGGCGCTGGGCACGTTTGAGGAGCGAAGATTCAAGGCGGCTGAGGATGGACGGTTCGCGCTCGAGGACGTTCCGGCGGGTGGAGCACGCATCGGGGCACAGTACCTTGGCGGTGACATCATCTGGGCTGATCTCGTCAGCGTGAATGTCGTGCCCGGCGGTGAGGTCAGCGTCGTCATCAACAACCCCGAGCGCAGCCGCGACGTGAAGTTCCGGATCGAGATTGGCGACGGGTCCGAGGCGCAGCGCCTGACCGGCACCGGCATGGCGGCGAAACGCCTCGTGAAGAACGTCACCACGCGCGATCCCGCGTTTCGCGTGGAGCTGGAGCCCCTGGCCGCCGGCTCGCCGGCGATGCCGGACATGTTCGACTGGCGCCCACTCGATGCGGACGGCTTCATCTGGCTGTGGAACGTGCCGGCCGGCGCATATCGCCTGCATGTTTACGATTGGCTGCAATCTCGCGGTTTCCGCGACGGGCTGCTGTATCAAGCCAACGTTGAGGTGCAACCGGGGGTCGCGCCATTCCGGGTTCCGCTCGGCGCCGGCGCCATCACCGGGCAAATGAAAGTGTCCAACCCTATTCGGCGCATGCCGCAGGTCATCGCCGTCGAAACGCACGGTCGGACGCACCCGCGCCGCGCGCGCTGCGACGATGACGGCGACTTCTGCGTGCGCTACCTGCCGCCGGGCGAGTACGTACTTTACGGTCATGAGGACGCCAATGGCTGCTGCCGGTTGCCGGTTGTCCCGGTGTCCGACGACATCACGGACGTGGGTGAGCATCAGCTCACGGCAGGTGCGACCGTCCGCGGCACGGTCCGCGTGGTCAGGGCGACAGGGGCGCCGACGGCCGTGCGCGCGACGGACGCCGGCGGCGTTGCCCTCGAAGCCATCGACTTCACCGGCCGGAACGGCGAGGAATACGCCATCTCGAACCTCTGGCCGGGCACCTGGACGGTGACGCTCGAGCGTGGCGGAGAGATACTGGTGCAGAAGACAGTGGAACTCACGGCGACGGAGGTCACCGCGCTGGATCTGACCGTGGAGTAGGCATTCGCCTTCAGTAGCCACCGCATGGCGGGAGTCGAGAACGGCTCTCGCGCGTCAAGTGTCGCCCGCCTCCCTACCAGTACCCTGAGCCGGCGGCAACCGTAACGAGGATGCCGACGGAGCGGTTCAAGCACCCGCCGTACGTGGGGCTGGTTGCAGCCCGGCTCATGCCGCCTGTACCGCCGACAGCGGGGGACACCATACCTGCTTCCGCCGCCTCTTGGGCTTCGGGCCCGGTCGGCACTGTGCCAAGGCGCGGTGAACCGCCGCTGCCTCCTTAGCGAGCAGCTAGCCGGCGACATCGCCTCTTCGCGGGCGGAACAGCGCGGTGGCCACGACCGCCAGTGCAACCGACATGCTCATGATCACGTAGCGGGTAGGGGCTTCGCAGAAGATGCCGTCGTAATTGAGGGTGGGCAAATAGCCGGCGGCCTGGGCCACGGCGCCCGGCAGCGCGGGGGGCTGCACCACGATCGGCTTGTCACCAGGCGGCGCGGTCACCGGCGTCGGTACCCACACCACCTCTTCCCCGGCCGGGCGGTACCGCAACTCCCGCTGTGCGAGCCGCGCCACGGCGGCCGGGTCCGTCCGCATCGCATCGAGCTTGCGTTGCTCCTCGGTGACGGCCTGCTCAAGGCGGTCCACGCGCGCCTGCTGGACTTGCTCGGCCGCGTGCAGCACCTGGTATTGCCGCCACTCCGGCATGATGACGCACGGCGCGAAGCTCGCGACCGCCATGGCCATCAGCAGCCAGAACACCAGCGCGCTGCCGCCGGTGGCGGATGCGGACGCCCGCCCCTCTGCCTCAGGAGGCTCGTGAGATGTATCGTGCGGTCCGTGCATCCATGCACCCCCCGTAGGGCGGTCTGCGCCCGCCGCCGCGCCCGCCCCCCCCAACGGCATGGTAACCCAGTCCACACGCCGCTGGCGGGCAGGTACGTGTTTAGCGTCTTCGGCGTTCTGGGTGCCATGCTTTCCCGCGACCGCGGTCGCGGGTAAGCATGCCTCTGCGGACGCGGCACCTGCCCACCCCCGCCTGCGGCGGGTGAGGGCATGGCACCCACGCCAAACAGGTACGCAGGCAGAACCCGCCCTACTTGCTCCACAGGCTGCCGCCGTAGATGGCGGCCGGGCCCAGGTGGTCCTCGATGCGCAGCAGCCGGTTGTACTTCGCGATCCGGTCGCTACGGCACACGCTACCCGTCTTGATCTGTCCAACCCCGGTGGCCACCGCAATGTCGGCGATCGTCGTATCCTCGGTCTCCCCGCTGCGGTGGCTGATGACGGCCGTCCAGCCCACCCGCGCGGCCATGTCAATCGCGGCGAACGTCTCGGTCAGCGTGCCGATCTGGTTGACCTTGATGAGGATCGAGTTGGCCGCCTTCATCTCGATGCCCTTCTTCAGCCGCGTCGTGTTGGTAACGAACAGATCGTCGCCCACCAGTTGCACGCGCTCGCCCAGGCGCTGCGTCAGCTCCTTCCAGCCGTCCCAATCGTCCTCCGCCAAGCCGTCCTCCAGGCTGCGAATCGGGTACTTCTCGCACCAGCGCTGCCAGTACGAGACCATCTCCCCCGAACTCATGCTCTTGTCCGGCGCCGACTTGAAGAGCTTGTAGCGCCCGCTATTGGCATCGAACATCTCGTTGGTGGCCGGGTCCAGGGCGATGAAGACGTCCTTGCCCAGCTCATACCCGGCCTTGCGGACTGCCTCGGTAATGAGTTCCAGGGGTTCCTCGTTGGACTTCAGGCTCGGGGCAAACCCACCCTCGTCGCCCACGTTGGTGTTGTAACCGCGTTTCTTGAGGACGGCGCGCAGGGCATGGAAACACTCCGCCCCCATGCGCAACGCCTCGCGGAAGGACGGCGCCCCCCACGGCTGGATCATGAACTCCTGGAAATCCACGGTGTTGTCGCCGTGCCGACCCCCGTTGATAATGTTCATCATCGGCACGGGCATCACGCGCGCCTTCGGCCCGCCCAGGTAGCGGAACAACGGCAGCCCGCACGCCTGCGCCGCCGCCTTGGCCGTCGCCAGCGACACCGCCAGGATGGCGTTCGCCCCCAGACGCGACTTGTTCGGCGTCCCATCCAGGTCGATCATCGCCTGGTCGACGTCCTCCTGGTCCGTGGCGTCCATCCCGATGACGGCATCCGCCAGCTCCGTGTTGACGTGCTCGACGGCCGTCAGCACTCCCTTGCCACCGTAGCGCTTCTCATCACCATCGCGCAACTCGACGGCCTCATGCGCACCGGTGGAGGCCCCGGACGGCACGGCCGCCTCGCCGTAGCTCTCGTCTTCCAGGACCACGATCGCCTCCAGCGTCGGGTTTCCGCGTGAGTCGAGGATCTCTCGGGCTTCCACGTGGGCAATGTTCGTTGACGACATGATCGGCTCCTTCCGCGCCGGGCCACTTGGTTGCCGGCGCCGGCGTTAGGGCCCGCAACGCTGCATCAGTTTCCGTGACTCGTCACCCTTGAGCAACCGGCAAGCGTCCGGGACTGGGCATGCGTCAGTCCTGTGCCGGCCTGTCCATCGCGCACAGGAAGCACGTCCTGCACGCCCACCGTCCAGGCAAAGCACCCGGCTGCGCGATTCCGCGACACCTTCGAGCCGCCGGTCCGGCCGGCCTGCTGCCGGCACAAAGTCAGGGTCGAACGTTACGGCGATATCGCTCAGCGCCGGTGCCCATGCACACCGCACCGCTTCGACTCCTATCGGCCCGCGGCATCAACCGGCTTCACCGCCCTCATCGCGACCGCCCGCGCGCCACTATAGGCAGTAGCCTACCGACCGGCAACATAAGTACCGCGGCAGACGGAGTGAGTAACATCGAGGATCTCGGTCCCCCACGCCTGGTATGACCGGCGCACGCGGTAGCCGCTCGCGAGACAACGACACCCGGCCCCGCAGTCCCTCAAGGGACGCCCCGGACGTGCGCACCGCTGTGGACACCGTGCCCGTGCAGGATCAGACCCGCGACCGCGCGTCCTCTTCCGGGCCGGTCGGACCGCCGCCCTCCGGCGAGGTCAGGACCACAGCTCTGGCGCAGGACCGGGACGCCGCACACCCATGCGCTAACGCACTCGCGTCATCCCCGGGGCGCCGCGGATCCCGTTGGACCGGGTCTCACCCCTTCACCATACGCACATCGCGGCGACGTGAAACGCCTCACCCGGCGTTGGCGACCGCCTGACCGACAAGACACGCGCCTGCCGCACACCCCTGTAACGACAGCCACACCGGCCGGAACGCAGCAACCAGCCCCCTGAGACTCACCGGGACGTCCAGAAACCGTGCTTGGCTCCACAAGCTGCCGATGCTATAGTACGCCCCGTGCGGCGGGCGTGGCGTAGTCGCGGCCGGATGACGGCCAGCTAAGTGCCTGCGACCTGCCTGCCCGCGCGGTTGGGTGAGTCCGGCGGCGTACCCAAGTGGACCAAGGGGACGGATTGCAAATCCGTTAATCATGGGTTCGAATCCCATCGCCGCCTGTGCCAACTACTGGCAGCGCACACGGCCCGGGAGCGACCGGCGAAGGGCCGGCCCCCACGGGGAGCGGGCATGTCGGAACCAGAGGGGCGTGGGGTTCGCAAGGCTCCGGGGCTGCCATCCAATGGCTCTGCTTGTGGACCAATGCTGCGGTGATCCCCTATCGTAACGTCGTAGTGCACTCGCACAGGCGATTTCTTTATTGACCTTCGCCTTTACGACCGATAAACAAGGCGAACCCCAGCCCCACTCAGTCGCTGCGAGGCGACCGGCCAGGGACAGGGACAGTGTGGAAGCCTCGAGCCTGTGGCGCGGTATTCGAGGCAGCTCAGCCCGGAAAACGTGAGTTCGACCGTAAACCCCACAGCATAGCTCCGTCAGGAGGTCTAGGCATGGATGCAATCTGTCAACGGCTGTCTGTCGTGGTGATGGCCCTCGTGCTGGCTGCCATCACCTGGGGCTCGAGCGACGCGCTCGGGCAGGAGAAGCCCGCAGCGCCGGCCCCGCCCGCAGCGCCGGCCCCGCCCGCCGCGAGCACCCCCGCTCCGGCCCCAGCTTATGACATCTGGACGACGAAACGTCTCACCGGGGACTGGGGCGGAACCCGCACCGATCTGGAGAACCAGGGCATCAGCTTCTCGGCGTTGCTGGGCACGATGACCCAGTTCAACTTCCGCGGCGGGCTCAACACCCACAACGCCTGCGACGTCGCCGGGAGGGCGTTCTACGTCCTCGAACTGGACTTCCAGAAAATGAAGTTGATCGACGGCGGGAGCTTCTTCGTTCGCGCTGTGTCAAACTGGAATAACGGCATCCAGGCCGACGTCGGCTCGCTGACGCCCCCGTTCTGGGCGGCCGGCTCCAGCGGCGACCAGTGGATCGAGCTCGATAAGTACTGGTATCGGCAGCGGCTCTGGGACGACCGCGTCGAGTTCCGCCTCGGCAAGCTGCAGAACATCTCCGACCTGTTCGACAAGAACGTCTACGCGGAGAACTATCTCAACCAGTTCATGAATCGGGCCCTCAACCACAACATGGCCATGCCCTACACCAAGGGCATCGGCGCCTTCGGCAAGGTGTGGCCCGTGGACTGGCTGTACTTCCAGATGGCCGCCATGGACCCCGACACCATCAACACGCACAACCGGCACGGCACCGGCGGCTTCGACACGGCCTTCCACGACGATTGCCGCTTCCGCGGCTTCTGGGAAGCGGGCATCCTGCCCAAGCACCTGGGCGTCACGCTCCCCGGCAACTACCGCCTGGGCTGCTGGTATGATCCGGTGACCAAGCGCGTCTATGGGAACAACCTCGGCGGGTTGCTCACCGACCGCTTCGAGACGGGCGACGTGGGGTACTACTTCAGCGCCGACCAGATGGTTTGGAAAGAGAACGAGGACGCCAAGGACAAGCAGGGACTCGGCGTCTTCGCCCGCTACGGCTGGGCGGACGAGGAACTCAACCGCATCGAGCACTTCTGGTCCCTCGGGGCGTCCTACCAGGGGTTGATCCCCCAGCGGAATGCCGACGTGCTCGCTTTCGGCATGGCCCAGAGCATTCTCTCCGGCGATCTGCGTGAGTTCGTCAACGCCCGGGCGGACCGCGAGACGGTGTACGAGTTGTATTATGCCTTCGAGGTTACTCCCTGGTGCACGGTGTCGCCTGACTTCCAGGTCATCACCAACCCCGGGGCAAGCAAGGACGCACGTGACGCCATCGTCGGCGGCGTCCGGGTCAAGCTCTCATTCTAACGAGAGGCGTAGTTCAGTCCTTTTCTGGAGATTGCACACATGAAGAGCCGTATGCTTCGGCGGGTGAAGGGGGGCGCACTAGCGGCCCTGGTCATGGGAGGCATGTTGTTCGCAACGTCCTGCGGCGTGAAGGACATCTGGGCCAACATCGTCGCCGGCACGCTTGCCTACGTGAAGAGCACAACCACCAGCATCCTGAGCGACAACGTCCCGCTGCCCTAGCGGCCGCGGTCAGATTCGGCAACGCTTGGGTGTGCAGCGTGGCGCGGGGAGGATGTTCCGCTCGCCACGCTGCTGTCTTTTGGTGTCCGACGCGGCCGGCCGGCGGCCACCCGGAGCGCGGCTCCGCCACCCCGGAGGGCAGCATGCTCACCAACCCCGCGGGAAGGGGTTGTCCTCCCTGCTTCCTCGGCCGGTGCCGCGGTTCCGGGCGTGGACTCCATGCCCGTCGGCCTTGGGGTACATCCGCCGCTGTCGCGCACGGTCCCATAGGCAGGGAGCCCGGTATCCTCGGTGTCACAGTGCTGTCACCGGGGCCGATATTCGTGCGGCGTTTCCGCAAACACGGAGACACCCGCGCACCGTGTCAGCCGGCGCGCGCGGCCAAGTTGCCCTTCGCGTTGACATTGTGCCGGAGCACAGCTAGTATTCGACACCAGGCAGGCACGTGGCTGCCGGACGCGGACATCAAGGTCGGCCGCTGCAGCTTCCGTGGAGGGACGGAGCCGGGCGGTCGCGGTTGGAACCACGCTGGAGCGGGAACCACATCAAATACGGGAGATGAGGCCATGTTGAAGCGGACTTGGATCAGAGGGTTGTTGAGTCTGGGGCTGCTGGCGATGGCGCTGCTGGTGACGGCCTGCGCTACCACGCCGAAGGAGCAGGCGCTGACCGGCGGGATGGAACATGAGCGCCACATGACGGGCATGAGCAGCCAGGTCGGCGACCAGTAGGATCTGCTCGGTAACCGGAAGCAACTACACAGGGGGCCAAGCGGAAGCCCACGCCCCCTCTTTCTATGCGCACGTTTCCCACGCTGCACGCAGCCCGACGCGTGGCACGGGCGTCTCGCCCGTGGCTCCGCCGGCGCCCCGGAATCCTCGCAGCCCAGGGACTACCGCAGGCAGCGCGTTCCGTGTCGGCCGCCGGGGCCGGTGCCACCTCAATTGACAACCCCGGAGTTGCTGGCAACGGCTCCTGCAAACGCGTACACTCGTATGGCAATATGGCAGAGGGGTGGGTCATACCCTACGTTCGACGCCCCCGTACAACCTGGGAGGGTTCGGGTGCGGAGATCCAGGCAGACTCGCCGATGACAACTACACCGGCCGCCCGCCGGTTGCCGGTACGCGCGCGGCCGGAGGGGCACCGGCCCTGATCACACCACTCGGGTACGGTCTCCCGACCCCCGACGTGGTCGCAGGCTCGAATATGGATGTCCTCGGTCTCACCTTCGCTGAACTGCGCGGTGCCTTGCAACCGGCAAGGCACCAGATGCGTGCGCTGCGCCTTACATACCAGCGGCTCCTGGATCGCCGGGAAGGCTGCGACCCTCCCCCAACGCCCATCGCCTCGCCCGAGGCGTGGCGGGGACTCCGTGCCGACGTCCTGCCGGTCGTGCGCTCCGTGGGCGAAGGCGACACCACCAAGTTCATCCAACAGACGCACGACGCCCTGGAGACGGAAAGCGTAGTCGTGCCCATGCGGCGCCGCGGACGAGCATGGAAGACCCTCTGCGTGTCGTCGCAGATCGGCTGTGCCCGCGGCTGCCTCTTCTGCGAAACCGCACAGCTCGGGCTGCTGCGCAACCTGACTGCGGGCGAGATCGTCGGCCAAGTGGTGGCTGGGCGGCGGTATTTCCGCGACGTCCGCAACGTCGTCTTCATGGGCATGGGCGAGCCGCTTGACAACCTGGAGGCCGTGCTGCAAGCCGTGCGCGTGCTGACCGACCCGGCCGGCCTGTCCTTCTCCATGGCCCGCATCGCGTTGTCGACGGTGGGCCGCGCCACCGGCATCCGCCGCTTGGCCGAGCTCGGCTGGCGCCGGCTGAACGTGGCCATCTCGCTCAACGCGCCCAACGACGAAATCCGCACCCGCATCATGCCAACGGCCGCCCGCGAATCCATGCTCGAACTGCGGGACGCGCTGCGGGCCTATCCGCTGCGCCGCTGCCAGTTCTTCATGATCGAATACGTGCTCATCCCCGGCGTCAACGACGCCCGCGAGCACGCCTTCGAACTGACCGAGTACCTTCGCCCCGTCAAGGGCGTCGTCAACGTGATCCCCTACAACCCCCGCCGCGACTCGCCCTGGCCGGCGCCGACCGAGGAGAGCGTGGTCCGCTTCCTCGGCTGGCTTCAGGAAGCCGGCCAGATCTGCAAACGTCGCTTGACCAAGGGTCGCGACCTGATGGCCGCCTGCGGGCAGCTCGGCAACCGAGACCTCACCGGCACGCGCCGTTCCCACCCAACCCAACCGACGACAACCCAACCCCCAAGTGCCCTCTCCGTGCCGTCCGTGCCTCCGTGGTCCCCATCCTCTCCGGCCGCTCGGTTCGGCGGAGGGGCCGCACCCCGGTGGCACGGGGAACACGGAGAACCTGCTATGTAGAGAGCCGCTGAAATGATGATGCTGCGTGGAAGACTCCCCGGAATCGTTTGCACCGCCGTCCTGCTGTCGGCATGCGGCACGGGCGCCCTGCACGCAAATGAGCAGGCGTCCCTGGCGCTGCCCCCCGAGTGGGTCGGCACGTTCCACTGGCGGTCCATCGGTCCGGCCGTCATGGGCGGCCGGATCACCGCGCTCGCCGTGTACGAGAAGGACCCCACGATCTGGTGGGCCGCCACCTCCTCCGGTGGGCTGGTCAAGACCACCAACGACGGCATCACGTTCGAGTACCAGTTCCAGCACGAGAACGTAGCCGCGGTCGGCGACATGGCCGTCGCCCAGTCCGACCCCAACATCGTCTGGGTCGGCACCGGCGAGAACAACCCTCGCAACAGCGTCACCTGGGGCGACGGGGTCTACAAGTCCACCGACGGCGGCAAGACGTGGACAAACATGGGCCTGAAGGACTCGTTCCAGATCGGCCGCATCGCCATTCACCCCACCGATCCCAACATCGTCTACGTCGGCGCGCTGGGTCGCCTCTGGGGACACAACCCTGAGCGCGGCCTGTTCAAGACCACCGACGGCGGCGCAACCTGGAAGAAGGTCCTCTACATCGACGACCGCACCGGCGTCATCGACGTCCAGATGCACCCGCAGGATCCCAACACGCTGCTGGTCGCCACCTGGGAACGTCAACGCGACCAGTTCGACGGCAACGACCCCGCCAAGAAATGGGGCCCCGGCAGCGGCCTGTACAAGACCACCGACGGCGGGGAATCCTGGAGCCGCATGACCACCGGGCTGCCCACCTGCCAGCTCGGCCGCATCGGCATCGACTACTACCGCAAGGACCCGAACTTCGTCTACCTGGTGCTGGAGTCCGAGCGTATCGCCCAGGAACCGCCGGACACCCCCTTCCTGGGAATCGACGGCGAGGACGCCGACGTCGGTGCTCGCCTCACGCACGTCACGGTGGACGGCCCGGCCGCCAAAGCTGGGTTGCAGCCGGGCGACATCGTCCTGCGCCTCGCCGGCACCACCATCCACTCCTACGCCGATCTCGTCAAACAGATTCGCAAACGCCGCGCGGGTGACACCGTCGAGATCGAGGTCTCCCGCCAGCGCAAGAGCGTCCTGGTGCAGGCCACCTTCACCCGACGCCCCGCTGCCGGCCAGGAGGACGGTCGCGAACGCTTCCCGTTCAGCTCCGGCCTCGGTGGTCAGACCGAGAACGTCCACGAAATGCAGGGCCCTCAGGGTCACGAATACGGCGGCGTCTACCGCTCCGCGGACGGCGGGCAATCCTGGACGCGCGTCAACAGCGTCAACCCGCGCCCCATGTACTTCAGCCAGGTCCGCGTCGATCCCAGCGCCAACAACTTCCTCTACGTCTTGGGCATCGCGTTCCACTCCTCCACCGACGGCGGAGCCACCTTCGTCTCCGACGAAGCCCGCAGCGCCCATCCCGACCACCATGCCCTCTGGATAGACCCCAAAGACGGCCGGCACATGATCCTCGGCAACGACGGCGGCATCTACATCAGCCACGACCGCGGCGCCGTCTGGGACTACCTCAACCACGTCGCCATCGGGCAGTTCTATCACGTGACCGTGGACCCGCGGCCTGCGTATCGCGTCTACGGCGGCCTGCAGGACAACGGCACCTGGGGCGGCCCGGCCCGCTCCCGCTCCGACGCCGGGCCCGTCAACGACGACTGGGTGCTGCTCAACTGGGCCGACGGGTTCATCAACCAGGTGGACGCCCGCGACCCGGACCAGGTCTACTTCGAGATGCAATACGGCGGCATGGGCGTATACAACTTCCGCACCGGCGAGCGCCGCGGCATCCGCCCGCCGGACGATCCGTCCCATGGCTACCGCTTCAACTGGAAAACTCCGTTCCTGCTCTCCACCCACAACCCCGGCATTCACTACTCCGCCGCCAACTTCGTCTTCCGCTCCGTCGACGAGGGCCGCAACCTCAAACGCATCTCGCCCGAGCTGACGCGTACCCGCGAAGGCAGCATCACCGTGCTCGCCGAGTCGCCGCTCGATGCCGACCTGCTCTACGCCGGCACGGACGACGGCTTCGTCTGGGCGACCAACAACGGCGGACAGCACTGGACCAGGCTCACCGACTTCCCGTCAGCGGCGCCGGCCGCGGCGGTCGAAAAGCTCGAAGAAGGCGTCTCGCGCCTGGCTCGTGGACTGCCCGAGTACATGCTCACTGCCCTGTGGCAGTGCGACCTCAACAAGGACGGTCGGTTGCAGCCGGCCGAGTTGCCCCCCCCGGCGGCCGCGCTGTTTGCCCAATTCGACCACGACGGCAGCGGCGCGCTCGACGCCGACGAACTGCAGTCGCTGGCTGCCCACCTGGCCGGGGCCGCGGGTGCCTTGCCCTCACCCGCCCCAGGCGGGGGTGGGCATGTACCGCTGTCGCAACCGGATGCTCGCCCGGAACTCCCCACGCCGGACGGCACCGCACCTGTGCCGCCGCGTACGCCGGACACGCGCGCGCCGTCGTCTCCCGACGAGTGGCTGCCGCCCGTTCCGCTCGACCCGGCATTGGTTCAGGCAAGCGTAACGCCCGTTGTGACCGCGTGGTCGCCCCCACCGGAGTTCACACCGTCGGCGCCGCCGAGCCTGCTGGAAACGGTGTGCACGCCCCTGGTTACCCCCCGGGTACCGCCAGCGCCGCCCGCCTGTCCATCCTCGCCTCAGGAAACACCGGAGCCGCTGATCGCGCAGGCCGCAACGGAACCCGTGCCCGCCGCGGAACCGGCAGCGCCGCCGCCCGAGTCGCCCCCCCCGGCCCCCACTCCCGGCGCCGAGCCCCGACCGCTCGCCGAGCAACTCCCCGGCCCACGCTGGGTCAGCTCGATGGTGGCTTCCCGCTATGAGCGAGACCGTGTGTACCTCACGCTCGATGGCCACCGCTCGGACGACGACCTGCCCTACGTCTTCGCGTCGGAGGATGCCGGCAAGACGTGGCGTTCGCTGGGCACCCATCTGCCGCCGACCGCCGGCTCCACGCGCGTCGTCCGCGAGGACCGCTTCAATCCCGACCTGCTCTACCTCGGCACCGAGTTCGGCACCTGGGTCACGCTCGATCGCGGCCTCACCTGGACGCGCCTCAACAACAACCTGCCCACAGTGGCCATCCACGAAATCGCGCAGCACCCCACCGCGGGTGAGATCGTGGTCGCCACGCATGGCCGCAGCCTGTGGGTGCTCGAAGTGACGCCTTTGCGGCACATGACGCCCGGGGCCGTCGGTGCCCCGGCGCACCTCTACCCACCCCACCCGGCCATCCAGTGGTGTCCCCAACTGGGCCACGGTGCCCCCGCGCCTCGTCGCTACGTCGCCGAGAACCCGCCGCCTGGCGTGAACATCTACTACTCCATTGGTGACCAGATGCGGCAGGTGCGCCTCGAAGTGTTCGACTGCGCGGGTGAGGAGCTGCGCGACCTGGACGCCCCGTCATCGCCCGGCCTGCACTGCGTAAACTGGGACCTGCGCGAGCCGCCCCCCGACGGCGCTCCGCCCCCGAGGCGACATGGCCGTCGCTCGCCCACGGGCGGACTCGTGCCCCCGGGTACCTACCGCGTCGTCCTCACGGCCGATGAGTTCACGATCACCCGTGCCCTGACCGTTGAGCCCGACCCCGACTTCCCCGACTGCCGCCCGTGGGATACGGGATCAGGACTCCCCACCCGGGAATGGGACTGATACGCGGAACGGGACTGATGCAAGAACGGGACTGCTACGGGAACGGCACTGCGACGGGAATGGGACTGATGCGGGAACGGCACTGAGCACGTGAACCTGATGCAGCGACAACTTGCGTTGACGCCAGGCACGTAGGGCGGGTTCCACCCGCCGGGAAGCGCGGGACGATGCTCTACAGCCAGCACCGGCGGGCAGAGCCCGCCGTACGCCTCAGATCTCAAATCTCAAATCTCAAATCTCCGCCCCTCAATCCCCAATCCCGCCTCTGCCAGTCCGCTGAAGAACCCCTGGTTCCGCGCGGGCGCCTTGCCAGACGCCCGGTCCTATAGCTCCCACATCGGCCACGGGGGGCCGACGCTGCTTCCTCAACGGGCCTCTACGCCTGTTCGCGCCATGCGTACCCGGCCGCCCCGATCACCCCCGCGCGATACCCAAGCTGTGCCGGCAGAATCTCCGGGTAATCCCGGTGCAAATGCCATTTGAGCCCCTCGAAATGCCCCCGCACGCGCTCCAGCAGAAACTCCCCCGCGCCGGCCATCCCGCCCCCCAATACCACGCACGCGGGGTTGAACGCATGTTGAATGTTGACGCACGCGACCGCGAGGTAGTAGCACGCCTCATCCCAGATGCTCAGGCTTAGCGCATCCCCGGCCCGCGCCGCCTTCTCGACGGCCAGCGCGTCCAGCTCCTCGCCGCGCGCCACCGCCTCCGCCAGACTGCTCGTTTCACCGTCCTTGATCGCGCTCATCACCCGCCGCGCCACGGCCGCAGCCGACGCATACTGTTCCAGGCACCCGCGCTGTCCACAGTTGCACGGCAGCCCGCCGGGCATCACGATCATGTGCCCCAGCTCGGCCGCGTTCTCGAAATGACCCTGCACGACCTTACCGTCCAGCACCACCCCCCCACCCACACCGGTGCCCAGCGTCAGCAGCACCAGATCACCCCACTCGCGACCCGCGCCGACCCACCACTCGCCATACGCGGCCACGTTCGCATCGTTGTCCAGCACCACGGGAAGATCCAACGCCCGCGCAAACAGCATCCGTAGCGGCACCTGCACCCACCCCGGCAGATTGGCCGCCTTGATCACCGTCCCCGTGCGCGCACTGAGCGGTCCCGGCGTCCCCAGCCCCACGCCGATGACGTCCGCACGCGTCAGCCCCACCCCCTCCAGCACGCGGTCGATCAGCATGACCACTTCGGCAACCAGGACCTGCGGTCCCCGCTCCGGGTTCGTCGCCCCGCTGTCGAATGCCACGACCTGACCGTCGCCGTCAACGACGCCGACCTTGGCGTTCGTCCCCCCCAGGTCAATGCCGATCGCGACGCGCTTCTGGCTCACGCGAACACCACTCCCGCGTATCCCACGGAATCCTGCTGCACCGCACCCGTCTTCGCGCCGAGCACTTCGCTGCTGGTCGTATGCGACAGCAGCACGCCGCGCGTCGCCCCCAGCGCCCGCACCGCCGCCAGCGTGGCCGCCACCGCGCCGCCGCCGCAGGCGTTGTGACTTGTCCGCGCCTCGGCCACCACGTCCTCCGCCCGCAACTCACTCACCACTTCCAGAAACCGCCGGTCGTTCTCCTGCTTCGCCCAGCGATTGCCGTCCCGCCCGATTCCGTGCGGCACGAACCCGTAGTTCGGCCCGTAGTGCGTCAAGTCCGTCGTCCCGACGATCACCACGTCGTACTGATAGGCGTTGACCGTCCGCGCCACCGCGTCCCCCACTTCGTGCGCTACCTGCACCGACGGCACCACGATCGGCACGATCTTCGTCTCCGGGAACAGGTGCTTGATGAGCGGAAGCTGCACCTCCAGCGAATGCTCGTTCTCGTGCGCGTACGGATCATCCACAATCAGATTGGTGTGCCCCAGGATGCGCTCCGCCAAGCGATCATCGATCTCGATCCCGCCCAGCGGTGTCTCCCACCGCCCACTGCCGAACAACGCCGCCTGCCGTCCGCGGTGCCGATGCGCGGCCCCGAACAACACGATTACCTTCGGTCGCCGCGACGCCGCCAGCGCCTTGAACACCCCGGCCGCCACGCTCCCGCTGCATACCCACCCGGCGTGCGGCACCAGCCCCCCGAGCAAGTGCCGCGGCAACTGCTGGGGCACCCCGCACTCTTCCAGTAACTCCGCCACGGCTGCCCGACAAGCGTCCGGCTCACCGGCGTAGAACTGCCCGGCCACCACCGGCTCTCGAATCCGCACGTGCCTCACTCCTTCTGCTGTCGCGGCTGGACCACTCTTGGGTCCCTCGCCGCTCGGCTCCATGCCTGCTCAGCGTGGTTGCCGTGCCCGCCCGAGCCGCAGACCAGCCCGCCCGAGCCGCAGACCAGCCCGCCAGCCGCGGGCCCGCCCGCCCGAGCCGCAGGCCAGCCCGGGCGTGCTGCCGGGAACCCCTCTCCCTCGCAGGGAGAGGGGCAGGGGTGAGGGTAGGGGCAGCGAAGATGCCGCCCGCGGTACAAGCACGCTTACCCACCGCGCGCCGGACGCTAAACACGTACTCGGTTCCTGCGGACCGGCCGCGAGCCCCTGTTGCTACGCCACCCGACCGGCAGTGCCAGCAGCGCCATCCACGCCAGCCAGCCGATCGCCCCGCACTCGCCCGGCGCCGCGTTCACCGACCCGTCGCCCCCTTCCAACACATCGTCAATGGGCCCCACCCCCGGCAGCGGCCGCATCTGCTGCACCGCACCTTGGCCATCGGCGACATTCGCCGTTACCAAGGCCGGTCGGCCGAGAATAACCAGCGCTGCGCACACCACGCAGGCAGTAACCAACCGGCACCGCGTGCACCTCTTTCGCACCTTCCCGCACCCGGGTGCCATGCTTTCCGGCAACGGCCGTCGCGGGTAAGCATGCTCCCGCGCAGCCCGCGCCTGCCCGCCCCCGCCTGCGGCGGGTGAGGGCATGGCACCCGCGCCAGCCGTGCGCCATCGTGCCGTCTGCATCATCGCGTTCCGCCCACCTGCGACCGCGGCATCGTCGCCGGTTCCCCCTCCAGCAACGCCCGCACTTCCGTCAACGTCCGCACCGTCAGGTCCGCCGCGCAGGTCGCCAGATCGTGAATCCGGTCCTCCCGGCAGAGCCACACCGGCGTAATCCCCACGCCCCGCGCCCCACCCACGTCGCTGTGCAACGAATCCCCCACGTGCAACGCCCGCTGTGGCCGCACGTCCAGGCGTCGCAACGCCTCGCGGAAGATCCCCGCGTCCGGTTTGTAACTCCGCGCCTCCTCCGAACTCACCACATCATCGAACCGCAGGCCCCACCGCCGGATCGCCGCAAACAACGGCCGGTTGTCCGCGTTCGACACGCAGCACACCGGTACCCCGACGTCCCGCAGCAACTCCAACGCATCCGCATGGATCGGCGGATTCGCCATGTACTCCTGAAGCTGCACGATGAACGGCTCTAGGTCCGCGCCCTCCGCCAGGTCGCCCAGCACCCTCCGCAGGCTCACCATCTCGCACGCCCGCAGCGTCTTGAATGCTTCCTGCCCGTTGCTGGCGTCCATCTCCGCGAAGAACGCCACCCCCCAGCGCCGCGCCAACTCATCCGCCGACATTGGCAGCCCCAGGGCCTCGACAGCCGCCGCGCACGCCTCATCCACCGCCTGTCGGTCCCCGGCCGCCACCGTCCCGTAGAAGTCGATCAGCAGTGCGTCGTAATGTCTTCCCGCCATCCCTTCTCGCCCCACTGTAGAGTCAGCCCCGCAGAAGCGTCTGCCCCGGATCTGCCGTAGCGTCGGCCCCCCGCGGCCGACGGACGTCCCCGCGTTGTCTCCACCTCCTACGTCGCCCACGGGGGGGCAACGCTACACTGTGACGCCGAGTATAGGCTCCCCCCTGCTCATTCGCCACCGACCTGCTCTCGCCGCCCGGCGATTGATTTTCCCAGGCGTTGCCCCTACAAGATCACCCTTCGCGGGGAGCACTACACCCGGTCGACCGCCCAGGCGGTGTCCCGGTCCGCGGGGCTCGGGACATCGGCGGCGCGACCAGCGCCCCTGCGCCTGCAAGGAGCATGACCTTGGCCGTCCCGTACAACCGGCGTACCCACTACTGCGGTGAACTGCGCGCCAGCCACATCGGCCAGGAAGTCGTCCTTGCCGGCTGGGCGGCCGCCCGGCGCGATCACGGCGGCGTCGTCTTCGTCGACCTGCGCGACCACACCGGCTTCAGCCAGCTCCGCTTCAACTCCGACCTCAACCGGACCGCCTACGAAGCCGCCCAGCGCTTCCACCACGAGGACGTCATCGCCATCACCGGCACCGTCGCCGGCCGCGGCGACCAGGTCAACCCGCGCATCCCCACCGGCGAGATCGAGGTCATCGTCAAGCAGCTCGACGTGCTCAGCCCGGCCGATCCGCTCCCCTTCCAGCTTGTCGAGGCGGACCAGGCGGCCGAAGAGGTGCGCCTCCAGTATCGCTTCCTCGACTTCCGCCGCCCGGAGATTCAGCGCGTCTTCCGCCTCCGCCATCAGGTGGCCCACGCCATCCGCAACTACTTCCACGAGCACGGCTTCGTCGAGATCGAAACGCCGTTCCTCACGAAATCCACGCCGGAAGGCGCCCGCGACTACCTCGTTCCCTCGCGCGTGCAGCCCGGTTCGTTTTACGCCCTGCCGCAGTCACCGCAACTGTTCAAGCAGCTTTGCATGATCGGCGGCTTCGACCGCTACGCCCAGATCGTCCGCTGCTTCCGCGATGAGGACCTCCGCGCCGACCGCCAGCCCGAGTTCACCCAGCTCGACATGGAGATGGCCTTCGTCCAGCGCGACGACGTGATGAACATGGTGGAAGGCTGCGTCCGCCGCGTCTTCAAGGACACCATCGGCGTGGACCTGCCCAATCCGCTGCCGCGCATGACCGAGCACGAGGCCATGGAACGCTTCGGCATCGACCGCCCCGACACCCGCTACGACATGGAGCTCCAGGACATCACCGACCTCGCACGACAGGTGGACTTCGCGCCCTTCAAGGACGCCCTCGCCGCCGGCGGTATCGTCAAGTGCGTGGTCGCCAAGAAGGCCGACAAGATCACCCGCAAGTTCATCGACACGCTCACCGAGGACCTCCGCGGCATCGGCGCCGCCGGCCTGCCCGTCACCAAGGTCGCCACCGAAGCCGGGCAGGTCTCCTTCGCCACCGGCATCGCCAAGTACGTCACCCCGATCCGCGACGCCCTCTGCGCCCGCGTCGGCGCCGAGCCCGGCGACATCATCTTCTTCATGCCCGGTCGCTTCGCAGACGTGTGCAAGTACCTCTACACCGTCCGCACGCGCCTGGCGACCGCCCTCGACGTGATCCCGCCGAACCGCTGGAACATGCTCTGGATCGTGGACTTCCCGCTGGTCACCTTCGACGACCAGGAGCAGCGCTGGGTGAGCACGCATCACCCCTTCACCGCCCCGCTCGACGAAGACGTGCCCCTGCTCGACACGGACCCCGGCCGCGTCCGCGACCAGGCCTATGACCTCGTCCTCAACGGCTCCGAGATCGCCGGCGGCAGCATCCGTATCCATCGCCGCGACGTCCAGCAGAAGATATTCTCGCTGCTGGGCATTTCACCGGAGGAGGCGCACGCCAAGTTCGAGTTCCTGCTCGAGGCCCTGCGCCTCGGCGCCCCACCGCATGGCGGCATCGCCTTCGGCCTCGACCGCTGGGTCATGCTCATGAGCGGCGCCGAAAGCCTCCGCGACGTGATCGCCTTCCCCAAAACCCAGCGCGCCACCTGCCCCCTCACCGGTGCCCCAACGCCCGTCGCGGCCGCGCAGCTCAACGAACTGGGCCTGCTGCTCAAACCGTCTGCGCAGCCACCGCCTCAGGCATGAGTCCCTGCGGCACTGACCCCCGGGAGAGGGGCAGGGGTGAGGGCCGCAGAGGCAAAAGCCCCCTGGTGGACAAGCATGCCGGTCCGCCACGTAGGTGACGCTACATCAGCGTGGGCGACTCCGCGCCGCCATCGTGCCGCGGACCGGCTCCCCCCGGGCACCGAATGTCAACGGCCGCCCGCTCAGTTCTGCGATACCTTCATCGGCGCAGGACTGCGCGCCGGCGTCCGGACGGTTACCGAGCGTCGGCCCGTCGACACCAACTGCCGCGCTCTCCACCCTTCTCTATGGAAACAAGCCGGGCCGCGCATCTGCGCGACCCGGCATTGATGAACCCGGATTCTGTTCCCGCCGCTGCGCTGAGCAACAGCAGGTGAACCCGCTTTCGCAGCGACTACCGCTTCCCCTCACGGGTGCGGTCCGCAACAGCGCCCGCGAAGCACGGATCGCGGCTTAGCGCCGCCGAAGCACCAACACACCACCCAGCAGCAGCAGCCCCAGCGTCGCCGGCTCCGGAATCCAGATGCCGAGGATCGCCTCCACCCGAGTGCCACCACCCACCGGGTCGATGTCCGCCTCCACGTACACCCAGCCGTCCTCGGCAAGGTCCAGACCCGGCCCAACGACACTGCTCGCCTTGAAGTCATACACCGTGAAATCGGCGACGGTGTCGCCATCCACGTCGATCTGGTCCCCGGTGCGCAGCAGGAGCTGCGACGCCGAAAGGTCCGCCGCCTCCCCGAAGAACAGGAACTCGGTCGTCGACGTACCCCACATGTGGACCACCCTGCCCCACTTGTTGATGCTCAGGTCGCGCACCGCGTAACCCGACGCCAGCAGGATACCGTCCAGCGTGTCGCCCTCGCGGACCACGATGTTGCCGTTGTAGGCGACGAACGCGTCCGTGGCCACCGGGCCGCTCGTATCACCGCTGAACACGTAGTTCCCGAAGTCGTTGATGCTCACCGAAGAGAAGCCCGCCCAGTTGTCGCCCTGACCCGTCGGCTGCCCCTCCTGGGCCACGAACGCCCCGTCGACGTACATGTGCATATCGTTGTTCGTCGAACCCGTCTCCATCTCCAGCCGGTGGATATGATGCAGCCCGTTGTTCGAGACCCAGTACGTGAAGTTAGTGGCCGTCGTCTTGATGGCCTTGCCCTCGATGATGTCCCCGCCACTCAGCACCGTCGTGATCGTGGCCGGGTTCGTCGGATCAGACGCCCGCAGCAGGTGCCGATTCGAGGTGGAGGTCTGGTCTTCCAGCCGCGTGCCTCCGATCCAGTAAGCGGTCCCGTTCGGCAGCATGGTCGGCCGGCTGTTGAACACGCTGTACAAATCCGGGTAGTTGACCAACGTCTGTCCCTCAACGAGCAACCCGCCGCCCTGCGTCCAAACCGCGTCGTTCCCATCAGCCGATGGGCTATAGATGAACCCACCGCTGTTGCTTACGCCCATCGTGCTCTCACCACCGGTGAGCACCACCGGCAGCGCACTGCCCGAGAAGAAGATCGGGCCCGTGTCATGCCAGACGAACCGCTGGTCGTCCGCCAGAGCGCCCACAAAGCCAACCTTGCCGTGGCCGTCCGTGAACGGCGAGTTCAAAGTCGAAACCGTCGAGCCACCCAGCGCGTCGCCGCCCTTGATGACCAGGTTCACCGGCACGGGGTCACCCTGGGCAACCCCCGCCATACTCACCACCACCGCCGCCAAGGCAACCAGAAACACACCATTCCTCATACCTGACCCTCCTTCCGCGGCTCTACACCGCTGGGCCGAACGTGCGCGACCGCACTGCCCGCACCACAGCGGGGCAGGCACGTTGGCCCACACACTTGATCCGCAAACAGGACGCTTCGTTCCCTTCAGCGAGTGTTGCCCTCTCGGTCCCCCCACCTGCGCGGCCTGAGGGCACCGCTGTGCGACCCCACGCACCGAACGCCCGGCCCCGAAACAGCGGCTCGCCCGGTTGTCCCTATCTTACATCCTCGGGAGCACTGGCACAAGACAACCCCGGTTGCCCAGCAGTTCCCTGTCCAAATCAACAGCACCACCTGATGATGCGCCATGGCGGCAGACCCGAGGCCACTCGGGCTGGGCGCCCAGACAGACCACCGTCGCGCAACTTATTGCTGAAAAGGAGTTTAATGCAGAATGGACACCACCGCAGGCCCGCAGAACTCGCCCCTCATGCCCGACCGTGCCTTCGCCGGCGACTTCGCTCGCCGGTCCACGGAACCCCATCCCTCCACCACAAGTTCTGACATGAGCACCGCCAACCCCACCCCGTGCCGATGGTCGCCCCCCACACCGCCCGGAAACCGCCGCTCAATGTCCCCGCCCGTTCAGCTCGTACTCGGCGATCTTCTTGAGCCGCCGATCGTGACGACCGCCCTCGTAATCCGTCTTCAGCCACACCTCGAGCATCCGTCGGATCAACGCCTCCCCCAGCAGGTCCGCCGGCAAACACAGCACGTTGGCATCGTTATGGCGCCGCGACAACTCCGCCGTCAGTTCGTCGTGACACAGGGCCGCCCGAATACCCCGCACCTTGTTGGCCGTCATACTCATGCCGATCCCCGTACCGCAGAAGAACACGCCGCGCTCCGTCTCCCCGCGCGCCACCGATTCCGCTCCCGGCAGCGCCGAATCCGGGTAGTCGCAACTGGCCGGCGATTCGCACCCGAAGTCCATCACCGTATGCCCGTTGCTCTCCAGAAACGCCTTGATCTGCTCTTTCGCGCGATAACCGCGGTGATCACAGGCCAGCGCGATCTTCATAGCTCAATCTCCCGCAGACGGGCATGCAGCCCCGCCTCGAGCACGTTGGCGCATGCCTCGTAGTCCTGTTCCGTCCCGCCGATCGGGTCCGCAACGTCCCCCGCGTCCAACAGCAACGCCACGCGCTGCCCGGCCTCGGTGTCCAGTTGCAGCACCGCCGCGCGGTGTCCTTCCGTCATCACGAACACGTGGTCCGCTTCGCGCACCATCTCGGTTGTCAACGCCTGCGACCGGTGCCCGGTCACGTCCACGCCCCGGCGGCCCATGACCGTCACGGCATGTTCCGCCGCCCCCCCGAAACCGCCGGCGGTGCCCGCCGACTCCACCACCACACCCCGCGATGCCAACTCCTCCTGCGAGCACCCCAGCCGCTCGGCCAGCAGCTTCCGGGCAATCCCCGCCGCCATCGGGCTCCGGCACGTATTGCCCGTGCATACAAAAAGGAACGTCACCCTCGCCAGCCGATCCAGCATCCGGGCATCGTACACGCCCTCCCGGACGATTTCATACCTTCCGCTCTCCACGCGCACCACCGTGGATGCCCGCCCGTGCCTCGTGCGCCCGGCATCCACCAGCACGTCCATCCTTCCGTCAAGTTCCGCGAGCACCTCATCGGCCGTAACCGGCGGGCGACGCCCCGCCCGATTGGCGCTGGCCAACACGACCGGCCCCCCCGCCTTCGCCAGGATCGCCTGCGCCACCCTATGGTCCGGGCAGCGCAGCCCGATCACGCCCTCATGGTACAGCGCCTCCGGCGTCTCCGCGTCCAGCCCCGCCAACGCCGGGGCAGGCTGCATCTCCGCGACGCGCAGCAGCAGAGTCAACGGGCCCGGCCAGCCCTTGCGTGCCAGCCTTGCCCCAACCCCCCGCAGCCCCGGCACGTACCACTCCGCCTCGCCCGGCAAGGCAATGTGCACCGTAAACGGTTTCCCCGCCGACCGCTCCTTCACCTCATGCAACGCGCGCCTGGCCGACTCGAGGTCCGCCCGCCCACCGACGCCGTACACCGTTTCGGTTGGTAACCCCACCAGCCCACCGCGGCGCAGCACGGCCGCCGCTGCCTCCACGGCCGCGGCCGGATCCACGCCCGGCTCTACGCGAATCACCTCCGTTCCCATGCCAAGGCCCCCGCGCACCGCATGCTAGGAGCCCCACCTGTGCTGTCAAGGAACCCGCCTCGGGCGCCGGTCGCTCGCGCCCCCTTCGCCGTCGGGCGTTGCCGCCGCACATGCACTCCGCTGCATGCCGGTCCCGAGCGAAGTCCCTTCTACGTTCTGTGCTATCGAGAAGTGCCGCCGTGTAAACGAGCCACAGAAGACGGACCGTAGGCATGCCCTGAGTGTCACATCAAAGGGCCGATACCACCCCCGAAACTCAGCGATGTACCAGATGCCAATCGCGGTCAGAAATGACGAAAGGCCCCGCTACGTACAACCGGGGCCGCTTGGACTACCCGTACCTGCCCTACACCCTTCCCGCCGGTCGCACCCCCTCGGCACGCAACCTCCACTCCCGGGCGCACTACGAGACCAGAGTCGGCGTCCCTGCAACGCTTCGCTCGTCCCGCAGCGCAAGTTGCTCGCGGAACCGCTCGACGAACGCTTCGAAGTTCATCAAAGCCTGCGTCGTCTCGGCCTCGAGCCGCCGACACGGCTCATCTGGCAGCGCGCCGGGAGCCGTGGACCAGGGAAACGGAAACTCTTGGGTGAATTGCTCAAGTCGGTCTGAAAGATCCATCCTATCCTCCTTGGCGTTCGGCCGACTGTAGCCCCATGGGTAGAATATACCACATTTACCGGAGTTGTGAAGTAAATTGTTATCGGACGACCGCCAAATATCGGTGCCGAGCCCGCTCGGACACGCCTAAAGGCTATATCGGCAGCGCCCGCTGCCGACTCAAACCGGTCGTCCCGACGGCGTGGCACTCGCCGCGTCTTCCAACCCCTGGGCCAAACCCCGCACCCCCACCGGGCCTGCGCGAGCGATAAGATTCGCGACCAGGTTCATCGCCTCGAAGAACTCGAGCATCTCGTCGAAGCGGCGCTGATACTGGTCCGCGAGGGCCCGGGGCGGACCGCTCAACCGCTCCCGTTCCTCCGCCACCATGGTCCGACAACGCTCGATCGTCTCCACGATCGGCTCGACTTCCCGGCGGCGACGTTCCCGACTGATCGTCTCGAACATCTGCCAGACGTCCGTATCCGCCTGGAAATACTCCTTCCGGTCTCCCCGTCGATGTACCCGCTGCACCAACCCCCAGTTCACGAGTTGGCGCAGGTTCATACTCGCATTGCCGCGCGACACCTCCAGGTGCCGCATCACGTCATCCGTGCACAGTGGTTCCGGCGCGAGGTACAACAGGGCGTGGATCTCCGCCATGGTGCGGCTGATCCCCCAGCTTGCGCCCATCTCGCCCCAGCGCCGGATGTAGAGATTGCGCGCCGCCGCGAGCGGTTCGTTCGACATGCGAACCCCTCCCGCTGACTGCTCTGCCTAGCCTGCACTATATACGCAGGAACGGCGGGGTGCGGTTCACTCCTACCCGGTCTTTTCCCCCGCGCCTTCCCCCGGGGCCCACGCCGCACCCCCATCGACGCCACCGGGCGGGCTCAGCGAACCTCGCCCAGCCAGCGTGGGCGCCCCACGGCCGACATAGACGTTGCCGGATCGTCCGGCGCTCAGAGCACCCGCTGCGGACCCGGACCCTTTCAACCGGCTGCCGCCTCGTCGCCCGCACCGACCCATCAACTGCTGCCCAACAACCCGGCCAAGTCCAGATTGCTGAGGTCCACGCCGCTGAGATCCACGCCGCTGAGGTCCACGGTGGTCGAGCTGCTGTCTGCGGAGTTGTTCCCCGACGAATTCGCACTGCTGCCGCCGCCGAAGTCCGGCGCGGGAATCACGTCCGGCAGCACAGTCGGCACGCGCCCGCCGCGTAACAGCACAACGTTGTGGATAGCGGTAATCGCATCCTCGATCGCCTGGAACATGATCCGCGCCATCTCCGCCAACGCCTGGGAGCGCACGGAAGGCTGCATCTCAAAGGTCACTTCGGGGTGCGCAAACAGCATGCTGTCGTGCGCCGCCTTGTACTGCGCCAACCCGGCGTTCACCATGTGGCCCGGCGCTCGTTCCGCCACCGCCTCCGCGCCCGCGCTCTCATACACCGGCGTCGTGATGATCACCTGCCCGCTCACCGACGACGCCCACGCCACGCAGGCCACCAGCACTACGATCGCAAGCCCACCCGTTCGCTGACCGATCATGACTGCATCCCTTCTGTTCGTGAGCCGCCCTCGCTCGCCCCCCGCCGCCATCCGGGGCCGGCAACCACCCGCGCCGGCGTTCCCTCCATTATTCGCTCTATCGGCCTGTCCTCCAAGCTGCCGTTGCTTTTCATCGGCCCCGCGCCGGGGCGCTCCCTCTGGAACCGCCCCGTACCGACGGCAGACCGCCGCGCCCCCACGGGGTGGCATGGCCAAGCGCAGCGCCGCCATGCCGTCAGGGGGCTGCGTGCGAGTGTCGCCACCCTCGTACCCTTCTACACCGGACCGGCTTCCCCGGGTGCGTCCGCCGAGGCGGTCGGATCCGTGGCCGGCGGTACGTCCGCCGCGCCGGCGTCCGGCACGCTGCCTTCTGCCGTCTCCCCCCCTCGGTCCGCCGCCGTCTCGGCCGACTCCGGCGAACCGGCGTCCTCCTCTTCGTCCTCCTCCTTGACGATCCTGGCGACGGCCACCACCTTGTCGTCCTCTTCGAGCCGGATGAGCCGGACGCCCTGCGTCGCCCGTCCGATCTCGCGCACGGCCGACAGGTCCGTACGCAGCATGAACCCGTTGGCCGTGATGAACATCAGCTCATCTTCATCCTGCACCGCGCGAATGGCCACCACGTCACCGTTGCGCTCCGTCGCCCGGATGTTGATGACGCCCTTGCCGCCGCGCCGCGTCTTGCGGTACTCCTCGATGGCCGTGCGCTTGCCATAGCCGTTCTCGCAGATCGTCAGCACGGAGGCCCCCGGCTCGATCGCCACCATCGACACCACGGCATCATCGGCAGCCAGGGTCATGCCGCGTACGCCGCGGGCCGCCCGCCCCATCGCCCGCACGTCGCTCTCCTCGAACCGGATGGCCATGCCCCGCCGCGTCCCCAGCACGATCTCGTTCGTCCCGGCGGTGCGCTCCGCGTTCATCAGCGTGTCGTCGGGATCCAAGTTGATGGCGATGATCCCGTCCGCCCGCGGGCGGCTGAACGCCTGGATGGGCGTCTTCTTCACGGTCCCCTTGGCCGTGGCGAAGAACACGTACGCCTCCTCGAACTCGCGCACCGGGAGCACCGCCCGGTGCGTCTCCCCCTCGCGCATGCGCAGCAGGTTGGCGATCGACCGCCCGCGCGACGTGCGGCTCATCACCGGCACCTCGTACACGCGCAGCCAGTACAACCGCCCCCGACTCGTGAAGAACAGCAGCGTGTCGTGAGTCGAAACGACGAAGAGATGTTCAAGGAAGTCCCCCTCCTTGGCTGCTCCGCCGCGCACGCCGCGCCCGCCGCGGCCCTGCTTGCGATACGTATCCACGTCCGTCCGCTTGATGTACCCCTCGTGCGAGATCGTCACCACCACCTGCTCGTCGGGGATCAGCTCCTCCATGCGGAAGTCCTCGACGGCGCCGACGATCTCCGTGCGCCGGGGGTCGGGGAACTTCCTGCGCAGTTCCATCAGGTCCGCCTCGATCAACTGGTGCACCAGGCGCTCGTCCCGCAGGATGGCCTCGTACCGGTCGATCTCCTCCACCAGCTTACGGTACTCAGCGGCCAGCTTTTCCACCTCCAGCCCGGTAAGCCGCTGGAGTTGCATACCCAGGATCGCGTCCGCCTGCACGTGCGTCAGGTGATAGTCCGCCCCGGTGCAGCGCCTGACGAAGACTTCCGGCAGCAGCTTGCGCAGGGCGATCTCCTCCTTCAGCCGCAGCGCCCTCGCCATCAGGCCCGCACGCGCGGACGGGACGTCGGGCGACTTCTTGATCAGCTCGATGATCGCGTCGATGTCCCCCACCGCCAGGATGATCCCTTCCAGAATGTGCGCCCGCTGCTTGGCCCGCCGCAGCAGGAACGCCGTCCGCCGCCGGATCACCTCCCGCCGGTAGTCCAGGTACAGTTCCAGAAGCTGCTTGAGCGACAACGTCCGCGGCTGGCGGTCCACCAGCGCGATGTTCATGATGTGGAAGTGGCTCTGCAGCGGCGTGTACTGGAAGAGCTGGTTGATGATGACGTCTTCGTTCGCCTCCCGTTTCAGGTCGATCTCGATGCGCACCGGGGACTTGCGATCGGAGGCGTCGTTGACGGCCGCCACGTCCTTGATCTGCCCGCTCTTCACCGCCGCCGCGATCCGCTCCGTGATCGTGCTCCGCAGCACGCCGAAGGGAATCTCGTAAATGACGATCGTCCGCTTGCCGCTCTTGCTCTCCTCGACGCGCACGCGACCGCGCATCACGACGCTGCCGCGCCCGGTGGCGTAGGCCTCCCGCACCCCCCCCAGCCCGCAGATCTGCCCGCCGGTCGGGAAGTCCGGCGCCGGCACGATCCGCATCAGCTCGTCCAGCGTGATGTGCGGGTTGGCGAGACAGTCCAGCAATGCATCGCAGACCTCCGCCGTGTTGTGCGGCGGGAGGGCGGTGGCCATCCCCACCGCGATCCCCGTCGCCCCGTTCACCAGCAGGTTCGGGAACTTGCCCGGCAGGACCGTCGGCTCCTCCCGCGAGTTGTCGTAGTTGGGGACGAAGTCGACGGTCTCATACTCCAGGTCCTCAAGCATCGCCACCGCGGCGTGCGTCATGCGCGCCTCGGTGTACCGCATGGCGGCCGGGGGGTCCCCGTCGATCGAACCGAAGTTCCCCTGCCCCTCGATCAGCGTTTCCCGCATGTTCCAGGGCTGCGCCAGCCGCACCAGCGTCGGGTAGATCACCGCGTCGCCGTGCGGATGGTAGTTACCGCTGGTATCACCGCTGATCTTCGAGCACTTCTTCGTCTGGGCGCGCGGGCCTAAGTTCAGGTCGTTCATCGCCACCAGGATGCGCCGCTGCGAGGGCTTCAGCCCGTCGCGCCCGTCCGGCAGCGCCCGCGACATGATGACGCTCATCGAGTAGGTCAGGTACGAGTCCTGCATCTCGTCAATGAGCGGATGATTGTGAATACGTTCCGGCACGGCTGCCGCAGGTTCGGCCATATCGTGTTCGCTCCTGTCCCCGGGCGGGCGGCCAACCCCGGGCACCCGCAACGCACCCCGGCGCCCTTCCACCGCCCCGCCCGATCCATATCGATTGTACTGGCCCCACCCACCACGGCAATCCGCGCCCGCACCTTCACAGACGGTGACGCTCTCACAAGCGTCAGACAGGTTGGCACCTGCGGCCTGTGCTCAGGACAGGTACCCGCAGCGGACGGGCTTGGCGGCGTCCGGCAGGGGGATTCGCGATTCACTGCGGGTCTTTCGACCGGCAGGGCCGCCTAGCCCTTCACAACGGGGATATGTTGCGAGGTGGGCGCAGCCCACCCCCTTGAACGCGGGGGAACGCAGATGCCCCTGACCAGACACCCCCTGCTCTTCGCCGGAGAGACCCTCGAACACAGGCCCAGCCCGCCAACGCCCCGCGCGTTTCCCGACCGCGTGCCGGTGCGGCACGAGGTGAGTCACCTCGGCCACGGGCCCACCCCGTGACCGACCGCTGGGGGCGGTTCGGCTCTCGGTCATCGCCCGAGCTTTCCGGGTCCCGGCGCCGACGTAAACGCCCGCAAGCGGCGTTCGCAGCGCAGTGCCCTCCGGGGACGCGTTACCAGCCCGTCTCCTCCGCGACGACTGACTCAGCGCCACGCCCGTCGGCACCACGCAACCCCTCTCTGCCGCCCCCAGAAGCCTCGCGTCCCCTCGTACGCCACCCCGCGGACCATCCCATCCAGTTGCAGCGCTACGGGCTCGCAACGTCAGCACCCTGCGTCCTGCAACATCGGCCCCCCGCGGCGGTAGCGCTAGCCCCCCGCAGCCGATGTAGGCGAAGTCCGACGTCCCGCGTCTCGAAACCTCCCCGACAAACCCACGGTCCCTCGTCCCACCGCTCTGGCAACCGGACGTGCACCGGGTATCATGGGCCGACCGTCGGCCCGGAGCGGGCAACCCGGCGCACCGTTGCTCGCGTCCCGGTTTCCTGCATCGCCGACTCGGGAAGACCCGCATGTCCAAGCCCTCGTTGCCGCCACTGGAGACGGTGCTCATTGAGGACCAGGCCCAACTCGAACGGCTCTGCGTCGCCATCCGCGCGGAAGGCAGCTTCGGCTTCGACACCGAGTTCGTGATGGAAGACCGCTACCAGTCCGAACTGTGCCTGCTCCAGCTTTCCAGCACCACGACGGTCGCCCTTGTGGACCCCAAGCGTGGCCTGGACCTCCAGCCCGTCTGGGCCCTGCTGTGCGACCGCAACGTCCAGACCATCGTGCACGCCGGGCAGGAGGACCTTGCCCTCTTCGTGCAGCAGACGAACCTCCCACCCGCCAACGTCTTCGACCTCCAGATCGCCGCCGGTCTCGTCGGCCTCGATTACCCTCTCAGCCTCCAGAAGCTCGTGGAGAGCACCCTGGGCGTCCGCCTGCACAAGTCCCGAACGCTCACCGACTGGCGTCGCCGGCCTCTCTCCGACGAGCAGATACGCTACGCGGCCGAGGACGTTGCCTACCTCCTTCCCGTCCAGCAGAAACTGCACCGCCTGCTCACCCGGCACAAGCGCCTCTCCTGGGCCCGCGAGGAATTCGACCACCTGGAAGCCGCCGTCCAACAACAGCATACGCAAGAGGCGCCCGTGAAACGTCCCAAGGGCCTCGGCGCCCTCGCTCCCCGCCAGATGGCCGTCGCCGAACACATCCTCGCTTGGCGCGACATTGTCGCCCGAGAACGCAACCGCCCGGCACGCACCGTCCTCAAGGATCACCTTCTCTTGGAAGTCGCGCGCCACGGCCTGCAAACACCCGAGGAGATCGGCAGCCTGCGCGGTGTGAATCTGAGCCGTCGAGACATCCGCAGCCTGTGCGAGACCGTCCAACAGGCCGTCCAGTTACCCAGCGACCAGTGGCCCACCCGCGGACCGCGTCAGCCGGATGTCCCACACGAAAGCACCTTCATCAACTTTGCCACGGCCGTCGTCCGCGCCTACTGCCAGACCAATAAACTCGCCTACGCCCTCTGCGCCACGAAGCAATCCATCACCGAGCTGGTGCGTTATCGCCTTCGTGGCTCGCCACCCAGCGCCGGGACACCCGGCCTGTTGCGCGGCTGGCGCGCCCAGACTGTCGGCGTCCTGCTGGACGATGTGCTCGCCGGGCGGACCGCCGTCATCGTCACGCTCGCCAAGGGACATGCCTCGCTCGGCTTCATCCCCTCGCCGAGCAACTCCGGCAACAACCACACGCCATGATGCTGCACTCGCAGGATTGACCCTCCAGCGACGAGGTTGCGGCGCGCGTCGAACGTTCTGCCGTCGCGAGGCCGCCAATCGGCACGCCCGGTAGAGCCGCCGCGACCTTCCATCTCACCATTCTCCCTGTTCGCACCAGCCGGCCTCCCGAAGTTGCGCCACCGGCGCCCCCGCCAACCGCGTCCGGGCGTGGCGGGCCCCCCGTCCCCCCCGGCGCCAGCCTAGACCCCTTCGAGGCGTCCTGGGGATGGTTTGCCCCTACCCCAGATGGCAGCGAACCCGGTTTTCCGCCACCCAGGGCCCCCCGGGACGTGGAGAACGACTCGATTTCATCCGTTTGCATTGACATCAAGTAAGATAACTAGTACACTTCCGGGCCGATAAATCCGGGCCCCGGCTGGCCGGTTCGGGGGCCAGACGAGGCGGCCCAACGCCCGAAAAAAAGTTTGCAAGGTCCGAAATCTAGTTGACAACGTAGGGTGAATCAACTAAACTGCCCCCTGTGACCTATAATCGTGGCGACCGGTTAAAGTAGGGAGTGTGAGGCCGGACACACGATGAGGGTGGTGAACCGGAAGAGGCGATGAGGTTAGGTTGTCAGTTCTGTGGTTGCCTCTGGACATAGTGGTCCGAGAACGCCGAAAGCCAGTTATGAGAACTCGGTGCCGCCGCAACGGCATCCCAAGGCGGAGGTGAAGCAGCGGCGGTGACGGAGGCGATTAGGGTAGCGTGAAGGAGGCAACGCCCGCTCGCAAGACTGATGGCAACGCTGGGGAAGTTGCGAGCTTTGGGGAAGTGGATGAGGTCCGTTGAACGAACTCTCGCCCTGAAGGTGAACGGAGGTTTGGCGCTGCGGACACCGGCGAGCCGGTCCGCGGAGGGGGATTGTACGAGGCCCACAACAGAAGCGTTGCGACGTGCGAGGGGCACGACGTACCTCGGTTGGTGGCGTGGATGATGCGCGGCCTCGCGTTTGCGTAACAGTGGGAACGGGCGGAGTTCGCCCGCGAGAAAACCGGAAGAATGGGTGGCTGGGACGAGGCGGCCCAGGCACCGGAGGTTAGAACAGCTCGACGTAGCGCGGACGCGTATCGTCGGGGCGTCCCTCCGGACGTCGCGGAGAGAGGGCAGAAAGGAGGTGGCAAGGAGCTTCTGGCGAGGTGCTGGACGATGACGACGGGCACTCGATAACCTGCCTGGCGGCATCGTCCCAACGTCCGTGTTGTGGGAGCGTGAACGATAGAAGGCTTTGAGACACCTGTTTTCGGTTCGCTGCCGCGTGGCACGAACCAACGTGTGAGGAGAGAAAAGGAGAGTAAGCGATGACACGTAATGCCATTCTGATTGGTCTCTGCGCGGCGGCGATTCTGGTTTCGCCGGTGTTCGCGCTGGACCGTGTGAGCGCCAGCGAGAAGGGTAGCTTCCTGGTGTACTCCAAGGTTGAGCTGCGGTGGGAGATGCCCTCGGGCAATCTCATCCAGGATACCTTCCTGGACATGAGCAACGACTACCCGGGTTTCGTGGCCGTTCAGTTGTACTTCGTGAACGGCGATGATCCGGCCGAGGCCGTCTACGATGGCGGTGGCACTCTGATCGAGCGCGCCCACTTCGGGTGCAACTGGGTGGACAACGCGATCGCCCTGACGGGCAATGAGCCGGCCTTCTGGTCCGCCTTGACGGGCCAGGAGAAGGGCGTGTCTCCGTTCACGGTTCTGGACCCGGCCGCGGGTCCGTTCAACATCGCCGACCCGCTGACCTGGCCGGGCCGTCCGGCTCCCGATGGCTCGGGTGACCGCGTCCTGCGCGGCTTCGTCCTGGCCTGGGCGATTGACGCCAACGGCGAGGAGATTCGTTGGAATCACCTGAAGGGCGATGCCCTGATCATCAACTACAGTGATGCCGCAGCGTGGGAGTACAATGCGTATGCGTTCCAGGCGACGGAGACGGTGGCTCACGGCGCGCAGACGGGCACGCCGGGCATCCTGAACCTGAACGGTGTCGAGTATGACTACTGCTTCGACCTGCTGCTGATGGACTTCTACGCCGTCGGCTCGACGGGCCTGAACTACAATGGCCACACCATTGACGTGGACGTTGACCTGACCCTGCTGCCCATGACGATCGACGTGCGGCAGGACAGCAACGGCTGGGTCAAGACGAAGGCCAAATTCGACATCTGGAACCAGAACGAGGTGAAGTTCTCGAACACCGAGTGGTGCATCAAGAAGTGGGACCAGAGACTGCTGAGCGACGGCGGGATCCCCGCCCCGAACAGCTTCTATCGGTTCTTCCTCGGCACCAACAAGGGTAAGGCCCGCATCGACGGGATGGCCAGCTCGGTCTGCCCGGACAGCATCGACACTCCGTTGCTGGGCGTTCGGGCCCTGATCCTGGACTTCACGGCCGGCGCCGATACGGCGATGGCCGGCATCAACCTGGTGGGTATGGGTACGCAGACCGGCTGTGTGCATTACGATCTGCTCGCCCCGCCGCCTGAGCTCTTCCCGACCACCGTGCCGGTTGTGGCTCCGGTGAAGGGTGTGAAGGCCAGCATCCGGTAAGCTGAGCGCTTAGTCGCTCCAACTCTGAGGCAGCGACGGCCTACGTGGTGGTCGCTGCCTCTGTTTTGCGCCGCGTCTTCCCCCCCCGGGGCCGACGCCGCGGCTCCCGGCCCGACGGGGAGGGGCCGACCGGCCGAGCATTCCGCTTCCGCCGCGGACCGCACCACAGACCCGACCCCCGTCAGATGTCCCGGCCGCCGTGTCCTCACATGGGTCGCCCCGGGAAGACCCGGTAGCCACCCACCCAGCCGTCCAGCCCTACCTGATTCGCACCGGCTGGGCAACTCGTTTGAAAATCTGGGCAGTTTTCCTTGACAACAAAGCGGTAGTTCCGATAACATCGTTCCTAGGGTAGTTTGGCAGGCCCGGAGGCGGTGCGCGGGATGATGGGCGTCATTGGCTCCCCGGTGCGGCGCTCTCCGAGGCAACTACCACAGGCTCACGCGCGTGCGCGATTCGGCGATGTAGTCGAGCGGCGGGCGCAAGCCTACGCTGCAACGCGGATGCGCTGCATGCGCGCAGCGGTGCGCGCGGTCACTCAGTGACTGCGGTGCGCCGGCCAACTGCTAAGGAAAGGAGCAGTTCCATGTTCGCCGCTGTGTCCACCAGACGATACACCGACGCGACGCAACGCCTGACTTGGTTGCTTACCCTCCTGCTCGCTGAAGGAGCGCTCCTGGCACTTCAGGGAACACCGGGTGCGCTTGCCCAGACGACGACCGGGCGCGCGCCGGCGGAAGCAGTGAGGCTCGAGGTGCAGCCAGTCGTTGCGAACGACCCGAGTCGCATTGAGTCGGGAACGCCGGAGTCCCCCGGCGGTGCGGCCGGAGACCTCGCGCAACTAGATGGACAACTGCGCTACTCGGACACGGCTCCGCAGAATATCTGCCCGGTTGTCCTCAACCTGCCTGCGCACAACCACTTTGCCGTCACGGCGCCGGAGACGCTGGACTGCACGCTGCAGGTCAGCAGCCCGGAGCCCACGCAGACAACGACGGTGCGCGTCCTTGATCCGAACGGGGCACAGGCGGCCGGTCTGCACATCACGGCGACGTCCGGAACCCCTACCACGGTGCGCCTGCGCTGGGAGACCGAGAGCGCGAACGCCGGGGCGTATGTGCTCACCCTGGAGGTTGCCGACGACGACCCCGTCTCCCCCTGCACGGTGACTTACGAGGTCAGCATCGAGGTAGCGGGCGACCCGCCTAACCCGCCGCAGACGGCACTCCCGACGGGCGACGCGACGGCCAAGGGAAGCGTGATCGTCTTCCCGAAGGTGGAGTTGCGTTGGAACCGCAACACGGGCCAGTTGATTCAGGACACGTTCCTGGATCTGTGCAACGACTCGCCGGGGCTGTTGGGCGTGCAGCTCTTCTTCGTGAACGGCGATCCCCCGGCCGCGGCCGTCTACGGCCCGGGGGGCGTGCTTGTGGAGCGTGCCCACCCCGGATACAACCGGATCGGATTGCAGATTGCCCTGACGGGGAACGAACCAGCCTTCTGGTCGGCGTTTACCGGTCAGGAGAAGCACGTGGCACCGTTCACGATCCTGGATCCACCGTGGGGGCCGTTCAACGCGGGCAACCCGCTGACGTGGCCGGGGCGGCCCGCCACCGACGGTTCGACGGACCGGGTGTTGCGCGGTTTCGTGGTGGGCTGGGCGGTCAATTTCCTCGGTGAGAAGATCCGCTGGAACCACTTGAAGGGCGATGCACTGATCCTCAACTACGACGAGTGTGCCGCGTGGGAAGTCAACGCCTGGGCGTTCCAGACCACCGCGGTAGCCCACGGTAGCCCGGTGCCAGGCGACCCGGAGGTGCTCAGCCTGGACGGCTTCGAGTACGACGCCTGCCCCACGCAGTTGATGCTCGACTTCTACGCCGTGGGCGCCAACGCGCTGGACTCCGGCACGCATGTCGTGGACATTGACACCGACCTGACCCTGTTGCCGATGATCATCGACCTGCGGCAGGAGACCACTGGTCCGACCGTCACCAAGGCCAAGTTCGACATCTGGAACCAGAACGAGGTGAAGTTCTCGAACACCGAGCGGTGCATCACGCACTGGGACCAGCAGCTCCTGAGCCGCTACAGCGCGCCCAACCATTTCCTGCGGCCACACCTGCAGACGAACAAGGGGAAGGCCCGCATCGACGGCCTGGCGAGCGCGACGGTTTGCGGCGCTGCCAGCATTCCCAGCCCCCTGCTCGGGGTCGCTGCCAAGTTGCTGACTTTCGGGGGCGTCGATGTTGAGATAGCAGGAGTGAACCTCGTGGGGATGGGCGAGGAGGCGGGCTGCATTCGGTACGACCCCGAGGTCCCGCCGCCGGAGTTGTTCCAGGAGCCAGCCGCCCGCATCCGTTGAGCGAGCGCAGTAACAGGGCGACGCCCGGAGAGCGGCTCGGGACGTGAGCTAACGCAAGAGGGGACGTCACTGATTCGCGGTCGCGGCCGCCGGTTGCAGCAGCCGAGCCCAGGATCAGTGAGGTCCCCTCTTCATTTTCGTCCGATATTAACGGGTTCAGACGCACGTCGCGGCGGGCAGCAGTCGCACCACCGCATCCGCAACGCCGGAATGTCATCACGGCGTCACACAAAGCACGTGACGTATTGGTGAATGCACCGGCGGCGGTTATACTCTGCACGGTTCGAGGCGTTTGGATACCCCACCGCCACAGATTCGGAACCAGCGCCGGCACCGCCGTGGTCGTCGGCCGCGAAGGTCAACAGTTCGAGTGCAGAGAAAGCCCGTGTTGTTGAGTACAAACTGCAAAGCTTGCGACGGTCGGCGCGGACGTGCGCGGGGAGCCTGGCCGCGACTGCTACTCACGTCGAGCCTAGGATTGCTGCTGGGCCTGGGTGGGATGCTGCCCGCCTGTGGGCCGCGGTCGGAGCGGATTGACACGAAGGCTGAACAGTCGAACCCGGAGGCCCGCCTGCGGGCGCGGGCCGCGCGCTTGTGGGACGCGCGGCAACGCGAAGACTGGGCGACGGCGTTCGAGTTCCTGGATCCCGACGACCGCGGGGGGGCTACCGTGGACGCCTATGGGGAATGGTCGAGCAAGAACGAGCCCTTCGTGGTGCGCTCGTTCGACCTGGGGCGCGTCCTGACCGAGGGCACCTGCGGCTGGGTCGAGGTGAATGCCAGTCTCGCGGTGCGCAAATACCGGGACATCCCGGCCCGTCCCGCGCACCACTGGGAGAAGTGGCGCGTGGCGGAAGGGGAATGGTATCCCGTTTCCAAGAAGAACCTGGACAACTACCCGGCCGCCCCGCCGGAGCGGGACGCCGCCCAGGAGCAACTCTTGCGCACGCGCGCGGAGGAGGCCGCCCGTGCCCAGATCGCGCGCGAGTGGGACCACCTCTACGAGCTGACCGACCCGCGTGATCGGGAGACCGTTTCTCGCGAGGACTTGGAGGCGGGCTTCGAGGCGCTTGAGTTCCGCTCCTTTGAGGTGCATTGGGTCGAAGTGCTGAGTGATCGCGGCGTGGTGCGCATTACCTACGAGCACAAGCTGCGCGACCCGAGCCTGACGAAGATGCCGGCCACGAGATCGACGAATAACGAGAAGTGGGTGCGCATCGACGGGCAATGGTACCTGGACATTGTGAACGTTGACACTGGGAGATAACCGTGCGAACGGCAAGCTGGCTCTGCTTATTGGGAATTGTGGTCGTGTTCAGCGGATGCCACCGCCCCCAGCCGGGGCCGGTCGTGACGGGTCCGGGCCCGCAGGCGCCCGGCGACACCACCGCACCACCGCCCCCGGTCGTGGCTCCGCCGCCACCGCCCGCGGCCTACACGCTCTGCGCCAAGGGTCTGCCCACTACGGGGATGTGGAAGTGCGATCCGGTCTTTGTTGACGCTAACCTCGACGGTCACGTGGACCTGGCCGCCATGGCCCGCCTCGGCGACGGACCGCACCTCTGGCTGGGGGACGGAACCGGCACCTGGGAGAAGTGGGACGCCGCGCTGGCGTCGCGCTTCCCATCGTGCGGCGGGGGGCTGAGCTTCGTGGACGTCAACCACGACGGTCACTTGGACTTCGCGGTCGCCGACCACTGCCGCGGCGTCTTCGTGTACCTCGGAGACGGACAGGGACATTGGGAAGCGGTGACAGCCGGCCTGTGTCCGCCCGGCGTTGATCCGGAAGACCCCATGGGCCAGATGCACCTCGGCGCCGAGGACCTCGCCACCGGTGACGTGAACGGCGACGGCTGCATCGACATCGTCGCCTGCGCCAGCGACGAGGGCGGCATCAACGTGTACCTCGGCGACGGCTCCGGTCGAAACTGGACGCACACGCCGGGCGCGTTGCCCGCTACCGGTTGGGCGAATCGCGTGCTCCTGGCGGACATGAACGGCGACGGCGCCTTGGACGTCGTGTCCTCATATGCCGACGGTCCCCGCGTCTGGCACAATGACGGTCACGGCAAGTGGACGCCGGCGGCCTTTGGTTTACCCTCACCGTCGCTACGCGGGATCTACACGGGTATCGACGTCGCGGACGTGAACCACGACGGCCGACCGGACATCGCGGTGGCCAACTGGGTGGACGGTCCCGAGGTCTACTTCCAGCAGGCCGACCAGGCTTGGACGAAGGCGGACGACGTGTTTCCTGAGTTGATCGGTGGAGCCGTCGGCCTCGCCCTCGGCGACCTGGACGGCGACGGGAATGTTGATATCGTGGTCTCCGGCCGGATGACCCTTGACCCTGGACACGTGCGGGGAGTGTTCGCCCTGTTCGGCGACGGGCAGGGCCACTGGAAGTTCGCGCCCAATACGGGGCTGCCCACCACCGGGCTGGCGTTCACGGCCGGCGTCTCCGTGGGGGACATCGACGGGGACGGCGTGCTCGATATCGCGGCAGGCAGCGGCCTGAAGGTCGAAGACACCGGCCTGCCGGAAGACAAGGCCGTAATCGAGCAGCGCCTGATCGTCTGGCGCGGCGTCCACAACCGGTAGGTCGACCCAGGCCGCTGCAACGGGCCGAGCGGCCGCGATCCATCGGATCGCGTGGCGTTGAAATAGGTACTATATTCCGAATGCGCTGCCTGCGCCGCTGAGCGGGGCTGGTTGGGTGCAGGCGCGCAGGCATCACACTGCCGTTGACACCGCACCGGCGAGGGGCCTACCTGCGTTCCCGGCCCTCCCGACTGATCCAGGAGCGTTCTTGCCCTACTCGGCGTCGCTTTCGACGGAACAGGATAAGGTGCGATCGGACCTCTGGTAGTTTTGGGCATTTCGGTCACCTGGTGAAACAGAATCCGGAAAATTAGGCTTTCAAAGATGAGACCTGGATGGTAATATGGGGCGTGAACATGCGCGGACGTGAGTAAGTTTAGCGAAGGCGCTATAATCGACTGTGTTCCGGCAACCGGACGCAGCTTGTGCTGACGCTCGCGCAGACGGGAAGGAAGGTGCGGCATGGGCGCGCGGTGGAATCGGAGGAAGTACAAACTGGGTTGGCTTCTGGGGCAGCAGGCACGACTGGCGTGTGGTACCGGAGTGCTGTGCGCACTGGCCGTGTTGCTGGCAGGCTGCCCTACGGACACGGGCCCGGACGACCCCGGCACGGGGCAGCCGATACCCGGCGAAGAAGGCGCGCCGGGTGTGCATTGCTGGGATACCAACGACAACGGCAAGCCGGACCCTGAAGAGGACATCAATGGGGACGGCAACTGGAACGCCCTCGACTGCCTGGGTCTGCCGGGTGGTGCCGGCGAGCCGGGCGCCGCGGGGCTGGCCGGAGAAACGGGGCCGCAAGGCCCGGCAGGTCCGGCGGGACCGGCCGGTCCTCCCGGCGAGAAGGGTGCGAAGGGCGACCCGGGACAGTCGTGCTGGGACTTGAACGGCAACGGCGCGAGGGACGACGAAGAGGACCTCAACGGTGACGGTGTGGTGGACGTGGAAGACTGCGCCGGAGCGCCAGGCCAACCGGGACCCACAGGAGCGACGGGGCCAACGGGCCCCAGCGGCGCCAGCGGCGGACAAGGAGCGGCGGGACCGGCCGGTCTCGCCTGCTGGGACCTCAACCAGAACGGCGTGCGTGATGTCGCGGAGGATCTCAACCTCGACGGCGTGGTCGACGTGCTCGACTGCAACACTGGAATTCCGGGGACATCGTGCTGGGACCTGAATGGCAACTTCATCGCCGATACGGAGGAGGACGTCAACGGCGACGGCGTGGTTGACGTGCGCGACTGCTCGTCGTTCTGCTGGGACCTCAACGGCAACGGGGTCCGCGATCCGGCGGAGGACCTCAATCACGACGGGGTGATCGATGTGCTCGACTGCAACACGGGAATCCCAGGCGCACCAGGCATCTCGTGCTGGGACCTGAACGGCAACGGCATCGGTGATCCAGGCGAGGACCTCAACGGAGACGGCGTGGTCGACGCCCTCGACTGCAACACCGGCGTACCCGGCGCCCAGGGCCCGCCGGGCCTGTCGTGCTGGGACCTGAACGGCAACGGAGTGGCCGATCCGGCTGAAGATCTGAACGGGGACAGCGTGGTCGACGTGCTCGACTGCAACACCGGAATCCCGGGGGCACCGGGCGTTTCCTGCTGGGACCTGAACGGCAACGGCGTGGGCGATCCCGATGAAGATCTCAACGGAGACGGCGTGATCGACGCCCTGGACTGCAATACCGGGGTTCCAGGCGCGCCAGGGGCGCCCGGGCAGGCTTGCTGGGACCTCAACGGCAACGGCGTGGCAGATCCAGTGGAGGACCTGAACGGCGACGGCGTGGTGGACGTGCTGGACTGCAACACGGGAGTCCCCGGAGCGTCGGGCATCTCCTGCTGGGACCTGAATGCCGACGGCGTCGGTGACCCGGCGGAAGATCTGAACGGCGACGGCGTGGTCGACGTATACGACTGCAATACCGGCATCCCCGGACCGGTGGGACCTGCAGGACCCGCCGGACCGGAGGGACCGGCGGGGCCGGAGGGGCCGGCGGGACCGGAGGGGCCGGCAGGCGCGGCCGGGCAGGCCTGCTGGGACCTCAACGGCAACGGCGTCGGCGATCCGGCGGAAGATACCAACGGCGATGGAACGGTGGACGTCGACGACTGCCGGGGAACGGGCGGAGGCGGCGGCAGCGACTTCTGGGGTCTGGAGGGCAATGCGGGAACGAATCCCAGCGTGAACTTCCTGGGGACCACCGATGGCGTGGCCCTGACGCTCGGGGCGGGCGGCAACCGGTCCATGCACCTGTACACCAACGGCAGCCTGCGTCTCGACCTGCCGAGCACCCAGTTCATCGAGATGGGTCCGTCCGGCTACCGGATGATCAATACGTCCACCGGTGCATACCTGAGCCTGGGCGGTATCTGGACGAATGCCAGCGACCGCAGGGCGAAGTATGATCTGGTGCCGGTGGACGGAGCCGAGGTGCTGACCCAGTTGGTCGAGTTGCCGTTGTATCGGTGGGCCCACCAGATGGAGGACCCGTCGGTACGCCACCTGGGACCGATGGCGCAGGACTTCTACGCCCTGTTCGGCCTGGGCGCGGACGAGGAGCACATCTCCACCATTGATGCCGAGGGCGTGGCACTGGCGGCCATTCAGGGTCTGTACGAGCTGGTGCAGCAGCGCGGGGAGCGCATCGTGGCGTTGGAGAGCGACCTGACGATGTTGCGTCAGCAGATGGAGCAGGTGCAGGCGCAGCTCAGCGAGGTACAGGCAAGGATGACGGTCCTGGAGGATCAGGGCGGGGACTGAACAACCGCGCCCAATCAGGGTAGCGCAGCATCGCGCGGGCTGCTGGACACTCGGCGCTAAGGGGAGCAAGCCCGCGGCTCGATGGCGACGCGGAATCGCGCCCGCTGATATGGGCCACGCGAGACGCAAGCGGCCCGGCCGCTACGTACCGGGGACCGCGGAGCAAAAGGAGCCGGCACGCTGGTCAACGTGCTTCGGGGAAGGAAACGAGTCGTGAGCAAGCTTACGCGCGCAGCGGGTCGGTGGGTGGTAGGGATACTGGTCGTCGCGGGCGGAGGGGACGCGTTCGGCCAGTCCTGTCAGCCGGCGTGGGATGCCACTATCGGTCAGCCGGGGCTTACCGGGGTGCCCTATGCACTGGCCGTCTTCGATGACGGAACGGGCCCCGCCTTGTACGTGGGCGGCTTCTTCGAGCGGGCCGGGGGACCCACCGGGATCGTCGTCAACAACATCGCCAAGTGGAACGGCACGCAGTGGTCAGCGCTGGCTCAGGGCGTGGACAGCGCGGTGTACGCCCTGGCGGTGTACGATGACGGCACAGGATCAGCCTTGTACGTCGGGGGCTCGTTCCAGTCGGCTTCGGGCATCGGGGCCCGCAATATCGCGAAGTGGAACGGGACGACCTGGTCGCCCGTCGGCGGTGGGATGACCGATGGGCTCAACGTCACGGCGCTAACAGTGTTCGACGATTCGAACGGGCTCGCGCTGTACGCTGCGGGGCGTTTCACGACGGCAGGCGGTGTGCCGGCCAACCGGATCGCCCGCTGGAACGGCACGGCCTGGTCGGCCCTGGGTAGTGGGCTGAACAACAACGCCACGGCCCTGACGGCCACCAACGTGGCGTCGGCCGTGGGGCCGGCCTTGTATGTGGGTGGGAACTTCACTTCCGCCGGCGGGCTCAACGCGTACCGTATTGCCTGCTGGGAGGGTGAGCTGGGCTGGTCGGTCTTGGGGAACGGGTTGAATAACAACGCCCTCGCACTCGAGATCTTCAACGACGGCACGGGGCCGGCGCTATACGCAGGCGGCAAGTTCACCCTGGCCGGCACCGTTTCGGCCAACTACATCGCCAAGTGGAACGGCACCACCTGGTCCACGCTGGGCAGCGGGGCGAACAACGGCATGAACGAGCGCGTGAACGCTCTGGCGGTCTTCGACGACGGTACGGGGGGTGGGGCGAAGCTGTACGCCGCCGGCGAATTCACGACCGCCGGCGGGGCGCCCATCGCGTGCATAGCGCGCTGGAACCATCAGACGCAGACGTGGTCGGCCTTGGGCGACGGCTCCAATGACGAAGTACAGACTCTGGCCGTCGCGCCGGCGGGCACACCAATCGGCCCCAGCCTCTACGTGGGCGGGTTTTTCACGCTTGTCGGTGACGAGCTGGCCAGCCGGATTGCCGAATGGGTCGGCTGCATCGACGTTCAGCCGGGCGACTGCGACGAGGACGGCGACATCGACAGGAACGACTACATACGGTTCCAGCAGTGCCTGACCGGTCCGGGGGCAGGCCCGGTGCCGCCGACGTGTGACTGCGTGAAGTTCGATGGCGACACGGACGTCGATCTGAAGGACTTCGCCGCGTTCCAGATCGGATTCACGGGATAGCCACAACCACATTACCGGGAACCCGGTCGCGGGGCGCGGCAGGCCACGCCGCCCCCCAACCGCACCGGGTACGTCGTCGTAACCTACCCCGGCGGTTTCTCCCGCTTCACGACGTATCGAGAAGATCCGCGCCAACCTCATCATCGTCGACCTGAGAACACCGGGGCGGCGCGGCGCGCGGTAATAGACCCGACCGATCAACAAGACGGTCCGGAGGGTCGCTGGTAGCGTCGGTCGATATGCTTTGCCAAGCATATCCGAACTCCTTTCGGAACAAGGGTTTAGGAACCGTTTCCCGTTGACGAAGGGGGACTGGGTTTCTAGACTCGCCGGTTCCTGGAGCGGACCGCCCACGGCGCGAGGGGGGTCGCTGCGCGATGGGCGGCGCGGCGAAGCGGCGACGAGCCGGTCAATCACGGAATCAGGGGAGTCTTAAAGGTACTGGGTCACGTGTGAGGAGGTACCGAATGTTGCTGACGCGAAGGGAGTTTCTGAAGACGTCGGCGGTGACAGCGGGCGTGGCGGTCACCGGCATGGGCTTTCTGCTCGAGCCGGTGCGGGCGCACGCCGTTTCGCTCCGCAAGAACCTGACGGAGGCGACGCGGACCACGACGATCTGCCCATACTGCGGGGTGGGATGCGGCTTCGTGGTGCACGCGGCGGGCGGGAAGGTCATCAACATCGAGGGAGACGCCGAGCACCCCATCAACGAGGGCAGTGCCTGCTCCAAGGGCTCGTCGCTGTACCAGATGGCCAACAATCCCAACCGCCTGAAGACCGTGCAGTACCGGGCCCCGTTCGCCACCGAGTGGCAGGACATGACCTGGGAGGAGGCGGTGCCGCTGATCGCCCGGCGGATCAAGGACGTCCGGGACGCCACCTTCGAGACGGTCAACGCGAGCGGCCAGACGGTGAATCGCACCCTGCGGATCGCGTCCCTGGGCAGCGCCGCGATGGACAACGAGGAATGCTGGCTGTACCAGAAGTTCCTGCGCGGGCTGGGGCTGGTGTACATAGAACATCAGGCCAGGAACTGACACTCCGCCACCGTCGCCAGTCTGGCGACTTCCTTCGGGCGGGGTGCGATGACGAACCACTGGATCGACCTGAAGAACGCCGACGTGATCCTGATCATGGGATCGAACGCGTCGGAGAACCACCCCATCTCGTTCCGCTGGATCACCGAGGCCCGCGTGCGCGGCGCGAAGCTGATTCACGTGGACCCGCGTTTCACGCGGACCTCGAGCAAGGCCGACGTTTACGCCCCGCTGCGCAGCGGAACGGACATCGCCTTTCTGGGCGGGATGCTCAACTACATCCTGTCCAACGACATCATCCAGACGGAGTACGTAGCCGAGTACACCAATGCCGGCTACATCATCCACGACGATTACGCGTTCGACGCCGCGACGGGGCTGTTCAGCGGCTACGACGCGGCCACGCGGGCGTACAGCAAGGCGACGTTCAGTTACAAGACCGACGCGGACGGCGTCGCCCTGAAGGACAAGACGCTGCAGGATCCGCGCTGCGTGTATCAGCTCGTCAAGCAGCACTACGCCCGGTACGACCTGGACACGGTCTCCAACGTCACCGGTACGCCGAAGGCGAAGCTGCTGGAGGTGTACAAGACGTTCGTGGGCGACCCGACTGATGCGGAGCGCTACCCGGGCACGTATCAACCGAATCGCGTCGGCACGGTCATGTACGCGATGGGCTGGACGCAGCATACCGTGGGCGCGCAGAACATCCGGACGTTCTGCATGATCCAGCTTCTGCTGGGCAACGTGGGCATGGCCGGCGGCGGCATCAACGCTCTGCGCGGCGAGTCGAACGTGCAGGGCTCGACGGACCACGGGTTGCTGTACCACATTCTGCCGGGGTACCTGACTTCGCCGCAGGCAGCCCAGACCACCCGGGAGGAGTACATCACCGCCTGGATGCCGACCACCAAGGAACCGCGCAGCGCCAACTGGTGGAGCAACTATCCGAAGTACATCACCAGCTACCTGAAGTCGATGTACGGCACGGCCGCCACGGCGGACAACGACTTTGGCTACGCGTGGCTGCCCAAGCGGGAGGGCAACACCAACTACGCCTGGCAGCCGATCTTCGATGCCCTGTACCGCGGGGAGATCCGGGGCTTGTTCGCCTGGGGGCAGAACCCGGCTTGCGCCAGCGCCAATGTGAATAAGGTCCGGCAAGCACTGGCCAAGCTGGACTGGATGGTGACGGTCAACATCTATCCGACGGAGACGGGCGATTTCTGGCGCGGGCCCGGCATGGACCCGACCCAGATCGGGACGGAGGTGTTCCAGCTTCCGGCAGCCGCTTCGGTGGAGAAGGAAGGCAGCATCATCAACTCCGGGCGCTGGGCCCAGTGGCGTTACAAGGCGGTCGACGCGCCCGGCGTGGCAATGCCCGACGCGGAGATCATGAACGAGATCTACGTGGAGCTGTGTCACCTGTACGAGACCGAGGGCGGCGCGTTTCCGGACCCGCTCCTGAACCTCAAGTGGGACTACTTCGACGGCTCCGAGTCGCCGGCGAGGCTCATCGCCAAGGAGATCAACGGCTACTACCTGGAGAATTTCATCGAGGCCGACGGGACAGAGGTACAGGCGGGTAGCCTGGTGCCCAGCTTCGCGAAGCTGCGGGACGACGGCAAGACGTCGTCAGGCTGCTGGGTCTACTGCGCCTCGTACACCGCCGCCGACTTCGCCGCGGGCAACAAGATGGCCCGGCGCATACGCGAGACCAGCGGTATCGGCGGCAACCCGGAGTGGGCGTGGGCCTGGCCGCTCAACCGGCGGATCGTGTACAACCGCGCCAGCGTGGACCTGTACGGCCAGCCATACGACCCCGCCCGCGCCGTGATCACCTGGGACGCCGCCAACTCGAAGTGGGTCGGGGACGTGGTGGACGGCAACTACCCGCCGCTGAAAAACGCGGATGGCACGGACAATCCTGCCGGGCGCCTGCCCTATATCATGGAAGCGGAAGGCATCGGACGCATCTTCGACATCGGCAAGATGGCCGAGGGGCCCTTCCCCGAGCACTACGAGCCGCTGGAGAGCCCCTTGACCACGAACCCGATGGGGCATGGGACGCGGCTGAACCCCACCGTGTTCGTACCGCCGGCGGAGGAGTTGAATGCCGTGGCCGAGCCGGGCAGCACGCAGTACCCGATCATCGGCACCACCTACCGCGTGGTCGAGCACTGGCAGACGGGCGTGATGACGCGCTGGGTGCCGTGGCTCAACGAGTTGCAGCCGGAGATGTTCGTGGAGATGTCCGAGGAGTTGGCGGCCGAGAAGGGCATCGCCAACGGCGACCGGGTGCGGGTGAAGAATGCGCGTTGTCCGGAGGGCATCAAAGCCGTCGCCATCGTCACCAAACGCTTCAAGCCGTTCACCGTCATGGGCAAGACGATACACGAGGTGGGGATGCCGTGGTGCTACGGCTGGCTCGCTCCGGTGCGCGACGCCACGCGGGTGACGAGCTCGAACATGCTGACCCCCAACGTGGGCGACCCGAACACGCGGATTCCCGAGAGCAAGGCGTTCATGGTGGACGTCGTGAAGGAGGCGTAAGGCATGGCCCGGAACGGAAAAGCGATTGTCTTCGATTCGACCAAGTGCTTCGCCTGCCGGTCCTGCCAGGTGGCCTGCAAGCAGTGGAACGAGAACCCGGCCGAGGCGGTCGTGCCGACCAATCGCGGCACCTACGAAAATCCGCCCGATCTGTCCTACAGCAACTGGCTGCTCGTCCACTTCAAGGAGTCGCTGCGGGAGGACGGGTCGCTGGCGTGGAACTTCGTGCGTCAGTCCTGCCGGCACTGCCTGGACGCGCCGTGCAAGCAGGCGGCCGCCGACCCCACGGCCATCGTGATTGATGCCCAGACGGGGGCGGTGCTCTTCACCGAGAAGACCGCCAACGAGGATTTCGCGCGGATTCGGGCGGCGTGTCCATTCAACGTGCCGCGCCAGGGTCCGGACGGGCGGCTGTACAAGTGCGTGATGTGCTATGACCGCGTGCAGAACGGGGAGCTTCCCGCGTGCGTCAAGGCGTGTCCGAGCGACGCGATCGAGTTCGGCGACTTTGACGACATGCTCGCCCTGGCCGAGGCCCGGGTGCAAGCGGTCCGGGCCCAGTTCCCGCATGCCACCATCCTCGACCGGCGCGACGTGCGGTTGCTCATCATCCTGGGCGACAAGGAGAGCCTGTACACGCTGCAATCGGCGGTGGCGACCCCCTAGTCGGCGCGCTCACCTCCCTCCCTCCCCGGGAGGAGGCGGGGGAGGGTGGAGATACCGCCACCACGCAGGGTGCGCGTCGAGTGAAGTACGAGACTGGGGTATGGGGGAGGTAAGGGAGCTGCGGCGCCTCCCCTCACCCTGCCCTCTCCCCAGGGGGGAGAGCGGTAGCGAACGCGGTTGGGGCAGAGAGTTGGCATGAGCGGTTCCCCTCCCTCAGACCGAACCGTGGGCTCGGCCCTGCAGAGCCTGGAACGTCGGGCCGGCGCGATTCTGCGCGCGCGCCCGGCGTACAAGGAACCGGTCGAGTTCTACCTGACGGTATTTCGCCGGCAAATCGAGCGGGCGGCCGAGGTCTGCGTCCGCCCGGAGCCGGTGGAGCCCGAGCAGGCACGGCAGAGTCTGAGGGAGGGGGTGCCGCTGATCGAGCGGTATGACCCGGGGCTCGATGTCGAGTCCCTGCGGAGCCTGTGGACCGAGATGAAGGGGTTGTTCCGCCGAGGCAACGACGTGCTGCGCTCGGTCGTGCAGCGGCTGGATGAAGCGGAGCACGGTGGGCGGTTCGACGCCGGTCTCTGGCTACTGGAACAGCGTCCCTGGCGGCCGGAGTCGGTGGCTCAGGTCGCCGCCGGGCTTGGCATCGGTCATGAGGCGCTGGCCGCGTTGGCGTGGGCGACCACGTATCCACATTGGCAGCGGATCGCCCGGTCCTGGCTGCCGGGAGACCGGCTGGGGGAGTGGCAGCGCGGACGGTGCCCGGCCTGTGCCGGCCCGGTGAAGCTGGCCGAGCTGCATGGTGATCCGCCCGGCGAGGGTGGCGTAACGGGCGGGGCCCGCATGTACCTGCACTGCGCGTTTTGCGGAGCACGGTGGACGGTCCCCCCTATGCAGTGTCCGCACTGCAGCTCACGCCGGGCCGGCGACGCCAAGTACTATTTCACCACCGCCGAACCGGAATTGCGGATCGACTTCTGCGGCAGTTGCAGACGCTATCTCAAGACGGTGGACGGGGATCGGATTGAAGGTCCGGTCCACGCGTATCTGGAGTGGCTGGCGTCCGCGCATCTGGACACCCTCGCGGAGGAGAAGGACCTGGTACCTTTGGAATGCAAGGCCTAATCGTGCGGGAGATACTCAGGAATGAAATACGCTAAGATGGCTGCTCAATGCGGATGCCTGCTGGTGGTGGGCGCGTGCCTGATGGTGGTCGGTACCGGGTGCGACGGTGTGTGCGCGACCGACGCGGACTGTGACGACGGACTGTACTGTAACGGCGCGGAGACCTGTAGCCCGGACACCGCAAGGTGCGTCGCCGGTTCCCCCCCGTGCACGGCCGACCAGGTCTGCGACGAGACGACGGACACCTGTTCGGCGTTCGTGCTCACCGACCCCTACGACAACATGCTGGCCAAGTACTTCCCCCACGATACGCACCTGAGCTTCACGTGCATGACGTGCCATCACAGCAATCCCAGCGCCGGCCTCCAGACGTGCACGGTCTGCCATGACCGAGACGAGGGCGCCTTCAACAACGGATTCGGCGCGTTCGTCCCCAAACTGAAGGACGTGATGCACACCAGCCGGGGCGAAACGGGCAAGTCCGGCTGCCGCAGTTGCCACAACAACCAGACCGCGGACGGACTGTGGGATTGCAGGCAGTGTCACCTGGGGCTCAATGACCTGTAAGCACCGCCGTGGCATAAGCTCGCGGCCGAGTCAGAGCCCGAGCGGGCAGGTGAATAGCGAATGGCGAATAGCGAATGAAGGGGGGACCGCGAGCATCCGATCCCGAGCGGGAGCAAATGGGCTCGGAAGGTGTGCGGCTCCGCGGGCCTGGAAGGGCCGACGTTCGTTGCCAGGGGTTTCCAACACCTGGTGATCGGCACCTTGTTTTCCAACCCCTGGTGGCGGGGGCCTTCTTTCTGATCTCTATATAGGCCCCGGAGGGGCGACGGATGGTGATGTGCAGCGCAGCGCTGCGTTCACGCCCGGCGCCCCTCCGGGGCTTTCATTAAGAAAGATCGTTCCCGGTTCCCCAGGGCTTCCGCCCTGGGCTACCGACCTGCACCCTCTTCGGGGGTGCACGGCGTGGCCTGCCCCTCTACGGCCGAGAGGCCATCTCGCTACCGCTCAGGCTCTGCCCATGGCCCTTCGCTGCCGCTCGGGCTCGGATGGGGATGGCGTCGCCCCTCTTCATTCGCTCTTCGCCATTCGCTATTCACCTGCCTGCTCGCTACCGCTTAGGCTCCGCAGGCGGCGCCGGCTACGCTCCCAGCGGCGGAATCTTGCCGGCTTTCTCGAGCATCTCGATCAGTCGCACGACCGCCTCCTGCGGCGTGACCTTCGAGGCATCCAGCACCAGTTCGGACTGCAGCGGGGCCTCGTAGGGGTCATCGACTCCGGTGAAGCCCTTCAGCTCGCCGGCCCGTGCCTTCTTGTAAAGCCCCTTCGGGTCGCGTTGCTCGCACACCTCGATCGGCGTGTCACAGAAGACCTCGAAGAAGTTGCCGGGCCCCAGCAGTTCCCGGTTGCGGTCGCGGTCCTTGCGGTACGGGCTGATGAACGCGGTCACCGTGATGAGGCCGGCGTCGGCGAAGAGCTTGGCGACCTCGCCGATGCGCCGGATGTTCTCCTCGCGGTCCTCGGCGCTGAAACCGAGGTTCTTGTTGAGCCCGTGCCGGATGTTGTCGCCGTCGAGCACGTAGCACAGGTGTCCACGCTGCATAAGGGTGTGTTCGAGCGTGTAGGCAAACGTGCTCTTCCCCGACCCGCTCAGCCCGGTCATCCAGATCAGGCAGCCTTTCTGCTTGAGCAGCTTCTCGCGTTCCTCGCGCTTCACATGTCCTTCATGCCACGTGATGTTGGTGGCCTTGATCTTCGTCAACGGAAGTTCTCCTTGTTTCCGGCGTGGCCTCTAACACCCCATCGGACAGGCGGCGCCTGCACTTTGGGGCGCGCTCCTGGCCGCGGGAGTAGACGTGCCTGGCGTAAGCACACTCGGGCGTTTGCCCCTTTCTGCCCCACTCCACGGGCACCGCACACGGCCCGACCTGCACGCGGGTCTCGCGCGCCCTCCGGGCGGGGGGGGAGAGTAAAGCAGCAAATCGCCCACCAGGGACTCAAAGTCCCTGGCAACCCCCGTGCGTCCTCCGGGCGAAGAGCAAGCGTCCTCTTCCGTCTGGAGTGGCCGTCCTCTGCCGCCCGGAGGGCGGGCGAACTCCGCCCCAACCGTGCCGGCGCGCATTCATCCAGTGCCGCGACAGCGGCACACCCGAAAACCGCGGATTGCCGGACTACTTCTTGTACGTCTTCACCAGGTTGTCCACGACGCTCGGATCGGCCAGCGTGGTCGTATCACCGATCTGGTCGGACTGACCCTCGGCGATCTTCCGCAGAATGCGCCGCATGATCTTGCCCGAGCGGGTCTTGGGCAGTCCGGGCGCCCAGTGGATCACGTCGGGAGTGGCGATCGGGCCAATCTCCTTACGCACGTGGGCGACCAGCTCCTTCTTCAGGGCGTCGGTGTACTCGTTGCCGGTCCGCAGGGTGACGTAGGCGTAGATGCCCTGCCCCTTGATCTCGTGCGGATAGCCGACCACGGCCGCTTCCGCCACGGCCGGGTGCGACACCAGCGCGCTCTCGACCTCGGCCGTGCCGAGCCGGTGCCCGGAGACGTTGATCACGTCGTCGATGCGCCCGGTGATCCAGTAGTAGCCGTCCTCGTCGCGGCGGCAGCCGTCGCCGGTGAAGTAGTAACCCGGCACGCGGGTGAAGTACGTCTCTTTGAAGCGTTCATGCTGCCCGTAGACGGTGCGCATGATCCCGGGCCAGGGCTCCGAGATGAACAGCGCGCCGGAGGCCGGGCCCTGCACGATGTTGCCCTTCTCGTCGATGATGCAAGGCTTGACGCCGAAGAACGGCAGGGTGGCCGAGCCCGGCTTGGCGGGGACGGCGCCGGGCAACGGCGTGATCAGAATGCCACCCGTCTCCGTCTGCCACCAGGTATCCACGATCGGGCAGCGCTCGTGCCCGATGAACCGGTGGTACCACATCCACGCCTCGGGGTTGATGGGCTCACCCACCGTACCCAGCAGCCGCAGGCTGGCCAAGCTGCGCTGCTTGGGCGGGTCATCGCCCTCGCGCATCAGGGCCCGAATGGCCGTGGGAGCCGTGTAGAACTGGGTGACTTTGTACTTGTCCACGACGTCCCAGAAGCGCCCGGCGTTCGGATACGTCGGGATGCCCTCGAACATCACGCTGGTCGCCCCGTTGCACAGGGGGCCGTACACGATGTACGAGTGGCCGGTGACCCAGCCGATGTCGGCCGTGCACCAGAAGATGTCGCCGTCGTGGTAGTCGAAGATGTACTTGTGGGTGCACGCCACAAACACCATGTAGCCGCCGACGGTGTGCAGCACGCCCTTCGGCTTGCCCGTCGAGCCCGACGTGTAGAGGATGAACAGCGGGTCCTCGGAGTCCATCCACTCGCAGTCGCACTGCGGGGAGGCGTCCTTCATCACGTCGTGCCACCAGTGGTCGCGTCCCGCCAGCATGTCCGTGGTCAGCTTACCCTTGCCGACGCGCTCGTACACGATGCAGGTCTTCACGTTCACGCCCTGCTTACCCGCCAACCGCATGGCCTCGTCCGCGTTGGCCTTGAGCGTGACGGCCTTGGCTCCGCGGTACACACCATCCGTTGTGAGCAATATCTCGCAGCGCGAGTCGACGATGCGGTCCGCCAGCGAGTCCGGGCTGAACCCGCCGAAGACGATGGAGTGGATCGCCCCGATGCGGGCGCAGGCGAGCATGGCGATCGCCAGCTCCTTGAGCATCGGCATGTAGATGGAAACGCGGTCCCCCTTCTTCACGCCGAACTTCTTGAGCACGTTGGCCATCTTGCACACTTCGGCGTGCAACTGCTTGTAGGTGAGCTTGGCGTCCTCGCCGGGCTCATTACCCTCCCAGATGATGGCCACCTGGTTGCCGTGCTTCTCGAGGTGCCGGTCGAGGCAGTTGTACGTGATGTTCGTCTTGGCACCCAGGTAGTACTTGATCGAGATCTTGTCCCGGAAGTCGAACTCGCGAACCTTGGTCCAGCGCTGCTTCCAGTAGAACTCCTCGCCTACCTTGCCCCAGAACTGGTCGGGGTGGTCGATGGACTCCTGGTACATCTGCCGGTATTGCTCCATCGACTTGATGTAGGCACGGTCGCGGAACCCGGCCGAGGGTGGGAAGACGTCCTTCGCAGTAGTGGTCTCGGGCATAAGTCTCTTGCTCCATCAGAAAAGGGGTCAGCTCCCTGCCGCGCGGCGACCTTCCCGGCGGGGCCTCTCCCGCGGCGCGTCACCCGTTCGGCCAACTGACCGTCACCATTGTCAACAACGCAACCCCGCGCCAAAGGCATACGCCTTCCGCACGGGGAACATACCCTCGTTCGCAGGCGGGCGTCGGCCCTGACCCGAGCGTCCCGGCACGCCACCGCGGGCCGGGGTGGGCATGCCGCGCCGGGCGCTCGTACACTCCCCCGCACGCGGGTTGTCACTGTACCCGCACGCGGCCGCTTCGCCTACCCCGGCCGGCGGTCGAGCAACTCCACCAACTTCTCGGCGGTGCGGGCTGTGGCACCCTGCTGGGCCTCAACGACCCGGCGGGCCCGCGTTCCGACGGTCGCTGCCTGCGCCGGGTCCATCAGCAGCCGGCCCACGGCCGCCGCCAACGCCCCAGCGTCCGGCACCACCGCCAAGCCCCCACCGGCCGAGAGGGCCGTCACCGGTAGCTCGAAGTTGTCTGTATACGGCCCGACGAGCACCGGCTTGCCCAAGGCGGCCACCTCCATCGGGTCCGACCCGCCCATGGGAACCAGGCTCCGCCCCACGAAAACGGCATCGGCCAGGGCGTAGAACTTCCGAAGCTCGCCCATGGTGTCGCCCAGGACAACCGTTTCAGCCGTCACCGGGTCGCCACGCACGCCGTCCGGCCGGGCACTCCGCCGCACGCACCGCAAGCCCGCCCCCTCGATAAGTCGGGCCACCTCGTCAAACCGCTCCGGCTTGCGGGGGACGATCACCAGGACTGGCCGCATGGACGCAGGGATACCCCGTCCTGATCCCGGCACGTTCCGTGCCAGCCCCCCCCAGTCCGCCCGCAGCCGGCGGTATGCCTCCAGGAGCAACGCCTCTTCCCCTACGCCAGTGCTGCCACACACCCAGATCGGGTTGGATCCCGCCAAGCCGAGTGCCGCGGCCAGAGCGGCCGAGCCGGCAACCTGGTCCGCCAGCTCAGCCGTGTCCCATTTCATCGACGAAGTAACCTCAATCCGCTCTGCCGGCACGCCGACCAGCCGAAACCGGTCTGCAATCGTCGCGTCCTGCGCTCCGACCCAGGCGAGGTCGCCGAACATGGCCCGCCCGGCCGGGCCCAGCCGGCGCAGGCGACGGGCACTCCGATCGGTCAGCCGCCCATTCACCACCGCGACCGGAACCCCACGCCGCGTCGCCATGCGCGTCAGGTTGTACCAGACCTCCTGCTCGACGAGCACGACGAGCGCCGGCTGGACCCGGTCCAGCACCCGCGCGATCACCAAGCTGAAATCCAGGGGAAACCGGAACACACCCTCCGTTCCGTACAGTCGCACTGCACGGGCGTAGCCGGTGTCCGTCGTGCTCGAGAACACGATGTCGCCATGGGGCAGGCGTTCCCGCAGGGCCTCCACCAGCCGCGGCGTGGCATTCGTCTCGCCCAGCGAGACGGCGTGAATCCAAATTCGCTGCCGGTGCGGGGCAAACCGCGGCACCCCTCCGAAGCGTTCGCCCCACCCCTTGCGGTTCTTGCCATGCACCAGCGCCTGGTACACCGCCACCGGCAGGTAGACCAACCCCCCAAGGAGATACAGCACATCAGCAAGCCACCGCATGGGGCTGGGATGGTAGATTCCCCGCCCGATACTGGCAACCGCATGCCCGACGACCCTCGGCAGACCCCATCCCAGCCCGAGCGGTAGCGAACCGCGCGGCGTTTGCCCCCTCGACCGGGCCGGGCTACAGTCTCGGGGTCGGGGCCCACCCGGGCGGGGCCGGGGTGATGAGGATACGGAAACGAGGAGCCTGCGATGAAAACGCGGGTGTTGGACGTAGTCCGCACGGCGATGGTCGGTCTGCTCGCGCTGTCAGCGGTTGCGCTCCCTGGTTGCCGGCCGGACGAACCCTCGACGGAATTGATGTCCGTCAAGGGCAAGATCGACCACATCCGGCTGATTCAGAACCGTCCGGGCGTTATCGGTGAGGTCACCGTTCGCTTCCAGAGCGAGAAGCACGCCGATCGCGAGGTCACCGCGACCGGGCTCGTCGTGCTGGACACCGAAATTCAGATTAACGGCGTCATCGCCCGCCTCGAGGACGTCCGCGAGGGTGAGTACGGGCGAGCGGATGTGCGGGTGGACAAGAAGGGCAACGGTGAGCCCACGTACACCGTGGTCAAGATGTACGTCGAGCGTGCCAAGCCGATCGGCGAGGGCGGCGGCTGACGCAGGTCGGCCGAGCGGGGCGACATACCGAACCGCGAGCGTCAGCGCGCGGCGTACACGGCATCACGCCGGCCACGCGCAGCGCGGCGTGAGGGAGACCGACACGATTCCTCCAACGGGTTGCTAACCCTGGCAGGCAACGCCGGGGTCTGCATCTCTCGCGTCCAGATATGCCGGGAACCAGTCCAGGATGGGGACGCAAACACGGCACGCCGCCGACACCCAGCGGCTCAGGGGACCACTTTCCCCGCGGGCCGGAGCGCACGCCGCGGAGCGAGCACGCGCTCACCGGGGGATTCCGCGCCTGGTGGGCGGCCAAGGGCCCCGTCCTGCATTTCGTCGCGGTCTTTGCCTTGTTAATGGCCGTGTTCTACGGCGTCTTCTACCGTCCGATGGACGAGAAGAGCTGGGGGGCCCGGTTCGTGGCCGGCCATCTCCATCGCTACGCAGTCGCCTCCGCAGCAGTCCTGCGGGTGCTGGGGGAGAGCGCCACGGTCAGTGGGCAGACCATCGGCTCACCGCGGTTTTCCGTGAAGATCGTGCGTGGCTGTGACGCCATGGAAGTGACGGCGCTGTTCGTCTCTGCGGTGCTGGCCCTGCCGGTACGGTGGTGGCGGAAGATTCCGGGGGTGCTAGTGGGCTGGGCGGCACTTGCCATCATTAACGTGGTGCGAATCGTCAGTCTGTATTACGTTGGCATCCACTTTCCCCAGGCCTTTGATGCCATGCACTACGGCGTTTGGCAAGGTGTGATCGTCATCCTGGCCCTGGTGCTGTGGGTCCTGTGGGCATGGTGGGCGTCACGTGAGCGCGTGAGGCGGACGCATGTCCCCGCTTAGGCGTCTCTTCGTGTTTCTGGCGTGCCTGCTGCTGTGGCTGGCGGCGTTGCTGGTACCCTGGCCGGGAGTCGCCCGCGCCTACTCGCACCTCTTCTGCGTCGGCGGCAACCTGCTGTTCGGCTCCTTCGGACCGGGGGGCGAAGTGCGCTTTAAACCGCCGACCGCGATCGAGCCGGCCCAGCGCTGCGGCATCACGCTCATCAACCGTCCGGCCGGCAAGGGCGCCGATGAGACCATCGATACGCGGTTCCGCGGTTACGCGCCGACCGCAGTGCTGGCGGCACTCGTGCTGGCCACTCCGATCCCGTGGCGGCGGCGGGTGCGTGCGCTATTTTGGGGCCTGCTGCTGGTGCAGGGGTTCGTGGCCGTGCGCGTGGCGCTGACCCTGATCGGCCTGTTCAGCAACAACGACGACCTCGCCATCTTCCACCTGAGTCTCTTCTGGAAGGGGGCAGTGAACCTGAGCCTGGCGGCACTGGTGGCCGCCCCGCCCAGCGTCTTTGTCGTACCCATGTTGCTCTGGGTGCTCGTCGCGTTTCGCAGAGGCGATTGGGAAGCCTGGACGGGCAGGAAGCCGCCCAGACCGGGCCTGCCAGAGGGCGGTCAGCGACGGCCTCGGCAGGAGTAAGGCCCTGCCGGCAACCGACGCGGGCGTGCGACGTGGCCGCTACGGAGCCCGCGGGCCGCCATCCTGACCGAAGGAGGCAAGGAACCCGCCGGGCGGTTCATCCTCGGGCGGCTCGGCCGGCGGTGCTTCAGGGCCCGGCTCGGGAAGGGGGCCCGCGTCCGGCACATCCTCAGGCGGCATCGGCGTCGGGGCACTCAACTCGCGGCGATCCGAGCGCCGCGCCGGCGCGGGCTCGGCAAGAGGAATGGACCGCGCGAGCTGTGCCTCCTCGTCCTCCGGCGAGACACCGGCCGGTAGTTCGGCTGCCGCCTCGGGCTTGTGGTCCGTGCGCTTCTCACGTAACCGGCTGGCCAGCGACGCCCCGACCGGCAACTTCCGGGCTTCGGCATACGACCGCTCGAAGTTGGGGTCATAGTCCGAGTCCGGCCGCAGCACGCTGCCCGGGTAGGTCATCAGGTCACGATACGTGCGCCAGCTCCGCGCCCCCGACGACACGAACAAGTACCCGAACACCAGGTAGAGTGCCTGGGCCAGACCCATCGCCCCGGCCACGATCATGAGCGCCGCGCTGACGAGCAACAGCATACCGATCACGATCGCCGCCACCCCGTCGAACAGCAAGGCGCTGGGTCGCCCCCACCAGCACCAGGCAGCCGAGATCACCATCGCCACGCCGCCGATGCGCAGCGTCCACAGCATGATCGAGTGTGCCACCAGGAACAGCGACGAGCCGAAAGCCCCCGAGACGTAGTAACCGAAGATCAGCAGACAGGCGGCCGCGATCGCCGCCGGACCGGCCGTCTGCCGCACCGCCCGCACCATGTCCGGCGGAATGGAGTCACGATTGGCAAACGGCATACCGGTCGTCTCCCTGGCTCGGAGTCGCGCCGCAGAGCGGGGGGCACCGTCCGTGCTTGGGGTCTCCCGCGCGGTGGGCGGGCAGGCCGTACACCACGCAGCGCCTTTACCTGCGCCGCCCTCACCCCTGCCCCTCTCCCAGGGGGAGAGGGGTCCACACGCCGCATGCCCGGACCGACCCGCGGACAGAGACCGCGATAACGTCACATGCTACGGTCTCGCGATACGACTACGGCATCGTAAACGCACCCACCGCTGTCCGCACGACCAGCACCGCGCACGGCGCCTTGCGGACGACCTTCTCCGTCGTGCTGCCCAGCAGGATGTGCGAGATCGCCCCCCGACCATGCGTGGCCATCACGATCAGGTCAACTTCGTGCCTCCGGGCGTAGCCGACGATCTCCACGAAGGGCCGCCCCACCACCACTTCCGTCCGCACCGGCGCTTTCCAGTCGGCAAGGTGCTGCTGCGCGAAGCCTGTCATGCGGAGGCGGGCGGCCTCGACGACCTCCTGCGGAATCGGCCCCATCGGCACGCTCTCGGGGCCCATCGTGCTCCAATACTGGGCGGCGTCGTCCACGACGTGCAGGCAGTGAAAGGCCGCCTCGTACGTCTCCGCCAGCAGCTTCGCGTGCGGCAGGGCGTGCAACGAGAACTCGGAGAAGTCCGTGGGGTAGAGGACGTTGGCGAACCGCAGGGCCATGACACAGCTCCTTCGCCGACATGAGAAGGACGCGGACCAACCCCGACTGTTATCCTAATGGGCGGCGACACTCTTGGTCAACCCTCACTGGGCAATGGCGGACCGGCGTCTTCACGGTACAATCCGGACAGCCGTGGGCGTTAGGCCTCTGAACCCCTCTGCTCCCTGGGCCTCTGGACCCCTCTCCCCCCGGGAGAGGGGAAGGGGTGAGGGCGGCGGAGATGAAGACGCCCCCGGGTGTACACCCATGCTCGCGCGTGGCTGTCGTCGCGTGATCGTACGGAACGACTCGACCCAAGGAAGATGCCGACGTGAAGCTACCGGTACTATCAACTCCCGGAGATCGCCCCGCCGGACGGCGCCTGCCGCCCTGGCTGAAGCGACCGCTACCGTCCGGCGAGTTCAGCGCCACGAAGGCGGTCGTGGCCGACAGCGGCGTGGCCACCGTCTGCCAGGAGGCCCGCTGCCCCAACCTGGGCGAATGCTGGTCGAAGCGGCACGCCACCTTCATGATCCTCGGCGACCGCTGCACGCGCCGCTGCCACTTCTGCGCGGTGCACACCGCGCGTCCGGAGCCGCCGGCCGGGGATGAACCCGACCGCCTGGCCGACGCCGTCGCCCGCCTGGGCTTTCGCCACGTCGTGCTGACCGCGGTGGCGCGGGACGATCTCGCGGATGAGGGCGCCGGGCACTTCGCCCAGTGCGTGGCGGCCGTCCATCAGCGCAGCCCGCGCACCACCGTCGAGGTGCTCCCGGCCGACTTCCACGCCCGCCGCGAGTGCATCGAGACGCTCTGTGCCGCCCGGCCGCAACTGTACAACCACAACCTCGAGATGGTCGAGCGGCTCACGCCGATGGTGCGTCCGCAAGGCAACTACCGCCGGTCGCTCGAAGTGCTGCGTCTCGTCAAGGAGATCGCCCCGCGGATCGTGACGAAGTCGGGTCTCATGGTCGGCCTCGGTGAGACGATCGATGAGCTGCACCGTACCTTCGCGGACTTGCGCGGCGTCGGCTGCGACGTGCTCACCGTCGGGCAGTACCTCGCCCCCACCACCGGTCAGCACTGGCCGGTCAAGAAGTTCTACCACCCCGAGGAGTTCGACGCCCTGCGGGAGCAGGCGTTGAGCCTGGGCTTCCTCAGCGTGGCCGCCGGCCCCTTCGTGCGGTCCAGCTACAACGCCGAGAACGTGTTCGCCGAGAGTCTCCTGCGTCTGTCGGCCGCCGCGGCCGACGGCGTGCAGACCGAGAGAGTCCCCCCATCGTGAGCATCGACCTGACCCAACTGGCCCCGCGGCTGGCGGGCAAGTTCGTCGTCTTCGACGGTCCCGACGGTTCGGGCAAGTCGAGCCAGCACCGCCGGCTCACGGAGGCGCTCGTGGCCGGCGGCGGCGGCGTCGTCTCCTGTCGCGACCCCGGTGGCACGGACATCGGCGAGCGCATCCGCTCCGTGCTGCTGGACCATGACTTGTCGCGGATGGCCGTCAATTGTGAGACGCTGCTGTTCATGGCCTCGCGGGCGCAGCTCGTGTTCGAGGTCATCGAGCCCGCTCTGCGTGAAGGCAAGACGGTGCTCTGCGACCGGTTCGTGACGGCCACCTGTGCCTACCAGGGGGCGGCCGGGTATGACCCGCAACGCGTCATCGAGGTGGCACGTTACGCCATCGGCAACACCTGGCCCGACCTGTCGATCATCCTGGACGTGGACATCGAAGCCGGCTTCGAACGGATCGGGCGTAAGAAGCACCACGCGGGCAAGCATCGCAAGAAGTATGCCGGGCAGACGTCCCTCTTCGCCGGCGGGGACAGCGTGCCCGACGCCATGGAGGCCCGCTCGCTGGCGTATCATCGCAAGGTGCGCGAGCTGTTCCGCGAGCTGCCCGCGTACTACCCGCGTCCGGTGGTCATCATCGACAGCGGGCAGCCGGAAGAAACCGTGTTCGCACATGTAGTTGAGTGTCTTGCCCGTGTCTTTGGCTGAGGTGAAACATCAGGGGCATGCCCAGCGCGTGCTGCAACGGGCCCTCATCGGCGGGCGCGTCCCGCATGCCTACCTCTTCCACGGCCCCGACGGCGTGGGCAAGGAGCTGCTCGCCCGCGGGCTGGGGCAGCTTCTGCTGTGTCCCCGGCCCATCACGGTCAGGCCGGCGGCTGCCGACGTGGAGGCGGTTGGCCTGGAGCAGTTGCAGGTCGGCTGCGGAACGTGCGCGGACTGCCGCGCCGTCGCCGGCGACGTGCACCCCGACCTGCACCTCATCCATCGCTACCTGTATCGGGACCATCCCGAAAGCAAGGTGCGCAACCGCAAGGGCCTGGAATTGATCATCGACGTGGTCCGCCACTTCCTGATCGAACGCGTCGGTCTGACACCGATGCGGGGTCGGGCCAAGGTGTTCATCATCCGTGAAGCGGACCTCATGAACGCCCATGCCCAGAACGCCCTGCTCAAGACGCTCGAAGAACCCCCCGGGGCAACGTTCCTCATCCTGCTGACCTGCAATGTGGACCTGCTGTTGCCCACGACGCAGTCGCGCTGCCAGCCGGTGCGCTTTGACGCCCTCCCGCGCGAGTTCATCGCGGAGCGCCTGCGGTCGCTGGCGCCCGACCTGAGCGAGCCGGCGCGCGACTGGTACGCCCGCAGCGCCGAGGGCAGCCTCGGCCGGGCCATGGAAGCCGTCGACGACAAGTTGTTCGAGCTGAACGAACGCGTGGTCGCGCCGCTGGCGCGTTGGCCGGCAGACCGCGAGGCCGTTTCGGCCCAGCGGTGGCTCGACGAGGCCAAGGCACTCGGGGAGAACTACCGCACGCGTGACCCCGATATCAGCGACTCGGAAGCGACCCGGCGCGGTCTGACCGCCGTCCTGCGGCTGGTGGCCGCCTGGTACGCCGATCTGTTGCTGCTGGCGACGGGGGGAGACGGCGATTCACTGATCAACGGCCTGCTCCTGCCCCTCCTTCAGAATTCGGCCGCCCGCTTCTCACCGACCACGGCCATCCGGGCCATCACCCGCGTCGGCGATGCGGAACGCCACCTCAACCAGAACGTCAACGCTCAGCTCTGCGTCGACGCGCTGCTCATCGCGCTCGCCGGCAAATGGCCTACGCCCCGCCGGTGAACGCGTTCTGGAAGGCGGCGAAGTCCGCCATGTCCACGTCGAGATCACCGTCCAGGTCCGCCTGCGCGAAATCAGCCGCGTCACCGCCGGGCGGCGGCGTAGTCACACCAGGCCCGCCCAGACTGGGCAGGAAAATCGCCAGGTCATCAACGTCGACGTCGCCGTCACCATCGAGGTCACCCGGTCCTCCACAGACCCAGCGCCCCCAGTAGCAGGAGACGTAACCTCCGGCAATTGTGAAGTCGCCGCCCGCGATCAGCTCGCCGTGATACGCGGTCAAGGCACTCACGGCCGTGTTCGTCCCCGACCCCAGCGGGTACCATGCAGCGCCGTCCCAGCGGGCAATGTTGGGGCAGCTCACGCCGCCCGCCGTTGTGAATCGGCCACCCGCGATCAGGTCGCCGTTGAAGACCTTCAGGGCATAGACGTGCCTGTTGGTATCACCAATCCCCGATCCCAGTGTCTGCCACGTGGTACCGTTCCAGCGGGCGACACGGTTGCACCCCGCGCCGCCGGCGGTCGTGAAGTCGCCGCCCGCGATCAAGTCGCCATCGTAGACCGTCAGGCAGTGCACGTTGGCGTTCATGCCCGACCCCAGCGGCTGCCACGAGCCGCCATCCCAGCGGGCGACGTGATTGCGTGTCGTGCCGCCGGCCGTAGTAAACTCGCCTCCCGCGATCAACTCGCCGTTGTAGACCGTCAGGGCCTTCACCACGTCGTTCATTCCCGAGTCGAGCGGTTGCCAGGCGGCGCCATCCCAACGAGCAATGTAATTGCAGGGGTCGCCGCCGGTAGTTGTGAAATCGCCTCCCGCGATGAGCTCGCCGTTGAAGACCGCCAAGGCATGGACTCGTGGATAGGCCGGGCCGCCAAACCCCGGCCCCAGCGCCTGCCAGGCGACCCCGTCCCAGAGGGCGATCGAGCTGGCCGCCACACCACCGGCGATCGTGAACGAGCCCCCCACTGCCAGGTCGCCGTTGAAGGTCGCCAGCGCTGACACCGTGCCGTCCACGCCTGTCCCCAGCGTCTGCCAGACGTCGCCGTCCCAGCGGGCGATGCCGTCGCACGGCACGTTGCCGACCGTCCACAAGTAGCCGCCCGCGATCAGCTCGCCGGCGTGGACCGTCAGCGCCTGCACCATGTAGGTCGTCCCTGAGCCCATTTGGTGCCAGACCCCGTCCTCCCAGCGGGCGATACGGCTGCAACTGGGACCTTCGAGCGTGCTGAAGCCGCCGCCGGCGATGGGGTCGCCGTCGTAGACGGCAAGCGCATTCACGGCGCCGATCATCATCTGCGCTCCCATCGCTTCCCATGTCGAGCCGTCCCAACGGGCGACGCCTTCGCACGTCGTGCCGCCGGCGTCGGTGAATGAGCCCCCGGCGATCAACTCGTCGTTCCAGACCGTCAGAGCGTACACACTGTCGTTCATTCCTGACCCGAGCGTTTGCCAGCTTCCGTTCCAACGGGCAATGCAGTTGCAGGTCACTCCGCCGGCAGTCGTGAACAATCCTCCTGCAATCAACTCGCCACCGTAGACTGTCAGGGCGTGCACATGCCTGCCCGTCCCGCCCATGCCAGCTCCCAGAGTCTGCCAGGCAGTCCCGTTCCAGCGGGCGATGGAACTGCAACTCACGCCGCCGGCCGTGGTGAAACTGCCCCCGGCGACGAGTTCATTGTTGTACACCGCCAAGGCGCGCACGCTGCTGCTGTACACGTCCATCCCGGAGCCCAGTGACTGCCAGGCGCTGCCGTTCCAGCGGGCGATGCGACTGCATGGCACGCCGCCGGCATTGGAGAACGTACCCCCGGCGATCAACTGACCGCTGTAAACCGCCAAAGCGTACACGTAGGCGTCCACACCTGAACCCAAAGCCTGCCACGCGCTCCCATTCCAGCGCGCGATGCGGCTGCACGCCACACCGCCGGCGGTCGTAAAAGTGCCCCCCGCAATCAGCTCGCCATTGAAGACTGTCAAGGCCCGCACGCTGGCGTCCGTCCCGGACCCCAGAGCGTGCCAGGCGCTTCCGTCCCACGCCGCGATGTTGTTCGCAGTTACGTCGCCCGCCACTGTGAACTGCCCACCGGCGACGAGCAGCTCGGGCTGCGGACCGGCCCCATCGGGGTCCCAGGTCATCGTGGCATACACATTCCCGTCCGTCCCCGGCACGCCGTCGCCCGGCAGCCAGGCACAGTCTTGTGCCCACACACTGGCTGCCCCGCCCACCAGGCAAGCCGCCAATACCACTACTCCGAAGGTGCTTCCGCAGCTCATCATGAGAGTCCCCACCCGAATGAGTACACCCTTGATGACGGCACGCCCGCTACGTGCCCGTCCTCGATCTGCAGCAACCTGCGTGCTATGTGGCTCTGCACGGTATGGGAAGTGACAACCCGACGGCGGCAGGTTGGCCGGCCACGCGTGCCTCGCTGCCGCCCTCCCCTCCTGCGGGCGAGCGCCCAGCCCGCGCAGCCACCCGTCGGGGTCTGCAGCCTGGGCACACCAACCCACTCCCTTCCCCTTGGCGTTCTTGTACGCAAAGCGTTCAACCAATCGGCGAGGCAGCGACTGCGGGGAGCATGCTTGCCCTTTCCGGCGCTCCCGGTGACTTGAAACCGTCGCCGGCCCGTCCACAAGCCCACGCTGGGCGGCGCCGGCTTCCCCGCAGCCGTGCACCCGACGATGCTGCCTGGTTGCACGTCCTAATATACCGTCCGCCGCCCGCCCAACGCAAGGGGAGACTGCACTGTACGGTGGCCCCAGCAGCATCTATGGGGACTCTGCGCCGCGCTCCCGGGGTCGCCATACGAGCGCACGCTCTCCATGACTGGTGACTGAACGTCGGTCATGCCCCTTTGACAGGAGCTTCCCGCGTGGAACCCGGCGTGCTCAGCCTTTCGACTTGCCTTGTCTGCGGGAGTCAGCCAGCCAGTGATTGAGGTTGGCAGCGAGGATCTCCGGCCGGCGTTGTGTCAGGATGTGTTGCGCCAGCCCGGGCGGCACCTTCAGCACTTCCATCGCCTGCGCCACGCGCTTCCAGAGCTGCTCGCGCTTCTTCTCGCTCTCGACCAGGTACAGTTCGCTGACCACCTCCTGGAGGCGCTCGAGCATAATCTGGTCGCGCTGGTCGTAATAGCGCTTGATGATCCCCTGCTGATGCGGCGTGTACTCCGGCATGGTGGACAGGTCCCCTCCGTGAAACCGGCGTCAGACCGGCAGCGGATCATCGTCATCCGCGCCGGGCAACAAACACTCGAACTCATCCAGCAGCCGGCGACGCACGTGCAGAACCGTACCCTGGACGCGCGCCCCGGCCGCCCGGCGATGCCCGCCGCCGCCGAAGCGCTCCGCGATCCGAGCGACGTCTATGTCAGGCGCCTCCGGCTCCAGCGGCCTCTTGCTGCGGAAGCTCGCACGTACCGTGCCGTTCTCCTCCCCTACCAACAACACCGACGCGCACACCGAACCTACCCGCAACGGCTCATTGACGATCTCTTCCGTATCGGAGGGCAGCGCCCCCACGCGCTGCATCGTCCCCGGCGACACGCACATCACCGCCAGCCGATCCCGCAGCATCAGCTCCAGCGACGCCAGAGCCGCCGTCCGCAGCCGCAGACGCCCGATCGAATCCCGGAAGTACAACTGTTGAAACAGCTCGGTCGCATCCGCGCCCCGACCCGCCAAGTCCGCCATCGCCCGAAACACCCGCGCGTCCACGTGCCCGTGGCGAAACCAGCCGGTGTCGGTCGCAATCCCGATCACCAGCCCATCACAACAGGCGGCCTCCAGCGGCCAACCCACCGCCGCAAACCACTCATACAGAATCAGCCCGGTGGCCGCCGCCGTTTCGTCCACCAGATACCGATCGCACATCTCGTCGCGCGTCAGGTGATGATCCACCGCCAGCTTCGGCATCCGCGCCGCCCGCAGAAACTCCGCCAGCGGCTCAAGCTGAGCGTACGTGCACGTGTCCAGCAGCACGATGCCGTCAACGGCGGCCCGCTCGTCGGGACCCACTTCATTCGGCCACAACCTCAGCGGCGCCAGCGTCCCGGCCAGCGCGTAACGCTCCGGCAGAGCGTCGTAGATGACCGCCAACGGCTCCGCCCCCCCGGCGCGCAGGACCGAGTACATCGCCGCCAACGCACCCAGCGCGTCGCCGTCCGGCCGCGTGTGCGTCGCCAGCAGCGGCCGGCGCCACCCGCTCACCCAGCGCGCTAGTTCCTTCAGTGTCTCCGACCCCGGTAAGCTCATGTGCCCTCCGGATGATGGAGCCGCCCGGCCGACGCCGACCAGTCCGGCTCAGCACGCACCTCGGCTGCGTCACGCTGAAGTTGCTCAACCAACTCGGGCGGCGACTCGAAACGCCGCTGCTCCCGCAACCAGCGATGCAGCTCCACGCCGAGCACCTGCCCGTACAAGTCACCCTGGAAATCCAACAAATACGCCTCAAGCTGCCGTTGCCCCGGGCCGAATGTTACCCGCGTACCGATGCTGACCGCCGCCCGGTACGGCCTGTCACCCACGACCACGCGACCGGCGTACACGCCGTCGCCCGGCAGCAGTTGCTCCGTCACGTCCACGTTGGCCGTCGGGAACCCGAGCTTTCGACCCCGCCGCGCCCCGCTGGATACTGTGCCCATCAGGGTATATGGCCGGCCCAGGCACAGCGCGGCCCGATGCACCTTCCCCTGCTCCAGCAGCCGCCGGATCAGCGAACTCGACACCATGACGGTCTCGCCCTGGTCCACCTGCACGGTGACGGGCTCGACGACGTGGACCTGGAACCCGTGCCGCTGCCCCAGTCGCTGTAGCAGTTCAGCGTTGCCCCGCCGGCCGCGACCGAAGCCGAACGACGGCCCCTCCACCATGTGCGTCGGATGCAAACGGCGAACGAGCACCGTCTCCACGAAGTCCTCGGGCTCCATGCCCAGCAGCGCCGGCTCGCTCCGGGCGACCACCGTGATGTCAGCGCCCGCGTCCGCAAGGTAACCCAGCTTCTGCTCCGGCAGCGACAGACGCGGCGGCGCCTGCGCCGCGCGCACCACACTCAACGGGTGCGGCTCGAACGTCAGCACCACGACCGGCCCGCCCGTGTTGGCCGCAAATAGCCCCGCCTGCGCGATGAGCTGCTGATGCGCGCGGTGCACGCCGTCGAAGTTCCCCACCGTCAGTACGCACTGGCTCAGCGGGGGCTCCAGTGTTTCGATGCCGTGGTAGACTTTCACCCGTTCGTCCCCGGCCGCCCTGCGCCGCCGTCCACACGCGGGACGTGAATCCGGCCAGCATAGCCCGCCGACTCCGCTCCAGCAACCCGAACCCCCAACCGCCCCGCTACAGCATGCGTGGAGAATCAGGCAGCTTCCAGCAAACCGCGAACCCACCGTACCCTCAGTGTTGCCACCCGCCGCATGCCTGTACCATCGCCCCCCTCGGAGATGCCGATGCAGGGCCACGCAACCGGGAAGCTGGGAGGGTGCCATGCCCAAGCCGAAGGCGCCGGCATGTTGTTGCAGACGGTAGCGTCGGGCACGTGAAAGCGCATGGCGGCGCTGCGCTTGGCCATGCCACCCTGCCCCCGCTGTGGGTCTCGCCACCGTGTGGAGCCATCCAGCGTCGTCCCACACTCAGATGCACTACTGCGGCGGACCCACCGCCGGTGCCGATAAAACCGTGGCGTCGCGTGCACCGGATCGCACCGCAACGAAACGCTGCGGAGCCAAACAGGACCACGCCAATGGGAAACCGGGAGGGTGGCATGCCCCAGCCGAGGGCGCCGGCATGCTGCTGCTGCGGTCGCCGGTCGCCAAGAAGGCATGGCGGCGCGGCGCTTGGCCATGCCACCCGGGTGTCGTTGTCGATCTCCCCAACGCGTGGAGGCATCTAGAGCCCGCATGAATCCGCCGGTCGTGTCCATCGTGATCCCCACCTACAACCGGTGCGGACTGCTCGCGCGAGCAATCGAGTCCGTCCGCGCCCAGACCTTCACCAACTGGGAGATCGTCCTCGTCGATGACGGCTCGACGGACGACACGCCGCGGGTGGCAGCGGATTACGCCGCCCGCCTCGGCGACCGGCTCCACTACGTTCAACAGGCCAACGCCGGTAGCAGTGCCGCGCGCAACCGCGGCATCGACGTTGCCCGCGGTGAGTTCGTCTGCTTCCTCGATGCGGACGACGAGTTTCTCCCCCGCAAGCTGGAGCGCCAGGTGGCACTCTTCGAGCGCCGCCGGGAACTGGGCTTTGTGTACAGCGACTTCGCGTACGTTACCTACGACGGCCACCGGCATCCCAGCGTCTGGGCGGACCTGTGCAGGCAGGGGTTCCGCGTGCCGCGAGAGGAAATCGAGCCCGGCCTGTGCATCTGCACAGGCGATCTCTTTGACACATTGCTCCAGGAGTACTTCATCGCCACGATCGTCGGGATGGTACGCCGCGGCGTGCTGGGCGCCGAGCTTCGCTTTCCCGCGGGCTGCGCCTATGCCGAGGAGTGGCTGTTCTACCTGAAGGTCGCCCGCGCTTGCCGCTGCGGCTTCGTCAACGAGCCGCTCAGCCTGCACCACCACGTCGAAGGCAGCCTCGCCCGCACGGATCGCCACCGTAACACGCAGCGCCTCCACGACCTGCTGGTAAGCATGCCGACCGAGCTGGCCCCGCTGTCGCCTCGTCATCACCGGACGATTCGCCGCAAGCTGGCCGACACCAGCCGCCAGCTCGGCTACGACCTGTACCACGGTGGGCACTACCGCGCCGCGGCCGAGCGCTTCGCGGAGTCGTGTCGCCATCGCCCGGCCATCGCTCCGGCGCTCCATTGGCTCGACGCCCGCGTAAGATCGCTGTTCTGCCGCGCCTTGCCCCCGGCCGCTCAAGAGCCGGCCCGCCCCGTCCGATAAACGCCGGTGGTCGTGAACCCGGAGCGTTACGCGTGATCGGCCTGGTGGACAAGCACTTCGTCCGTCGCGGCGGCGGCCTCGAGTTCGAGATGGAGGCCGCCTGGGTCCGGCGTCACCTGCCGCACTCCATCACGCGCGTGCTCGACATCGGTTGCGGCCGCGGCGACCTGTTTCACCTCGTGGAGCACGCCCGCGTCGTCGGCGTGGATCACTTGCTGGAAGGGCTCACCCTGACGCAACAGCGCTTTGCGGACGTCGGTCTCGTGTGCGCGGACGCCTGCCGCCTGCCCTTCGCCGACGGCTCCTTCGACGTCGTCACCGCCCAGCACGTCATCGAGCACCTCCCCGAGCCCGACGTGGCCGCCCGCGAGTGCTGCCGCGTGCTGCGGCCCGGCGGCATCCTGCTGCTGCTGACGCCGAATCGACACTTCATCGACCCGCGCGTCTTCGACGACCCCACCCACGTCCACGTATTCGACCACCGCGAGTGCGCAGGACTGCTTGTGCGGAGCGGCTTCCGCATCGTCGATCTGCGGACCCTCGGGTTGCCGTGGTTCCGCGACTACGCCCACGCGGGTCCCGCCCAACGTCTTCTGTCCACCGGGCGCCTGCTGCCTGCCTGGCGTCTCCGCCGCTGGACCGTGCGCCGCGCCAAACAGCTCTCCAGCCTCCCCGGCCTGCGCTGGCGGGGCCAGACCCTCTGCTGCGCCGCCGTTGCCTGATCTCCCACCCTCATTCCGGCTGCCCGCCCGTCCGCAGTCACCCGGATGCCGGCGCTCGTGCGTGAGCACACACCGGGCTGCGGGCTCGAATGTGGCCGGAACCCCAACGCAGGCCGCCGATGTTCGCCCCTTGTACCATCCCATGCTGACGGGACGAACGGTTGTGCGAGTGATGCGAACGTGCACGCCGGTTGGCTTCCGCCGCGCAGGGCAGTAGCATGCCCCTCGGTCTGATGCGAGCGCACACGATGGGCGATGCTTCGTCGTCATCCTCACCGCCTCCCGCGCAGTGCCCTTGCGGGCAGGCGCAACCCGTCCTCACGCGCGCCCAGGTCCGTCGCGTCGATGAGTTGGCCGTCACGCGCTACCGCATGGTCGGCCTGATGCTGATGGAGAACGCCGGCCGCAACGCCGCGGAAGTCATCGACCGCGTCTACGGCCCCCGCGCCGTGGCCTTCATCGCCTGCGGCCCCGGCAACAACGGCGGCGATGGCTGCGTCATCGCGCGACACCTGCACAACCGCGGGTGGGACGTTACTCTGCTGCTGGCCGGCGAACCAACCCGGCTCACGCCCGACGCGGGCGTCAACTTCGGCATCGTCGAGGCCATGAACCTGCCGCGCATCGTCGCCCCGGACGGCCCGTCCCAGCGGGCCGCCCTCACCCACGTGCGTCCCGACCATGTCATCGTGGACGCCCTGCTGGGCACCGGCTTCACCGGCCAGGTGCGCAGCCCGACGGCCGAGCTGATCAACGCCCTGAACGCCACCCCGCGCCGCGCCATGGTGGCCGTCGATGTCCCCTCCGGCCTCGACTGCGACACCGGCCGGCCCAGCAACGCCACCATCCGCGCCGACCTGACCATCACCTTCGTCGCCCTCAAGCCCGGCTTCCTCGCCTCCCCGGCCCCCTCCTTCGTCAGCCGAGTCGAAGTCGCCGACATCGGCATCCCCCAAGCTCTCCTGGCAGAGGTCGCCCCGCCCGAGCTTACGCCCGCCGCAGGTGGGGGTGGGCATGCGGCGCGCAACCCCTCTCCCGCGCAGGGGGAGGGGCAGGGGTGAGGGTGGGGGAAGCGCAGACGCCACGCGCGGCTCTCTCGGGCTGAATAAAGCACCACTTGATCCAGGTTTCGTCCGATAACACCTACACCACGTAGGCGTTCATGTTATGATACAAGGCGGTTGTGTCTCCAGACTACCTGGCGCGGGTTGGGATAGGGAGGCGCGGAGGTAGGCACGCGCGGTGGTCAGCGCATCGTCACGTTGTGCCAGTGACGCGACAGTTGCCAACGTTCCGCGCGGCCGCCTGCGGGCGCCGAGGTTCGCGAGGCGCACGGAACTTTGGGAAACATCCTTAGCAGCGTGTTGAAGAAGTAGCGTCGGCCCCCCGCGGCCGACGTGGGAGCCGCCACCCGCGCCGGTCTCAGAGGTTTGCGGCCCGGCTCCGGGAATTCTTCAACAGGCTGCTAGGGATCGACGGCCTGTTTCACGCATACCAGGTGTGGAGGAGCGAATCACGCGTTCGCCGCGGTGCGAGCTGGCTCCGTGGCGACGTGCGGTGAGCCTGAATGCCTCCCTATGACGGCAGGGACTTCCCATGTTCACGCGGCACGAATCGTATGGGCAAGGTGTTTCGTGTGTATTGGCTGCCCAGGCAGAATCTGAGGCCAGTCGCGCAAGAGCTGAAATGCCTCGCGGCGGAGTGTTTCGTCGGGTTGGCTGCGCGGCTTGTCCGTCATCGCCCCCGGGCCAGGGACTCCTGGCATGTGGTGGTCGCGGTGGGGCGGACTGTCTCAGGTATAATACACGGTCGGAGTTGTCAGGGAGAAGTGCGGTATCGTCCGACGCCAGGGCGGGCACCGTTGTCACGGCGGGTTCCAACGCAGCGCAAGTCACTCTCTAGGAGGTCGAAGCCATGTGTGCGAGTTTTCTTCGTCATACGGGTCTGGTTGTGATCCTCATCGGGACTCTTGGGGCGGCGTGCTTCGGTGATACCTTGCTCGTGCCGGAGCAGTACCAGACGATCCAGGACGCAATTGACCACGCGGTGTCAGGCCAGGACGAGGTTGTCATCGCCGACGCCGACGTGCCCTATACCGGAAAGGGCAATCGTGACCTCGACTTCAAGCTCAAGGCGATCACCGTGCGGAGCGCGTCCGGCGACCCAGCTCTCTGCATAATCGACTGCGGAGGCAGCGCGGGTGACCCGCACTCCGGGTTCTACTTTCACTCGGAGGAAACGGCCGCGAGCGTGGTCGAGGGTTTGACTATCACGGGCGGGTACGCAGCCGGCAGCGGAGGGGGCGTTCTCTGCACCGGCGGAAGCAGCCCGACGCTGCGCAACTGCATAATCTCCAGAAACTACGCCGGGAGTTCTGGCGGCGGGCTCCACTGCTCCCAAAGCAACCCCACGTTGATCAACTGCACCATCGATCGGAACCAAGCCGGCTCCGGCGGCGGTATGGACTCCTCGGGCAACCCGACGCTCGACGGCTGCCGGATTACCGGGAACCAAGCTACCTACTCCGGCGGCGGCATCCGCTGCACGGCAGGCAGCCCGACGCTGCTCAACTGCACGATTAGCGACAATCAAGCCTATGCCCCAAACGTCTACAGCAGTTACGGGGGCGGCATCTACTGCTCCGGCGGGCTGACGCTGATCGATTGCATCATCACCGGAAACCTCAGCAGGGACGGCGGCGGCGTGTACGCGAACGGCAACCCGACGTTCGTCAACTGCGAGATCACGCGGAATTCAGCATACGAGAGTGGTGGCGCCCTTTGGTCTTACAATTACAACGGCGCGCCGCCGGCGCTTACCAACTGCACGATCGCCGAGAACTGGGCTTGCTCCGCCGGTGGGGGGATCTACTCTGATGGCGCCCTGGCGCTTGCCAACTGCGCCATCGTTGATAACATCAGCGGCGTTGCCGGCGGCGGCATCTGGCACTACTGCAACTACTCCGTCTACTACATGACACTGATGAACTGCACGCTTCGAGGCAACTGGGCCTCCAATACGGGCGGTGGTATCTCTTGCGGCGGGGTGCGCGGGCCGACGCTGACGAACTGCATCCTGTGGGATGACACGCCGCAGGAGATTGTCGACAATTGCAGCCCTCCTGCGGTGGTGACCTACTGCGACGTCCAAGGCGGCTGGACCGGCGACAGCAACATCGACGTTGATCCGCAGTTTGCCTTTCCTGGGGACCTCCGCCTCATGCCGAGTTCACCCTGCATTGACGTGGGCAACAATTCGGCCGTGCCGCCCGACACGTATGATCTCGACGGCGATAAGGACACTGATGAGCCCCTGCCATACGACTTGGGCGGTGGTCCGCGGTTCAGCGGCGACCCTGCGACCGTGGACATGGGCGCATACGAATTCAACCCTGCCGGCCCGGCCATCGCGTTGAGTCTGCCCGAGATCAGGTTCGTCGCACCGGAGGGAGGTGAGAACCCCGAGGACCAGGTGCTGTCGGTGCGGAACTGCGGGGTCGGGACGCTGGACTGGGAGATCAGCGGCCAGCCGGCGTGGTTGACGATCTCGCCCGACGCAGGGCAATCGGACGGAGCGATGAACGAGGCTGTGCTCAGCGTGGACACTGCCGGTCTGCCGACGGGGTCGTATACCGCGACGCTTCAGGTGTCTGATGATATGGCGTCGAACACGCCCCGTGAGGTGATTGTCCGTTTGATCGTGGGGCGGGTGCTGGACGTTCCGACACTGGAGTATCCAACGATCCAGGCGGCGATCGACGCGGCCGAAGCCGGGGATTTCGTGGAGATCGCCGACGGGAGCTATACCGACGAAGGCAATCGTGACCTCGACTTTGGAGGCAAGGCGATCACCGTGCGGAGCGCGTCTGACAACCCCGCACTATGCGTGATCGACTGCGGGGGAGACGAGCAGAACCATCACCGCGGGTTCTTCTTCGACAGCATGGAGCGCGCCGACTCGGTCGTGCGCGGACTGACAATCAGCAACGGGTTCGTCGACGATTACGGCGCCGGCGTCCTCTGTCAGTGCAGCAGTCCCCGCCTGGTCAACTGCGTGATCACTGGCAACTCGACCACAAGTAGCGGCGGCGGGATCTACTGTGAATCCAGTTTCTTGACGCTCGAAGAATGCACGATTACGAGCAACCACGCCGCGCGCAACGGCGGTGGCATGTACTGCTCCAACGACGGGGCGCGTCTCTCTGGTTGCACTATTGCTGGTAATCAGGCCGGACCGACAGGCGGCGGGCACGGCGGTGGCGTTGCCCTCGGCGGCAGCAGAGCAAGATTCACCGATTGCACCGTTGGCCCGGACAACACCGCCGTTGGCAGCGGCGGCGGCATCCATCTCTCCGGCGCAGACCCCACGTTCACGAACTGCGCAATCAACGGCAATTCAGCAGGCTGGGACTTCGACGACAAAGGCGGCGGCGGCGGGGTATGCTGCTGCCGTGACGCGTCGACGTTCACGAGGTGCACGATCAGCGGCAATCGAGCCAGCGGCGGCGGTGGTGGGGTCCATGCGTTTTCAAGCAACGTGAAGCTCTTGGCGTGCACAATCAGGGAGAATCTAGGCGGCGATTACTGGGGCGGTGGTGTGCGCTGCGTAAACGGCAGCCCCGCGATTGTCAACTGTGAAATTGCGGCGAACCGTGCGTGTGGCGGCGGCGGCATTGTGGTCCACTGCAGCAGCGCGGCGCTTACCGACTGTACGATCTGTGGGAACTCCGCTGAGGGTCCAGATAGTCGTGGTGGTGGCGTTTTACTCTCGTTCTACGGTGAGTTGCATCTCGGCAAGGCAATCCCCAGCACGGTGACGATTAGCGAGGAGGATCCCCCGCTAGAGGCGGTGCTTACTAGCTGCTCGATCTCGCAGAACTCTGCTGCGTGGGGCGGCGGTATTTGGGGCGATGGCGGGAACGGGGACACTCTTATCAACTGCGCTATTAGCGATAACCAGGCCACAAAATACGGCGGAGGGATTTACACATTCCATGGCGCACCCCGCGCGCCCAGCTACGTCAACTGTACGATTGCACACAACACTGCGGGGCTGGTGGGAGGTGCCGTCTGGTACGCGAGCGCACCGTGGGACGGAGGCGGTGATATTTTCACTAACTGCACATTTGTCGCCAACGGCCCGGGTCCAGCGATTGGCTGCTGTGGATGGCTGTGGGAGACCACGCTGGAGATTAAGAATTGCATTCTATGGAGTCAGAACAACGAAATCTGGAAGTGCGAAGACGACCATACGACGGTTGAGGTGACCTTCAGTGACGTTCAAGGTGGATGGCCGGGCGTGGGCAACATCGACGCCGACCCGCTGTTCGTCGATCCCGACGGACCGGACGATAACCCGTGGACTTGGTGGGACAACGACTACCATCTTCAAGCCGGTTCGCCCTGCCTCGACGCCGGCAATAACGAGGAGGTACAGGTCCCGTTCGACCTCGATGGCTGGCCACGGTTTGTGGACGACCCGCGGGAGGACACAGGCGCCGGTACCCCACCGATCGTGGATATGGGTGCCTACGAGCGGATGCCCGAAGGCGACTGCAACGGGAACACCATTCCGGACGTTTGTGACATCGATTGCGAGGCAATGGCGCCGGACGAGACGGCGTGCGACGAGTGGACCGATTGCGGGCAGAAGGCTGACTGCAACGAGAATGACATTCCGGACGAGTGCGAAACGTGCCACGGAGACTGCAACCACAACGAGGTGGATGATTGCTGCGATCTGCACGAAGGCGCCAGCCCGGACTGCAACGGCAACAACCTTCCGGATGAATGTGAGATCGAGGGCTGTATCGGTGCCGACTGCAATGACAACGGGGTGCCCGATGAATGCGACGTGCCACCGCTCGGGGATTTCTCACCCGACTGCAACGCAAACGGCACGCCGGATGAGTGCGAACCGGAATGCGAGGACGATTGCAATGGCAATGGCACCCGCGACTGCTGCGAGATCTATGCCGATCCCAGCCAGGACTGCAACGAGAACGCCGTCCCGGATGAATGCGAACCGGAGTGCTGGGACGACTGCAATGACAATGAGATAGACGACTGCTGTGAGATCTACGCCGGTACAAGCGAGGACTGCCAGGGTGACGGCATACCAGACGAGTGTCAGGGGGGGTGCCCCTGTCCGGGCTGGGTGGAGCAGTTCCCGGTCGGTGACTTGGACGGCGCGGTGAAGGCGATGACGGCGTGGGACCCCGATGGGGCCGGCCCGCAGGCACCCGTGCTCGTCGTCGGGGGTGACTTCACCCACGCGCGCGGACTGCAAGTGAACTACATCGCCCGGTGGGATGGTTCGCAGTGGCAGCCGCTGGGGTCGGGCATGAACGGGCCCGTGTACGCCCTAACGGTCTGGAATGGGGAGCTGGTCGTGGGGGGCTCGTTCACGACGCCCGCCACCCGGATCGCCCGCTGGGACGGTGTCTGGCACCCGCTGGGATCCGGAATCGGGAGTATCTACCAATGCGTGTACGCCTTGGTGGTCTACGAGGGTGAGCTGATCGCGGGAGGCAACTTCACGACGCCCGCCAACCGAATCGCCCGCTGGGACGGCGCCTGGCACCCGCTGGGATCGGGCGTGGCGAACGGTGAAGTGCGTGCCCTGACAGTCCACGAAGGGGACGTCGTCGCGGGCGGCACTTTCAGTGCGCCTGCCAACTACATCGCCCGCTGGAACGAAACCAACGGCTGGCGAGCGCTCGACCCAAGCCTTGATGGGTACGTGTTCGCCCTGACCGTGTACGGGGAGGAGCTGATCGCGGGAGGCTCCTTCTGGTACTACGGGGAGTGTCCTTGCATCGGCCGCTGGAACGACGAGAGCGGCTGGCAGGCGCTGGGGTCGGGAATGGGCGGCGACTTTCCGGAGGTGGACGCTCTGACGGTCTACAATGGTGATCTGATCGCGGGCGGTTACTTCACCACCGCCGGCGGCATGGCTAACTGCAACCATATCGCTCGTGCGCACTGGGACGACGCAGCACAAGCTTGGGTGTGGCAGCCGCTGGGATCGGGGATCGATGAGTACGGGTGGGTGCAGGCCCTGACGGTCTACCCCGAGAGCGGCTTCGAGCCCCATCCGCCGGCTCTGTTCGCGGGCGGTGCGTTCATGTCGTCCGGTGGGGTGTCGGCGGGGAATATTGCCCGTTGGAACGACCCGGTGGCGCCGCCGGAGATCGTGACGCCGCCGGGCGATCAGGTGGTGGAGGCCTGCGGCACGGCCGAGTTCAGCGTTGAGGCGGACGGCTACGGACCGCTGGAGTACCAGTGGTACCGTAGTAGCGGCACGGCGCTCGTCGATGGGCCGACCGGCTACGGGAGCGTCATCTCCGGAGCCACGACGCCGACACTGACGATCGCCGACGCGCGCGGGGCCGATGCCGGGCAGTACCGCGTGCGCGTATGGCACTGCGGTGTGGCCGTCAGCGCCGCGGTCACGCTGACGGTGACGCCGGTATTCGCCGGCGACCTTGACATCGACTGCGATGTTGACGTGGACGACTTCGACATCTTCGCGGCGTGCCTGCTGGGCCCGGGCGTCGAATACCCAGCAGGATGCGCTGACGCCGATTTCGACGCCGATGGCGACGTGGACCTGGCCGACTTCGCGGAGTTTGAAGTGGGCTTCGGTGCCGGGACGTAAGCGCCGGGACGGGCCCACTGCCGGCCACCCCACGGGCCGGCACCGGCACTCCTCCGCCGGTGCCGGCCTCCGGGTTGCGGGGCGACGCGCACCACGTCGGGGTACGAGACGTCCCGACGCCAATCACGGCGGCACTGAGTGGCACGCTCGGGCGGCTCCCCTCCCGGTGCGTGCCACCGTCTTGGCGCGGTCTTGGGGGTCTCGGCGAGCGCCCGGGCGCGTCTCAGTCCGTTCCCGCCTTTGGCTCCGTCTCCGCCGGGGGAGAGGGAGCGGCGGCGGCGGGCTTGGCGTCCAACTCGGCTAGCTCGTGCGGCGGGAGCTTGGCGCGCCATTCGGCGGCTTTGGCGTCGTAGCCCTTGTCCGGGTCGGTCGCGTGGAGCCGGTCGTACAGCCGCACGAAACGCGCCGCGAGCTTGTGGTGCGTTGGAGTGAGGGGGCCGCGCGTGTTCTGGGAGAGCCAGTCCTGCACGTCGAGGAGGATCTGTTCCGCGCGCGCGGGATCGCGCTCGGCTATACAACCGGCCAGGGGAATCCGGCATCGCATGACTTCGTAAGTTCTGTTGCCGCAGGCGGAGTAGATGGCGATGGCCCGCGCGAGGTGCTCCTCACCTTCCTCATAGCGGCCCAGTTGCTCCTCGATCGATCCGAGGTTCTGCAGGCTGGCGGCCACCCGCTCGTGGTTGGGTCCCAGGCGCTTCTCCCGAATCTGCACGGCCCGGAGAGTCGCCTGGTAGGCAGCCTCCAAATCCCTTCGTTTGAAGGCATTGACGCCGATCTCGTGCAGGAACGCGCCCACCGACGGGTGGTCCGGACCGTAAAGCGTCTCGTGGGTATGCAGAGCTGCCTCCAGTTCAGCACGCCCCTCGTCCAATCGGGAATCCTGGTCCAGCAACCGTGCTAGGGCGAATCGCGCCTCCGCGACGGCGGCGTCCTGGTCAGTACCGGCCAGTTCCCGGAGGATGCTCAAGCCTTCGCGCAAGTGCCGCTCGGCAGACTCGTGCAGCCAACTGTCGGTGTCCATCATCCCAAGGGCAAGATGCCCCTTCGCCACCCGCCGGTGGAGCCGCCCGAACAAGCGCGTGCTCTCGACCAGACACTCCTCCTGCAGCACGCGCGCCCCGGCGAAGTCCCCCTGTGACTTCAGGGCAGCTGCGAGGATGCCCTTGGCGTCGAGGGCGCGAACGGGCTCGTTCAGGGCCAGAAAGCCCTGCAAGGCATCGGCAGCGAAGGACTGCGCACCGTGGTAATCGCCCTTGTATAACAGCACGTCCGCCAGAAGATACTGCGTCTGGGCAGCCTGGAGCCTGCCCCGCGCGCCGAGCGCACCGGCCTGTTCCAGTGAACGGCGCAGCAGCCCCTCCGCACTACCATACTCTGCCAGGGAAGTGTACGTTCGCGCGACGTGGTTGCGCACGCCGATCTCGAGCAACTGCTGAATCAAGGGGTCCGGATTGTCCAGGAATCCCGGCTTCTCATTCGACTCCAGGCGCTGGGCCAACTCATCCACATACGCGCGAATCGTCAGATCGCCCCGGCCCTGCTGCTCGCTCGGGTCTGCCGCGGAGAAGACCCCGCCCAGGGCATCCATAGTGGCGATGGCCACCGCCTGCTGGAAGCGAGCCTCGGCCGCCTGTCTGCTTGCGCGCACGGCGAAGATCGTCGTGCTGATCAGCCCACATACCAACGCCACCGCCGCAGCGGTTGCCGCGCCGACCATGCCGCGGTTTCGCCGGACGAACTTCCTCATCCGGTAGCTAAGGCTGGGCGGGCCGGCCTCGACGGGTTCGTGCCGGAGGTGGCGGCGCAGGTCCAGCGCCAGGCTGTGGGCCGTGTCGTAGCGCCGCTCGCGGTCCCTCTCCAGGCATTTGAGCAGAATCCAATCCAGGTCGCCGCGCAGTCGGCGCCGCAGCGTGCGGACGTCTGTTCCCCGTGCCTTGGCGATCGTCGAGCCCTGCTCCATCTGCGTCGTGAGGACTGAGGCAAGCCGGGTGCTGGGCTTGGCGGGCTCTTCCTCGCGGACGATCTGCTGGACTTCCTCCGGGCTGGCATGCCGGCGGGACTCCCGATCGAAGGGCCGCACGCCCGTGAGCAGTTCATAGAGCACGACGCCCAGCGAGTACACGTCCGCGCGCGTGTCGATGTCCAGGCCGGATGTCCCGGCTTGCTCAGGGCTCATGTAGGCGGGCGTACCGATCAGTTGGCCCCCGCCGGTGAAGACTGTGTGCGTGCCCAAGCGCTGGTCGAGCGCTTTGGCAACGCCGAAGTCGATCACCTTCGGCCGAGGCTGGCCACTGGCGTCACAGGCAACGAGGATGTTCGAAGGTTTCAGGTCCCGGTGAATCACACCCTTGATGTGGGCGTGCTGCACGGCCTCGCAGACAGTTATGAACAGGTCGAGACGCTGTTCGACACCGAGACACTGGCGGTCACAGAACTGGGTAATCGGCTCCCCTTCGACATAGTCCATAACGAAGTAGGGCAGACCGCGCTCGGTGGCCCCCGCGTCGAACACCTTGGCGATGCAAGGGTGGTCCATGACCGCCAGCATTTGACGCTCCGCCTCGAAGCGGCGGACGATCTCGCGTGTGTCCATCCCCGGCTTGATGACCTTGACCGCGACCAGTCGGTGCAACGGTTCCGTCTGCTCGGCCAGGTATACCACGCCGAACCCGCCCTCGCCGAGCAGTTCGATGATCCTGTAAGCACCGATCTGCTCACCGATATTGGGGTCGTCGGCCCCGGCCTGGGCAAGCAGCGCCGCGACATTGAACTCGGCCGGTGGCAACGGCGACGTCGCCCCGTCGTCTTCGGCCAGGAGCCTGCCGACCTCGGTCAGCAGCTCCCGGTCACCCCCGCACGCGCGTTCCAGAAAGGCAGCCCGTTCGTCCGCCGGCAGGTTCACCGCCTTCCGGAAGAGCTCCTCGACCCGCTCCCAGTGCTCCGCGGCCATCTGGCGTCACTCCGTCTGTGGTCCTGCGTCATCGCCGGCCAGTCTGCGCCTCAACCAGGCCCGCGCCAGGCGCAAATCAAGCTCGACCGTCTTGTGCGCTACTTCGCAGTGGCCGGCGATCTCCTTGATCGACAGCCCGCCGAAGTAGCGGAGCGTGACCACCTCTTCGTGTCGTGCCTTGAGCTGCCGCAGATCGCAGAGCGCCTCGTCCAACGCCAGAAGTTCGACGAGGCGCCCGTCAAACTGCACCAGATCCTCCGTCAGGGGTTGCCTCCGCGCGTCTCCCCCGCGCTTCTGGGCACGCCGCTTGCGGGCGTGGTCACAGAGCACCTGGCGCATCGCGGTGGCGCACGCGGCCACGAAGCTCACGCGGTTCGTGAGGTTCGCCAGACTGCGGGGACGCAGGACCTTGAGCATGGCCTCGTTGAGCACGGCCGTGGGCTGAAGCGTGTGGGTCGTGCGTTCGTCTTTCATCAGGCGGTCGGCCAGGCAGTGCAACTCGGCATACATCGTCTTCACGAGTGCGTCGCGGGCGTCGCATCGACCGGCCTGGATGGCTTCGAGCAGGCGCGTAACTTCGTGCTCTGATTCCTCCGACATAGCAGTCATCGGGGCCTCTCCTGAACGAGTGGCGAACCGCATAGGGAGTAGCCGGCGACGTCACGCGCGACACAGGACAGGCCAGGCCGCGGCATTCGCCCGCGACCCTTGCGCCCACCAACGAGGCTGGTGTCGCGCGCCGACGCCCGACCCCGTCACAGCCTGCTGAAGAAGCCGGCGCGCCCCCCCGTGGCCGACGTAGAGGGTCTCGAATGAACCGGCTGTCGCGGCATCAGCCGAGGTCCGACCCTTGTTCAACAGGCCGCTGAACCGACCCGAGTGCCGCCGGGGATGGTCCCCTTCCCCAGCCATGGGCCACGGCAGGCGGCCGAATCAGACCGGTGCTTCAACACTTCCACCTTCGGGTCCATGACCGGCCCGCGTCGTCTACGCAGGCCGGCACCCGCCTCCTCCCGTTCGCCCGGTGGACTCTCATGTCCACCCGACCTCGACATAGCCAACCGTCCCCACCCGAAAACCCAGGTGTGAGACACATCAGGGACGGCATCCACGCGCGCACGTTAGCACAGTCATCTTGGCTCAAGTTAGACACCCATCGAGCGTAAACGGCCCTGGCGATACTGGAAAGAGGGTTGGACGGCCGAAGTTTCCACTACATTTGCGCGGCTTCCCCCGGGTAGCGGGGCCGTTGCGGGATCGTCAGTCCCTGGCGGTGCAGGAGGACTTTCCGGGCGGCGTCGAGAGCGGTGACGCACCGGATCCGGAGGGTTCTGCTCGGCGGCGCGGCCTGTGGCCCCTTGAAGCGCGGCCGGACTGCGGTTGGTGCCCCGGGAACCGGCGCGCTTGAGAACGACAACGTCGGCCACGGGGTGCCGAAGCTGTTGGGCGCCGGAGTTCTGCCTGCCGGCGGACGGTCGCGAGAACCAAGCCTCGTTCACGCGAGGGCATGGCGGCGCTGCGCTTGGCCATGCCACCCTGTTTGGCCTTGTGGCTGCCCCTCAAGTGGGCGTTAAGGCTTCTTCGGCTCCTCCGCCGGATTGGCCGGCGGGGGCGGGGGGGCGTTCTTGGATGGGGCTTGGCGTCGGCGCACGGGCTTGCTGGTGCCTTCGCCGGAGGGCTTGCTGTCCTTGTCTGACTCGGCCGAGGGTTTGTCGCCTTTGTTCGACTCGGCCGGCGGGGTGCCCTCGGACTTGGGGGCCTGTGGCTTGCCCGGCTCCGTCTTGGGAGATTCCGGTTTGGTCTTGGCCGCCTGCTGCTTGGCGGCGTAGCGGTCCTTCTGGGCCTGGGTGAGTAGAGCCTGGAGGCGGTCCTCCATCTGGGCGAAGATGGCGTTTACCGGCTCCCGCAGCTTGCGGTACTCCTCGTCGGCCTTCGCCAGCGCCTCACGCTCATGCTTCTTCTCCGCCTCGTCGCGGGCGGCCGAGACACGCTCCAGGTCCGCCTTCACGCCGTTGAGGTAGCTACGGGCCTTCTCCTGGTATTCGCGCATGATCGACCGGGCGCTTTCGATCTGCGTCTTGTCAAGTTCGTAATCCTTGATGAACTCCTCAACCCGCGTCTCAAACAGGGTGAGCTGGACTTCCGCGAAGGCCGGCTTGGGCAGGCCGGGTGCCGGCTTCTCCGGCACCGGCGGCTCATTCGGATAGACCCGCGGGGACGGGAAGATGCTCTTCTGCGTCGGGTTGCCTTCTTCCCAATTGCGCAGGTTGTTGTCTATCTCGACAAACGCCTTCTCCATTTCCTCAAGATCAAACTCGTGCGTCCTAACCTGCTGCGGCGTCAGGATCTTAGCCCACTCACGGTTGGCGTCGAAGATCGCCTTCTTCGCCTTCTCCATGACGGGGCGGGCGGTCTTGCCCAGTCGTTGGAGCCGCTCCTGGTCGATGGCGCTGGGGTTCTTGCCCATCTGAATGGCGGCCAGGTCACGGATCACCGGCCAGACATCCGTCTGGTTCTCCTGGAGGAACCGATACACCTCCCGCAACATGAGATCGAGCGTGGCTTTCTCCTGGTCCTCGTTGAGGTTGTAACGGCGGGCGATGTTCCTGACGGCCGTCGTCAGAATCTGCTCCAGCGTGGGGAAATCCGGCGGAAAAGTGCCCTCGGGAACCGGCGGCGGTTGTGGCGTCGGCTCCGCGGCCGCCGCGCTGCCCAGCACCATCCCGGTTAACAGTAAACCCAACCCCATCAGCCATACGTGCTTCGACATGGTTCTCCATCCTTGCCGCTTGCCACCCAACGTGTCCCGGCCCCGCGTCGCCTCTTATCCCCCGGGTGCACTTCCCCCCGTGGGTCTTATACGTGCCCTTGGCCGCCCGGTTGCGGAAGAACGAAGGTGGGAGTGTACACCAACCGAGAGACCAGGTCACGCCCCCGGCGCCGACCGACGGCGCCTGTGTGACCACCAAGTCCACTGGCGGACCCCGTTATCACCCGTGGGCGTCGCGACCGGTGCCCCGGCTTCACTTGAGCGGCCAGAGCCGGCGCACCCAGGACCGCACCCTCAGCCAGGGCAGACGCCGCGCCAGCCGCAGCAGTGCGGCTTCCCCCGGGTTGTCGCGCTGCCCCGCGCGGAGTAGCTCTCGGGCCCGCGTCCACTGGCGGAGGTGGGCGCAGACCAGTACGGCGTTATGCACGGCCGGCACGAAGTCCGGTCGCTGCCGATTCGCTTCGACGAAGTGGTCCAAGCCGCCGTCCCAGTTCCCTTCCTGCAAGAGGCAGACGCCCAACTGGTGATGCGCCAGGTGGTTCGTCGCGTCCTGCGCGAGCACTCTCCGGTAGCAGTCCGCGGCCAGAGCGACGAGGCCCGCGGCCACCAGGCAATGCCCCAAGTGCAACTGAAACTCGGCGTCCTGCTCGCCGCTCTCCGCAGCCTGCCGCAACCACGATCGAGCGTCTGCAACCCGCTGCAGACGCAACAAGGCCTCTCCCATGGCGGCCGCCAAGTCCCCAGGATGGCAGCCGGCAAACTCGGCCGCCGCCTCGGTCGGGGGCGTCTTTGCCATTGACGAGCGTCGGTCGCGGTACAGGCGGTCGGCAGTTTCCAGGGCCCGCAGGGACTCGTTGGGGCGATTCAGCCGCAGCAGGGTCTTGCCCAGGGCCAGGTGGCTCTCCGGATGTTCAGGCACCAGTTCGACGATCTGTGTGAACCTGGCGGCCGCCCCCTCGAGGTCGCCAGCGGCGGTCGCCAGTTCCGCCAGCTCCCAGAGCAGGTCGAGGTCGCCTGGATCGTTGCGCAGCTCTTCCAGCAGCAGGTCCCGCGCCTCCGCGAGCTTGCCCTCCTGGCGATACGCCTGGGCGATAAGTTGGCGTACGCCGTAGAACTCGGGGTCGATCTGCAGGACCCGCTGCCAGCAATACAAGGCCCGGGCCCTTTCGCCGCGATCCTCGAGGGACCGACCGATCTGGAAGAAGCAGGCCGGGCACTCGTCGTCCAGTTCCTGGGCGAGGTAGAACATCTCCTCCGCCCGGTCGTGCTGGCCCAGTTGCGCGTAGATGCCAATCCGCTGGCAGTAGGCCGGTTCATAGTCCGGGCAGAGCCGCGCCAATTCCGCAAAGACGGATAAGGCCCGCGTCAACTCTCCGGTGTGCGCCAGGTCATTGCCCAGCGCCTCCAGGGCGTCCTCATCACCCGGTTCCAGTTGGAGGGCCCGCTCGTACGCGGCCACCGCCTCCGCCGGGCGGTCCAACTCGTCCAGCAGGTACCCCCGCTGCACGTGCCAGTCCGCATGGTTGGGGTTGATCGCCAGCGCAGCCTCGATCTCGGCCAGGGCCTCCGTCCATTGATGGGCTTCGGAAAGCTGCTGGGCGCGTTCGACGCGTCGTTCTGCCTCAAACCAGTCGTTCACGCCAGTTGTCCCGGGCGTCGGCGGTGCGCGCCGCTTCGCCACTTCATTTTAGCGGTCCGGGAGGAGTCCAGCAACCGACGCCCCGGCGGCGCAGGCCACCCCGGCACCTGCAAGGGTCACTCTTCGTCAGCGGGCCGCGCAAACTGACGGAGTTCGCGCAGACCGGTGAACAGGCGTGACTTAACGAGTGATTCGGGGATTTCGAGCACTTCTGCAATCTCCGCCCGCGTGAGACCCTCGACGTAACGCAGGCTCAGCACCTCGCGGTACTCCAGCGGCAGGCAGGCCACCAGTTCCGCCAGCTTCGCCTGCTCCTCACGCCGGACGAGGCGCGTCAACTGGCCGGTGGCGTCCCGCCCCAGCCGCGACGGCGTGGGCAATGGCTTCGCCCGCCCGTGCCTGGCCCACTCCCGCAGCACGCCGGCGCAGTGATTGCGCGCCACGCGGTACAGCCAGCAGCGGAAAGCGTCCGGTACCTGCCCCGCCTCCAACACCCGGCAGAAGATGTCCTGCAACGCATCTTCCGCCTCTTCGCGGTCTTGCAGGCACGCGAAGCAGAAGCGCAAGACCGCTTCGCGGTACAGGCGGTTCAGCAGCTCACCCGCCTGTGGATCGCCCGTCCGCAGGCGCACCAACAGTGAAGGCGTTAAATCGTGCGGACCGCTCGCGGTATCGCCCGGCGTGCCGCTCATCCCCGAACCTCCTCAAGCCGCCCACGCCTAACCGCCCCCAGCGACGGCCGACACACGGGGGGCACCCGGCTCTGCCGCGGCAGCCCCGCGACCTTCGTCCGCCGAGCCGAACGGCGTGCCGGGAGGTCGGTCCTCCCCGCCCGTCGCTGGTGACTTCGCGGACTCGCGGGCGGGCCTCTCCTCCTGCTCATCGGCTGGGGTCGGCGGGCCGACCTCCATCGGGAGGTCCCGCAGCGCGGCCTGCGCCTCCGCTCTCAACTCCGGGTCGTCCAGCCCCTCTTCACCGTACACCCGCACCAAGGCGACAAGCGTCTCGGCCAAGTACCCGCGTGCCATCTCGTCCGCGCGCGACTCGAAGAAGTCCCTTGCCCGCAGCAACCTGATCTCGGCGTACTCGTAGTCGCTGACGCTGGGCTCTTCTCGCGCGATCAGGGCGAGCCCCAAGCCGAGCATCGCGCGGGCGGCTTCGTAGGTGTCCTCACGCCCCAACCGCGCATAGATCTCGGACGCCTGACGGTAGAAGATGATGGCGCGGTCGAAGCTACCCTGGGAGTACAGGGCCGCTCCCGCCTCGCGGGCCATGTTCGCCACGGCCAGGTCCTGCAACTCCTCCTGTGTCTGCGCGGACCGGGCCACCTGGGCGGCCGCCCAGTCCACCCACAGGCGCACCCCCGAGATCAGCAGCACCAGCAGTGCCGCCGTGGTGAACGCCAGCTTGTGCCGGACCGCCAGCTTACGCAACTGATACAGCAGACCGGCGCGTCGCGCCAGAATCGGGCGGTCCGAGAGGTACCGATCAATGTCTTCCGCGAGACCGGCCGCACTCTGATACCGCCGACCGGGTTCCTTCTCCAGCGCCTTGCCCGCGATCGTCTCCAGGTCGCCCCGCAAGGTCCGATCGAGGGCCGACAGGCGACGCGGCGGCTCCTCGCAAATGACCCGAACGGCCTCCAGCAGCGGCAACCGCGCCACGGCGTAGGGCAGCTTTCCGGTCAGCAGCTCGCACAGCACCACCCCGAGGGCGTAGACGTCGCTGCGTACATCAGTCTCCTCGCGGCTGCCGCGGGCCTCCTCCGGACTCATGTACGGCAGCGTCCCGATGATGCTGCCCTCGGCGGTCAGCGTTAGCGACGGGGGACCCTCCGGGTCCGTAATCCGCGCCAGGCCGAAATCGAGGATCTTGGGGCTCCCGTCCGCGTCCACCAGGATGTTCGTGGGCTTCAGGTCGCGGTGAATGACGCCGCGTTGGTGCGCGTAGTTGATCGCGGTGCAAATCCGGCGGAACAACTCCAGGCGTTGCCGCCGGGGGACGTGCTGCTCCTGCACGTACTGGGTGAGAGGTACACCCTGGACCAGTTCCATGGCGAAGTAGTGTTGACCGTCGTCCGTCAGCCCGGCTTCGTAAATGGAAGCGATCGCGGGGTGCCGCAGCCGCGCCAGGGTCTGAGCCTCCCGTTGGAAGAGCCGGATGTGGGCTTCGTCCACGCAGACGCCGCCGCGGATGACCTTGATGGCCACCGGACGCTCCGTCTGCTGCTGCACCGCCTCGTAAACGATCCCCATGCCGCCCTCGCCCAGCAGCCGCTGGACGCGATAGGGGCCGATGCGTTCCGGCAGCGGTCTCAACGCGGCGAGATGTGCAGTTTGCACCGCACTGATGCCAGCGCGCAGGCGTTCCGCGCGCTCGCGGCAGGCAGGGCAGGCGGCCAAGTGTTCTGCCAGCTCGGGCGCGCCACGGTCAATGGCGCTCCAGAGCCGCTCCTCGGGAACGTCACAGCCCATATCGTCGCTCCCAGGGGCTTCCCGCAAGGCTACTGTCTCCGATTCGGGACAGCATCGTGCCTCCACTCTCGATGATATCACGTCTTGGGGACGATTTTAGAGATTTTTCGCGCCGATTTTTTGCCGCGCCACCCGTTTTGGCGTCTTCATTGCTAGCGGACGGTTGGTATAGTCACGGCTTGCGATGGCCTTTCAACCATCGTCAGGCGGTACGTGGGCTCTGGAGGTTGGTGCCTCGGCGTCGTGGCAGTGCTGGCAGGCAGTACGGTTGGGTTGATCAAGCTCCGGTGGGCACTCCAGAAGCAGGTAGGACTTTCAGAGAGACTTCAATCATAAGGAGGAACGCAGGTATGATCCACAGATTGAACAAGCACCGACGAAGAGTCTGGTGGGGTTTCACGCTGATCGAGCTGCTGGTCGTGATCGCGATCATCGCCCTGTTGATCTCGATCCTGCTGCCGTCGCTGGAGGCGGCGCGGCGGGCGGCCAAGAAGTCGGCGTGCCTCGCCCACATCAAGAACATCGCCTCC
>JAKQDH010000181.1 GCA_029558835.1 Planctomycetota bacterium | reverse complement strand
GGACCTCGCCCTGCTCGACCTGGACCTTGTTGATGGTCGGGGTGCCCAGGGTGGCGTTACCGGTGAGCAACTCGACGAGCACGTCCACTTCGGCCGCGTTCACGCAGCAGTTGTCCAGAACGGTGGCCGAGAACGGCATCACGTACTCACAGTTCTCATCCACGTTCCCGCCCACGGCGTTGCAGGTGATGGTGGGCGGCGTGGCATCGTTCACCTCAGCCGACTCCGTGTCGGTGTTGCTGTTTTCCTCGCAGTCGGCGGCCGTCACTTCGACTTCGATGACGGCCGGGCACTCCGTGACATTGGACACGGGCACCGAGCCGTCGATGTGCACTTCGGTCTCGCTCACTTGATCAATAACGGCCGATTGGACACCCAGGTTCGCGCTGCCGCCGATGAGGCTGGTGTGCGCGCTCACGTCGTCGATGTCGATGCAGCAGTTGTCGGTGACGGTGGCCGAGTAGGTGAGCGTGAACTCGCAGTTCGCGTCCACCGCGCCGCCGTTGACCTCGATACTGATGTCCGGCGGCTGGTTGTCCTGAACCACCACGGTGGCATCGCAGGAAGCGCTGAGTCCGCCCTGGTCCGTGATAGTAAGAGTGACGGAGTGCTGGCCGACGCCGCAGACGAGCGCCTCATCGAGGCAGCCCACCGGGTTGCCGTCCACGGCCGTGATGCAGATCGAGGCGACGTCGCCCGCCGCGCTGGGATCATAGGATCCGCCGTCCACGTCGGCGACACTGACCAGCGCGCAGCAGTTGTCCCCGGCGTAGGCCGTCACGGTCCCGTCCACGCACACGGCGATGGGGGCCATGGCCGGGCAGCCCATGTTGTGGAGCCCGAAGCCGGTGCAGATTTCCTGGGAATGCGGGGTGCCGTTGGTCAGGTCCGCGTCGTTGTCATCGAGGGTGAGGAAGTCCACCGTGATGTCCGGCCCGACCTGGTCCCCGCCGTGCATCGGAATCGAGTTGATGGTCAGACTGCCGAGGATGTTGCGGTAGTTGACCGGTTCGGTGACGATGAGCTCCTCGCGGGTATGCCAGATGCTGCCCGACAGCACGCCGCCGCAGTAGTACTTGCCCTGACTGCCGCTGTCGCACGGATACTGGTTACCGTTGTCGGCGTTGCGCAGGGCGCCGTTGCAGTCGCTGTAGAGCCCGATGGCGATAAGCGGCGAATCCACGATGACCAGAGCGACCGAATCGCTCATGCCTTCGCCGTACTGGTCCTGCCCGTTGCCGCCTTCCTGCACGAGGTGATGTCCGTACTCGTGGTAGACGATCGTGGAGTTGCCGGTGTTCGTGCAGCCGCCCCCGCTGCGGAAGAAGTTGATGGACGTGCCGTTATGGAAGGCGTTGCAGGTGTCGTCAATGTTGACGTTGATCGGAAACTCCGTCTGGGTGCCGATGGTCGGATATGCCGGGTTGTGGAAGAGCGCGAAATCGCGCACCACGTTGGCATGGATGTAGGCGTTCACCTCCGCCCGGAAGAACTCACTGGTGTTGGCGGCATTGTGCACGAAGTCCGCCGGTCCGGGCGGCGTCACCACCTGCGACAGGACTTCATTGGAGCCCCCCTGGTCGAAGACGCGAAACCACTGCCCCCGGACATCCGAAACCACGGTCACGTCGTCCGTCCCCGGGTGCGGAATCACGAAGTTCCCGTTCGCGTTGGCGTACGCAAAGTTGCCACCCTGGATGTCCACTCGCGCGTAGGGCAGCGGCATGCTCACCTCGGGATGACAGATGTCCGCCCCGGTGCCGTCGGTGGCGAGTCCGCTGACGTTGCCCGACACGTTCACGTGGACGACGAAGTCCTCGCGGTACGCGATCTCGCCGGTGGCGACGTTGGCGATGAACAGCCACTTCTCATAGCCGGTGGCGGCGGGGGGACCGTTGTCCGCGAAGAACTGCACCGCTAGGACCGGCTCCACGGCCATGTCGTTGATGCCCGCCCAGATGACGTATTGCGAAGGCGTGAAGTTCACCAGGCCCGGCACCAACGCGCCAGCGGCCGCGTGCCCGAGGTCCCCCGGCTCCTGCGTCGTGACGCCGGCGGGGACGGCGAAGTCGCCCAGGGGACGCAGACTGGAGCCAACCCACACCAGCGGGTAGCGCGGTTCGTTGCGCACCAACAATCGCACGTCAGCGCGGAACACCGGGATGCCGCTGACGTGCTGTCCGTACTTCAACAACGTGAACTTGTAGGTTTCGGTCTCCGGCAGATACATCAGCGGCAAGACCGCCGGCCCGTCGGGGCCGTAGCTCTCCGGTTGCAGGCTGCGGGCTGATACCCCGAACAAGTCCGCATGCAGGGCAAGGAACTGCCCGGCCGTCTCCGCGGGGCTGTTACCGAAGCCGAACGGGACTCCGTACAGCCGTGCAACCCGCCCGTGACGTTCCAGAACCAGCGCTCCTGGAAACACGTCGGGCAACGGGGCCACATTGATCGGCCCACCCGGAGTCGGGCCGTAGGGGCCCGCTGTGCTTTGCGCAAACGCCGGAGCGGCCCCCAGCAGCGCGCTGAAGCCGCCCATTCCAAGGGCCACTACCCACTTCGTGCGTGTCATTGGTCTCCTCCCTCTCTACTTGCAGCGGTGAGAATCTTTTCGGCCTCGACGGCTGATGTCGTTGTGCCGTCGCACCACAGGTGGCTCTGCCAAGCCTAATCCCGGTCAAGCGGTCAATTTACCAATATTGACATTCATGGTCCTAATAGCACCTTACTACACACACGTGTAGATTATGAGACTGGGAAGAAAAAGTCAAATCTGACCAGGAATTCAGTCGAGACGCATGTATTGCGTTCATCGTTCTTTTTGTATCGGCATCGGTTCATACTATAAGATTGAAATGTCGCAAATTAGTGCACATCAAGTGACCCTGAACAGACTGTGCAGGATGTGCAGACGAACAGCCGCGCGGCAAGTGGTAAGGCTCGTCGTGGTTGCGGCGCGCGGGTGCGGCTGCGTAGTGGTGGGGCGTGAGTGACGGCGCGAGCGGCGGTGTGCCGCCCGCGTCCATGGCGGGCGGACGGTGCCGAACGCGAGGCGGTGCGCGGCGGTGGCGCGCAGCACGCGGCTGACGCCGGCGAATTGTCGTTTCTTGTGTGCTCGGCGCGACCGGTGGCGTGCGAGGGCGGCCGCGAGCACCGCACGCGGCGCGGTGTCCTAAGATGTGTTTGACCGGTCACTTGGTGGCCGAATAATCCTGCTTAGTGAGCGGCGTACGTGGAGGGTTGCCCGCGCGTCATGCGGGCGACTCGAAGTGTGGGCGCGCGTTACGTGGGCAGACCCACTTGGGTGCTGCCAGGAGGCGATGCCGTGACGGGCGACGTGGTCACGCAAGCAGCAAGGGGATGCAATCAGCCGATACTGGCCGGTGTGGGTGCTCGGCTCACAGATGTGACGGACGGGGTCTTTGGCGCCCGGCCGTCCCCGCGTCGGCGGATCGGTCGAACTGGAGGACATGACGATGCGACGGCTACTGCTGACGGTCTTGACGATCGGGTTGATTGGTGGGTGCGACAGAATCATCAACGGGCCTGACGACATCCCGCTGCCGCAGGCGGGGCTGAAGGCGTTTGCGGATCAGAACGAGTTCAAGGACTACGTGGCGGGACAGGTTGCGGAGCGCAATTCGCTGTACGTTGAGCTGGCAGTGGACACGCGGGACGAGACAACCGACCAGCTTCCGGGCACCAGTACAGGTGAAGATCTAAGCAATGGTGAGGCCGGCGGTGCGCCTGTGGCCAGTCCCGAGGCGGGGGGCACCGACGCTGCCGATGGCGACCATTCCCAGACCACCATCCAGGAGGAAGGGGTTGACGAAGCCGACGTCGTGAAGACCGACGGCTCGTACATCTACATGCTGGTGGACAACGCGCTGCGCATCGTCCAGGTAACGCCGCGGGACGCGCTGGGCGAAGTCGGTAGCGTGCCCCTGGAAGGCTGGGGCCGCAACCTGTATCTGGCGGGCGGGCGCGTGGTGGCTTTAACCGAGACGTACGGCGGCTACTACGTGGACGGGCCCGTCCTGGGAGCGGATGGCGCCGAGGGCGACGTTCCCGACGGGGAGCCCGCCGTGGTTGAACCCGCGGAGAGTGGCAGCACCGAAGGCGAGCCGGGCAAGGAGGAGCCGGCAGCCGAGGAAGGCTCCGACGGCGAGACTGCGGAAGGCTCGGACGGTGCGACCGAGCCGGACGCCGGCGACGCCGATGGCGATGATGCATCGGATACCGACGGAGACGAGGAACCCATCCTGATCGCGCCGGCGCCGGACTTCTTCGGTGGGCCGCGCACAGTGGTGACGATCATCGACGTGACGAACCCGGCCGCGCCGCAGGTCGTGTCCAAGACGACGTTCGACGGGTGGTCGGCTTCCAGCCGGATGATCGACGGCCGGCTGCACCTCGTGCTGGCGAACTACCCGGATTACTACTACTACGGCATGATCCCGCTGTGGGGCAGCGCCGAGTTGGACGCCACGCAAGTGGATCCTGAGTTGCTGTTGCCGACGTATACGCACACGGCGGCCGACGGCACGACGACCGAGGGGCAGGTCATCACCTGGCAGCAGTTGTACCGCCCGGAGGAGCCGGATGGTTTCGGGATCGTGACGGTGGTGAGCCTGGACTCGGCCGGCGACGGGTCCAGCTTCGACGCGGCGGGCGTGATGACCGACCCCGCGCTGATCTACTCCTCAACGGAGGCGTTGTACCTGACGGACAGCGGCTGGGACTATCTGGGCGACGAGCGGCAGACGACGAGCATCTACAAGCTGGCGTACAGCGCCGGGGCGGCCGTGCCGGTGGCGGCCGGGGCGGTGCCCGGACGCATCCTCAACCAGTATTCGATGAGCGAGTATCAGGGGTACCTGCGGGTGGCCACCACGGTCGATGCCCGCTGGTTCTTCTTCAACAACCAGACGGAGCCGTACAACAACGTGTACGTCCTGGCCGCGGCAGGCAACGCGCTGAGCATTGTCGGCAAGATTGAGAACCTGGCGGAGGGCGAGACGATCCAGTCGGCCCGCTTCCTGGGCGCACGGGGGTTCCTGGTGACGTTCGAGCAGGTGGACCCGCTGTTCACACTGGACCTGGCGGACCCCGCGAATCCGCGCGTGGTCGGGCAGTTGAAGGTGCCGGGCTTCTCGACCTTCATGCTGCCGATGGATGAGAACCACCTCTTCGCCATCGGGCAGTACGTGCCGGAGGACGGCTCCTGGTGGTCTTCCGGGGTGCAGGTGTCGATCTTCGACGTGACGGACTTCGCCAATCCGGTCCGGACGCACAATGTGATCCTGGGCAGCAGTGAGGAGTCCACGTACTCGGAAGCCCTCTGGGATCCCAAGGCGCTCACGTACTTCGTGCCGCAGGGTGAACAGGATGCCCTGGTGGCGTTCCCGATCTCGATCCACGACAACGGCGAGTGGTTCATCGATGTCGATCCGGGGGTGATCACGGTGCCGGACGACGGGACCGGGGACGGCGCCACGGGCAGCGAGGGTAGCGACGGCAGTGAGGTGGACGCGAGCGGCGGCGAGGCCGTGCCGCCGGCGGACGAGGTGAGTGAGCCGTTCGTGCCGGAAGGGTTCGAAGGTCTGATGGTCTACCGCGTCTCGGCCACGGGGGGCTTTACCGAACTGGGTCGCATCAGCACGCGTTTCGACGCGACCGGCTACTGGTGGACGTCCTTCACGCGCGGCGTGTTCATCGGTTCCGATGTGTTCGCGGTAACCAACCTGGGGGTGCGGGGCGGCGCGGTCAGCACGCTCGCCACGCCCGCCTATGAGCTGGCGTTGCCCATGACCGTGGACGCGGGCACCGAACCGCGTTGAGACTCGGGAGGGCCGTCCGGCGGGGCCTTCCTGGGACTCTCCCGGCTGCCGGCGGCGGGCCCGCTCCTGGGTCTGACCTGACAGACTGGTGCTCCGCTTGAGGGAGCTGCCACACGCGCCACGACGTCCCCGCCCAGCGGCGGGGACGTCGCCTTTGGGGGATCTGCCGACCGACTCCTCGTGCGGCCAGCGGGTGCCGTGGACGGAGTCGGATACGTCATCCGCGTGCGGAGACGTGACAAGCAAAGCTCTAATACGTGTACCCTGAGCGGCCACGATACTCCTCTGGGGCAAAATCAGCGGTGTTGCGGCGAGATTCTCCGCTGTTTTCACACGCCGCAGGTCTTCGGTTCACCTCTTCAGGTGTGGCCGGCGAGCCCTCTGCGTCCTGGGTCCCGGACTGGGGTGCGGCGGTGGGGCCGGTTGGGGCGTGCCCGTTGGGTTGTAAGAGTGACTCGACGATTGCGATTTCCGGTGGCAGAATCTGGTGTGCGAATCGGGCCTGGAGGGAGTGGCTCAACGTTGGGAGGAGTGTGGCATCATGTCGACAGCATCTGAACCTGGGCGTATGAACGCCCTGCGAGAGCGGCGCTGGGGTTTCACGCTGATCGAGCTGCTGGTCGTGATCGCGATCATCGCCCTGTTGATCTCGATCCTGCTGCCGTCGCTGGAGGCGGCGCGGCGGGCGGCCAAGAAGTCGGCGTGCCTCGCCCACATCAAGAACATCGCCTCC
>JAKQDH010000139.1 GCA_029558835.1 Planctomycetota bacterium | reverse complement strand
CGGCATTTCCCTGGCGGCGCCATAATGATCCTGGTGCAGTGACGGCGGGCGGGCGGATTTTCATCCGCCCGTACACGGGCAGGGTTCCGTGGGGTTAACGCACTGAATTCAATATGGCTTCGATGTCGTCGGTGGACAGCGCGGGACGCCCGGCCGGGCGGGACCGAGCGGCTGGTGGCCTTCTCCTGCAAGGGTCGCCTATGCCCGTCTTGCTGGGCCCACCGGGCTGCAGACACCGCTGCGGACCTCGTGGACCGAGTCCTGCCCGAGGCGCGCTACCGGCAGTGGGTACTCACGCTGCCCTGGGAGATGCGGTATCACCTGGCCACGGACAAGGCGTTCCTGTCCCGGGTCCTGACGACCTTCCAGCGCACCGTGGCGGCCTGGCTGCGCCTGCGCGCCCGGCAAGCCGGATTGCCAGGCGGCGAGACCGGAGCCGTGACCTTCATTCAGCGCTTCGGTGGAATTCTTAATCTTAATCCTCACTTTCACACGGTCTTCCTGGACGGGGTGTTCGTGGAAGGGCAGGACGGACCCGACGGGCCCAGGGTGTTTCAGCCCGTCCCGGCCCCGACCGACCACGACATCGAGGCACTGGCACTTCGCCTGGCCCAGCGCCTCGGCAAGCTGGCCCGCCGCCGCTTCGAACAGGCCAGCGAGGAGCTCGATACCCTGGACACGGACACGCTCCCCCTGCGCTCCGTGTCTGCAGAGGCCATCCAGATCCCCGGGCCGCGGACACCACGGCACCAGACCGACATCTTTGGCGAGGGCCCACCCGATGACCAGTGCGGGGCGACCCCGGGTCACAAGCCACTGTGCGCCCGGGTTCACGGCTTCTCCCTCCACGCAGCCCGGGTCGTCGAGTCCAGCGATCGCGACGGACTCGAGCGCCTGTGCCGCTACGGACTGCGGGCCCCCTTTTCACAGGACCGCCTGTCCCTGACCACCGACGGCCAGGTCCGCTACCGACTGCATCGCCCGTGGCCCACGCCAGCCGGTCGCACCGAAATCGTCCTGGAACCAGTGGCCTTTTTACGCCGCCTCGCCACCCTGTTGCCCGCCCCTTACCAGAATCTGGTCCGCTACCACGGGGTCTTCGCAAATCGCTCCAGGTACCGCAAGGCACTGCCACATCCGCCAGCCAGGCTTAAGAACGCTCGGGGTGACGACAAGACACCCGGGGATCGCCAGCCCCCAAATGTCCCGGTCGCCCCAAAACCCGAGGAGTTTCGAAAACGTACCCACCTGTCATGGGCACGCCTGTTGCATCGCGCCCTGCATGTCGACGCACTTTCCTGTCCCAGATGCGCCACGCCCATGGTCGTACTCGCCTTTCTGACCGACCCTGCTGTCGTCACCCGCAT
>JAKQDH010000136.1 GCA_029558835.1 Planctomycetota bacterium | reverse complement strand
GCCTGACCGGCCCGTCCCTGGCCTTCACCCATGAGGTGCTACTCCCGTTCCGTGGGTTACGTGTGTCTGCACGCTTGTTTTACGCCGCGAAACGGAACGGGTTTAGGTCAACGCCCACAAAGCTGGTGAATAATCCGGGATAAGAACGCGCAACTGACGCGAGACATCACGCGACGCGAGTACTGGGTTGTCGGCGGGCACGCCACTTGACAGCGAGTCAGGGGCGAGGCGGCAGCGACGGCCCTTGTAACGGGGAGTGGCGCCGCTCAACGCACTGTCAGCGGACGACCTTCACCTTCAGCCGGTTCCCCGTGCGTTCCGTGATCTCGAAGGTCAGGTTGGGAAGCTTGAGTTCCTCGATCTTGCCGGCCAGGTTGTCAAGGTCGAAGGTCCAGAAGATTTCGACCTGGGCCACGTCGTTGACCAGCTCGCGCAGGTGCACGCCTTCCTCACCGGGTGGCACACCGCGCAGGGCGCGCAGGGCCGGCCCGAGTTGCTCCTTCCACTCCCGATGCGAGATGCCCGCGAAGGAGACCTGGAAGGCCCGATGGCTGGTGGCCCGCTTGCGCCACGCCTCCTCGATGTCGCGCAGCAGCTTGTCCCCGGCCACGTCCGCGAGCTTGCGAAACCCCTCCCCGTCACACGCGGGCCCGGTGGACATGTACGAGTCGGGCAACGAGTACGAATCCGACGCGAGGATGCGGGCGGCGTCCGCCTGCACGACGTTGAGGTTGAGCGTCATCTTGAAGCGGTAGACCCGGCTGCCGCCCAGGCTGACCGGTCCCAGCGGCGTCGCCTCGGCCTGCCCATAGAGCAGCAGGTCCGCCTTCAGCTCGGCCGCGTAGGCGGAAAGCCGCTGCACGTCGTTGGCCGCCTCCGCCAGGAGCCGGTCGCGCTGGCGCATCTGCTCGGCCGTCTGGAACTCCACCAGCGGCATGTCATGCTTGAGGAAGATGCTCTCCAGGCGGGACTGACACGCGCCACCGCCAACCGGCGGGACCGTGTCGCTGGTGTCCTTGTCCTCGGTAAGCATGATGAGGCAGCGCGGGTATCCCTCCGCTACGGTCAGACGTCGAAGCTGGGCCCAGTCATCCTTGAGCCGGCCGATCTGCACCGTCGCCAGCATCTGGCAATACGAGATGCCCTCCTCCTGCCACTCGCGGAGGACCTTCTCCTCGGTAAGGTAGCCGCTGGCGTGGGCGAGGATCTGCTCGTTGACGAGTTGGTAGTTCTCCACCAGCGTGGCCGCCTCGACGAAGGAGCCGCACCCCTCCATGACGGCCGCCCGGCGCGCGTCCTGCCGGGCCTCATCAGCGGCCTTGAGGTCGGTACCGGCCGCCCGACCGATCACCTCCACTCGGCGCAACTCGCCCGCCGGCTGCTGCGCCACACTGAGGCCCGGTCCTAGCGCGATCAATGCGATCAACGCCGCCCACGATCCACAATGCACGTTTCCGGTCCGAGTCGGGTTCATAGTATCAGCGTTCCTTAAGTTGTGCGGCGGTATTCGTTCCGCCGGTTGTCGTCGATCGAAGAGAGCTTGCTGCCTTTCACGGCTTGAAGCCCCTCACCACTTCCGCGCGCCCTTCCGGGTGGGAACAGAGAGAAGAGAGGGGCCTGCCTCCCGGGAACTCAAAGTCCCTGGCAAATGCCGCACGCCCTCCGGGCGAAGAGCAGACACTTTCTTCCGCCCGGAGGGCGGTCGATCGTTGCCAGGGTCTTCCAGGCCCTGGGGGTCACACCATTACCCTGTTCTTCATTCCGCCCCGAGGGCAGGCGAACGTTGCGAAAGCCCCGACGGCCCATGTACTCACTTCGCTGAACCGCATCCGGGGCCAGCATACACGCAACGCAACCTGGTCTGCCGGCACCCGTAGCACTCCATCGGACTGTACCGTCACCCGGCCCGGGCCGCCCATGCCCGCAGCAGCGGATCCTCATGCGGCACCACCAAGGCCGACCCCGGTGCCACCGGTGCGAAACCGTCCACGCGTACGGGAGCCCCCGTCCGGTTCACCGCCAACAGGCCGTATTGCAGTCCGATGACGTGCTCCAGCACGGTGGCGGCCACGTCCGTGCGCAGGATCGACTGGGCGCTGTACTGCCCATCACCACCCGGCACCTCGAGGCGCACCACCAGCGCCCCGGCCGTCATCGCCGGCCTGACGCGGTCCTCGTGTACCAGCCCCGGATCAACCCGCACCTCGACCTGGTGAGCGACGCGCCGCCACGCGAACGCGTCTCGATCAGCGAAGCCGGCTCCATCAGGCACCGTAAACCCGAATGCCGCCTGCGCGCCCGGCAGGAACGCCTCCGCCAGTAGCGGCAGCCACGCCGCATGACGCTCAAACGCCTCACCGTCTGCCGGCAACAGCACCCGCACGCGGTTCACCGGCCGCGACACCACTTCGATCAGCGCCGCTAGCGGCGTCTCCTCCGGCAGCCGTGGCCACGCCCGCCGGGCCGGGCGATCCGTCCGCCGCCAGCCGCACCTCGGCTCCCACGGGGCCGCACAGGGCTCCCACGCAATGCGGAACCGCCGGGCGAGCGGCTCGACGTACGGGCAGCGATACGGTTCCGGCCGCACCAACTGCTTCAGCCAGGCCCAAGCCGCGTAGACGCTCTCGAAGTCACCGGCGGTCAAGCCGCTCCGCAGCAGGATCATCGGCTTCGGCTGCAACGCTAGACCATACGTCTGATCCGCCTGCCCGAGCGTCACCAGTTGCTCGGTCACCTTGTCGGCCGGCACGTCCGCGTCGTGCACGACCACGCCCGGGAACCGCCACGCGAACTCCCGAAGCTCCTCGCGCAGGCGTGCTTCGCTGGCCTGCGGCACCACGTACTGCCCCAGCGGCGCCTGCGTGTGCCCCAGAATGGACAGCAGCAGATGAGCGGCCGGCGTCGGTGAGCCCACCGTCGAGGCCGCCGCCTCCAGCGGCTCCATGTCCAGCACAAACAACCCGCCGCGCTCCATCAGACGGAACAGGCTGATCGGCTGGTCGGACGTTGATTCCCGGTCACACATGGAAAGCAGCAGCGTCTCGAAGCCGTGCCGGGCACAGAACGCCTTGCAGGCGGCCGAACGCTGGAACTGGTGCTGGACGAAGCTGCCTGGTTGCCGTCCGGCCCACGCATGGGGAAACACGTCGTGCAGCACGAACCCGCGCGTGGCGTAGTTCGCAAACGCGACCTTGGCGTGGATCGGATCGTCGTCCTGCTCGATGCGGCGCAGCTTGAGGGCGGACCCCGCCAGCCTGGCAAACGCCGGTAGCGAGACAATCACATAACGCTCTTCCGCCAGCTTCAGCAGGGCCTTCAGCGAGCGCAGCGCCGGCGGCAGCGCATCCGGCAGCAGCACCGCGTCCGCCGTCGCGTCCGCGACGGTGAACGACGCCGGCGCGGCCGCTCGCACCTGGCGTGCTCCCAGCGCCGCCCGCAGTATGGCGGTCAGCGGCCGCGTCTCGGCATGCGCCGAGCACACGCACACCCGCCGGGCCACGCGCGGCGGCCTCAACACCCCGGCCGGCGGCGCGATCGCCAGCATGTTGCTCGTCTCATCCGGCTCCAGGATACGGATGAACCGCACCTGCTCGACGCGGGCCGCGCCCCGCGCGTCCCGCAGGAACACTCCCATCCGCACCCGCCGGACCTCGGCCGGCGCCTCGAACCGCGCCGCCACGGTCACCGGGTAACCGGCGCCTGTCACGGGCGGCGTCTGGAGCACGTCCCCGGCGCCCCGGCCGGGAGGCAGCGTCTCCAACATCAGCACCAGCCCCCCATCTGCCCCGACCGCCTCCAGCCTGCACGCAACGTCGGCCTCCACACGGTAGAACTCGCCGGGCTTGCAGCGCACCTCCTGCACGAATCCGGCTCTGCCCTCCGCGCCCGCACCGATGAGCGTGACGCCAACGCGGCCGTGCTCGCCGCCGGCAACCTCCCGCCGACTTCCAGCCGGAGCGTGTGTCGTGGCACGGGCATCTTGCCCGTGTCTCGCCGCGTGCGAGGCACCAGCCGAGCCCTTCCGGTCATCACGTTCCTGGGCAGACTGCCCGCCCGCGTACCCGCACGGGCGGGACGCCCGTGCCACGGTGCGGGCTGCGCACGGAGACGGCGCCGGATCGCCCGAGTTGCGTTCCCATCGGGCACCAGGCGCGTCGGCCACAAAACGCCACGCCCGGGGCTGCTCTTCCCCCTCGGCAAACGCGGCATTCTTCAGTAGGTTGACTTCCGCGCTCACTACCGGAGCCTCTCGCCCTCGACTGGTCCACGCCTTCCGGCCGCACGCCGCGCATATAGCGGAGAGGCGCGAAAAACGCAATGCCCGCGGCCGTGGTCCGCGGCTCGCCAAGCCGGCAGGTCGCGGGTATTATCCCCTGCCATGAGCGAAGACCCGCCCAGCACCCTGGCGACCGCCCCGTCAGCCACCCGTGACGAGGGCTGCGAGCCCCTGCCGCCACCTCCCGCGGATAATGACACCGCGCCCGCCACGAGGTTGGCCGACGCGGACGCCACGGTTCCCTCGGCCGAGACCGACCCCGGACCGGCCGGGGAGGTAATGTCCGTGTCGCCGCCGGCCGAGGCCATGTCCTCGACCGCGCACGCTTCGCCCGCCGCAGGGGAAACCGCGCGCACGCCCAGCGAGGCTCCGCCGGCCACGTCGGCGGCGGAGTTGACGGCCGAGTCCGTCGTCGAGGCCCTGCTCTTCGCCACCGATACGCCGCTGTCGGCGAGCAAACTCGCGCACCTGCTCGGGCTCGGCGACGCCGGTGACGTGAAGGACCACATCGCCCGCCTCAACGCCCGCTACGAGCAAGTGGGCGCCGCCTTCCGCGTCGAAGCCATCGCCGAAGGCTTCCAGATGCTCACCCTGCCCGCGTACGCCCCCTACCTGGCCCGGCTGCACAAGGCTCGGGCGGAGTCGCGGCTCTCGACGGCCGCGCTGGAGACGCTGGCGATCATTGCCTACAAGCAGCCGGTGCTGCGGGCCGACGTTGAGGCGATTCGCGGCGTGGCCGTCGGCGACCTGCTTGTTCGTTTACGCGAAATGAACCTGGTGCGGATCGTCGGTCGCGCGGAGGAAATCGGCCGCCCGCTGCTGTACGGCACGACCAAGAAGTTCCTCGAAGTCTTCGGCCTGCGCTCGCTCAAGGACCTGCCCAGGGTCGACGAACTCACTACCGAGAACGTCCCCAAGCTGGCGCTCGCCCAGCCCAGGCCGAGCGCACCGGAGGCCACGCCCGCGGACGCGGAGTGAACCGGCGCGAATGCAGAATGCAGAAGTAAGAATGCAGAATGGGGCGACGGTGCCCGGTCCTCCCTCTCAGTATTCTGCTCTGAAGTCGGACTCCTCGTCAGTACTGGCTGACGAAGCCGAATGTCTTTTCATAGTCTCCGGGTGTCGCGGAGCGCCATGATGACTGCCTTCATCATTCTGCATTCGTGCCGCGTCTGATCCTTCCCCTCGCTGCCGTTCCGCCGTATGCTGGCGGCGCGGAGGATCGCGGTGGCAGAGCGGACGTTGATGCAACTCGCAGCTGTCGTGGTGCTGGGCATCTCGGCCCAGTGGCTGGCGTGGCGCATCCGCTTGCCGTCGATCCTGCTTCTGCTGTTTCTCGGCTTCCTGTCCGGACCGGTGACCGGGCTGATTGAGCCGGACGTGCTCTTTGGCGAACTACTCTTCCCTCTCGTGTCCATCTCCGTCGCGCTGATTCTGTACGAGGGCGGTCTGACGCTTCGCCTGCGCGATCTTCCGGCCATCGGTGGAGTGGTGCGGAACCTGGTGACCGTGGGGGCGCTGCTCACATGGGGCATGGCGGCGCTGGCGGCGCACTGGGTGTTGGGCCTGCGGCCGGGAGTGGCGGTGCTGCTGGGCGCCATCCTGGTGGTGACGGGACCCACCGTGATCGGCCCGATGTTGCGTCACATTCGACCGACGGGACCCGTCAATCCGGCGCTGATGTGGGAAGGGATCGTCATCGACCCGATCGGAGCGCTGCTGGCCGTGCTGGTCTTTGAGGTGCTGCTGGCCGGCGGGCTGCAGGCCGCCTGGGGACACGTGCTGCGTGCCGTGTTCAAGACGGTGCTGGTCGGTGGCGGCTTGGGCGTGCTCGCCGCCCTGCTGCTGGCGGGCCTGCTGCACAGGCGCTGGATACCGGATTTCCTCCAGAACGCCGTCTCGCTGATGCTGGTGGTGGGGAGCTTCGCCGCGGCCAACGCCATCCAGAGTGAGTCCGGGCTGCTGGCGGTCACCGTCATGGGCATCGCGCTCGCCAACCAGAAGTGGACGGACGTCCAGGACATCGCTGAGTTCAAGGAGAACCTGCGCGTTCTGCTGATCTCGTGTTTGTTTATCCTGCTGTCGGCACGGCTGCGCCTGGAGGACCTGATCCAGGTGGGATGGGGAGGCGCGGTCTTCATCGCGGTACTCGTCGTCGTGGCTCGCCCGGTGGCGGTGGCGGTCTGCACGTTCGGGTCGAGACTGAAGCTGAGGGAGCGGGTGTTCCTGGCGTGGATGGCTCCACGGGGGATTGTGGCGGCCGCCGTGAGCTCGCTGTTCGCCCTGCGCCTGGAGGAAACCGCGCTGGTGGCGACGGGCGAGGCGCGCCTGCTGGTGTCCGCCACGTTCTGCGCGATCGTGGGGACGGTGGCCGTCTACGGCTTGACAGCACCCTGGGTGGCTCGCCGGCTGGGTGTGGCTGTCCCGGACCCGCAGGGAGTCCTCTTCGTCGGGGCGCCCGCCTGGACGCGAGCCGTGGCGGAACTGCTGTACAAGCGGGGCTTCCCCGTGTTGCTGGTGGACACGAACCGGGAGAACACGGCCGCGGCACGGATGGCCGGCCTGCCGGTGTATACGGGCAGCGTCCTTGCCGAGCACGCCCTGGATGCGCTCAACCTGGGTGGACTCGGACGCCTGCTGGCGGTGACTCCGAACGAGTGGGTCAACGTGCTGGCCGTGCAACGCTTCGAGCGCGTCTTCGGCCGCGGAGACTGCTACCAGTTGCCCTCTCACAGGGAAGCTCGACACAACCGGGAGAGCCACAGGCATCTGGGCGGCCGTCCTCTGTTCGCCAAGGACGTGACCTACGCCTCGCTCGTGCAGAGCTTCGCCACGGGCTCCCTCGTCAAGGCCACGAAGTTGTCCGCGGAGTTCAACTATGAGGCCTTCCAGACGCGCTACGGCGAGGATGCCGTGCTGCTGTTTGTGATTACGGCGTCCGGGAAGCTGCAAGTGGTTACGGCCCAGGCCCGCGCGACACCCGCGCCCGGCCAGACGGTCGTAGCGTTGGTGCCCCAAGACAAGGCGTAGGCGCGGCGGCTGTCAGCGATGACCCTCTGGCCATCAGCTATCAGTTGTCGGTAATCTGTGGGAGGGCACGCGATGTCTCGTTTCCATCTCGATCGGCTGCTGACCACGATGATAAGCAACGGGGCAACGGATATGCTTCTGTTGCCGGGCCTGCCGCCGCAGATACGGGTCAACGCGGTGCTCCGCGGCCTGCAAACCAAGTCGCTGACCGCGGCGGACATCGGGCAGCTCGTCGAATCCGTCGCCCCGGAGCCGAAGCGCAAGGAGCTGGCGGAGCACGGACAGACGGTGTTCTCCTATGCCCACGGGGACGCGGAGCGAGTGTGGCTGAAGGCTGCGCGACATCTGGGCGGAGAGAGCGTCGTGCTGCGTCTCTACGGCAGCGCGGTGCCGAGCCTGGAGGAACTTGGGCTGCCGCGCATCATCCGGGCGCTGTGCTCCCGGCCGCGGGGTCTGTTGCTCGTGGTCGGCTCCTCCGGTTCCGGCAAGGCGACGGCGCTGGGGTGCATGGTGAACCATGTGAATGACAACTTCCCGTTCCGCATCATCACGATTCAGAAGCCCATCAAGTTCGCACCCGCCTCGAAGAAGTCCATGGTCATGCATTGGGAGGTCGGCACGCACGTGCACGACTACGTGAGCGGAATCCGGAACGTGGGCGGCGAGGATGCCAACGTGGTGCTCGTCGGCGACCTTGGAGATGACGAGGTGACGCGCGCCGCGCTCGAACTGGCGGCCGTGGCTTGTCTCGTCCTGGCGTCGATGCGGGTCCGTGGGGTGGCTGATGCGGTGAACCGGCTGCGGAACGCGTGCCTTTCCCCCGACGCTCTGCGCTGGCGAGCCATGCTGGCGGACACCCTGATCGCGGTGGTTCATCGGGAGCTGTGCCGCGGCGCCGGGGGGAGTGTGGTGTCGGTGCACGAGTTCATGGTGGTGACGCCGGCTATCGCGGACTTGATTCGGCAGGATCAGTTGGACCGCATGGATGTCGCGATTGCCACCGGCAGGAAGTACGGAATGCAGTTGCTTGATGAACAGTTGTGGGATTTGTACATTCAGGGCGTCATCGAAGCCGGGGTGGCCATCGACCACTCGCGCCAGCCGGGGCGGATGCGGGACAGAGTCGAGGCGCACCGCCGCGGCCGGAAACCGCGGAAAGCCAATGGGTCCGACGATTCCGACGACGGACCGGGCGATGCGCCCTTCCCCGCGCAGCCGCAGCCGTCGCCACCGGCTCCAGCAGACGAAGCGACGCCGGATGCTGAATGAGCCCCGCGGAGGCGTGGGAACGGCGGGGCGTTCGTCAGTCCCCCACCTCCAGAGGAGGTGGGCCATCCGAGGAATGCACAATGCAGAATGAGAAATGCAGAAAGGCGGCGCGCCGCTGCGCGAGCCCTTTCTGCATTTTGCCTTCATCATTCTACGTTTGACTTCGGATACCCCACTTTCCCCAGGGCGGTTGTGATCTCGTCGAGGATGGCGGGGTCGTCAATGGTCGCGGGCATGCGGAACTCGTTGCCGTCGGCGATCTTCTTCATGGTGCCGCGGAGGATCTTGCCGCTGCGCGTCTTGGGCAGACGGTCGACCACGACGGCGCTCTTGAACGCCGCCACCGGGCCGATCTTGTCGCGCACCATCTGCACGAGTTCCTTGACGATATCGTCGTAGGAGCGCTTGACGCCCGCCTTCAGCACGACGAAGCCGAACGGAATCTCGCCCTTCAGATCGTCGGCCACGCCGATGACGGCGCACTCGGCCACGTCCTTGTGGGCGGCCAGCACTTCCTCCATGCCGCCGGTGGAGAGGCGGTGGCCCGCGACGTTGATGATGTCGTCGGTGCGGGCCATGATGTACAGATAGCCATCGTCATCGCGGTAGCCGGCATCGGCCGTTTTGTAATAGCTGGGGAATTCGCGCAAGTAAGATTCGACAAACCCCTCGTCGTTGTTCCACAGAGTCGGCAGGCAGCCGGGCGGCAACGGCAGCTTCACCACGATCGAGCCGATCTTGCCGTTCGGCAGTTCCTGACCCGTCTCGTCGACGATGTGCACGTCGTACCCCGGTGCCGCCTTCGTCGGTGAACCCGGCTTGACGGGCAGCAACTCGATGCCCGTGCAGTTGCCGGCGATCGCCCAGGCCGTCTCGGTCTGCCACCAGTGGTCGATCACCGGCACGCCGAGCCGCTGCTGCGCCCAGTGCAGAGTATCCGGGTCGCAGCGCTCGCCGGCCAGGAACAACGCCCGGAAGCCGGAGAGGTCGTACTTCTTAATGTAGTTGCCTTCCGGGTCCTCACGCTTAATGGCACGAAACGCCGTCGGCGCCGTGAACAATACCTTGACGTTGTGTTGATTGATGACCCGCCAGAAGGCGCCGGGGTCCGGCGTGCCTACCGGCTTGCCCTCGTACAGGATCGTCGTGCAGCCGTACAGCAGCGGGGCATAAACAATGTAAGAATGACCCACGACCCAACCGATGTCCGAGGCGGCCCAGTACACCTCGCCCGGCTGCATGTTGTAAATGTTCTTCATCGTCCAGTGCATCGCCACCGCGTGGCCGCCGTGATCGCGCACCACACCCTTGGGGACGCCCGTCGTGCCGGAGGTGTACAGGATGTACAGCGGATCGGTGGCGGCCACCGGAACACAATCCACGGGTTGCGCATCGGCGCGAGCGGCCTGCCAATCCAGGTCGCGCCCGGCCAGCAGGGTCGCCTGCGCCTGCGGGCGCTGCAGGACAATGCAATGCTGCGGCTTGTGCTTGGCGAGCTGGATGGCCTCGTCAAGCAGTGGCTTGTAGGGGATGACTCGCTTGCCCTCGATACCGCAGGACGCGGACAGGATGAGCTTCGGCTCCGCGTCGTTGATGCGGGTGGCAAGTTCCCGCGGCGCGAACCCGCCGAAGACCACCGAGTGAATCGCGCCGATGCGGGCGCAGGCGAGCATGGCCATCAGGGCCTCCGGCACCATCGGCATGTAGATGATGACGCGGTCACCCTTGGCCACGCCCTGGCGGCGCAGCATCCCGGCCAGATGAGCTACCTCGTCCAGCATTTCCCGATAGGTGAACTTCTTGACGGTGTCGGTGACCGGGCTGTCGTAGATGAGGGCGACCTGGTCGCCGCGACCGGCCTTCACATGCCGGTCCACCATGTTGTAGCAGGTGTTCAGGACGCCGCCGGTGAACCAGCGATAGAACGGCTTGCGTGAGTCGTCGAGGACGCGGTCCCACTTGCGTTCCCAGTGAATGCCCTCGGCCGCGTGGGCCCAGAAGGTGTTGGGATCGCGGATGGACTGCTGATAGGCGGCGTCAAAGGTACCCTGGGTCATTGGCTCGCTCCTGCCGTGTTTCCTCCGCGGCGAAGCAGCACCGCGGCACCGGGCCGCAGGTATAGCGGCAACGGCAGGGGTCTGTCAAAACCGGGCGATGCAGGACGGCAAAAGAGGCGGGCACGAGGGGCACCCCCCCGGGTCGCCCTCCCAAAAACGACGCTCCCCGTCCGAAGGAGACCATCCCTCGGACGGGGAACGTTGCCGTCGGTACCGGCGGGCCCGCCCCGCTCGGACGCGGGCGACCGCGCCGCCGAACGCCTGCCTAGCCGCCCAGCCCCAGGGCCGCCGCGATCACCGGTGAGTACTTCACGATCAGCCCGGCGAACACAACGCTCACCATGCTCATCAGCTTGATGAGGATGTTGAGGCTCGGGCCGGACGTATCCTTGAACGGGTCACCCACCGTATCACCGACGATGGATGCCTTGTGGCAGAAGCTGCCCTTGCCGCCGAGGTTGCCCTTCTCGATGTACTTCTTGGCGTTGTCCCAAGCCCCGCCGGCGTTGGCCATGAAGATGGCGACGGCGAAACCACTGGTCAGCCCGCCCGCCAACAGCCCCATCACGCCCGGCACGCCGAAGACCAGCCCGACCACGACCGGCACAATGATGGCCAGCAGCGACGGCAGGATCATCTCGCGCTGGGCCCCGGCCGTGGAAATGGCGACGCAGGCGGCGTAGTCCGGGGTCTTGCGTCCCCGGAAGTCCACCTGCTCCCGCGGCCAGTTGTCGGCCTTGCGGGCCTCCTCCTCGCTGAGACCCTTGACCTCCATCAGGTAAGCGGCCACCGCCTTGAATTGGCTGCGGCACTCCAGCATCATTCGGTACGCGGCCCGCCCCACCGCCTGCATGGTCAACGCGCAGAACAGGAACGTGAGCAGCACGCCGGCGAACAGCCCGCAGAGAACCTTCGGGTTCATCAGCGTGACGTTGTAGTAGTCCATGTACTGTTGCAGGGACGCCCTGCGCGCCGCCACAAGCTGCACGACAAACTTTGTGCCGTCGGTGTCGACCACCTCCTTCTCGCGCACGAAGTCGTTCTCGCGCAACGCGGGACTGAGGCCCTCCAGTTTGACCTGCTGCCGTCCCGCCGACGTTTCACCCGCTTCGGCCAGGTGCCGGTCGAAGATGTGCTGGACCTGGTCGCTGAGCAGCATGTACGCGTCGAAGTTGCTCTCCGTCGTGCCGGCCGACACTTTCTCCGCGAACTTGCCGTGGCCCATGTAGAAGACGTCGCCGACCAGCTTAGCCGCACCTTCGCTCTGCACGGCCGTGGGGTCGATCATGGTCTGGATGTAGGAGCGAGCCTCGCGAATCTGACCGATGCGCACCTCCTCGACGTACGCGGCCAGCAGGGCCAGTGCGGTCAGGGCGGCCGAGCCGATGGCGAAGCCCTTACCGGTGGCGGCCGTCGTGTTCCCCAGCGAATCCAGGGCGTCCGTGCGCTCACGTACTTGGGCGGGCTGGTGCGTCATCTCGGCGTTGCCGCCGGCGTTGTCGGCGATCGGACCGTAGGCGTCGGTCGCCAACGTGAAGCCCAGCGTCGCCAGCATGCCCACCGCGGCCAGCCCCACGCCGTACAGGCCGAGCATGAACTCGTGTCGGCCGCCGGCGAACGTGAACGCCAGCATGATCGCCACGATGATGATCGCCAACGCCGCCCACGTGCTTCGCATGCCCTCTCCGATGCCCGCAATGATGACGGTGGCCGGGCCCGTGTTTGCCTGCTCGGCGATGCGTTTCGTGGGGGCGTAATCGTAACTGGTGTAGTACTCGGTGAACTGCCCTATACCCCAGCCGGCCGCCAGACCCACTACTACGGAAGACGCAATTCCGAACCAATGCACGCCCGGAATGCTGCCCAGCAGCAGGTAACACACCAGGTACGTGGCCGCCACGATGGCCAGCGACGACATGAGCAAGCCGCGGTTCAACGCGCCCATGAGCTGCGCCATGGTCGCGCCTTCCTCGGTCTTCACGAGGTTGATACCGGCCCAGATGCTGGCGATGATACCCGCGGCCGCCACCACCACCGGCGTGGATAGGAAGCGAATCGCATCCCAGCCCCACTGGGCCTCGTTGCCGATTGCGTGCGCCGCTGCCACGCCCAGCGCGGCCGTCGCCAGGATCGACCCGGCGTAGGACTCATAGAGGTCGGCACCCATGCCGGCCACGTCGCCGACGTTATCGCCGACGTTGTCCGCGATGGCCGCCGGGTTACGCGGGTCGTCCTCGGGAATCTCCGCCTCCACCTTGCCGACCAGATCCGCCCCGACGTCGGCGGCCTTCGTGTAGATGCCACCGCCGACACGGGCGAACAACGCCTGCGTGCTCGCTCCCATGCCGAAGGTCAGCATCACCACGGTGATCTCGTACAACGGCATGTCGGTGACGCCGTAGAGAACGGCGAACCAGATGGTGATGTCCAGGACGGCGAAGCCGACGACAATCAGACCCATGACGGCCCCGGCGCGGAACGCCACCCGAAGCGCGCCATTAAGGCTGTTGCGTGCCCCGGCCGTCGTGCGGTGGGCGGCCATGGTGGCCGTCCGCATCCCAATGTACCCGCACAGACCGCTGAAGAAACCACCGGTCAGGAAGGCAAACGGCACCACCCCATGCTGCACGTGCAGCCCATACGCCATCCACGCCAGAATCCCCATCAGACACAGGAAGACGATCGCCACGACGGAGTACTGGCGTCTCAGGTAGGCCATGGCGCCGTCGCGGACGTAGCCGGCGATCTTGATCATCTGGGGCTCGCCCTCGTCCGCGGTGCGCACTTCGCTGAAGTACTTGCGGGCCATCACCAGCCCGACCACGCCGCAAACGGGCGCGATCCACCACAGCCAGGGTATGCCGGGGCGATCGTGGTTGACCGTCCCACCCCCCGAGGCGGTCGGAACCGGCTGCTGTTCCTGAAGCGGTTGCGTAGCCGCCGCAGGCGCTGGGACGGGCTGCGCCTCCGCGGCACCGGGTGTCGGTGCCGGCTGCGCCTCGCCAGCCGGCGGGGGCTGTTGCGCCTCAGCCGGCGGCGTTTGCCCAGGAGTGTCCTGCGCCCCTGCCGCTGGGATCCCCAATACCAAGGCCGCACCCAGGATGACGGCCAGAGACCCGATGTACGTCCATCTGTGGTTCAACGAAGGACCTCCTTGTTCGCACAAGTTCGAGTTGATGCCTGCCGGCGGTTTCAGCTTGTCCGGCCCCGGACCTGCCACCGACCGCCCGTCTTCCAGCCTGGGCATCGGGCGCGACCGGCCGACCCATCCCAGGGTCGATACCGCGCCATGCCTGTCGCGCCATGTCTGCGGCTCGCGTGGCCCGGTAGTGTAGCAGGGTCACCCTACCCTGCCAATTGATATCGGACCATCCGCCGGGTATTCCACCGTAGCAACCGGAACCGCCCGGGGGCCACAGCTCGGGGCCCCCGAATACCGATTATCGGCTTAACGCCCACAAGGGCTTGTGCCGGGAACGCCCGGGTCGGCCCCTTTGGTCGGGGCCGGCCGCTGAAGTGCCTGGGATTGGTGCAGCCTTCGCCCTGGGGGCTCGACACGGGCTCGGGAGCGTCGCATGGATACCTCAAGCGCGGTCCGAATCACCAAGCTGCGGTCGCTGATTCGTGACGTTCAGGACTACCCCAAGCCGGGGATCGTCTTCAAGGACATCACGCCGCTGCTCCGTGACGCCGCCGGGCTGTCGCTGGCGGTGGAGTACCTGACCCAGCCGTTCCGGCACCTCCACATCCAGGCGGTCGTCGGGGCGGAATCGCGGGGGTTCATCTTCGCGGTGGCCGTGGCGCGGAACCTCTCCGCGGGGTTCGTGCCCGTGCGTAAGCCGGGGCACCTCCCGTACAAGACCCGCGCCGAGGAGTACGCGCTCGAATACGGCACAGACCGTCTTGAGATCCACAATGATGCCCTGCGCCCCGGCGACAAGGTCCTGATGGTGGACGACCTGCTGGCCACGGGGGGAACGATGGCTGCCTGTTGCCGCCTCGTACGGTCGCTCGGCGCGGACATTGTCGGGATTGCGGTGCTGATCGAACTCACCCACCTGCATGGCCGCAACCTGTTGGGCGATTACCCCGTTCACTCGATCCTCCGCTACGGTGCCGGCGAGTAGTCCTGCCGGATGCGCCGCCGCTGACACAGGGCGGCACGCGAATCGGGATGAACAGGTGCGTAGTGTCCCCGGCCGGGGGCGACACGGGAGGCGCGACGTTGCCATTGGGTGGAGCCAAGTTGCGTCTGGCCAAGGTCGGCATCGTAACCGCCGCCGGGCTGGTCGCGCTTGTCCTGCTGCTCACCGAACCGTTTATCTGCCCGGAGAATCTACCGGCCGGCATGCACCCGGCCGCCCCGCAACGTTGCGTCGCCGTTTTTGTGTTCTGCATGGCGCTGTGGTTCACGAGCTTCATCCCGCTGGCGGCCACCGGGTTGCTGGTCCTGGCGCTGTTGCCGCTGCTGAACGTGCTGGACGAACGCGCCACCCTGGCCCTGTTCGGCAACAGTGCCGTGTTCTTCATGCTCGGTGTGTTCCTCCTGGCGGCCGCCACGATCTCCACGGGTCTGTCGAAGCGGATCACCCTCCTGGCGCTGCACCGGTTCGGCGGTAGCTCCAAGCGGTTGGTGACGGGTGTGACGATGTCCGCGGCGTTCTTGTCCTTGTGGATGCCGGAGCATGCGGTGGCGGCCATGATTTACCCGATCGTGGTCGAAACGGTGGAATCCCTGCAACTGCCCAAGGGGCACAACTACGCGCGCAAGCTGTTCCTGGGCCTGGCCTGGGGGGCGATCATCGGCGGGGTAGGGACGTTTCTGGGCGGCGCGCGGGCACCCCTGGCCCTCAGCCTGCTGCGGGAGGAGCATCCTGGCGTAACCGTCAGTTTCCTGGGGTGGATGGTGGCGGCCTTGCCGGTCGTCGTTCTGGCGGCACTGGCGGCCGTTCTGGGGCTGCACCGGTGGTTGCGCGATGACTGCCCGGAGATTCACTCCGCCACAGTCATGCTCAGGGAACGCGTGCGTCGCCTGGGACGCATGTCCGGCCCGGAGCGGCGACTGGCAGTGCTTGCGCTGCTCACCGTCCTCGCGTGGATCACCGTGGGACACGCGGTGGGTCTTGCTGTCATCGCGTTGCTGTCGGCGACACTGCTGTTCTTCTTGCGTATCGTGGATTGGAAGAGCATTCAGGGATACGTAAACTGGGGTGTGCTCGTGATGTACGGGGGAGCGGTGGCCCTGGGCAGCGCCGTCACCGAGACCGGCGCCGTCGATTGGCTGGCTCATCGCCTCGTGCCCGGCGGGATTCCGGGCTTCGGCGTTCTGGCGGTCCTGGCCGCCGTGGCCATCATGTTCACGGAAGTGATCAGCAACGCGGCCGCCGTCGCCATCCTGCTGCCCATCGGCTTGTCCCTGGGCAAGCTTGCAGGCTTGGACCCGGTCGCCGTGACCATGGCCGTCACCATCCCCGCCGGGCTCTCGTTCATGCTGCCCATCAGCTCACCGCCCAACGCGATCAGCTACTCGGCGGGGCACTACGGGGTACAACTGATGGCACGGCTGGGGGTCTGGATGAACGTGGTCTGCTACATCATCATGCTGGCGACCATGTGGTTGTGGTGGCCCCTGCTGGGCCTGAGGAGTTGGTAAGCACGTGGCGGAAGCATTCACTCTCTGGTTCACCGGGATCACCCACTCGGGCAAGAGCACCATCGGCTCGGCCGTCGGCGACGCCCTCCGCGCGCGCGGGCTGAGCGTTGAGTTGCTCGATTCAGCCCGCATTCGGGCCTACACCAACCGCGGCCTCGGTTTCACGAAACGCGAGATCGAGATCAACGTCCTGCGCCTGGGGTACGAGTGCCTGCTGCTCAACCGCAACGGCGTCGTGGCGATTGTGATGGCCGTGTCGCCCTACCGTGACGCCCGCGACCAGGTCCGCCGACAGATACCACGCTTTGTGGAGGTGTATTGTCGCTGCCCGCTGGACGTGCTGCGCAGACGCGACACCAGCGAGTTGTTCGCCCGTGCCGAGCGCGGCGAGGTTGAGCACCTGGCCGGCGTCAACGCGCCGTACGAGGAGCCGCTGCACGCGGAGATTGTCCTGGATACCGACAAGCTGACGGCAGACCAGGCCGCCCGGCAGGTGCTCGCCCGGCTCGAGGAACTCGGCCACATCGAACGCGTCGAGCCGGCCACTTACACCGCCGAGGAAGAGGAGATGATCCGCCAGCGACTGCAAAACATGGGATACCTGTAGCGATCCCCCCAGCCGCAGCTTCCCCAGCCGCAACTTCCCCCGGTGCGCGACTTCCGTGGAGCGTCTTTTCGCGCGGCGGGCTGCGGGCTTGCTCCCTTGACGCCGAGCTTTGCTACACGGTGGGCGTCCCTCCTCCGAGCCCGAGTGGAAACGAGGGGCCCAACCCGCGCCCGAACGGAAGTGAGGGGCATCACCCAGCGAGCCCCCATGCCCCTTCACTCCCACTCGGGCTCGGACGTGCGGCTCTGCGGCCCTGGAAGGGCCAACGCTCGTTGCCAGGCGCTTCCAACCCCTGGTGTCGGGCGCCTTCTTCCCAATCTCTGCATAAGCCCCGGAGGGGCGACGGATTGCGACGGGCAGTGCAACGTTGAGCTCGGGTCCGTCGCCCCTCCGGGGCTTTCATCGAGAACGATGCTTCGCCGTTCCCCAGGGCTTCCCAACTTTTCGCGCCAGGCTGCACAGGCTTGACTGTAAAGCATTGTGGCCCCCATGCTTACACCTCCGAGAGTGTGTCCAGAAACATGGAGGTGCAGCATGGATGGCCACGTTTGGCGCGAAGTGT
>JAKQDH010000095.1 GCA_029558835.1 Planctomycetota bacterium | reverse complement strand
GGCGAAGACACGCACGATCGTGCCCATGCGCTGGTGCCGGCAGGATCCGGCAATTTGCCTGCCTACAATATTTCAGCAACGCCCTTCGCCGAGAGTGGTGAGGGAAAGTGGCTGTTTTGAGGGAACTGGACCGTATTATTGTTGGATGAAAGATTGTGGCAAGACGGCTGCGGCATGCTCAACCGCAGCCGCCTTCATTTTATATAGGCGCGAAATTTCATCTTTGCCTGCAAACGGGATTGACAAGTAAATCATACAAAGGATATAAATGTCGTGCCGGTCAGGACCAATCCTACCCGGTGTTGGGGCCGTAGCTCAATTGGATAGAGTACCGGACTGTCGATCCGGTGGTTGCGGGTTCGAATCCCGTCGGCCTCGATCAGAGCAGCAGCGTTAATCGGACCCGCCACCGGCGGGTCCTGCTGTTTCCGCCGGTCGCGGACCGTGCGTCTGGTGCAACCGCAGAACTGGGACACTGTGGCCGGTGTCCTACCCACGGGAGGGGGGAGGCTCGAACGGCACCTGGGTATGGAACCCGGCTGCGGGGCCGGCCGACGATAGCGTGGCCCGCCTGGCGCCAGTACGCACATCGGCCGGGAACCACACCGTGAACGTGCTTCCCTCCTGCGGCTTGGATTGAACGCGAAGCCGCCCGCCGGCCTGCTCAACCACCTCGCGAACGATAGACAACCCCAACCCCGTGCCGGGAATGCCGGCCGCCAACGCTTGGTTCCCGCGTCGGAATGCCTCAAAGATCGTGCCGGGGCCCGTCGGCTCCTCATCCCCCGCCAAGGCGTCCGGCTCGATGCCCATGCCGGTATCCGCCACGCTGATCTGTACGTAATACGGAGGCTCGGGCGTGTCGAGTGAGCGTCCCGGAGCGCGGAACCTGGCGGGGGGCACCTGCGGCGTGGGACATCGGGTGGCGGTCACCGTGACCTTGCCGGGGCCCGGCGTGTACTTGATGGCGTTCTCGATGAGGTTCCCCAGGCAGTCGACCAGGTCGGCACGATCCAGCCAGACGCGCAACCCATGTCCTTCAGCCTCGGTAGCCGGCTCGCCGGTCGCCTCATCAGAGCCCTCCCCCACCTGGGCAGCCAGCGTGATCTGCTTGGCCTTGGCCTGTGGGCGGTTGCGCTCGCAGACGTCTCGAATGACCTCCACGACATCGACCGACGCCGTGCGGTTGCGACGCGGGTCCGCCTCCTGAATCCGGGCCAGGGTAAGCAACTCGGCCACTTGCGTAATCCCGTCGGCACAGCGGCGGATGATTCTCTCGCAGGTGGGGCGGACCCCCGCCTCCGGCACGATCCCATCTCGGATCAGACCCGCCAGCGTTTGAATGCCGGCCAGGGGGCTCTTCAACTGATGGGCGGCCGTCTGCATGAAGCGCGAGCGCCGCCGTTGCAGCTCCCGAATCGCCATCTCGGAGTTCAGCAGCGCTTCGTTGGCCGCCCGCAAGAGGTGTTCATGCTCGTCAAAGCGCTCGGCGATCTTGAGCGTGAAGTACAACGTGCCGAACACGCCGCACGCCAGCACGCCGATGGCCGCCAGCACGTACTCGGGCCGCTCCTGGAGCCCCAGGGGCGGCAGGGCGGGCAGGAAAGCGAACAATGGCTTCAACCAGCCGCGCAGCACCGCCACTCCCATGCCCGTGTAGAGCAGGACAGCCCAAGCGGCCTGGATGATCGCCTGCCAGCGCGTCAGCACCAGCGCGCCGATGGCGACGTGGAAGAGATAGAAGATCGCCATCGGGTTTTCCACGCCGCCCGTGTAACGCAGGATGGCAGTCAGCGCGAGCAGATCAACGGCCACCTGGGCGTTGGCGAAGGCCAGGGCCTTGCGGATCAGGTGCGGCTCGACGACCTCGACGGCCCGGGTCCGCTTCCACAACTCGTTGGAGATCGAAAGCCACCAGAGGTTGACGGCCGCCAGAACCAGAAGCACCGCCAGCAGGGCGCCGGGACGAACGGAGGTCGGCCAAATGAAGCGCTCGACCATCAACACCGCCATGGCGGTGAAGAGCAGGGCCCAGCGCAGGCGGATGAACCAATGCAGGCGGAGCAAGGAGAGCAGCGCCCCGGTGCGATAAGGCTCCTGCCCATCGGACAGCGGGGACGTGGCGGCTACCGCTGAGGGACCGGGGCCGTCGACCACGCCGCGGTTACTCCTTGTTGCTGAGAAAACGCTGGACGGCGTCACGCAGCACCTGGGCCTCCAGCGGTTTCTCGAGGAACAGCTCGGCGGGCAGCACGCCGCCACCGGCCTCCAGCGCGATGTCCATGCCGGTCGTCTGCCCCACCGCGGAGATCATGATGATCGGCAGGGCGCGCAGCTTGGGGTCGCCCTTCATTGACTGGCACAGATCGATGCCTTCGGTGGGGGTGGACAGCATGATATCCAGCAGCAGCAGGTCCGCTCCGTCCTGTCGCAGGACGCTCAGCCCCTGTGCCCCCGTGGCGCAGCACGTCAGGCGGTAGCCCAGCGGCTCCAGCACCATCCGGATGGCCTCGCGCATGTCGGGATCGTCATCGATGAGGACGATATGTTTCGCCTGTGTGTTCATGGGTCACCCCGACGTCCAGTCATTGTCCTTCGTTTCGTCGCCCGCGCCGCTGGACGGGTTCGCACTCCCCAAACCTCCGTGGGGCACGTCGGCCGCGCCACAGCGTCTCCAGCAGACACCAGCGGCCGCTTCGCTCCGTCACACCGCCGGGAAGAGTGATCCGAAGGGAAGAGCGCCCGCCGAGCCCTCGCTCTCGGCGCGGCCGATGCCGCGCTTCTCCGCGACGCCGATGACGGGCAGGCATGCCCGTACCCCGACCGGCAGGCGCACGCCTGCCGGCGGCGAGTGAGGGCATCGCGCGCGCGCCGGACACGTGCCTTCCGGCAGCTCCCCGCGGCTGCCGGAGGAAGGGCATACCACATCCCGTCGGGCGCGCGGCGCAGGACCGGCGAAACCGCCTGCGTCCGTCAAGCGGGCAACTTCAGCGTCACGGCCGCCGCCGGTTCCAGCACGCGGAACGCAAAGGACTCCGTCAGGTAGAGCTCGACCTGCTCACGGGTGTGGCCGGCGTAGCCGATGGCGAAGTCCACTCCGACGGTGAGCTGGAAATCGCCACCGCGGGTGGAGAGCAGCACGCCGCCGTCCAACACCGGGCTCCAGAGAATGTCGCCCTGGAGCAGGTCACGCACGATGCGCCGCGGGGGATACCCGTTCTCGACGCACTGCATGAGTGGGTAGTATGCCTTGCTGCCCAGCACGAGCGCATAGGGACCGCCGATGCCCGCGCGGCCGAGCACTTCCAGCGCCGCCCCCACCGCCTCCGGGTACTGGCGCACCTGGGGGGGCAGGGTGATCGGCTTATGCGCGGTGGACGGGATGATGCCCCCGAGGCCGCCGTCCGCGAAACCCAGGTAAATGGCACTCTCCTCGAAGCGTGCTACCTGCTTGGCCGCCTGCTCCAGCGTGCTAAGGTCGACATCCTCGCACCCGCGGGTAGCGCCGTCGATCTCCATCTGGTTGAGCAGAAACGGCATGCGCGTCTCGACCAGCGGGAGCATCTGGCGAGCGCCCCAGGGTACGTCGGATTTCTTCTTGGGGATGTCAAGGCGGCCGGTGTTGACCGCGCCGAGCTGCCAGCCGTGCGGCCCGTCGAAATCGACAATGGTCCGGGCGGTAAGCTGGCTCTTGATGACCCGGCTGGCCGTCGCGTCAATGGCCTGCCACGCTTCCGCCGTAATCGGTGCGAGTGAACGCTTCAGCAAATCGAGCATCGTCAGCTTCCTTTCTTGAACCTGCCAATTCCCAGATCGGCTGCCCCGGCGGCAGGTGCGCCGCCCGACGCCACCGGCTCTCCGTGGCCTGCCTCGACCACCGGACCGGCGTGAAACAGACGCTCACGCAACTGTGCATCCAGCATCGGCAGCTCGCGGCGCAGCCACTCCAGGAGCATGACCGCGTGCTCGATCTCCTCGTCGCGGTTGTGGGCCAGGACCTGTCGCAGGGACTCCTCCGTCGCGATCGCGGCGCGCTGGTTGTACCAGTCGATGGCTTCCAACTCCTCCACCAGGCTGGTAATCGCGCGATGGACCTCACGCACCGCCGGCGGCAACTCATCGTGGGGTTCAGTGTACGATACGGTCATGTGGAATACCTCCTCTCGCCGGCGGGCCCACCCGGGCACCCGGCCCTGCGGACGGCACCGGGGGAGAGAGTATAGAGACTGGGGCACGCGGTCTCAAGCGCACGCTGCGGGCCTCGACTCCCCACACCGTGGGTGGCGAGCGGTGGGTTGGACCGGTCCCTTTGGCCTCCAAACGCTATCCAGCCCGCCTGCCCCGCGGGTGGTTTCGGGAGGCGCGCACGCTCCTCGTTCCTCACACGCCGGACGTCGGGCCCCATCGCCCCGCCGCATACAACCGGGCCGCCCGGTCGACGGAGGCCTCCGAGACTACGTGGACCTCGATTCCCGCACGATTCAGGTCTTCGCGCAGACGCGGACCGATGCCCCGGGTGATGAGCACCTGGCAGTCAGCGAGCAAACGGGCGAAGCGGCTGTGCGGCTCCTTCCCCGGCGAAGCCTCGCCGTCCGGCTCGGCCACGCACCGCCCCCGCAGATACGGTGCCAAATCGTTGGGCCGCAGCTCCCGCCGGCTGGCCGTGGCCGCGCTGATGTCGAAGACCACCACTCCCGCGCAGCGCCCGGTGTGGGCCGCCACGATCGTGCCGTCGTCCGTGGCAATGCCGATTCGCACCTGAATCCACCCACTCGAAAGGGCGGCCGGGCCAAGCGCGGCGCACCGCCCGCGGCCGAAGCATACCGGCCGGGCACTTCCGCCGCGAGGAAGCCCCCAGCGGCCTGGGCCGTGGAGTGGGCGTCCCTACCACGGCGTCTCCCTGCACCGCCGCCGGCGAGAACCCGATACGAGCACTTCCGCGGCCGTGAAGGGTGTGGCAGCGGAATAACGGCGTTGGGGCAAAGTCCACAAGCCGCACTGTCGAAAATGCGTTCAGGGCGACAGGGTGGGTGGCAATGCGCCGCGCGCCGCGCGCGGTGGTTCGCTCGGCATGCGCGCTCCGGGACGCTATAGTACGGCGGAGAGGGACGCCGATCGGGTGCGGAACGGCGAATCCACCAAGGCATGCGCGGGGAACGTGGGGAGGCGAGGGGAAAGCAGCCCAGGCCCCAGACGCGGGGTTGCTCCGGGAGCGCCGCCTCGCCGGCGCAGCGATTAGGGTACTTTGGTGGCCCGCGTGCCCGTGGGGATGCAGCAGGGGAGGGACGCGACTGGTTCGGCAAACGGCCGGGAATGCAGGTGAGACGCACGATGGCTCAGATGAACATGGTTTCCGCGTTGAACCGGGCGCTGGACGAAGCCCTGGGTACCGACGACCGTGTGGTCCTGCTGGGGCAGGACATCGGCAAGGATGAAGGCGTCTTCCGCGTGACGGCCGGTCTGCTGGCGAGCTATGGCGATCGGCGGGTGGTGGACACGCCGTTGGCGGAGGCCGGCATCGTGGGGGCGGCGATCGGCATGGCCCTTTACGGGCTGGTGCCGGTCGCGGAAATCCAGTTCTCCGGCTTCTTCTATCAGGCGTTTCACCAGGTCGAGCAGCACCTGAGCCGCTTTCGCAATCGGACGCGGGGGCGCTTCGGCATGCAGATCGTGGTGCGCATGCCGTACGGCGGGGGCATCCGGGCCGTCGAACATCACAGCGAGAGCCGGGAGGCGTTCTTCACGCACTGCCCGGGCCTGAAGGTCGTGATCCCCTCGGGGCCGCGTTGCGCCCGAGCCCTGCTCCTGGAGTCGATCCGCTGTCCGGATCCGGTGATCTTCTTCGAACCCACCTCGCTGTACCGGTTGTTCAAGGAGGAGGTTCCCGAGGAGGCGGAGTACCTCCCACTTGGCAAGGCCCAGGTGACACGGGCGGGCACCGACGTCACGCTGATCTCGTATGGCGCCATGATGCGGGCGGCGCTGGAGGCGGCGGACGACCTGGCGGAAGAGCACGGCATCTCGGCGGAGGTGGTGGACCTGCTCAGCGTCTTCCCGCTGGATACCGAGACGGTGGTGCAGTCCGTGGCCAAGACGGGCCGGGCGGTGCTCGTGCACGAGGGGGCGCGCAACTGCGGCATCGGCGCGGAGGTGGTGGCCCGGCTGGTGGAGAAGGCATTCTGGAACCTGGAGGCGCCGGTGGCGCGGGTGACGGGGTACGACGTGCACTTTCCGTATTTCGCGCGGGAGCGGGCGTTCCTGCCCTCGGCGGCCCGCGTCGTGCATGCCGCGCGGACGGTGCTGGCAGAATAGCGAAGGCGGAAGGCAAGCCGGAAGAAGCACAAGGCAAGAGGGAGCGGATGGGCAGGAGTGACGGTTGGGGAGTCATGCAGAGTTGCACGGTCCAGCGCGAGAATGGCGATTTCAGATTTCAGATTTCAGATTTGAGATTTCAGATTTGAGATTTCAGATTTGAGATTTCAGATTTGAGATTTCAGATTTGAGATTTCAGATTTGAGATTTCAGATTTGAGATTTCAGATTTGAGATTCGAGGATTCGGGCTAGGAATCTCCGATTGGGGATCTCGAATTCAGGACAGGAGATTGCAGATGGCAGAGTACGCTGGTGGGCTTTCTGCACTCTTCCTCTTGAACCGTGCTGTGTGAAGTCGGCTCCCTGTCGGTATGAGCGGGCGAAGTCGACCATACTCTCATGGACTGCGGGTGCGGCAAGGCACCGTGATGAGTACGTTCTGACTCTGTAAGGAGCAGTTCGATGCCCAGAGAGTTCGTGCTGCCTGATCTTGGCGAGGGCATTGCCGAGGCGCAAGTCACGCGGGTGCTCGTGCAGGCGGGTGACGTGGTGACTGAGGACCAGGGCTTGATGGAGGTGGAGACGGACAAGGCGGCCGTCGAAATCCCGTCGCCGTTCGCCGGGGCCATTCAGGCGGTCCACGTGCAGGCGGGCCAGACCGTCAACGTGGGGGCCGTCATCGTGACGTTCGCCGATGCGGGCGGGGCGGCCGCGCCTCCGCCGGCGGCGAGCGCTCCCGCAGCCCGCGCGGCTGAGGCAGCCCGCGCGCGCGTGACCCCGCCCCCGGCCCCCGCGCCACCGCCCGCGGCGACCGCACCACGGGCCGTAGCATCACCGGCCTCGCCGCCCGCGCGGGTGCCTACCACGCCCGCAGCACCGGCCGTGCAGCCCAGCAAAGCCGCGGCCGCCCCTGCGGTGCGTAAGCTCGCCCGCGAACTCGGTGTGGATATAGACAGTGTGCGCGGCACCGGGCCCGGCGGGCGCGTTACTCGGGAGGACGTGGAAGCCCAGCGAGCCGGCGGCAGGGTCCCGGCCGCCGCCGGGACGATGGGAGCGGTGGGTCCGTCGGCCACGCCGGCGTCACCGGCTGCGCCCGCGACTGCGCCGGTCGCTACCGTCCCGCCGCCGCGCAATCTGCTGGAATTGCCCGGAGCGCACGCGACCAGTGACAAATGGGGCCCGAGCGTCACCGTCCCGCTCAACCAGATCCGCAAGACCATCGCCCAGCAGATGGCCCGCTCCACCCGGACCGTTCCGCACGTCTCCCACTGTGATGACGCCGACGTGACGCAACTGGAGCGCCTGCGCCGCCAGCTCAACGAGGAAGGCGGCGGGGAGATCAAGCTGACGCTGCTGGCCCTGGTCATCAAGGCCGTCTGCCTGGCGCTCAAGAAGTTCCCCGTCATGAACGCCAGTTTCGACGAGGAGGCGGCGCAGATCATCTACAAGCACTATTACAATATTGGCATTGCCGTCGATGCGGAACGCGGGCTGATCGTGCCCGTCATCCGCAACGCGGACCAGCTTAACGTGGCCGCCATCGCTGCGGCCCTGCGCTCCATAGCCGACCGCATCCGTACCAACCAGTTTGCCATTGAAGACCTGCGCGGCGGCACGTTTACGATTACGAATTATGGCGCCATCGGGGGCGTGTTCGCCACCCCGATTATCAACCACCCCGAGGTGGCGATTCTCGGGCTGGGGCGCTTGCGCGACATGCCGGTGCTCCGCGACGGGCAGGTGCAGGCGGCCAAGCTGCTGCCCATCAGCCTGTCCTTCGACCATCGCGCCACGGACGGCGCGACGGCCGCCCGGTTCACGAACGAAATCATCAGTTACCTGCAGACGCCGGCGAAGTTCCTGTTGTATTAGCTCGTCCAACACAACCCCTCTCCCTTTTGGGGAGAGGGTAGGGTGAGGGGGAAGGCGGCGGCGGTTCGACCAGCTTCGGACGGGTGCCGGGTTCGGCCCCGGGGAACGTTAGAAAGAGGCCTTCATGGTAGTCGGTGAGTTCACAAACGAGACGGACTTGTTGGTCATCGGCGGCGGGCCGGGGGGTTACAGCGCGGCCTTTCGCGCGGGCGCCCACGGCATCCAGACCACGCTCATCGAGAGCATGGACCACTTGGGCGGCGTCTGTCTGCACCGCGGCTGCATCCCTTCCAAGACGTACCTGTCCATGGCCGAGACGCTCCACCAGGCACAGCACTGCCGTCAGATGGGCATTGAACTGGGCGAACCCCGGCTCGATGTCAACGCCATGCGCGGCTGGAAGCAGCAGGTCGTGTCCAAGCTGGCCGCCGGACTCGACTCGCAGTGTAAGAAGTACAAGGTCGAGCGCGTCAAGGGCACCGCCCGCTTCGAGGACGCCCGGACGGTGGCGATCGAGGGCGGCGACGTGCAGCATATCAAGTTCCGCCGGGCAATCATCGCCACCGGCTCGCGCTCCATCCAGTTGAAGGGGATTCAGATCGAATCCCCGCGCGTGCTCACCTCACGCACCGCCCTGGAGTTGCCCGACGTTCCCCAAACGCTGCTGGTCATCGGGGCAGGTTACATCGGCCTGGAACTCGGCATGGTGTACGCCGGCTTCGGGTCGAAGGTCACCGTCGTGGAGATGCTCGACGGCATCATCCCCGGCGCGGACCGCGACCTGGTGCGGCCGCTGGAGAAGCGCGTGCAGGGACTCTTCGCTGAGGTCTGCCTGGAAACCAAGGTCGTGCGGATGAAGGAGGTCGAGGGGGGCATCGAGCTGGCCTTCGAGGGCAAGCATCCCCCACGCGGCGACGTGTTCGAGAAGGTGCTAGTGGCCGTCGGGCGGGTGCCGAACTCCGCGGGGCTGGGGCTGGAGAAGGCCGGCGTGCAGACGGACGAACGCGGGTTCATCAAGGTCGATTCCCAACTGAAGACGACGGCCCCGCGCATCTACGCCATCGGCGACGTCATCGGCAACCCCATGCTTGCCCACAAGGCGTCGCACGAGGGGCACGTGGTGGCCGAGTTGCTGGCCGGCAAGGACGTCACCTGCGAGCCGCGGGCCATCCCGGCTGTGGTGTTCACCGATCCCGAGATCGCCTGGGCTGGCTACACCGAAGCCGAGGCGAAGCAGGCCGGCCTCGACATCACCATCAAGAAGCTCCCCTGGTCCGCGTCGGGACGGGCGATGTCGCTGGGGCGCACGGACGGCGTGACCAAGCTCATCGTTGAGAAGCAGACGCAGCGCCTGCTGGGCATCGGCATCTGCGGGCTGCACGCCGGGGAGATGATCGCCGAAGGCGTGTTGGCCCTGGAGATGGGCGCCGTGGCGTATGATCTGGCGTGGACGATCCACCCGCATCCCACGTTGTCCGAGACGATCGCCGAGACGGCCGCGATGCTGTTGTGATCCGACCGCGGTGAACGGGGCCGCGGGGAGCCGGCCGGCGCCCGGTACGTGCTCAGCGTGTCCAGGACCGAGGGTCCCATGCTTACCCGCGGTCGCGGGACAGCATGCTCTGCGGAGTCTGGCGCACGTCCGGCCTTCATCAGCCCCAGGTCCAAAGGACCTGGGCCACCCGCCCCGATGGGCGCGGCCGCGGAGAATGGCTCGCCGCCCGGTTGTGTTTGACGCCTCCCGCTCCGGCGTTACCATCGTGGCAGCCCCGGTCGCTCGGATCGGGGCATGACGCTGGTTCGTCGGTCTCCTGCCGTCGGGAGCTGCTCGTGGACTGCCCCGCCTCAGCAACGTTCACCGCGGCCGAGCTGGCGATTGTCCTGAGCCACTACGACCTGGGCGTGGTCCAGTCGATCACGGGCTTTCCGCGCGGGTCGCGGCGCAGCCCCAAGGCCGGCATCGTCGCGGAGCACGGCAAGTATCTGCTCAAGCGGCGCGCGGAGCACCGCGCCGATGCCGAGCGGGCACGCTTCGGCCACCTGGTGCAACAGACGTTGGCGGCGGTCGGCTACCCCGCGCCGCAACTGGTGCCGACGCGCTCCGGCGGTGACACGCTCCTCGAACTCAAGGGGCACGTGTACGAGTTGTTCAAGTTCATTGCCGGGGAGCGGTACCGGCGCAGCCCGGCGCAGACCCGGGAGGCCGGCTTAGCGCTGGCGAAGTTCCACCAGCTTACGGCCGCGTTCCCGGGTGTGGATTTCGCCCAACGCGGTGACTACCACGACGCCACGGCCATTCGGACCGGCCTGTGTGCCATCGGCTCCACGTTGAACTCGCACGACAGCTTTACCGGTGACGAAGCGGCGCTGGCGGCGCTGATCCAGGACCTGCTGACCACGTATGATCGGGCGGCCGACGCCGTGAACCGGACGGCGTACGCTGCCTGGCCGCTACGGCTCATTCATTCCGACTTCCACCCCGGCAATCTGCTGTTTCGGCGCGACAAAGTGGTGGCCGTGTTCGACTATGACTCCGTGCGTCTCGCCCGGCGCGTGATCGACGTGGCCAATGGTGCTCTCCAGTTCTCGCTGCTGGCCGGGCAGGATCCCCTGCTGTGGCCCGACCAGGTGGACGAGCAGCGCTTCGTGGCGTTTCTTAATGGGTACTGTTCCTGCCTGCCTCTGGAGCCGCAGGAGGCGGCCTGTGTCCCGTCGCTGATGGTGGAAGCGCTCATCACCGAATGCGTCCCGCCGATCACCCAGACGGGTACGGTCGGCAAGTGGGCGGGCTTTCGCGTACTGCAGATGGTGCGCCGCAAGACGGCCTGGCTGGCGGAACACGCCGAGCGGCTGGTGGGCATGGTTCCCGTTTGAGAGGAACCGCGCGCTTGCCTTCGCACTTCGCTATTCCGCGGCGGGCAGAGCCCGCCCTGCACCCTCCTCCTGCCTCTTGCCTTCTGCATTCGCTATTCTGGAGCCGCCTCCGGCTGGGGTTCGAGGCCCAGTTCCTTCGCGATCGGCAGCAGCGCGCGGATGCAGTTGTCGATGTGCTCTTCGAGCGGGATGCCCAGCAGTTCGGCCCCGGCCACGATGTCCTCGCGGGACACCGCGGCCGCAAAGGCCTTCTGCTTCATTTTCTTCTTGATGCTGGACGCGGTCATCCCCTCCAGCCGTTGGGGGCGGACCAGGGCCGCGGCATGCAGGAACCCGCACAACTCATCCACGGCGAACAGCGCCTGGCGCAGCGGCGTGTCCCGCGGATACTGATCGGTGTTCCAGGGCACGTGCGACAGCATGGCCAGCACGATCTCCTCGTCGCAGCCGGCCTCGCGCAGGATGCGGGCGCCCTCCTTCGTATGGTCGGCCGGGTCGGGCCAGCGCTCGTAATCGAAGTCGTGCAGCAACCCCACCACGCCCCAGCGTTCCTCGTCCTGACCGTAGTGTCGGGCGTAGTACCGCATGGCGGCCTCGACCGTCAGCGCATGCCGGATCAACGCGGGGTTTTTCGTGTACTCGCTGAGAATGCTCCAGGCCTGTGCACGGTTCATACGTTCTGCTCCCCCTGCGGCCGGTCTCCGGCCCACCACGTGGCACGGGCGTCTCGCCCGTGGCTGTTCAGGGTCTTCGGCTCTGTGGGTGCCATGCTTTCCCGCGACCGCCGTCGCGGGTAAGCATGCCTTTGCACGCCGCAGCACATGCCCACCCCCGCCTGCGGCGGGTGAGGGCATGGCACCCACGCTAGACACGTACTCAGTCCACGCGGTCTTCGGAGGCCCTGGTGGTCGCACGGTTGCCCGGCCATCGAGCCTGTCCGGCGGACTTGCCTGCAATTGTAGCCGCCCTTCCGCCGGGCGGCGACGGCTCCGCGCGCGGGTCGGCGCCCGTGACAGGTGTCCCCGCCCGAGTGATAATGCTCGCCCTGAATCGGACCACGCACACGGGAAACCCGGAGGGTGGCATGCCCAAGCCTGGGTGGCATGCCCGAGCCGAAGACGCCGGCATGCTGTTGCAGCATGCGGCCTGTCGAAGGAAAGGCATGGCGGCCCTGGGCTTGACCATGCCACCCCGGCCTCGTTGTCGGTTTCCCTGAGGTGTGGCGCTGTTTCCAACGGGCCCCGTTCTTGCCCCCGGCCGTCGCGGGCGGGCATGGCAAGGAGAAACCGACCTTGACGAACGTGACCGGACACCACCACCTGCTGTTGCGGGGCGTCTTGCTGTTGCTGACGGCGCTATTGGCGCCCGGGCTGCTGTCGGCCGCGCGGCATGAACCGGCCCCGGGTCGCCCACCGGAACCACCGGGCGCTCAGGTCGCCGCCACCACGGATCACACGGACACGAACCCGGCGTCACCGCCCGCGGTCACGCCGACATCCCCGGAGCGTCGCATGCTACCCGCCCCCGCACCGAAAGGCCGAATGTCGCTGGAGGAGACTCTCGCGGCGCGGCGGTCGGTTCGCCTCTTCGCGGACAAACCGCTGACGCTGGAGCAGATCGCGCAACTCTGCTGGGCGGCCCAGGGCATCACCGAACCGCAGCGCGGCTTGCGCACCGCGCCCTCCGCCGGCGCGAAGTACCCGATGGAGCTGTACGTCGTCTCCGCCGAAGGCGTGGATCACTATGTTCCGGCCAGTCACGCGTTCGAACGCCATCTGCCCGGTGACCTGCGACCCGCGTTGCAGCAGGCAGCTTATTCCCAGGAGTGCATCCGGCAGGCGCCCGCGTGTTTCGTCGTGGCCGCCGACGTTCAGCGCACCGCGAGCAAGTACGGCGACCGCGCCGAACGCTACTGCTTCATCGAGGCCGGACACATCGGCCAGAACGTCCTGCTCCAGGCGACCGCGTCGGACCTGGCGGGCGTGCCCGTAGGCGCCTACGATGACGACGCGGTGGCGGCCAAACTCAGATTGCCCGCCAACCTGCGCGTGCTGTACCTGCTGCCGATCGGGCATCCGCAGGGGTGAACGTCACCCGGCGGGCCCGCTCGTGTCAGCAACCGAACGGCGCCCGGCGGACGCGAAACTCCCGCGGAGCGTCGGACGACGTAGTCCGCCCCAACGGGGTGGCATGGCCAAGCGCAACGCTGCCATGCTTTTGCGCGTGCCCGACGCTCCCCTCGGCGACCGCATGTCGGTGCCTTCGGCTTTGCCCGGCCCGGCTCACGCCGAACGCCCCCTACGCCGGTGTTGCCTGTATGATGCACTCCATGGCCACGAAACGTGCATGCAAACCGAAAGTTGTGGTGCGGCCTCTCACCGCCGAGCGTTGGGACGACCTGGAGAAGCTCTTCGGCCCGCGGGGGGCGTGCGGGGGCTGCTGGTGCATGTGGTGGCGGCTGACGCAGGCGCAGTTCCAGCGGCAGAAGGGCGCCCGCAACAAAGCCGCTTTGCACCGGCTCGTGCGGGCGGGAACCGCACCGGGCCTGCTCGCGTACCTCGATGGTACACCCGTCGGCTGGTGCGCCGTGGGCCCCCGCGAAGGCTACCCGCGCCTGCAACGTTCACGCGTGCTCAAGCCGGTCGATGAGCAGCCGGTGTGGGCCGTGGTGTGCTTCTACATCGCCCGCCCGTTTCGGCGCCGCGGGCTCACGGTCGCCCTGCTCAAGGCTGCGTGCAGGTACGCCCGCACGCAAGGCGCTCGCCTCATCGAGGGCTACCCCGTCGCGCCCCGCAAGGGGACTATGCCGGACGTGTTCGCGTACACCGGCCTTCCCGCGGCCTTCGCGGCAGCCGGCTTCCACGAGGTGCTGCGCCGCTCGCCGACGCGCCCGATCATGCGCCGCAGGCTGCGCTGAACGACGGGGCAAGGCAGTAGCCGAATGCAGAATGAAGAAGTCAGAATGCAGAAAGCAACGGCGGTGTGCTTTTCTACATGCTGATTTCTGCTCTGAAAAGTCGGAATCCTCGTCAGCATCGGCTGACGAAGCCGCTGTTTTGACCCCGGAGGCGTCGAAGTGGTTAGCCCAGGGTGGTAACCCTCGCTGTTCTACACAAGTCATGGTCGATTCCGGGCAGCCGGGCCGAAGAGCGTCCAACAGAGGGCAAAGTCGTGCATTCTCTGCAGGCCGATCCAGAGG
>JAKQDH010000041.1 GCA_029558835.1 Planctomycetota bacterium | reverse complement strand
GCCTACGACGCCAACGGCAACCGCGTGACCCTGACCCTCCCCAACGGCATCGTCACCACCACCGCCTTCGACGACGCCAACCGCATCGCCTCGATCGAGAGCGGGAAGGGCACGGTCAACCTCCACACCGCCGAGTACCGCCTCGACAAGGCCGGCAACCGCCTGCGCATCGTCGAGACCCGCGGTAACGCCACCCCACGCGTCCTCGATTACGTCTACGACCAAATCGGACGCCTGACCAAGGAGTGCATCGGCCACGGCCAGCCCGGCGAGGAGGCCGGCGAGTACGTCGAGTTCCACTATGACGACGCGGGCAATCGAGCCGGGGCCACCCCGCCGCTCGGCTATGTCACCGTCGGCGGCGTCCGCACCTGGATGATGATGGGCGAGGGCGGGGCCCTGTCCTATCCCGTCGACCAGCTCGACCAGGTCACCGCCAGGCTCCGCGACCTGCCGCCCCCGGACGGCACTGAGACCCTCGCCTCCTACACCTACGACCTCAACGGCAACCGCCTGACCAAGACCGAGGACGGCGTCACCCACACCTACGCCTACGACCGCGAGAACCGCCTGGTCACGGTCGACGACGGCACCGACGACATCTTCGCCGCCGCCTACGACTACCGCACCCGCCGGATGTCCTGCGTTGAAAACTCCATCGAGACGCAGTATGTGTATGATGGTGGCGATTGCGTGCAGGAGCGCAATGCCGCGGGTTCCTTGACACAGCAGTTCGTCCGCGGCACCTCCCTCGGTGGCGGAATAGGCGGCATCCTCTACAGCGGCCTGACCTCCCCGGTCAGGAGGTACTTCGTCTACAATGCCATCGGCTCGACCGTCGCCACCGTCTCCGGGTTCTGGCCCCTCGTCGTCGAGTCCACCAACGACTACGACGCCTTCGGCAATGTCGTCGCCGCCACCGGTGCCACCGACAACGACAGGTTGTTCTGCACCAAGAAACGGTCGTCCGGCATCGGCCTGGACAACTTCGGGATGAGGTATTACGACCCGGTGCTCGGCCGTTTCCTCACCCGCGACCCCGCAGGCTACCCCGACGGCCCGAACAACTACCTCTACTGCCGCAACAACCCGATCAATCACATTGATCCGTTGGGGTTGTGGGGCGTACACATCGGCGGCTTGAAGCTGGGCGATGACAAGCCTTGGCTGGCCTTCGACCGGGACACGACTGATGCGGCGGCCAGAGGCGGCGCGGCGATGACCAAGGTCGTCGCCGGCGTGGCCGAGGCGGCGGCTGGCGCGGCCATCACGGTCAAGACGGGCGGCTTGGCGGCGGCCGGTGGCGTGGCCATGGCTGTGGACGGCGCCAGCCGGGCGCAGGGTGGGGTTGCGGACTTCGCGAACCTCTTCCGCTCGCCCGAGAGCCAGCTTGGCAACTGGGATACGGTCGAAGTCGGCTTCCAGCAGG
>JAKQDH010000220.1 GCA_029558835.1 Planctomycetota bacterium | reverse complement strand
CACAGGCCCCCGGAATGCTGGCCGTGGGATGCTCTCCCAACTGCGACAGCACCTCCCGCAGGCGGTGGTTGAGGCGTCGGTCCTTCAGGTCCACAGTCTTCGTTTCCTCCATGACCCATGCAGCCACCATTGGAGTCCATCTTGACTCATTTCCCAAACCCCGGGCCCGTCCCTGGACCCGCCTCCTACGGGGACCACCCTAGCACCACCGGCTCAAGATGTGTAGAAGAACGAGGGCGCGAGCCCTGGGACGCGGAAAGCAAAACAAGTCTGTTCAGCCCCGGAGGGGCGACAGATCGTAATACACAGTGTTGCACGGTGGGGCGCTCTCCCGCCCCGCCGGGCCTTATACAGAGATTAAGGGGAGGCGTCCGCCACGAGGCGTTACAAACCCTCTTCGGCCTTTCCAGCGTCGCATCACCTCGACATCCCCCTCACCCTGCCCTCTCCCCCAAAAAGGAGAGGGGTTGTATTAGGTGTTCTCAGGACACCAGCGCGTTGCCGCGGCTGTTCCTCTACGTCCCCTTGCGTTCGCGTTTGCGCAGGGCCACTTTCGCATTCGCTCCCACTTCCTCGGCCTTCTCCGGCACCCGCGTGGCGCGCCGGCGGTCCACCTCGTCCAGAATCCGCTTCCGCAAGCGCAGCGCGTCCGGCGTGACTTCCACCAGCTCGTCCGCCTCGATGAACTCGAGCGCCATCTCCAGCGTCAGCCGACGGGGCGGCTGCAAGACGACGGTCTTGTCGGCCGAGGCCGCCCGGATGTTCGTCAGCTTCTTGCCGCGGCAGATGTTCACCGGAATATCATCCTCGCGACAGTGCTCGCCCACTACCTGCCCGGCATATACCTGTTCGCCCGGACCGACGAAGAAATCGCCGCGATCCTTGAGCTGATCGAGAGCATACGCGGTCACCTGGCCGGTCGAGCTGGCTATCATCACACCGTTGGCGCGCCCGGGAAGCGCCCCGCGCATGAACTCATACTCATAGAAGTTGTGATGCATGATGATCGTGCCGTTCGTGGCGTTGAGCAGCCGCGTCCGCAACCCGATCAGTCCGCGCGACGGAACAAGGAACTCCAGGTAGGTACGGTCGTCCCGGGCCGCCATCTTCCGGCAGATGCCGCGGCGATTGCCCAAGTGCTCCATTACCGGGCCGACATGCTCGGTCGGCACATCGACCGCGCACAGCTCGATCGGCTCGGTCTTCTTGCCGTCCAACTCGTGGTAGATCACCTTCGGCTTGCCGACCGCCAGCTCGTAGCCCTCGCGGCGCATGTTCTCGATGAGGATCGACAGATGCAGCAACCCGCGCCCGGCCACCAGGAACTCCTCGGGCGTGTGGCCCGGCTCCACGCGCAGGGCCACATTGTGCTGCCTCTCCCGCACCAGCCGGTCCCACAGGTGCCGACTGGTGAGGAAGCTGCCCGCCCGCCCTGCGAAGGGCGAATCGTTCACACGGAACGTCATATTCAGCGTCGGCTCGTCAACGGCAATCAGCGGCAGTGGCTGCGGCTCTTCGAGATCGGCCAGGGTATTGCCGATGTCCACGGACTCCAGCCCGACGACGGCACAGATGTCGCCGGCCGACACCGCCTCCACTGGGCGGCGACCCAGCCCGTCGAAAGTGTGGAGTTCGTTAATGCGCTCATCCTGCCGCGAGCCATCGCGGTGCAGGACGGCCACCGTCTGCCCGGCGTGGATGGTCCCGTTGAACACCCGGCCAATGCCGATGCGCCCCACGTAATCGCTATAGTCAAACGCGGTGATGAGCATCTGGAGCGGGGCCGCAGGATCGCCCGTCGGCGGAGGTACGTGCTTGATAATGGCGTCGAACAGCGCGCTCACGTCGCCGGTCCTCATGGCCGGGTCCAGTGTGGCATAGCCTTCGGTGGCCGAGGAATACACCGTCGGCGAATCCAGGTGGCTGTCATCGACGCCGAGCTCGATGAACAGATCGAACACCTCGTTGTGCACGTCCCTCGGCCGGGCGCCGGGTCGGTCGATCTTGTTGATAACCACAATGGGCCGCAGACCGTACTCCAACGCCTTGCGCAGCACGAAGGTCGTCTGCGGCATCGGTCCCTCGAACGCATCCACCAGCAGCAGGCAGCCGTCGGCCAGCTTGAGCACGCGTTCAACCTCGCCGCCGAAATCGGCGTGGCCGGGGGTGTCGATGAGGTTGATCTTGACGCCGTGGTACGTGATCGAGATGTTCTTGGCGAGGATGGTGATGCCGCGTTCGCGTTCCAGGTCGTTGGAATCGAGGATGCGTTCGCCCTTGAGCTGTCCGGCGCGGAACTGGCCGCTCTGGCGCAGGAGCTGATCGACCAGTGTGGTCTTGCCGTGGTCCACGTGCGCGATGATCGCGACGTTGCGAATCTTTGGATGTCTCTTCGTCATACCGGTCTGCCGCCTCGAATCCGGGCACGTCTCGGCCCGAGTCCGGCCAGTATACCGCGCCGACAGGTTCTGTGCCAGTGCAAGCCCGTCGCGCGGCCGCAGGGCAGGCGCCCGCTCAGATCCACGGGCGCAGTACGTGTTCAGCGTGGGTGCCATGCCCTCACCCGCCCCAGGCGGGGGTGGGCATGTGGTCGGGCGCGAGCGCATGCTTACCCACGACTGGCGTCGCGGGAAAGCATGGCACCCCTCTGGCCGCACACGCTAAACGGGCACCGGGCGCAAGCCCGTGGTCGCCGGGTCCCCAGAACAAGCAGCGCAGCCAACCCCCGCAGGGGGTGCAAGTCCGTAGCCCAGGGCGGGAGCCCTGGGAATCCGCGATCCAAAACGAATCTATCAAGCCTCGGAGAGGCGACAGACCGTAATGCACAATGTTGCGCCGCCCCTCCGGGGCTTATACAGAGATGGTGAGGGCGGGCGACCCGCTACCAGGTTACAAACCCCTGGCAACGAACGTCGGCCGCTCCAGGCCCGTACAGCCGCACGCCTGCCGAGCCCGAGCGGGAACGCGGGGCACTCAGCGAAGCTGCCGCCCTTAGCTCTGCGTCCCCTGAGCTTCGTGCGGCGGATAAGGGAAGTCGGGACACGTCTGCGCGACGGTTTCAAGCAGCACCTCGGCACGTTCCAGCGCTGCCCGGGCGTTGTCGGACGTGACGGAGACCGGACCGCCGTAGTCGGCGGTCTCGCGCAGTTCGAGCAGGTAGTCAAAGGCCTTGCCGAGGTCAGGATCCCAGGAGCCGTTCTGAACCAGGTCGCGATGGACGGCCGCTCGCAGCGCGGCGTGCTTGGCGAAGGTCCTCCCGCGCAGGGCGAACAGGGCGCTCACCGCGTGGAAAGCGGCGTAGTACGCGCGCGAAGCAGCGGAATCGGGGTCGCTCGCCACGAGCAACCGGGCGGAAGCGAGGGTCCGCCAAGCTCGCTCCCACTCGTTTTTCGCAAACTCGATCATAGCGGAATCCCCTCGGAGCGGGCCGCGCGGTACAAGGGGCAGTCGTGCGTCTGGTAGTGCGTGACCCCCACCGGCTTGGGGCTGATCCGCCGCCCGATCTGCAATGCCAGCGGATACAAGGCATCCAGATTCGCCTCCAGGTCCCGCCCATAGTCAATGGGCTCGGCCAGCATAACCAGGATGTCGATGTCGCTGTCCGGACCCGCCTCTCCGCGCGCCTCCGACCCATATAGAACCACGCCGCGCAGCCGCGCCCCGTGCCGCCGCCGCAGGCGATCCTTGATCTCAGCGAGTATGTCGGTCCTGACCATCGTTGCGGTCCCGATTCGGAGCAGCCTGGAGTGTACTACCCTGCCCACATTTCCGCAATAGGTGCGTCGGGAAGCCGCGCTCCCGGCGACCCTACCTCGCACGCTGCATCCGCGATTCGACGCTCCCCCGACCGCTCCATACCGGGTGCCCAGTCGCGCCTGTTCGGAGCCACGGGCGCGAGCCCGGGGTCCCCCACGGCAACCCACACAATCAACCCCCGAAGGGGGTGCAAGCCGGTAGCCCAGGGCGCCAGCCCTGGGAACGCGCGACGCATGATGAATCTATCAAGCCCCGGAGGGGCGGCGGGGCGTAATACACAGTGTAGCGCCGTGCGCCGCTCTGCCGCCCCTCCGGGGCTTATACAGAGATGAATAGGGTGGGTCATCGCCCACCAGGGGTTGCAAACCCCTGGCTACCGACTTCGGCCCTTCCAGGGCCACAGAGTCGCACGCCATCCGAGCCCGAGCGGGAACGAGGGGCATACGTACCGGCGCGTGTGCGCTGGGCTCGCCGGAATGCGCTTCTCGCAAACTCCATCATAGCGGAATCCCTTCGGAGCAGGCCGCGCGGTACAAGGGGCAGTCGTACGTCTGGTAGTGCGTGCCCCCTACCGGTTTGGGGCTGACCCGCCGCCCGATCTGCTCTGAAGCACCTGGCGCAGCGCCACTGTGACTAGAACAGGCAAAGCACCTTGGCCACGCCAGCGACAAACCCCGCAATGCCCAAGATTTGATAGAAGATGTGTGTGAAGTTCTCTCCGTACCACGCTTTCGCCCGCGCGACTTTCCACCGATACAGAACGAAATCTCGCTTCCACGTGGCGCAGACGAAGAAGTACAGCCCGATCGCCATGATCGGAATACCCAACAAACGTCCGTTTTCCATGTTCTTGTCCCCGCAAAGTGTCTGACGCGTGAGCACACGCCTGCCTGCGGCAAGCTCGCGCAGGACCATCCGGGCCCAGCCCCGCACCCGGGACCGACGAGGCGAGTAGGCAACTGATGCTGACAAGATGTGCCTCCAACCTTCGTCTCTATGCCCTGGGGCCCTCCCGATCCCGGACCTTCGTGCCTACTTGGTCGGCCCGCGCACATGCCGGCGGGACCGGTCGTCGCCGCTCAGCGCGACCCATATCCAGGCCAAGTCGGCAAGCCTCGCGGCGCAGTCCCTACAACCGCCGATCCAACCTCCGGTACTGGATCGCCTCGGCCACGTGTTCGGCGGCGATGGCGTCGCGGTTGTCGAGGTCGGCGATCGTGCGGCTGACGCGGAGAATCTTGTCGTGGGCGCGGGCGGAGAGGCCCAGTTCGGTCATGGCCTGCTTCAGGATGAGTTCGCCGGCGTCATCGAGTTGGCAGTGCTTGCGGATTTGTTTGCCGGTCATGCGGGCGTTGGTCAGCCGGCCGTCGGCGCCGAAGCGGGCCTGCTGCCGTTGCCGGGCGGCAAGCACGCTGCCCCGCATCGTCTCCGACGAGGTGCCGTCCTGCACGCTGCGGAGCTGGGAAAACGGCACCACGGGAACCTCGACGTGCACGTCGATGCGGTCAATCAGCGGCCCGCTGATGCGCGAGAGGTACTTGTCGATCTGCGGCACCGTACACTTACAAGGCTTGTGCGGATCGGTGAAGTAGCCGCAGGGACACGGGTTCATGGCCGCCACCAGCATGAACGAGGCCGGGAAACGCACCGTCGTGTGCGCCCGGGCGATGGTGACATCGCCGTCCTCCAGCGGCTGCCGCAGCGCCTCCAGCGCCGCCCGCGCAAACTCCGGGAACTCATCGAGAAACAGCACCCCGTGATGCGCCAGCGACACCTCGCCTGCCTGCGGAATCGTACCCCCGCCGACGAGGGCCGGCGTACTGGCGGAATGATGCGGGTTCCGCACCGGCCGGGTCGCCAGCAGCGCGACCCCGGCCTTCAGCTCGCCCGCCACCGAGTGTATCCGCGTCGTCTCCAGCGACTCCTCCAGCGTCAGCGGCGGCAGGATCGTCGGCAGCCGCTTGGCGAGCATCGTCTTGCCGGAGCCCGGCGGGCCGATCATGAGCACGTTGTGCATGCCGGCCGCCGCGATCGTAAGCGCCCGCTTGACGGCCTCCTGCCCGCGCACCTCGGCGAAGTCGCACTCGTAGCACGACGCGGCCTGGAACACCTCATTGACATCGACGGCCACCGGCTCCAGCGGCAACTGACCGGTGAGGAACCCCACCGCCTCCGTGAGGCACGTCACCGGGATGACCTCGAGCCCCTCGACGACGCCCGCCTCCGGGGCATTCTCCCGCGGCACGATGATGCCTGTGAACCGCCGCTCCTTGGCGAGCAGCCCCGCGGATAGCACGCCCTTCACCGGCCGGACCCGACCATCCAGCGCCAGTTCGCCGATCACGAGGAACTGCTCGGTCCGGTCCGGCACCGCCGCCCCGTCGGCAAAGAGAATCCCCAGCGCGATCGGTAGATCGAAGATGGGCCCCTCCTTGCGCAGATCGGCCGGGGCAAGGTTCACGACGGTCTTGTAGCGCGGGAACTGGTAACCGGAGTTCTGCAGCGCGCTGCGGACGCGTTCGATGCTCTCCTTGACGGCCGGGTCCGGCAGCCCGACGACGGCCGTCCCTGCGTACCCGGCGTGCGAGACATCGACCTCGACCTCCACCGGGATGGCCTCGATCCCATCGAACGCGACGCTGTGCAGGCGATGGACCATAGGCGGGGCATTGTAATCACCCCCCGGCCGGCCGGCGACAGGGAACCCACGGAGAGGAGACCAGGGGCACAGCCACGGTGACACCCTACAGGGTTCGGCTCCCCGATGGTGTGCTCAGGCGTGAGTGCTGGCAAGGCCCGGTGTTGGCCGCGCAGGCCCTGTGACGGGTTGGTCGTTGCCGCTCGCGGCGACCGGGTGGCTTTGAACGGCTCGTTGTTAGCCGGTCTTCACACGCCTGTCGCCGGCGTCTGCTGCCCCTTTGCCGCACCCCAGCCGGGCGCGTTCCAAACCCGGTGGAATTTTGGAAGGGCGGGGTCGGCGACGGTGCGGTATACTTCCCCGGGTGGGGCGGAGGACAGAAGCGGGGAGGTACAGGCCATTATCTCCATCACTACCTTAATCACGCTGGTGCTGGCGGCGGGCATGATCGGCACGCTGGTGCTGATCATCCATGAAGTGCTCGCCAGGCAGGCGGAGCAGCATCGGCGGTCGCGGCCGTGCGGACGCTGCGGCAACCACAACCCAGCCTACGCCCGGTTCTGCGCCCAGTGCGGACAGCCGTTGGCGTGAGGGGAGCAGTCGGCCGTCGCGGGGGTCGTCGCGGGAGCGCGGCCGCGGACCCGTTGCAACACAGCCTTTTGGCTGGACCAGATGAAGTAGGAGATGAACCATGTCGGAAGTTGTGGGCGTGGCAGTCCGCCGGCGTCAACCGACGCGGTGGACGTCGTGGGTGATCCCGCTGCTGGCCGGCGGCATTGGCCTGCTGGTGTTGCTGGTCATGCTGTTGTGGTTCGTGGTGCGGATCGAGGTGAACGCCAACGAGCTGCTGGTGCTGGTCCAGAAGACCGGGCGAAAACTGCCGGCGGACCTGCCCCCGGAGCTGCGCGATCAGGTCGTTCTCTATCCCGAACTGCTGAAGGCCATCGTCCAGCGTACCGGGCAGACCGAGGAGCAGGTGAAGGGAGCCTACAAGGGCATTCACCTGGAGGTGCTGCCCGAAGGCCGCTACTTCATCAACCCGTACTCGTACACCAAGGTGAAGATGCCGGCTACGATCATCTCCCAGAATGAGATGGGGGTCCTGATACGCAAGTTCGGGCGGGCGCTGCCCTTCCCCAAGACCGTCGCCACCGAGCCGGACGAGCGCGGGCCGGTGGCGGAGTACCTGACGCCCGGGCGCCACAACATCAACCTGCTGGCGTATGACGTCCTGAAGTTCCCGGCCGTGCAGATTCCGGAAGGACACGTCGGCGTGGTCACCCTGCTGAGCGGAACTGACCCAGTTGCCAAGAACACGTATACCGTCGAGCCGGGTGAGAAGGGCGTACAACGCAAGACGCTGCCGCCGGGGTGGGCGTACTACAACCCCTATCTGCAGCGCATCGAGACGATCGACCTGCGCAGCCACAAGTATGATCTGCTGGGTGAGGAAGCCATCCAGTTCCCGTCCAACGACAGCTTCACCATCACCATCGAAGGAACGATCGAGTGGGCGATCCGGCCCGACCAGGTGGCGGAGGTGATCGTGGCCTACGGGGACGAGGACGATATCCTGCACAAAGTGATCATTCCCAACGCCCGCAGCATCTCGCGAATCGAGGGCTCCAAGCTGCAAGCGCGGGAGTTCATCAGCGGCAGGACGCGCACCGCGTTTCAGGACAGCCTGCTGGCCCAGTTGAAGCGGGAGTGCTGGAACCAGGGCATCGACATCAAGTCCGCACTGGTGCGCGACATCCATCCGCCGGCAGAGATCGCCGCCTTGATCAGCCAGCGGGAACAGGCTGACCAGGAAATCGAGCGTTTCACCAACGAGATGGAGGAAGCCCGCGCCCAGGCCCGCCTGATTGAGCAGCAGGAGATGCAGGAACAGAACAAGTCCGTCGGCGACGCGCGGCGACAGGTGGTCACGCTGGTCAAGGAAGCGGAGAAACGCAAGTCGGTCGCCGTCACGGAAGCCAACCAGGCGCTGGCGGTGGCCAAGCTGACCCTGGAGGCCGCGGAGAAGGAGGCGGCCGCCACCCGTGCCCGCGGCGCCGCCGATGCCAAGGTCATCCTGCTGGAATACCAGGCGCAGGCGGAGCCGTTACAGCAGGCGGTCCAGGCCTTCGGCGACGGCCAGGCGTACGCCCAGATGCATTTCCTCCAGAAGATCGCCCCGGCCGTACGCTCCATCCTGGCCAACACGGACGGCCCGTTTGCGGAAATCTTCCGGCAGTTGCAGGACTTCACCCCAACCACGGGGAAGGGAGGTGCCCCATGAAGCGCTGGCTGATTATGCCTCTCGTGCATGCGACATGGATCGTGTTGCTCATCGTGCTGGCCACCCTGTGGTTCGCGTGCCGGATCGAGGTCGCGGACGATCAGTGCGCGGTGCTCATACGCAAGATGGGCAAGCCGCTGGGCGAGAAGCAGATGGTCGCCACGGAGCCCGGACAGCGGGGTATCCAGGAGGAGGTACTGGGTCCCGGCCGGTACTTCTACAACCCCATCGTGTGGGACTGGGAACTCAAGCCGCTGACCGTCATCCCCGCGGGCAACCCGGGCGGTTGGAAGTGGGAACGCGAGCACGGTGCGGCCCGCCAGGAGATGGTGCGCACCGGGCAATCCGGGTTCTCCGGAGAGTTCCCCCAGACCGGAATGGTCACCTACAAGATCGGGCGCGATCCCGAGCCGGGGCAGGTGGTCGTGGACCGCGGCAGCGGCGTGCGCGGCGTGCTCCGCGAGGTGCTCACGCCCGGCACGTACAAGATCAACCCTTACGTCTGCGACGTGGAGCTGTGTCCGGCGGTCGTTATCCCGGCCGGGTTCGTCGGCGTGGTGACCAATCTCTTCGGCGCCGAGCCGGCGCAGATGGCCGTGGCGGCCGGCGAGACAGTTCCTGCCGCGCCCCCGGTGGTCGCGCCTGAGGCCGGCGAGACGGCGACGACGCTGCCGCCCGCGCCGAAGCGCGAGGAACTGATCAGCATGGTCCGCCCGCTGGCCAAGCCCGGTGAGCGCGGCACGCTCGAGGACGTCCTGCAGCCCGGTGTGTACTTCATCAACCCGAAGCTGCAGAAGGTCACGCCGATCGAGATCGGCTTCAACGAGTACTCGCAGGTCAAGGTCAACGAGAAGGAAAGCTACCGCATTGTGTTCCCCTCGGACACCGGGTTCACGATTCAGGTGGAGGTGACGGTCATCTGGGGGATCGACCCGCGGCACGCCGCCCAGACGATCAACACGTATGGCAACATCGACGGGGTGCTCGATAAGGTCGTGGGGCCGCAGTTGCGCTCCATCTGCCGCAACATCGGCTCGACCTACGCCGCCCGCGACTTCATCCATGGCGAGAAGCGGGAGGAGTTCCAGCGCGCCCTGACCGCGGAGTTGCAGCGCGTCTGCCGGGCCAAGAACATCGAGGTCCTGCTGGCGCTCATCCGGGAGATCGAGGTACACGCTCCGCCCGGCAGCCCCGACACGGGCGACGTCACGGAAGACCTGAAGCGCACCATCCAGCAGAGCTACATCGCCATCGAGAAGCAGCTCACCAAGCAGAAGCAGCGCGAGGCCGCCACCGTCAAGGCGCACCTGGAAGAGGTGCGCAAAGAGGTGGGCATCGCCCAGGAGACCGTGGCCGCCCAGACCCGGGTGCTGGTGGCCGGCACGCTGGCGGAAGGCGAGAAGTCCGCCGCCCAGACCGATGCCCAGGCGGGCCTCGAAGTGGCTGAGATTCAGCAGGAGGTCGCCCAACTGGACGCCCGGCGGACCGAAATCCTCGGCGGCGCCCGCACCGACGTGGAGAAGATGAAGAAACAGGCGGAGGCGGACGGCTATAAGCTGCTCATCAACGCGTTCGGCACGGCCCAGGCGTTCAACCTGTACACGTTCGCCGAGCACTTCCAGCCCGAGTCGATCCAACTGGTCTTCGCGGGCGAGGGTACGTTCTGGACCGACCTGTCGCGCCTCGAGGAGGTGGGGGCGGCCCGGCTTTTGCAGCGGCGGGAGAAGACCGGCGATTGAGTCGCCGGGCGCGCATGCCCAAGGTTACGCCGGCCCGCCACCCGGCAGGCCCTGAAACCGCCGGGGGCCGGCGGCCCAGTGCTGCGTGAAACCGGCAGCGTCAACAGGCCTGGTACACACCGCCCGCCCCGGTCGGCATCTCCCTCCAAGCGACGGGTGCGGCGCGCCGCACCCGCCGCGGTACTCATGCAGTACTGCCCGCGCCGCTCCCTACGGCATTGACGGAAGCCGTTTGTTGAAATACGCCTCCGGGTACGGCGACGACCCGTTCAACAGGTTGATCAGCGTTACCAGGTCGGCCACGGTGATGATACCGGACCGATTGATGTCGCTCTGATGCGGCGCCGGCGTGCCCCCCCCGAATGCTTCGTTGATGCGGTTGATCACCTGCACAATGTCGTTGGCGTTCGCGGTGCGGCTGCCGTCCGAGTCGGCCGGTAGGAAGCCGAGTACGACCTTGTCGGTTGGCGCGCCGCCCAGCAGGCTGAGCGTCGTCCAGGTCTTGGGATCAATCGGATCGGTGAGCGTGACCGTGGCCACGTTGCCACTGCTGCTCACGGAAAGCACTCCGGGGGGCATGCCGTCACAGGCGCCGGGCAGGCAGGTTTCGCTGAGCTCGAAGTTGTCCTCTGTCAGCGCGCCGGCGTCGCACTCGGTGTTGAAAGTGATCTGCACCTCCGTCCAGCCCATCGGTACGTAGGGCGGCGTCGGCCTGACGGGCACGCGGGCATCGATCCAGCCGCTCACTGGATCGCTGCTGACGATGTGACACTCGGCAGGTACCTCGCATTCATCGGGAACCCCATTGATGTTGCGGTCGTACGAGAAGCCGCTCAGGATGTCACAGTAGTCCTCGATGCCGTTTTCGTTACAGTCAATCTCGACGGCCCCCGGTGTGAAGGTCACTGTATACGCCACGGCGCGATAGTAAGTCTCCGGCAGGACGTACTCATCGACGAACCAGTCGGTGACGAGATCACTGGGATTCCACACCGCGGCCTGATCGGTTCCCCGGAGTGGCGGCAGAGTCTGGTTGGAGCGCCACCCGCTCTTGTCCGTGATGTTGGCCCAAAGATGAACCGTCGCGGGTCCACCGCACGGGTCGATGCCGATGTCGGGCAGGGGCACGCGGATTTCGGTGCCGCTCGTGGCGGTGCCGGCCAACGCCTTCACCGCGGTGTCCGCATCGTACCAGCAGGGTTCTTCATAGTAACCGCAGCCGGCGACGCCCGCGGTGTTGCGGTTGTCGAGGGCGACCTGCATGTCCCACCGATTGTTGCCGTTGGCCAGGGTTCCGCTGCCGCTCTCCATGACGCAGTTGCCGCGGTTGCTGGTGGAATCATTCTGCAGGTCCCAGAGATCAACGAAGACGTACCCGTTAGGCGGCCCCGGCCAGATGTTGAGCGAGATGACATAATCAAAGAACACGTCGGTGACCTGGTCTGCACGTGGCGGGAGGGTGTCGCCCTCCATCCCGGAGCCCGGTGTCCCCCACATCGGGTCCCAGTTGACGGTGTTCTCACCGCCGGCCACGCTATCAATCCAAATATTCAACCGGTGCCCCTCGTTGGCTTCCTTGAGGTTGCCGGTGATGCCCAGGTAGAGGCTGTTGCCGTCGGTCGTGACGTAAAGGGCGTCCAGCTCAGAGCCGCCCGTACGCACGGGCAGGTCCGGGTCGTACACCTGATCGCCGTAGGGTGTCGGACACGTCTGCAATGCCTGGCGCAGGTTGCCGTAGTTGGAATCGACGAGCACGCCGTCAGCCAGGCCGTTGAATGCAGGTAGGGCCGCCAGGTTGACGGTCAGGCAGTTCATCACCGCGATGAGGTCGACGCGTTTGCCGACTTCACCCGGCGGGTCACAGGAAGACCCGCTGGTGAGCGGAGGCAGCACCTGATTCACAACCGTGCCGTTGCCGGTGCCGCCTGCGCCGTTGAGCATCAGCACGTAGATGTAAATCGTGTCGCCGGGGCTCAGGCCCAGCGCGGCGAGCGGCACGGCCAACTCGAGGCCGGTGCCCGCGGTGGCCGCGGTCGAGCCGTCGGTATCCGTGACGCCGAGCAGATTGCTGTTGTCGAATCCACCGGTGGTGAAGCCGGAGTAGTTCTGCTCGTTGAGAAGGGCATCGCCGTCGTTGAGCTCCGTGTCGGCGACGTAGAGGCGCTCCGCGTACACGTTGAGCAGTGGATCAGCAGGGTTGTCAGGCGTCGGATCAACGGTTCCAACCGGCGCGCCGTTGGGATCGTGCAGAGTGTAGAGGCTGAAGTGGGCCCAGCCCGCGTACGTGTCGACCGCGATGACGTAGTCCGTGTCGCACGGGAAAATCATGCCGCCAGCGCCGTACGACCAGGTGTCATCGCTCGGGTCCTCGGGCGTGCCGCCGTCGTCAATAGCGATCTCCCGCGCGGCGTCCTGCAGAGTGGTCGGTGGCCCGCCGACGCCTTCCGTGCGGTTCTCCCCCTGCCCCACACGCGTCGGATCACCAATGCAGATCATCCACGCGTGGCCGCTGGTCTCGAGGTTGCCGGTGATCCCGACGTACAGGTGTGTGCTCGACCCGGCCAGGAACAACTCGTCGGTCTCCGACCCAGGAAGGGTCGCACCGTAGCTGATCTGATAATCCCCAAAGCCCGTGTGGTTGTTCTGGAGAACGGGGGTAACCCCGGCGAAGTCCGAAGGGATGTTCTGGCCGTCAATGGGCCCCGGTGGGCTCGCCACGGCCAACGCCAGGGAGCCAGCCATCGTTAGTATGTATGCGCGCACCACCTTGATCATGGTTCACTCTCCTCCCCCGGAGTCAATCCTGGGGGTCCACGCGATTTCCCGCCTGCCTCGTGAGATGCCTTGCGGTAGTAGCTGCACACCCGGTACGCGCCGCGCCCCGTCGCGAGCGGAGACGCAATCTCCCCGCTCCTTGGGGTTAGTTGCCCGTACACTCTTCTGCTGCCGTATGCCGCTCTTATAGCATAACCGTGTCGGCAGAGCAAGAGCCGGCGTCGCGTGGTGACCTGCGCGCGGGACCGCTGCGGCGACGGCTGCAGAACCGCCGGGGCAACGGGTTCACGGGCTGCCGGCGCCGAGACGCCTGGCATGCGCCAGTCCCACGCCGCGCAGTGTGAGGTCCGGCACCAGCGAGTCGAGGAAGTTGCATGGGCGCGCCATGAAGGCGAGGTCGCCGCCGGTGGCGACAACCTGCGGCCAGCGGTTCAGGAACGTGGCATACCCCTCCACGATGTCGCGGACGGCGCCGGCCAGACCACGACAGACGCCCGTCTGAATAGCCTCAACGGTGTTGCGCCCGTACGGCATCTCCGGCACGCCGGGTTCAACCAGCGGCAGCATGGCCGTATGCTCGTGCAGGGCCCGCATCTGGAGCCGCAGCCCGGGCAGAATGGCCCCGCCTACCATCGTTCCATCGTCATCAACGAGGTCGATCGTGACGGCCGTGCCGAAGTCCACCACGACGCAGGCGGCTTGCAGGCGATCATAGGCCGCGCCCGCGGCGCACACGCGATCGGCGCCGACCGTGGCCAACAGGGAGGCGGCCACGTCCAGCGGATACGGCACCGCCTCGCCAACGACGAGCAGCTTGCGGTCAATCCGCGCCTCAACCAGCGCGCGCACCCGCCGCAGTGCTTCCGGCACGACGGAGCACGCCACGACGGCCGGCGGCGGCCCTGTGGGAAAAGTGGCCAACTGGGCGGCGAACGCCTCCTCGAACGCGGCAGCGTCGCGAGCCGGCACCGCGAGCTGCGCGCTGACCTGCCCACGCTGCCAGCGGCCGAGGTGGATCGACGTGTTACCGATGTCGAGCACCGCCACCGGGGCGTTGGGATCTAAGGGCTGGGGACGGTGCTTCATACGGGCTCCGATGCTGTCCGATGCGGCGGCAGACGCCGCGGCGGCTCCGGTGCCGGCTCGCGCGGACTGCGGGCGCGCTGCACCAGGGTCCACAGCGCCTCCACGAGCGCCGGCAGCCCCCGTCCGGTCACCGCGCTGATAGGATACACGGCCTGCCCGATTTCCTCACCCAGTACTCCGGCGGCCTCCGCGCCGCCGGTCAGGTCGATCTTGTTGGCGGCCACGAGCTCGTCCTTGCCGCCCAGCTCCGGGCTGTACTCCTGCAATTCCCGGCGGATGACCCGGTACGCCTCGCCCGGCGTCTGCTCACCGTGGGGGGAACCCACGTCCACCACGTGCAGAATCACCCGCGTCCGCTCGATGTGCTTGAGGAAGGTGTGCCCGAGCCCCGCCCCCTGATGCGCCCCCTCGATCAGCCCCGGCAGGTCGGCCAGCACAAACCGCCGGGCATCTGACAGCTCCACGATCCCAAGCTGCGGCGTAAGCGTCGTAAAAGGGTAGTCCGCGATCTTCGGGTGGGCCTTGGACAGCCGGGAAAGTAGCGTGCTCTTCCCGGCGTTGGGGAACCCGACCAGGCCGACGTCGGCGATAAGCTTCAGTTCGAGGCGCAGGCGGCGCTCCTCGCCGGGTTCGCCCGGCTCGCACTCCCGAGGGGTCTGGTGGTCGGGGGCGGCGAACCGCGCGTTTCCCCGCCCGCCGCGCCCACCGCGCGCCAGGCACACGCGCTCGCCCTCCTGCGTGAGGTCCTTCAGCAGGATGCCGATTTCGTCATCGTAGATCAGGGTGCCCACCGGCAGCCGCAGGACCAGGTCCTCACCGCTGCGCCCGGTCATGTTCTTGCCCATGCCCGGCCGCCCGTTCTCGGCGATCCAGTGGTGCTTACCGGTGAAGTCGAGCAGTGTTTCCACATTCGCCGAGGCTTCCGCGAACACCGAACCGCCGTGCCCGCCGTCCCCGCCGTCCGGCCCACCCTTGGGTACGAACTTCTCCCGACGGAAGCTGAGGCAACCGTGCCCGCCCTTCCCGGCGCGGACGAAGATGGTAGCGGTGTCAACCAGCATGGGGCCCAGTCACCGTGCGCACAGCCATTCCTCGGTGCCGAACCGGCAGGGTAACAGGCCCTTACGGCGCTTTCCACGTGGCAGGTCGGCGCCCCCCAGGGGCGGGCGGTAGGCTCCATTCGCAGGTCCACGCCCACGCCAATCGCCCGCCACATCCAGAGCGCGCCGGAGCACTACGGAGGAGGTGACGTTGGCTTCTCGTCGGTCGGCTTCTCGTCGGTCGGCTTCTCGTCCGCGGGCTTCTTCTGCTCGGCAGGCGTGGGTTCGCTTTGAGGTTTCGCCTGCTCGTCGGGCTGCGCGGGCGGCGGTGCCTGCGGCGTGGTCGAGCCTGCTGCCGCGGGTGTCGTCGAGCGCCTGTGCGCACTCGGGCGCAGACGTGCCTGCTTCCCGGCCTCCGCACCCCCCGCCGGCTGGGCCTCGACCTTACCGGCAACGGCCGCAGGCCTGGCCCTCCCCGCGTCAGCAGGCTTCGGTGGCCGCGGTACCGCGGTGGTTCGCACGTCTACGCCGATCGGAACCCGCAGCTCGCGGGCATCCTCGTCCTCGAACTGAATGGTCAACGCGCAGTCATTCGCTACGGGGTCGGCGCCGGCCGGCGCCTCCACCACGATGTTCTGCCCCTTGTCCTTGTCCAGAAGACGCACCGTGAGGCTCGCGTCATTCACGGTGGCGGCCAGGATCTTGCTGGGTTTGTTGTCGTCCCACACAAGCTGGATCTCCTGCTGCCACGCCGTCCGGCGTTCACGCGGCATGAAGAGCCGTGCCGGCCGGGCTGCCACGCGCGGTGCCACCATGGCATAGAGCGGAACCTCCAGATTGGGTACCTGCTCGGCCCCCGTCGTCAGCTTGACGACCTGGCGCAGGTTGAGGGACGCGTAGGGAGGCGAGAGCACGGCCTCCAGTTCGTATTGCGCGCCCGGCTCGATCTCACGCAGCTCGACTTTGACGCTCTTGAGATCCGGCTGATCGACCAGGGCCAGCTTCAGGGGCCCCGCGTCGGCGCGGCGGATCGTCAGTTTCTGGGGCGGAGGCGGCGTCTTGCGCGGGACCTGGCCGAAGTTGAATTGCTCCGGCTCCACCTTGGCCACCTCCAGAATCCTCCCCTTGCAGGTCAGCACGACGTCGGAATGCTGGGGGTCGTTCGTCTGGACGCGGATGTCCCGGCTGAACTCGCCTTTCAGTTTGTGGCAACTGAGGGTGATGATGAACTCCTCGGTTTCACCCGGCTTGATCGTACGGTCGGCCCGACCGTTGTAGGTCGTCCCTCACCCACCCTGCGCGCGAATCTTCAGTTCTGCGGTCCCCTCGTTCTTAATCTTGAAGGCGAACGGAACCCCCGCCGCGACACGCCAGACGGGTTCATGGGTAACCGTGGTTACCTCGCAGGCCCATTTGGCGTTGGGGTCCATTGGGAACTCGTTGGCCCCCTTGCCCTTGACCTGTGTCGGAACGCCGCCCCCTGCCGGCTTGCCGGCGCCCGTACCCTGGGTGGAGGGTCCGGGTGGCTTCGCGTCCGGGGCCTTGGGCACCGGAGCCTGCGCGTTTGCCGTGGGCGAGGTGGGCTGGGCCTGCCCCGTTCCCGGGTCCGTCGGCGGCTGCGCCGGCGGCGCGCTCTTCGAGTCGGCGGGCGGGGGAGACTGGCCTGCGGAGCCTGTGGGCGTTTGCGCGATGGCAACCGCGCTTACCAGGGTGACCAGAAACAGCCCCAGACACACCGGCGTTGTCAGGCAAAGGCCTGCGCGAAAGCGCCTCGAGCATTGCATGCCGTGCTCCTTACGAACGGAAGACCAAACCAACCTCCTCCGCGGCCTCGGACCTCCAGGGTTCACTACCGCCGAGCTTGGGGGAGGCGTACACGTTTGTCGGCCGCTACGACACAAGAAAGAGCAATTCTACCAGAACTGTGAGGCCTGCGGATCAGTCGGCGTCTCTGTTGTTACTTGCCTGTGACGGGTGACGGATACGGGGGATTCTCGCCGCGCCGGGTGGCGGACACCGCTGGTTGACGTGGGGGTCGCGGGCCCGCTCACCGCCCGCGGCCTACACAAGTTGCTGTGGTACTTTAGCTGGCCACACTGGTGTGCGACACCTCGCTTGATGCCCACGCACACATCTCGTTCGGCTGCTCTCAGGAACGTGGTGGCTGGCCCTCGGCTTCACGTAGTTGCTCTGGGCAACTGTGGCAGAGGCTTCGCACGGTTGCCGAGGGGGGGCATTACCCAAGCCGAGTGACGCCCAAGTGGGCCGCCGCCCCGCCATGCCTCCGAACACTGCCCGGGGCGTGACGAACACGCGGGGGCACGGCGCAGCCGCCGAAGCAGCGGCGGTCTGCTGCATGCATCGGTCGTGCCCCGAGCAGCCGTCTAGCAGCCCCTTGAAGAAGTAGCGTCGGCCCCCTGCGGTCGACGTAGAACGCCTCTGACGCACGGATCGTCGAGGATACCAGCGCTGACGGGGCTTTCTTCAAGACGCCGCTAGGCGAGCAGGCGCTGCGCGATGTTGAAGTAGTAGAGTAGCGTGACGATGTCAGCCGACGCCAGGACGATCGGTCCGGCAGCGACCTTGGGGTCAATCCTCAGCCTGTGGATGAGTGTGGGGATGGCTACTCCCAGCAGGCACGCGGAGACAATCGACAGAAGGATGCTGGCCCCGATGGCCACGCCTTCCATCACGGTTCCCCGCCAGATCAGGGCGGTCAGTCCGATGATGCTGCCGCAACCGAGCCCGAGCAGGGCCGAGGTCGCGAGCTCCTTCCGAGCGGCTGCGAGCATCTGTCGCCAGCTCGTCTGCTGCCCCAGCAGCCCCTGGAGGGTGATTGTCATGGACTGCATGCTGACGCTCTCGCCGAGGGCGAGCACCACCGTGATGAACATCGCCAGGATCACGACCTCGCTGAGCAACAGGTCGAACTGCCCGGCAATCAGCGCGCAGATGGTCCCGCTCGCCATGTTGCACAGCAGCCAGGGGAAGCGGTCCTTGAAGCTTGCCCAGGACGATACGCGGCGTCCCAAAGCCACGTGCACGCCGATCAACTGAAAGGCGCTGTCCACCTGGTGCTGGGCGGTGGTGAGCAACTCGTCCGTGAATTGGCTCAGGTCGATAACGCCGAGCAATCTATTCTCGTCGTCCACCACCGGCAACGCCAGGAATCGATGGTCGAGCAGTGTCTCACACGCCTCGAGCACTGAACCGGAGGCGGAGACCGACACGACGGGGGCAACCATGATCGACTTCATCGTCGCGCCGGGCTCGCTGGCCAGCAGCCGTCGCACCGGCACCACTCCCACGAGGCGCTCGTCCTTGTCCAGTACGTACAGGTAGACAATCTTGTCCGTGATGTCCGCTCGGCGAGACTGTGCCAGCGCGTCGCTGACCGTCTGGTCCTCTCGCAGGCTGATCAGGTCGTGGTGGAGGTGGGCCGCGACCGGCTCGCCCATGTTGTCAGCGCCAAGCTTCTGCATCAGGTGGGCTTCCTTGGGGCCATGGATGCGGAGGCTGTTTCAACTCGTCGGGCCCCCCCCGTCGCGTCATGCCGGGCCCGCGCTTGTACCCGGTTCTGCGAGAGGGGGCAAGTTCCGTTCGTGGAGTAGGGGGACCGCAGCCCGCACGCCGCCGGATGGCTACCGGGACGAGAGGGACCCCTCACCGATATGCCTGCGGGGGAGGGTTTGACGCGGCGGGCGATTCCCGCGACGCTGTAGGGCAATGACTCCGCTCCAGATATCACGCAGCGTCCGCAGCCTCAACCGGCTGCGTCGCATCGCCCAGGTGCTCACCCAGCACGGGTTCGGGTACTTGGTCGCGCGTCTGAACCTTTTGCGCTACGTGCCCGGCTGGATCGTGAGCAAACATCAGCAGGAAGAGGAGGTGGACGTCGGTGCGTCCACCGTGGGGCGCCGCCTCCGCCTGGTGTGCAGTGAACTGGGCCCCACGTTCATCAAGCTGGCGCAGATGCTGACCACCCGGCCGGACCTCGTGCCCGAGGAAATCCTGGCCGAGCTGCGCCTGCTGCAAGACAAGGTCCCGCCGTTCGACACGGCCGAGGCGATGCGGATCATCGAGCGGGAGCTTGGACGGCCCGCCGGCCAGTGCTTCGCCACGCTTGGTGAGACCCCGGTGGCCAGCGGGTCCATTGGGCAGGTCTATCGTGCTCGGACCCTGGCCGGCGCGGACGTCATGGTCAAGGTGCGGCGCCCCGGCATCACCCAGGTGGTCGAACTGGACATGCAGTTGCTGCGCTGGCTGGCGGATTCGCTCGAACGGCTGGTGCCGGAGGCGCGCATCTACCGGCCGGGGATGATCGTCAACGAGTTCGAGGAGGTGCTGCTGCGCGAGCTGGACTTCGTGAACGAGGCGTCTGCGACCACGCGGCTGGGCGACGCGTTCGCCTCCGTTGAGGGCTTGCGGGTCCCGCGGGTCTACTGGGAGCTGTGCGGTAAGGAGGTGCTCACCCAGGAGACGCTGCCGGGCGTGAACATGAACGGCATCCTTTCGGGTACCGCTCCGGAGGCGGCCCACGTGGATCGCCGTCTCCTCGGCCGCCGGCTTGCCGAGGCGTATCTCACGCAGGTGTTCGATCTCGGCGTGTTCCACGCGGACCCGCATCCGGGAAACCTGCTGGTGGAACCGCCGGCGACGCTGGGCCTTATCGACTTCGGCCAGGTCGGTACGCTGACCGAGGAGCTGATGGGCCAGTTCGTGGTGCTGGTCTACGCGGCCGTGCACAAGGAAACGGAGCTGATGGTCAGCGTTCTCGGGGAGATCGGTGCGCTGGGGCCTACCACGGACCGCCGGCAATTCCAGCGGGCGCTGCGGATGCTGCTCGACAAGTACCACGGTCTGCCGCTGCGGCAGATCGACCTGGGCTGTCTGTTCCATGAGTTCTCGCAGGTGGTTCGGGAGCACGGCGTGGTCATGCCGCGCGAGCTGCCGGTGCTGGTGAAGGCGTTCAGCATGGCCACCAACATCGCCCAGCAGCTCGATCCGGAGCTGAACGTCGTCGAGCTGCTCCAGCCGAAGCTGAAGCAGACGTTGGCGCGGCGGGTGTCGCCGCATCGACTGGCCCGCGGCGGGGCGGTGCTGACGTACCAGATTCTCACCATGCTGCGCCGGGCCCCGGAGCAGATCGGCGAGGTCTTGCGGCGGTTCGCCTCCGGCACCTGGGAAATCAACCTCAAGCACGCCAATCTCGATCGACTGGTGCAGGAGCTGGACCGCTCCAGCAACCGGCTGGCGTTTTCCGTCGTGATCGCCGCCATCATCGTGGGCAGTTCGGTGGTGGTCAGCGCGGACCCAAGCATGAGCCTGCTGGGCATCCCCGTGCAGTGGTTCGGCCTGACGGGCTACCTGGTTGCCGGCGTCTTCGGCCTGTCACTGGCGTGGGCGATCTTCCGCAGCGGGCGACTGCATTAGAGCATTCTCCCGCCATCCTGGCAGGAGGGTCATCGCCACAGCCTGCTACGTAGAGGCAGATGGAGTTTGCTGCGGTGTGTTCCTGGAGGCTGCCGTTTCCCGGGGACGCGGGTAGCTGTTGAGTGTCTGGACGCAGCGGTCCATCTCGCTGTAGTTGCTGCGGAAGAAGGTACTCCTGTCGAGGCGGAGCGGTTTGCCTGCGGCGAGGAAGATTACGCCCCCGCGGGCGATGTTGAACTCGGCCCGTCCAAGCTGCGTCCACGGGAAACGCTGTGTCCGCGTCGGGCCGTGATAGATCACCACGCCTTCCGGACCGACCGCAACGAACTTGCGGGGCTTGGTGAACACCAGCCACGCCATGAGTGCCGTGACCGCCGCGACGACAGTAAGAAGCAACCAGGAAGTCCACCCTCGGGGGGCTGCAAACCAGACGAGGACGGCTGCCACCAGGGACCAGAACACGGCGTAGGCCAAGCCGATTATGGGCAGCCGGGCTCCCGCGTCGCGCGGTCCCGGCAGCAGTTGACCGCCGAAGACCCGCCAGCGCCGGTCGAAGGCGAGCCCGCACTCCGGGCAGCGATGCTCGACCGGCAGGCCACGCAGGGAGTAAGCGCACCGCGGGCAAATCGGCAGCAGGTTTGACTCCGGTTCCGCGTCCACGCCCGCATGTTATCGGCGCTGGGCGGTGTGCACCAGCGATCTGCCCGGGAGGTGCTGCCGCAGGAGGGGTGGTGGCTTTCCGCCGCGACCACCGCGCGGCCGGCGGTATGGTGGCGCGATGATCGGCCCGCGGATCGCCCCGGGGGCGTGGCCGATGCTGCTGCGACGTTGCCTCCAAGCCCTCCCAACTGCCGCCGGACCTGCTCCACGGTCCGAATGGCCAACAGCGTGTTGAAGAACGCCTCGTCAGCGCTGGTTTCCTCGACGATCCGTGCGTCAGAGGCGTTCTACGTCGGCCGCAGGGGGCCGACGCTACTTCTTCAACGGGCTGCAAACCCCACCCCCTCGACAATCCGTTCGTCCGTCCATCCGCAACCCTCGTCCGACTCGTCCGCCTGTAACGGAATCCGAGCCCGGGTCAGCTTCCGCGCCGCTGCCTTCCCTGCCGGCACCGGCTGGTTCTCCGCGTCCCACGTTTGCGCCCCACCGCCGGCCGCCCCGCGGGTGTTGGCCGGCCGGGCAAAGTCCGTCAGATCGGCATTCCCGTCGCGCTCGAGGTTGGTCGTGTGCCCACCTGGCGGATCAACCGCGACCGCGTCCGCCGGCGTGGCCGGCCGGCGCACCTCGTCGAGACGATGCGCGCACGGCTTCCGCACCGTCGCCCGCCGCCGTGCGTGGTGACGCCCTGGGGGCCCGCCGGCGCTTCGACCTTGGTGTCCAGCACCGCCCTGATGATGAGCAGGCCGGCTTGGCTGACGCAGGGTTCGATCTTCCTGCCGGTGGGGTCGATCAGGGTCGCCACCGGCAGGGGCGATTCGACGCTGGCTCGCCGGTCAGAGAGGTCGGCGCCCACCTGGGCGCCGGCCGGTCTGGACGCTGCCCTCCTCCTTCGATAGACTGTTGGCGGTATGGTCTTCCGGTGCGTAACTCGTTGAGTTTCCGGACGTTACCACCGTGGCTGTTCCTGAAGGAGAACGGCGGGCTTTCCTCCGGACTCCGGGCTTGCGGCCACGCAGGTGACAGCCCGGAATCTCACACCGGCGAGGACGTATCGGGCCAACGTGTTACGCCCGCAACAGCTCGAGTGGCACCTGAAGCTACGCGCGCTGTCTAGCGGCTTGGTGCAGGACGAGTACCGACCCGCAACAAAGGCTGGCGGGAGAACCCGGTCGGTTAGAGCCGACCCCGGTGCGAGATCCCGGTTTCTCCGGATGAACCAAGATAAGCCGACGATTGCGCACATCGTGACCACGCGGGCCAGCGCCGCCACGATGTTTCACCTGAAGCTTGCGGGGCTGTCACGGCGCGGCTATCGGCAATGGGTCGTCGCCGCAAACGACGGATATCCCATGACGCCGCCGGCCGGTGTGACGCTGGTGGACGTGCCGATCCCGCGCCCGATTTCACCGGGGCGTGATCTGTCGGCCCTTTGCCAGCTCGTGCGTTTTCTGAGACGCCATCGTCCTGACATCGTGCACACGCGGACCTCCAAGGCGGGGTTCCTGGGCCGCTTGGCCGGCAGGCTGGCGGGCGTACCCGTGGTCATTCACACTGTCCATGGGCTACCCTACTATGATGGTCAGCGCCGGGTTGCCTATCATGGCTACAAGAGGTTGGAGCAACTCGCAGGTCGTTGGGCGGATTACGTGCTGAGCCAGAATCAGTACGACTACCGGCGGCTGTTCCAGGAGCATGTGGTGCCGCGTTCGCGCGTGGGGTATGAGGGTAATGGAGTGGACCTGGCCGCGCTGCGGCCCTACCGCGATCCGGCGGTCCGCATGCGGATGCGAGACAAGCTTGGTATGTCACCCGAGCAGGTGTTGTGCGTGATGCTTTGCCGATTCGAGCGGGTTAAGCGGGTCGATCGTCTGCTCGAAGCGGTGGCCCGCACCCGAGCGCCGAATCTGCGCTTCCTGATCAGCGGCGGCGGTCGCGAGTTTCCGCTGCTCGAAGCGACCGCGGCTCGGCTCGGGATTCTGGACAAGGTCACGTTCTCCGAGTGGCGCAGGGATACCTTGGACATCATCGCGGCGTCCGACGTAAACTGCCTGACCAGTGAGAAGGAGGGGTTGCCGCGCTCGCTGATGGAGGCGTTAGCGATCGGGCGGGCGATCGTGGCGACGGATGTTCCCGGTACCAACGAGGTGGTGTCTGACCAGGAGACGGGTTTGCTGGTTCCGCCCGACGACATCGCCGGGTTGGCGGCGGCGTTGGATGGGTTGGCGGCGGATCCCTCGTTGCGTCGGCAAATGGGGGAGGCCGGGATCGAAAGAGCTGAACGCCTGTTTGACGAAGAGGATGTGGAGGATCGTCTGGAGTTGGTGTACGCCCAGTTACTCCAGGGGATACGCCCCTCGTTGGAGCCTCCCGCGTGAGGAGCTGCAATTGGTTGATCGCCTGGCGCCGGGCCCTGGAGGTGCTCCCGAATGTCTGCTCCTGTGGTCGATGCTTGCTCAATCCGAATCACCCCAATGGAAGAGGCCGACATATTGAACGTCGGGCGTCTCCATCGGGAGGCGATGCCTTGGTCGATCTTGTCCAAGATGGGCGCCGGTTTTGCCGGGCGTTTCATCCGCTGGATCCAGGAGCAGGAGCATTCGCAAGTATGGGTAGCCAAGAGCGCGGACGGCAGGGTGCTTGGGATCGCGGGGGCCACGCTCGATCGCCCGCGAATCTACCGAGAGATAGTCAGGAAGCACGCAGTTGCTATTGCCTGCAGCGTGCTTATGAACCTGTGGCGACCGGGGGTGTTGGTGTGGTTGGGGCGGGCGCTGAGAGGTCGTCTTCGGCCGCTCCCCGACGTCTCAAGGGTCGTTCCCCGTCCGGCCGCGGAGGGTCTCTTTTTGGCACTGGTGGAGGAGGCGCGGGGGAGCGGGTTGGCGCTGCGATTGTGTGACGAGAGGGAGTCAGCATTCCGAGCGTGGGGTTTGATCGGTCCGTACGTTATCTTAACTCTCTCGACCAACAAACGAGTCCATGCCTTCCACACGAAGCGAGGGTGCAAACTCGTGGCACAGGTCCCGACCAGAGGACACCTCATTTACGAGTTTCACAAGGAACTACCGCCTGATGACACGTGACGCCGTGCGACATTTTGAGGCGGCGTTCGCAAAGTGCCAGGAGGCGGTCGCGGCGCGGGCGTTCTGGATGGGGCGGGTGGGCCTTTACGCCCTGCTGCGCGCGCTCGGGGTGGGGGAAGGCGATCGCGTGGGCATCTGCGCTTTCACCTGCGTGGGCGTGGTCGAAGCGGTGACCCGCCTGCGTGCCACCCCGGTCTTCCTGGACGTGGACCGGCATCTGAGCGTGGCTCCCTCGGCATTGGAGCGGCTGACAGCACCTCTCAAGGTTCTCGTTCTGCAACATACATTCGGGGTACCGTCCCAGCTTGATGCTGCTCTTGCCTGGGCCACGAAGAAGGAGGTGGCGGTCATTGAGGACTGTTGTCACTCCTTGGATGCGACCTGGGACAACAGGCGGGTCGGAACCTACGGACTGGGCGCCCTGTTTGCCTTCGAGTGGGGCAAGCCTTTCAGTGCCGGGCAGGGGGGCATGGTGACCTTTCAGGATGCCGGCCTGGCCCGGGAGGTGGACAGGATCATCGCTGCCGACGCCATTCGCCCCGGGTGGCAGGAAGCCACCTCCCTGAGTGTGCAACGTCTGCTCTATCGGTGGCTGGTCACACCGCGCACCCGCCGGGCGCTGCGGACCGCCTACCGGTGGGCGTCCCGCCACGGTTTAATCTCAGGCGTGCCGCCGCGTTCCGCACAACTAACCGGGGAGGCTGCGGGTTTCTTCAAACTGTGTTGTAAGTCCCAGGCGCTGGCGGCCCACGAGCAACTGCGCCGCTGGCCGGATATCCGGGCTCGGCGCATGAGTGCGGCGGCCGTCATCCACAACCGGCTTCAGACGGAAGGCATTCAGGTTGAAGCGCCTGATCCTCGGGCGTCACCCATGTACCTGCGGGTGCCGATCTGGGTCCAGTCCAAACCGCAGCTACTGGCCGCGGCTGCCTCAGCCTGCCTCGATGTCGGGGGGTGGTACGCGACTCCGGCACACCCGTTGCAGGGTGAGGTGTTGGCTGAACTGGGATACGATCCCGTTTGCTGCCCGTATGCCGAACAGGCTTTTGCCCACGTCGTTACCCTTCCCACCAGGCCCGCGCTGACGCCGGCGCAGTTGGAGACCGCCATGCGCCTCATCCGGAGCGCGAGATGAAGACGGCCGGACGCCGCCGGGATTCCCGTGCGACATCCTCGGCCACCAGGAGCCCCTGCAGCATGACCCGGAATCGACCAGGCAGTAAGCAATCGAGCGGTTCCCGGATGATCCGGGCAATGGACAGCACGGCACGTAGCGGCCAGGCGAGATAGAGGTCGATGCGGCAAGGTGCCTGGCGCCAGCCCATTCTCCTGAAGAATTCCTCGATGTTGGTGTCGTGTACGAACGGTCGCCAGCCGGCGTCGATGTCCGTGCAACCTTGGTTAAGACAGTCCCGCGCCAACGTGTAGTACAGAGCATACATCGGCTTGGTCTCGGAGCGATCGGGGTCGAAGTGCGCGAAAATGAACCGCACCGTGGGCCCGAATTGGCGAGCAATGCCGTACGCCGCCAACACCCCGTCCGCGAAAACCCCGTAGATAAGAACGCTGGTTTCCGCACCCAGCGCGCGCACCTCGCGGGCGAATCCCTCTCGGGACGCCACTTTGTAGTTCTTATATCTGGCGGTCGCCCTCACGTACATCTCATAGCCGTGGTCGGCTAACCAGGCGGCGTCAACCCTGCGCACCTCGTTTCGCTCAAGGCTGCGTCGGATGGTCTTACGGCTGTTCTTGCTGGTGATCTTGTCAATGTCATAACCGATGGTATCACAGACATAGGTGTACCAGGGTCCCCCGTCTTCACAGTCCCAATCGTAGTTCCAGACCGCTCCCCAGGCTTTTCGGCGACGGAGGAACTCTCGAACGGAAACGCGATTCAGATTCTCCTTGAGGTTAGGACCGAAGTAGAGCAACATCTTCCCGCCGGCTTTGCTCGCCCACGCGTGCTCCGAGAAGATCACATCGTCATCGACCACGTGTCACCTCTTCCGAGACGTTACCGGGGCGGGCGCCAGGCTTCGCGGGGGCCCGCCTGGGGAATGTGAGGATACGGCAGTCGGCCGCGAGGGAACGTCCATCGCTGCACTCAATCCACGCCTGTACGCGGTCGGGTTCGCCTTCCTGCCCACCTGGACGCGCCTGCCTTCGCCCTGCGGGTTGAAACAGCGGTATGGCGTCGGCGCTCTCGAGCGCTGGCGAGTCGGAATGGGCAGCGGAAAGGTTCCTCAGGAACCACCTGTCCAGCACGCCGCGCAGCCTCGATGACCTTGGGGGCGAAGGTTAGCACTCCGCTCCGTTATCGGCAACGGCAAGCCCGAAGCCATCGCCATCTTGCCCGCCGGCGCGCTGCTCGAGCGAGATGGGGAGCGACGTAACCAGCTTGCCTCCGGCGGATCGCGCTGCTCTCCACTGTGCGGGGTCGTCAACGTCATCCAAGAGGCCGGCCGACTCCGGGCGATGTCGCTCGAGCGGAGGTGCCTGTTCCAGCCGAGCCGGGCGGTCAGCCACGCAGCGCAAGGCCGAACGCTCCCGACCGGCGAGCGCTGCACCATTCGAATAACGGGCGACTTGCAAAGTGCCGGTGCCGCTGTAGGTGTTCGCTTGTGGTCTAGTCCGGGTTGGTTTCGTGATCACCGCGCCCCGCAGGATACCGACTCCGTCAACCACGGCTCTGGTGGGCGATCACCTGTGGACGCCGCCGAACCGCGGTGCGCGCGCGCCGCAACCATCGTCGGCGGAAGGCTCGTCCGGGCGGGCGTGTTGCCTGCCCCGGGGACGCGCAGCCGGCGGTTTCGAGACGCTGCAGCGCACTTGCCCTGGTCCGCGAGGACCGGCCGCTGGATCCGCGGACCGCTGCTTCTTCGTGTCTGTCTGCGGGCCGGGAGCGGGGCGTGGCAACGCGCTGGGCGTTCCGAACCGTCCGATCGTGAACTTCGCGGCGCGCCGGACCGGGTGGGGCTCTTCTGCAAACGTCGAGCGCGCCGTCAGAGACGGATCCCCGGAGAGTGCGTGGCCGGGCAAGCCCGCGCAGCCGGCCAAGGCGCAAGCCGGTTCGCCAGGGCGCGACGCCTGGCCGGCGTGGCAGGCCGTTCAGATCAAGCAGCGAGGGGCAGCCATAGGCGTGTGACGCCGACGATTGACGTGCATTATGTAGCCTCGGACTGTGTGGCTGCCGAGGGGAGTCCGTGGCACCTGCGCCTTCTGTGCCGCCTGAGGGGGGCGAGGCCACCTGGCAACTGCCAACCCGAGCGCGAGGCTGCGCGGTCGTCAACCCGGGGCCGGAATATCGGGCGTTGGCGACGCGACGGCTTTCTAAGGCGACGTCTGCACAGTGCAGGCCGATACAACTCGAAAGAGCAGGGGGCGCAGGTGGTGCGCCTCGTCGTGGTCACCAAGAAGGTTGGACAACGCCCATGGCCGATACCCTTCGTCTGTGTCTGTTTGATACGTTGCCGTCGCGCGAGCCGCCGTTTCGCGGGCCCTTCGAGCAACTCAAGAATGCGCTCATCCTCGGGGACTTCAGCCAGTGGGACGAGCTTCGCGAGTGGCTCAAGCACGGCAGTGTGGACCTGGTGGCCGTCAACCTCGACGGCGACACGCGCGCGGGGTTGGAGACCGTTGAGCGCATCACGCAGCTTGCGCCCAAGTGCGGCATTCTCGGCCTGAGCAGCAGCCGCGATCCGGGCAGCATCATCGCGGCGATGCGTGCCGGGTGCAGCCAGTTCGTGTGCTGGCCCGTGGACCAGGCGGACCTGGAGCAGGCGGTGGAGCGCATCCGGGCGACGCGAATGAGCATGCACTTAGGCTCCAAGCGTTTCTGCGTGATCGGGTCCTCGGGCGGGGCGGGCGCTACGACGGTTGCCTGCAACCTGGCGATGGAGCTCGGGCACCTGACGGACCGCCGGGCGGGTCTGGTCGATCTGAACCTCGAGTTCGGCGACGTGGCGTGCGCGTTCGACTGCACGCCCAAGTTCTCGGTGGCCGACGTCTGCCGGGAGGGCGTGGACTTGGACCGCCTGCTGCTCAGCAAGGCGATGCATGAGCTGCCCTGTAACGTCTCCATTCTGGCGCGCCCGGACCGCATCGAGGACGCCCGAGCGGTGACGCCGGAGGGCGTCGAGCAGGTGCTCAAGGCGCTCGCCGACATGTTCCCCTACATCGTGGTGGACCTGCCGCGGGCGTACAGTTTTCTCAGCGCGGCCGCCCTGCGGGACGCAGAGCGGGTGATTGTCGTCACCCAACTCGGTGTGCCGTTCATCCGCAACGCCACGCGCATCTACGAGTGCCTCCTGCAGATGAACACGGAGGAGGAGCGGATCGAGATCGTGCTCAACCGCTGCAAGGCGAGCTTCGAGCGGATTACGCCCGAGGAAGTGGAAGCACACTTCGGCCGCCCGATCTTCGCCACGATCCCCAACGACTACCGCCGGGTACAGAGCTCGCTGGATTTCGGGCATCCGATTGTGGCCGACGCGCCGGCGAGCCCCGCCCGCGTGGCCATCCAGGAAATGGCCCGCCGCCTCACCAGCGACAACGCGGAGGAGCCCAACGCCCGCCCGGCCGGTGCGCGCCCAGGTCTGTGGGGCAAGCTGTGGAAGCGCTCGCCGGCGCCGGCGAAGGCGTAGGACGCGGCCCCTGCGTCAGGCAGACTCCGCAAGTTGCAGGCGTGGTTGCGGCGCGCGTGCTACGCGCGGCCCGGACTACGCCGGTCGCGCCCGCTGACGTACGTGCCACACCGCCTTGTGTAACTCCATGGCGACCAGCATCGTCACCGACAGCAGCAGCAGCGTGAACCACATCTGCAGTTTCAGCGGCTCCGTGTGGAGGACCCTCTGCCCCAGCGGCAGGTACAGCATGCCGACGTGGAGAAGCTGCGCCACGACCACGCCGCCCAGCAGCAGGGGGTTCCGCAACGGCGACAGCCGGAAGGCGGACTTCGTCTCCGACCGACAGTTGAACACGTGCACGTTCTCCAGCAGCACCATGAGCATCAACAGCAGGTTGCGGGCGGAATAGTCCTCCATCTTCAGGTGCTCGGTCAGCCAGTAGAACAACCCGAACGCCAGGGCGGCCATCACCACCGCGCCGACGACGGTACGCTCCAGCATGAGGCGGTTGAAGATGGGTTCCCGTGGCGGACGTGGTTTGCGGCGCAAGGCGTCGCCTTCCCCCGGCTCGAACGCCAGGGCCACGTCCTGGATGCCGTTCGTGACGAGGTAGCCACAGGAGCTGGGCCGGCAGCAACGGCAGGGGCATGCCGGTCAGCAGGGCGGTACCCAACAGCAGTACCTCGGCCACCCCGGTCGAGATCAGCAGGTAGATTACCTTCCGGACGTTCGAGTACGCGATGCGCCCCTCCTCGACGCCGGCGACGATGGTGGCAAAGTTGTCATCCGTGATGACCAGTTCGGCGGCCTCGCGGGCGACGTCGGTGCCGGCCTTTCCCATGGCAATCCCGATGTTGGCCTTGCGCAAAGCAGGCGCGTCGTTGACGCCGTCGCCGGTGACGGCCACATAGTGCCCGGCTTCCTGGGCGGCCTCGACCAGTTCCAGCTTCTGACGCGGGGCGACTCGGGCGAACACGCGAGTCGTGCGGACTGCATCCACCAGTGCCTCGCGCGGCTTCTCCAGCAGCTCCGCCCCGGAAACGACGTGCCGCGGGTCGTCGGCCATGCCGAGATCACGGGCGATGGCCAAGGCGGTCACAGGATGGTCGCCCGTGATCATGCGTACCTCAATCCCTGCCTGATGGCAGGTGGCGATGGCCTCGCGCACCCCCGGCCGCAACGGGTCGATCATGCCCACGTAGCCCAGGAAACGCAGCTCCTGCGGTTCCTCCGGCGGACGCGCCGGATCGAAGGACGCACCGGCCACGCCTTCCGCGAGGGCAAGCACGCGGTAACCCCGCTCGGCCATGCCCTCCGCCTGGGCCAGCAACTTCGCCCGCCTCTGCGGCTCCACCGCGTCGCTGCACAAGCTCAGGATCCGTTCGGGGGCGCCCTTGACGAACACCGGGGTGTGCTGCCCGTCACGGTGGTAGGAGGCGGCGAACTGGCGCTCGGATTCAAACGGGATCTGGGCCACGCGCGGCAGGGCACGCAGAGAGGTACGCGGATCACTGCCGGTCTTGTGTGCCAGCGACAGCAGGGCGAGGTCGGTCGGGTCGCCGCGCCAGATCCACGTTCCGTCACGCTGGTGGAGGTCGGCCTCGTTGCACAGCGCGCCGGCCAGGGCGATCCTTGTCAACGGTGCCTCGGATCCCGGCGGAACCGTTCGACCGTTGGCCAGCACTTCGCCGACGGGCGCGAAGCCCTCGCCGGTGACCTCGAATACCCGGTCATCGCCCAGCCGCACTTCCCGCACCGTCAACTCGTTGCAGGTCAACGTGCCGGTCTTATCGCTGGCGATCATCGTGCAACTGCCCAGCCCTTCGACGGCGACCAGTCGCCGCACAATCACGTGGCGGCGTGCCATGCGCGTGGTGGCGACGGCCAGGGCGACGGTCATGGCCACCGGCAGCCCCTCGGGGATCGCCGAGACGGCCAGGGCGACCGAGAACATGAACATGTCCGTCAGCGTGTGTCCGCGTGCAAATATGCCCAGCAGCCCGACAACCACGACCGCCCCCAGAATGCCGATGGCGATTGCGTGCGTGAACCGCTCCATACGCACGACCAAAGGGGGCTTGCCACCCACGGCCGTCATCACGTCCAGGGCGAGCTGACCGACGGCCGTCTGCGCCCCCGTGGCCACGACCACGCCCCGCCCGCGCCCGCGGATGACCGTCGCGCCGGCGAAGGCCATGTTCAGCCGATCGCCCATCGGCGTCGTGGGCTCGCCCAACCAGCCGGCGTTCTTCTGCACCGGGAGCGACTCCCCGGTTAGGAGTGACTCGTCAATCTCCAGCCCCTGGGAACTGAGCAGGCGGAGGTCGCTGGGAACGCGGTTGCCCGACTCCATCCACACGATGTCACCGGGTACCACGTCCTCGGCGTCGATTTCGCGCGTCTCGCCGTCGCGCACCACGGACGCGCGGATGCGCAGCAGCTTCTGCAACGCCCTGCTGCTCTGCTCCGCGCGCCATTCCTGGTAACCGCCGATGACGGCATTCAGCGCCAGCACGGCGAGGATGAAGCCGGCATCCACGAACTCCCCCAGCAGCACCGAAACCACCGCGGCGATGCCCAGAATGTAGATGAGCGGGCTCTGGAACTGGCGCAGGACGATCTGCCGGACAGTGGGCCCGGGCTGTTCCGGAAGCTGGTTCGGGCCGAAACGCTCGCGGCGGGCACGCGCATCGTTCTCGCCGAGGCCGGCCTCCGTGGTCTCCACGCCCGCCAGCACCTCGGGCAGCGGCAGGGAGTGCCAGGAGGTCTCGGCGCGTGCTGTTGACGGTACCGCTGCTGTCTTCATGCGTGTTCGCCTCCTCTTCGCGCTTGTCGAGTCGTGCCCTGCGTCGCCGTGACCCACCCTGCGGCGGGAACACAGGTTCCCGAGCCACTTCGCGGTCACCCGTGCGGAACGCACCGGGCGGGCATTGGTCCCGGGTCGCGGCCTGCAGGTCGAGCGTCTGAATCGGCAGGGCCGAATCACGTGCCGTGGTTTCGTGAACGTGCTACTTGCCCAGCAGGGCGTCGAGCAGCCCCAGCGTCTCGCCCTTGCGCTTCACGATCAGCAGAGGCAGCGATGCGCGCGTGACCAGCCGGTCCACCGTGCCGCCGAGGAGCACGGAGGCAGTGGGCGTCATTCCCCGGCTGCCCACGCAGATCAAGTCCGCTTTCCGCGCCTGGGCGAACTGAACAATGGCCGCTTCCGGTTCGTCCGACGCCGAGCAATGTAGCTCGCAGGACAAGCCGCTCAGGTCGACACCCTGAACGAACTCCTCCAGGCGTTGTTGATGGATCTGTTCGAGCCCCCGGACGGCCTCTTCGAGCGTGCAGCCGGCCTTGCTGTAGCCGTAGCCGACGGCGAAGACGGTCTGGACGTAGAGCTGGGGACGCGGCTCGCCGCTGGCACGCGCGAACAGGGCGGCCGCCCGCAATGCCATCCGCGAGTGGTCGGAGAAGTCGACCGGCACCAGCACGCGCGAAAGATGCACCGCCGCCCCCTCCGGAATGAGCAGCACGTCACAGGGTGCCTTGCGGGCGAGCCGATTGAAGCCGTGTCCGACGGCAAGCTGGGAGGCCGGCAGGACCCGCCCCGCCAGAACCAGGTCCAGATCAAGCCGTCGGGCCGCCCGCAGCATCGTGTCGACGGCGCCTTGTCGCTCGACTTGCATGGTCACGCGCTGCATCAGCCCGGGTGACAGGTGCCTGCGCAACGTGCCTTCGTGGTCGAACGGTCCACGCGGATCGTCCTCGGCGCGGCGGGTGAAATACACGACGTGGACCGACTCCGGGTCGCCCAGCTCGGCGATGCGGGCCGTGAAAGCCAGCACGTCCTTATCGTCGGGCCACTCGTCCAGGTACACGCCCAAGCGTTTGAACTGCTCCATGACCTCAACTCCGCGATGCGTGGCCTCCTGCGCCCCCGCTGCGCCGCAGCAGACCGGACGAGGGTTGCGTATTCTACTGACCTACCGCCGCCCGTCAAACCGGACGGTACCTGCACTCGCGCCCTGGGTAGTGTCTGCCGTTGCCACGGATTGGATGTGGGGCCTGGTGTCACCCCGTTGCCCGTGGGAGTGTGCGCTGCGCGTCACTCGGCCGGCAAGTTTGGCCGACGCGCTCATGGCCCTGCAGCGCATCCACCCGGCACCGCGTGGCCCGGCGGTGCCCTCCGGCAAAGCGCGTCAATGCGACGCGGCGGCCCACGGCCTGCCCCCGCGGCGCGTGCCACAGACGTTCACTTTGATGCCCAGCGCCTGGGTGCAAGCGGCCTTGGCCAGCAGCGCTTTGTCCGCGTCGGCGGCTGAGTGCGCGTAGGCGACCTGAACGTGGTTCGCCTTGTGCTTGGCCATGAACTGGTCGCGGGTGACGCCGTAGAGGACGGCGTGCATGATGGGCCACTGCGAAGTCGTGGCTTCCCAGCGACGCCGCGTCTCCTCCGGCGGCAATTCCACGACGCCGGCGCGACCCACGTCGAGGTTGAGGCGATCATCCTCTACATAGATGCGCGACCAGACGATCTCGCCGGGTCGACTGACGCCCTTGATGGTGCTGCCGCCCAGGCGGAAGTACATCGCCGGCTGGCGCTCGCCGACCGCACCCGCCCAGCCGCCGACGAGGTGGGCCGGCGGAACCGAGCCGCTGATCTCAAAGACCCACACATACTCGTCCGTCGTCCCCGAATGGTCCCAGTCGCCCCAGCGCACGTCGTGCAACGTGTTTTCGACCGGCTGACCCATCGCCCGGTGCACGCGGTACGTGAGCAGCCCGTCCAGACCGGCGCACTCGTCCACTTCGTTGAAATGCGGCAGCGGCTCACCGGCATACAGCACCCGCCCGTTGCCGGCGGCCATGACCGGCGGACGCTCCGTGTTGTTGAGCATCCCCTCGACGAGGTCGGAGGCCGGCAGACAGTCCTTCAGGCCCTGCTGATACTGAATGCCGATGCAATGGCAGCCGAACTCGTCGGCCAGGCGCAACGCGGCCACGTACATCTTGCACTGCGTGAGCACCTGCTGCCGCGTCAGATCGGTTTCCTCGCTGGCGCCGAACTTGAACTGCATCCCCGCCCGGCACAGCCAATCGAAGACCGCTTCCGCCTCACGGTCGGGAACCTGTGTGGTCGCGTAGTACAACGCCGACTGGCTGAGCCGCTCCTTGTGGACGCCCACCGCGTGCAGCAGGTGGTCGGGGATGATGGCGTTGTACATTCCCATGCAGCCCTCGTCGAAGACGCCCATGACGGCCTGGTCGTGCAGGAGTTGGGCAGCCAAAGCTTGGCCGAGCTTGCGCTCACGGGCGGGGATCGACACTTTCGTAAGCGGTGTCACGTGCGTCAGGCGATGGGTGACCTTGCCGGTCTGCAGCCAAGTCTTCAGCTTCCGGACGAACTCCGGGTCACTGAGGTCTTCCGCCCAGAGCGTCGAGTACTTCACCCCGGCCTTCGTCAGCGAGCCGTTGAGGTTGAGCATCCCAACCAGCCCCGGCCACTGTCCCGACCAGTTGGCGACGGTGAGGATCGGGCCGCGATGGGCGATCAGGCCCGCGAGGACGTGGTGCGAGTACTGCCAGACCGCCTCCGCGACGATGAGCTTCGCCCCCCGGTCGAGGTCGGCAAAGACGCGCATCCCCTCGGCCTGCGACGCGAGGAAACCATGGCCGGCCTGCTCGTTGTAGGAGTGTGCGCGGACGACTTCGTAGCCGCACTCGCGCACCGCGGCTGTCAGAGCTGCCTCGAGCTCCGCCTGGGCTGCCCAGCACACGCGGTTGGCCGATTCCCGCAGGTCGCCACTGGCCACGAGCAGAACTTGCTTCGCCCGGAGTCTTCTTGGCTTGCTGAGTTTGGGCAGTGTGTAGGCCGGCATCGAGTTACCTCCTTAACGTCGCTGTTATGTCATTTCCCGCAGTGTCAGTCGCGCCCGCGCCGACGCGTCCGGCCGGCGTCGCGTGACCCGCCGAGCCCGCCTAAATAGCTCCACGCAATAGGGAAGGCAACAGTCGGAAGGGGGTGGCATGGCCAAGCGCAGCGCCGCCATGCTGTCCCGCGAGCGAAAGCCTGTTTTCTGCCGCCGCATGCCGGCGCCTTCGGCTTGGGCATGCCACCCTACTGGTTTCCCTCTTGCGCGGTCCGATTCAGTTCACCCGGTGGAACCGGTACGCCCCGCTCTCCTTCGTGAAGGAGGTGGCGTGCCCTTCGGCATCGACGGCGAATTCAACGACGTCCTCGACGTCGCCGCCCATGCGAAGCTCGCCGACGTGGGTACGGAAGGTCGTGGGGCCCAGGCGTTCGAGGGTCGTGGTGCCGGCCTGGATGTCATCGGCCTCGATGGCCAGCACGCAGAGCTTGCCGCCCACGATGGCCACCCGCAAGTGCTCGCCCCAGCGATTCCGATACAGCCCCTCGAAGCGGGCGAGATCGGCATCCGCGGCCACCGGTGGCTCCGCCGGCTGCGCTGCCTTCTCGATCGGACCGGTCACCACGCCCAGGGCACCTTCACCGATCGCTCCCACGTTAGCCTCGTCGGAGTTGCTCAGCACGATGACAGCGACCTTCTGGACGGGGTTGATCAGCAGGGCCGACCGGAAACCCGGCAGCCCGCCCTCGTGCGCGAGCAGGATCGTCCTGTCGCGGCGGAGCAGGAACCAGCCGATGCCCTGCCCGCGGCCCCAATCCGGCGCCAGCCAACGCGGGCGATGCATCTCGCGGAGGCTGCGCCCCGTCAGGACGGGCCCGGTGTAGTCGTCGCCCGTGCAAAACTGGAGCGACGCGAACCTGGCGAGATCACGAACGCTGGTGGCGATGCCGCCTACCGACTGCAACGCGCTGCCGGGCATCTGCGGCTCGATCGGGCGCAGGCCGTCCGCGCAGCGCCGGCCATAGGGCACCGCGAGCTGCGGATCCGTCTCGTCACCGTTGAGCACGCGCGTGCCGCTCATGCCCAGCGGTTGGAAGATCCGCGCCTCGACGTACTCGCGGTACGGCACGCCCGCGACTTGCTCTACCAGTTGCCCGGCGACCATGAACGCGTAGTTGGAGTACTTCTGGCGGACCTGCGGCGGGAACTTCAGCGGGGTCAAAGCGGCGGCGGCCTCAACCTCCGCCGGGGTCTCCACCTCCAGCTTGTCCCAGTCCATGCCCGGTATCTCACGTTGCAAGCCGCCCGTGTGCGTGAGCAGGTGCCAGACCAGCACGGGGTCGGCCGCGGCTGGTTCCGGCGGTGTGAACCACTTCAGATACTTCTGCACCGGGTCCTCCAGCGACAGCTTGCCGCGTTCCACGAGCTGCATAACGGCCGTCGCCGTGAAGAGCTTGGTGATGGAGGCGACGCGGTAGAGCGTCTGGTCGGTCGCGGGGACCTGGCGGGCCACGTCGGCATAGCCGTAACCCTTGCTCCAGACGAGCTGCTGATCGTACACGACGCCGACGGCCAGGCTCGTCAGATGGTCCTTCAGCAGCCGCCCTTCCAGCCAGACGTCGAGCTTCTGCAGGGCCTGGCGAACCGCGTCATTGTCGGCCACGTTGACGGTGGGCGGGCTACCGGCCGGCTGGGTTTCCTGCCCGGATACGTGCGTACCGCAGGCGAAAACGGCCACGAGCAGAACCTGTTTCCTGCCGAGCTTCCTTGCCTTACTGAGTTTGGGCACCGCGTACGCCACCATGGATTCATCTCCTCAACATCGTGGTCCTTGCACGGACCACGGTTTCACTCGCGACCACATCGGCACGCGGTCACGCGTCCGGGCTGGTAGCGTTGCCCCCGCGGGCGACGTAGCGACCGCTGCCCTTCCATTACGCTCCAATCTACTCGACCCCGCGAAGGGCGCCCATAGTAGCTGCTGATGCGATGCCCCGGTACCGCCGGCAACCTCACTTGGGCACCATCCCTTGCTTCACGCCGTGAGCCCTGCGATAATCCGCCTTGTTGCCCAGGTGCCAGGCCGGGCGTTCCCGGAAGTCTCCGGCACAAGGCAGCCGTTCTCTTCCCAGGTCAATGGTGGATGCTTCTCTGCTCATCCCGGGTGTCTTATGACGGACGACTTCGCACTCCGACCCCCGCGCATGACGATCCTCTCGGATCATCCTATTCTGCGCGAGGATGAGCCCTCGGCCGCACGCGAGCCGGACTCCTTCCTGCTCGCCTCGCGCCTGGGCGCGGTGTTTGACATCATCCGTCACCGGGGGACCCGCCCGCCGTTGGCCATTGCCGTGTACGGCGACTGGGGCACCGGGAAGAGCTCGGCCATGCGCTGGCTCAGCGAGGAGCTCATCCGCTGGAGCGAGTCAGGTGAGCACGCCGGCCACTGCCGCATCCGCACCGTCTGGTTTGATCCGTGGAAGTATCAGCAGCGCGAGGACGTCTGGCGCGGCCTGATCGCGGAGGTCATCCTCAACGCGATCGACATCAAGAAGGCCTCCCTGCGCACGGTCCAGAACGCCGCGAAAAAGTTCGGGCTGTTCCTGGGCAGGAGCTTCCTCAACGCCCTGAGCAGCGTCGAACTCTCCGCCGGCGCCGAGGAGGTCGGTGGTAAGGCAACCGTCAACCTGGAGGGCTTGACGAAGATCGCCGAGGACTACCGCCAGACCGCCCACCCGGAGAAGGCGTACCTCAACGAGTTTGAGCACGCCCTCAAGGACTGGGTGAACGGGGCACTCGCCGCCGACGAGCGCATGGTGATCTTCATTGATGACCTGGATCGTTGCCTCCCGGAGGTTGTGCTCGAGGTTCTCGAAGCTCTGAAGCTCTATCTGGACATCCCCCGGCTGATCTTCGTCGTCGGGCTCGACCGAGACGTCGTCGAGGCGGTCATCAGGCAGCACTACAAGAAGCAGGAACTCGATCCGCGCAAGGCGGCGCAATACCTGGCCAAGATGTTCCAGGTCGAACTGGACATCCCGCCCAGCCAGACCCAGATGGAAGGGTACCTGAGTCGGCAGATCGAGCAGCTCGACACGGTCACCGAGGGCTACTGGTCCACCCACCTCAACGGGTGGAAGTCGGAGTATCGCAAGGTCATCGAAGGCAAGATCCGCGACTTAGCTGAGTACAACCCGCGGGAGATCAAGCGCCTGCTGAACAGCGCCCTCTTGCGCGCCTCGGCAGCCGCGCGGCATGACGCACTTGGGGGAAGTGAGCACCAACGTTTCACGCAAGGCTGCCAAGTCTATCTTATCCAGCGCGTCCTGCGCCGGTACGTCCAGGAATCCGACGGGCTGCTGCGCGAGAACAAAGCGCTGCGGTTCCTCGCTGAGTGGTCGCAGTTCGTACACCGGTTCCCTGGTTGGCGTTCCAAGGCGGCTTTGCGCGAGGAGCGGGGCATCCGACGCGGGAAGCCAGAACTCGAAGGCGCCGATGCGCCCCCCGCCAACCCGGAGGCAGAGATTGCGTTCGCCTCTCTGCGTAACCGCCAGCCATGGTACCACGACAGGAAGGAGCAGTATCCTCTGCTCGGTCTAGATGACCTGTGGGAGCTGATGCAGATCCCCTTCTCGGAGTCGGTCGCAGCCGCGGCTGAGGCAGAACGGCCACCCGGCGCGGACACTCCGTCCGCCCTCGAAAGCCCCATGGCGGCATCCGCCCCGGTCCCGCCACCGGCGCCCGCGCCAGCCATGTTGGCATCCAGCGAAGGGCAATCGAAGGACACTGTGGCCCACTTGCCGCGTACGATCCTCAGCGCCATCGCGGGTGAGCTCGGCAAGCCGGTCGCTCGGATTACTGATGCCGATCTTGCTCGCGTCGAGAACCTCGACCTCTGGGGCGTACTGGTCACCGACCCGACACCTCTGGCAAAGCTCACGGCGCTCAAGGGACTCGACGTTTGGGCGATGCAAGTCAACGATCTGTCGTTCCTTGCGAACCTGACCTTGCTCGAGCGGCTCAACCTCGGCGGCACTGCTGATTGTGACCTTACTCCGCTAGCGAACTTGACCGCCCTCAAGGTGCTTGGCCTCGTTCACACTCATGTCAGCGACCTTGCACCTCTGGCGAGCCTGACCACGCTGCAGCGCCTCAACCTCTATGGCACGCCGGTCACCGACCTGACACCCCTGGCGAACCTGACCGCGCTCGAGTGGCTCAACCTCGCCGCCACGCACGTCAGTATCCTCACACCCGCGGCGAAGCTCACTGCCCTTACGGACCTCGACCTCGGGGGGACGGGGGTCACCGACCTGACACCCCTGGCGAACCTGACCTCGCTAAAGCGACTCGCCCTGCACAGGACGAAGGCTTCTACGACGCAGATCGACGCGCTGAGGTGCAAGCTCCCGGAGTGCGAGATCAGCACATAGCGGGTAGCTACCTGGCTCTGCGGCATACAGCGGTATCAGTTGGAGGCGGCAGCACGCGCCGCCGGTCCCACAGCGCGCTGATCCTGCATGCGGCTTGCGATCCGGGGGCGCAGAGTTGCACCTGCCCAACCCCCGGGCTCACGCTCCTGCTTACGTTATTGCGAGCCTGCAATCCACGGCAGTTGCGACCGTCAACTACCCGGCGCGGGGACGCTCATCAGTGCGTCATAACGACATTGATCGGCGTACATCTGCTTGAAGACGCGGTACTTGGCGTCGTGGTAGGCGCGGTCCTGCGTTTGCGGCTCGATGGTCTTGCCGGTGCGGGTCATGGCGGCCATGGCGGCCAGGCAGTCTGGATGCGCCCCGGCGGCCAGGCCCGCCAGCAGCGCGGTACCCAGCAGCACCGCCTCCGGCTCCTGCGGCAGGTGGATGCGGCAGCCGGTGATGTCGGCGTGCTGCTGCAAGAAGACGGGGTTTCGCGTCCCTCCGCCGCAGGCCAGCACCGTGTCAATGGCGTAGCCCTTGCGGTTCATCTCCTCGATGATGTGGCGCGTGCCATAGGCGATGGCCTGAATCGTCGCCAGGTACAAGCGTGCGAGATCGTCGGGCGTATCGTTGAGCGTCGAGCCGGATGTGAGGCCACGGGCGTGCGGGTTGGCACGCGGTGAACGATTGCCGTGGTGGTATCCCAGCACATGCAGCCGCGTGGTCAACGCGGCCAGGCGCGCGCCGTCGGTCACCCGTCCGCCGTCAGCCAGTGCAGCGTGCCGGCCGCCGCCTGCCGGCGCAGTCGCCCGTTCAGCTTCGGCCAGGGCCGCCAGTCGGCGATTGAGCAATCCGTAGATGGTCGTGCCGGCAGCGCGGGCCTCCCGCTGCAACGCGACGGCATGGGCGCTACTGTTAATACAATGGTCGATCAGCGCTCCGGTGGCCGACTGCCCGCCTTCGGTAAGCCACAGGCCGGGCACCATGGCGGAGTAGTAGGGGCCCCAAACGCCGGGAATGAAGCGGGCCTCCGGTGAAACGGCCATGTGGCAACTCGACGTCCCGCCGATCAGCGCCAGCCGTCGCAGTGCCGTGTCCGGCGAGAACGTATCACCGTCCACGGGGGCACCGATGAGCCCCAGCCCGCCGGCATGCGCGTCGATGGCGCCCACGCCGACGGCCGTGCCGGCGGCCAGACCCAACGATCGGGCAGCCTCCGACGTCAGCCCGGCACCGATCGCTGTACCCATCGGGCTGACGCAGACGCCGATACGCGCGAAACCTTCGTCCGCCAACTCCCCCAGGCCGATCTGGTGCCAGAACGTGGCATCCCACCGCCCCACCGTCGGCGGAACGCCACCGGCAGGGGGGCCATGCTTACCCGCGACAGCAGTCGGGGGTAAGCATTCTCTGACTCTCGACGACATGCCCACCCCCGCCTGTGGCGGGTGAGGGCATGGCACCCGCGCTGCCGTCCTCGCGCCCGCGTCGCCTCCAGCGGAGATTCTGCTCACACCCCTCTCCCCCTCAGGGGGAGAGGGCAGGGTGAGGGGGTGGCCGCCGCGCCTCTTGGCCGACTGCCTGCCGCCAAGATGCGCCTGATAGGTCCATTTGCACGTCGTCGTGCAGAGGGAGCGCACGTCCGCGCCCGTCGCCTGGAAAGTGAGGAAGTCCGCGAGGTCGAAGAATCCCCCGGCCCGCGACCACGTCCGCGGCAGGTTCTCCTTCATCCATAGCAGTTTCGGCGGTTCCATCTCGGGCGAGATGACCCCGCCGACGTAACGCAGCACCTTGTGCCTCGTGGCGTTGATACGCGCCGCCTGCCCCACCGCCCGATGGTCCATCCAGACGATGACGTTCTGCTCCTTCCGCGCGGTCGGCGAGACCGACAGCGGCTTGCACCATTGGTCGAGGCACACCAGCGAACACGTCGCGTCGAACGAGATGCCGACGATGCGCTCGCCCGCGACGCCCGCCTCGCGCAGCGCGCCTTTGACCGCACGCCCACAGGCGCGCCAGATGTCCTCTGACGACTGCTCCACGAAATCCGGTGCCGGTCGCCAGGTGCGGATCGGTTGCGCGCCGTAACCGCGCGCTCTGCCGTTCAGGTCGAAGACACCCGCCCGAGCACTCCCCGTGCCGACGTCGATGCCGATGACGAACTGCTTGCGCATACCCCACCGCTCCCTTCTTGAACGCGGTGCTTCGTGGCAGGGGTACTCCACAGGCACCCCCCAGACACAAGGTGCCGGCGACGTTGCCGCCGTGCAGACCGCGCCACTCGCCGAGCGTCCGGTGGGCCGCCAAGGTATCCAATATGGGCCGCTGCAACAATCCGGCCGCAGGGGCGTTAGGCCCTACGTAGCGATCATCCGCTCCGGCAGGCGGGAGCAGTGGCGGGCTCGGTCAACGCGGGCCCACGTCAGCCCGCCCGGTGCGTAGTGCGTGTGATCGCCCAGGGGTAGTGAGTACATTCGGAAACGAAGGAGCTACAGCGATGTTCAACTACAGGATGTCAGGTCTTGTCGTGGTCCTGCTTCTGGTCGGTGCGGCCTGGGCGCAGGATAGTCCCCCGCTTCCACCCCCGCCAGTGCCTCCGGACGCGCCGCGGCCACCCGCCATGGCACCCGACGATATGGACCGGATGCAGGATGGCACGGACAACCCTGTGCGGGACGATGCTCGTCCTCGCCGGATGCAGCGTCGCGACCGTGACCCGGCCGCTCACCCCGCGGACGGCCCGCCACGTGACCGCCGGGGCATGCCGCGCGCCGACCGACCGGGCCGGGCTGTGGGGCAGGACCGACCGTTCCCGCAGCACGGCCGTCTGCGCGGCGTACCCGATCGCCAGCGCTTCCAGGCAGAGTGCCTCCGCTATCGGGCCCAGTGCCTGCGTTGTCGTGAGGAGTTCCTGCGCGAGCGTGAGGAGTGTTTCCGCGACTTCATGAATCGCGTGCTCAACTGGCAGGACGGACGGCCGGGCCGTGACGGCGACAACCGCCCGGGCCGTCAGGCACGAGACGACTTTGATCGCCCGCAGGCCAGGGAGCGCGCATTCCGTGACGCCGCTCCGGGTCCACAACGTGACTTCGACGACGCCCCACGCGCTGCCTGGCGCGGGCGCGGTTCCGGTCGCGACGGTGGCCCGATGGGACCGGGGTTCGGTCGCGGGCAAGGGTTCGGTCGTGGGCAAGGGTTCGACCGCGGGCAGGGGTTTGGTCCAGGACCGCGTGCCTTCGACGCGCTGCCGCCCGGAGATGGGTCGGGTCGCGGCCGAGGTGCGCTGCGCGGGATGTCTCCGGAGGAGGGTCGCCGTCCGGCTGATCGACCCGTCTTAAGGGAACGCGGCGGGCCCCAGCGCCAGCGCGCACGGGACATGGATGCCCCCGGTTTCGATGGCCGGCGGCGCATCATGCGTGAGCAGGGCGGTCGGGATGATCTTCGCGGGCAGAGACGGGGCGGCGAGCAGCGGGCATGTCCGTGCTGCGGTCGCCCCCTGCCGCCCGACTTCTCGCCTGAACGCGCCCGCTTCGAGCCCGGCTTCGGCCCCGGCTTCGGTCCGCCGGCCCGGCGAATCGGCTACGCGGGCCCGCGGCCGCCGGCTCAGGAGCGTTCGGGCGTGGCGGGATACGACGACGCGGCCTATGCTGGCCTGGGCAACGCTCTGCAGTGCATCGGTCGCTACTGCCTGCGTGCGTTCCAGGAGCCCGAGCTGGAGCGGCCGTAGCGTGGCACGGGCAACTTGCCCGTGAGAGACCCAGCGCGTGGGTGTATAAGCCGGTTTTGAAACGCGATCTTCAGAAAGCGGGGCGTCCCGACGTTCGCGACGACGGTGACGCCCCCTTCGCTATCTTCACTGTGTCAGCGTCACCTGCAACTGCGGCGTGCTCGTCGCCGGTGGCGCGGCGCGCAGGCCCTTGGGCAAGACACCGCCCTGTTGCAGCATCTCGACGAGCCGCACGACGCGGTGACTGAGCAGGTGTTCCGACAGTGTTCGCCGCTGGCCGGCGGCCGCGATCTCGCGCCGTTCCCGATCGTGCTCCAGGTAGTATGCGATCGTCTCCATGAGCTCCTGCTCGTTGGTGAAGACGGCGCACTCCTTGCCCACTTCGAAGAAGTGCGGCAGGTCCAGGCTCGGGTACGTCAGCATGAAACCGCCGTGGGCCGTGATCTCGAGGTGACGCAGGTTCATGCCGCTTTCCAGGCCGCCCTTGAGCAGGTTCAGGCAGATGGGAACGCGCCGCATGCGCTCGTGCAGCAACCGCTGGTCGCAGATCTTGGGGGTGTGCTTGAGTCCGTAGTTCTCCTGCCAGAAGTCACCGATCAGCTCAAAAGCGTCGCCGAGCTTGAGCTGCAAGTAGCGCGCCCACCGGTCCCGTTGCTTGATGGCCAGGTAGGCATTGTAAACGAACTTGGCGTTGAAGTACTGAAGCGCCTTGCGCGCGCGCAGCTCCGGCGGGTCCGTCGCCTGCGGCAGTTCGCCGAGTTGATACAGATCATAATAGATCTTGTGGAACGGCACATCCGGCATGTCCGCCCGCACGCCCGCCGCCAGCAGTCCGGCGAACAACTGCCCCGGCAGGACCGACTGGGAAGACCGAAACCACGACGAGGCGGGGTGTCCCATGAATGCCACCGCCGGGCCCGGGTCCGGTTCCGGCAGGGGACCGGTGTCGAACTCACCGTCGGCCATGGCCATCGGCAGATTGATAATGTTCGGGATGCCCATGCGGGTAAGCTCTTCCGCCTGCACCCGTTCGGTGATCCATTTGATCCAGGTGGCGTTCTCGAGCAGGTGCCAGTGATGTTCCCACTTCACCTGCGCCATGGTGGCCGTGATGAGGTCTATGTAGAACGCGACGTAGGGAATGCCCAGCGCGGCCGTCGTCAGCGCGTACTCACCGACGCGCGTGGGCGACGGGACAAAGGTGAGCGCGCTGGTGTCGTAGTCGAGCACCAGGTCGATGTCGTGCTTGCGCAGAAACGGCTCATAGACGGCCCCGTCGCGCAGGCGCTGCTCCAGCGACCGGTTGAAATCGAGCGACGGCAGGTCCGGCAGCAGGTACGTCTCGAAGCCGGCGGCGCGGACCGAATACTCAAGCTGACGGGTGGTGGCGATACGAATGGGGCGGCGCACTCTGGCGACTCCTTGGGTTTGTTGAGACTAGGAAACGACCTCAGAAGCCTCGGTTCTCAAGTAGCTGCACTTGCCGGGGAAACGGCCCCATGATGTGGGGTGGCATGGCCAAGCGCAGCGCCGCCATGCCTTCCGCTGGCCTAACAGTCACGGCCCGCGACGCCATGCCGGCGCCCGCTCCCGGCGGGCTTGGGCATGCCACCCGGGCGAGGCTCAGGCACCCGGGCGAGGCTCAGGCATGCGAGCCTCCCGGTTTCCCAGGTGCGTGCTCCTGCTCAGGCACGGGCGACGGCGGGAACGCCGCTGGGCGTCTCCGTTGCCGCCGCGGCCGGGGGCTCGGCGGCGTCGAGCTGCTTCAGGAGCGTCGCCAGGCGCCGACTGTATAGATGGTCACGCAGCGTCCGCTGTTGCCCCGCATACGCAATGGCCGCCCGTTCCTCGGGGTGCGCGAGGTAATATCGTATCTTCTCAAGCAGCTCCCGTTCGTTGCGAAACACCTCGCACTCCTTGGCGACCTCAAAGCAGTCGGCAAGTTCCGGCTGATCATAACAGAGCATGAACCCGCCGGTGGCCGTGATCTCGAAATGCCGCATGTTCAACCCGGTCTCCGCGTTACCGTTGACAAGGTTGATGTTGATGGCGCTGTGACGCAAATGGTCAAAGTACGCATCGGAGGTCGGTAGGGGGGCGACCGTGGGCAGCCCGTACATCGTGTCCCAATGCTTGCCGATGAGCTCGAAAGCATCGCCCAGTTGGCGCTGCAGGAAGATCACGAAGCGGTCGCGGTTACGGATGCAAAGGCCGGCGTTGAAGAACAGCTTGGCATTGTAGTAGGCCAGCGTCTTGCGGACCTGCGTTTCCATGTCGTCGGCGCCGCGTATGGGCTCGCCAAGCTGATAGAGCTCGTGGTAGATGTCGTAGAAGCTCACGTCCGGCAAGTCCCCGCGCACGGCCTGCGCCAGCACGCCGGCCAGCAGGTGCTGCGTGGGGACACGATTCTGCGCGGCGAAGTAGGTGGTGTTTTGCCCCCCGACGAAGGAAACCACGGGGCGGCAGCGGGCCGCGTCCACCGGCTCGCTCGAGTACGCCCGATCCGGGGCGGCCATGGGCAGGTGCAGTACCTGCGGAATGCCGAACCGCGCCAGTTCCAGGGCCTGGGCCCTGTCCCAAACGGCCTTGACCCAGTGCCGGCTGTGCAGGCATTGCCAGACCACCGGCCAGGGCATCCCCTGGAACGCGGTGACCAGCGGGTCGATGAAGTGGCTGCACAACAACGCCCCAGCGTGCTCGTGGGCGAGCTTGACGCTCCCGGCGCCCGTGCCGTCCTCCCGCACGAACGCCAGCCCGGCGCCCCCATTGTCCAGCACCCGGCCGAGCCGCTCCTCTCCCAGCCGCCGACCCAACTCGTTTCCCAAACCGAGGCGCGCGCTCACGTCCGCCGAGTACGGGTTGCCCCCGGCCGACGTGGCCGCGGGGAGGTCCACTGCCTCGTACCCGAGGGCCCCGCAGGCCGCCTGCCACCAGCCTCCCGCAACGACTCCGATCCGCATCGGCCTGCTCCTGCTTGCGCGGCCCTCGCTGGGGTTCAAGAACCCGCCCCAGGGAGAAGGCACCCCAGGAAAGTCACAACCTGCGGCCCGCTAGGGGGTTATCGGTCGATACGCAGGTGCACCTGAGCTCGGGCCGCGGGACAGCGAAAGAACGCCCCGGGGCGACAGCACCTGTTTAGCGTGGGTGCCATGCCCACCCCCGCCGCAGGCGGGGGTGGGCATGGGGCGCGGCCGCAGAGGCATGCTTACCCGCGACTGCGGTCGCGGGAAAGCACGGCACCCACAACGCCGAAGACGCTAAACATGTACGGGCGACGTTGCCCCAGCCGAGGGCAACGACAGGCACTGGTACCGGGTACCCGGCTCGCCGGGGGGGAAGCAGTAGCCTCCGGCGACCCGACCGTGGTTGCGGCCCCACCGGATCGGCAAGGTAGTTCGCAGGGGCTTCCCGTCCACCGCCACCACCATGGGACGCCGCTGGAGTGTGCCCGAGGGAGGTCTGCCCACTCGCTCCCGCTCGGGCTCTGGGGTGCCCGGTTGCCTACGGTCGGACTCCGAGGTCGGCCGTCGCTGAGGCCGGGAGCGGAGCGGCGCCGCGGCCTGCGCAGGCGTGCGCGTCGAAACCTGTCCCGCATGCTTGCGGATGCGAAACACCGCCGTATGCTTGCCGGCAGTCAGTGCAGCGAACGACGTCCCGTGGCCGGCGCTGTCCGCGGGAGGGGTCGGTCGTCCAACAGGCGGGCAGGGAGGTGGCCGTGGCTCGGTACCGACGCAGACACAACAACCGCTGGGGGTTAGCGCTTGTACTGTTTGCCGCCGTGGCGGGCGGCGGCGCGTGGTATTTCAACCCGTGGCAAGACGCAGCGCAACCATCGTCGTTCGTGGATCCCCAGCGGCCGCTCACGACGGATCGGCCTGAGCTCCTGACGTCCACGAACATCCCGCCGGACGTTCCCGAGCATGGGTCTCCGGCCGCGACTGATACCCCCGCCCGTACTACCGTCGAGGCAACGCCGCGCGCGGATGCCCTCCTGGCAACGGGACGGCAGGCGCTTGCACGTGGCGAATGGGTGACGGCCCGCACCCAACTGAACGAGGCTTTGCGGTTGGGCGTGCCGGCCGCGGAGTTGTCGCAAGTGCAGGCCGACCTGGTACGCATCGCCAACGAGACCATCTTCTCGCCGCGCATCTGCGACAATGACCTGCTCGTCGAGCGCTACGTCGTGCAGCCGGGTGATTCGCTGGGCAAGATCGCTTCCCAGCATCAGCTTGGGCCCGAGTTCATCGCGTCGATCAACGGCATCTCGAACGTCAACCTCATCCGCGCGGGGCAGACGCTCAAGCTGGTGCGGGGTCCGTTTCGGGCCGTGGTCGACAAGGCCGCCCATACGCTGGATGTGTACCTCGGTGACTACCTCGTGCGTCACTTCCGCGTGGGTTTAGGGGCCGAGGGCAGCACGCCCACCGGTGAATGGCGGGTGAGCGTCAAGCTGGTCAACCCCACCTACTACCCGCCGCGCGGCGGGAAGATCGTGGCGGCCGACGATCCGCAGAACCCACTCGGCGAGCGCTGGATCGGTCTCGAAGGCGTGTCCGGCGAAGCCCTCGGCCAGGAGCGCTACGGCGTCCACGGTACCATCGACCCCGACAGCATCGGCAGGAACGCTTCCCACGGTTGCATCCGCATGTTCAATGAAGACGTTGAATTCCTCTACGATTTGCTCGTCGTAAAGCACT
>JAKQDH010000036.1 GCA_029558835.1 Planctomycetota bacterium | reverse complement strand
TCGCGGTGGGCTCGTGTAATCAGGCGACGACTGCTGGCAGTCTCCTTTTCTACAGTAATACTGTGCGGATCGCCACTGCAACCGGGGCGACTGCCTCCCCTTGCCGGTTTACACGGCCACCGTGGCAGTGACCGACCCCGGCGAACGCAGGCCCTGCTTGGTTTCCCACAGCAGCCGACGGTACCACCGCCGGACGTTGCACGCGGCCCCAATCAGGTAGTTCTGCAGGCGGACTTTCGCCAGTCCGCGATAGCGGGCCCGCCGCAGCCCGTAGCCGCGGACCAACTCACTCTGCGTACCCTCGATGCCGTTGCGATGGTGCATGTCCTGCCGGAACGCTTCCGTCTGCATCTCCCGCCGGCGCTCCTGCAACAGGCGGTGCCATGCACCCACCAGAATCGTCCGCTGCGTCTGCCCACGCCCCAGACACTGGCGGGCCAGGGGACACGCTCCGCACGTGGCGCGGTTCCATTCGATCCGATAGGTCACCTTCCCCGTCTCTTGCTCCTCCAGACGGCTGCAATTGCTGCTGGCCTGCCCGGCGGGGCAGACGGCCCGGCGTTCCTCGAGCTGCACGTCGAAGCGATCGACGGGGAAGCCGGGGCCACGTTCCGGTGAGGCCGGAGCGGGGCCGCGTAGCTCACGTCCTTCGGTCTCAGCCTCGTGCAGGGTCGGGGCGCACACGTAGGCGCCGTCCACGTACAGCACGCGGGGCCTCTCCTGCCCCTGTTGGGCCTGCTCCGCCAGCACCTGAGCCATCCCCGCCTTATCGCTCGCGCTGGCGTTCTGCGTGGCCAGTGCAGTCAGGAAGCTCTGCGTCGGTTCCTCCGGCAGACACGGTTCCTCCGGCACGGTTTCCGCCACCTGGGCTTTGTAGCCGACCCAGGTCTTGTCCTTGCTCGTGGACTTGGAACTCCACTGGGCTTCCGGCTCGTGCGGATTGTGCACCGCGCCGGTAGGCTGCGTCCGCGTCTGGCAACACGCGCCCGTCTCGTCGATCTCGTAGTTCTCGGCGAAGACCCGGGCGAGCAAGTCCACCGCCTTGCCCGCTGCCCGCGGGGGTGCTTGTTGCCGGCACCAGCCCAGTAACCGCCAGGCATCTTCTCCGGCCTCCCGGGCCTTCGCCTGCAGCGCCTGGATGCTGCTGCGGACGTCCAGCTTGCTCTCCACATAGCGTTCCCACAGCGGGTCGCAGAACTCGGGCAGGGGCCCCTGACGTTCCAGTTCCTGCAGGGCCAGCCGCAACGTCTCCCGGATGCATTCCAGCCGGCTCATAAGGCTCAGCAGCCCGCAGATGTGGGTCGAATCCAGCCGCTGCCTGGAACGCCGCGCTACCCACCCCGCCTCGATGAGCAGTTCCAGGACCGCGTCGAAGGCGGTACGCTCCTGCCCCCCGGCCAGCAAACGCCGCCGAAACAGCGTCAGCAGCGAGGGATGAAACCCCCCGTCCCCTTCCGCCAGGTGCAGGGCCAGACGCCAGCGGGCGTCCCAGCAGACGGCCTCTGCCGCCTGGCGGTCGGGGAGCCGCTCGACAAACTGCAGGAGCAACACCCCCAGCAGCAGGACGGGATCCTCCGCCGGGCGGCCATCCGTCGGGCTGTACAGGGCGTCCAGCACCGGGCGTTGCGCTTCCAGTTGGGGGTAGATGGTCTGCGCAAAAAACACGAAGAAGGCCGCCCGCTCGCGGACGACCGCGGGCACGGCGGGTTCCTCAGTCAGCCACGCCAGCAGCTTGGGGTCCGCCTCCCTGCTCCCCGTCGCCCGGTACAGGCTCATGCTGGCCTCCTGCCCGCCAGGGGCGTCCGTGCCCCTTGACAATAGCTAGCCCATAGACTAGCCTGCCAACATGCAAGCACAATACCCGATTACCGTGCAGGCCATCCGCTCGCAGGGCCAGAAGGTTCGCTTCTACGTGTACGTGCCGCTGCCCCTGGCCGCGGCCATTGGCCTGGAGCCTGGAGAGGAAGTGCAGTGGACCCTAGTGGACAGGTATACGCTGCAAATGCAGCGTCAGCGCCCGGCGCCCCGCAGAGCGACGCAGCCGCCGGCCCGGCGTACCGCGCAGCGCCGCCGGAAAGCCACCCCGCGGCGGTGACTCCGCACGCCGTGGCCAGCGGAGTTCTTCAGCGGAATCGACCATGGACACCCTGTAGATGGTGCAGCGGGTATCGAGGCGTGATGCTCAACGGCCGGCCTCACGTACACTTCGCGGCCGACCCGGGGACCGGCAAGAGCGGGCTGTACGCCGATACGCTCAACGTCACGTTCGACGACTTCCAGGCCTTTGCCACCGACGCCCGCAACCCGCTGGTGCCGCGGATCGTCGGGACGGCCCAAGCGTCGCTCTCCGGCGGGACGCTGCTGATCGAGGGCAAGCAGAAGCAGGGCGGGAGGGCCGAGGTGGACCGGTTCCAGGATGACGACTACCGCTGAATAGACAGGACTTACAGACTCAACAGGATCATCCGGCGAATGGGTACATCGTCTATCTGGGCTCCGACGGCACCGTCCGGGTGGACAAGATGGTCGACGGCTTCCGGCGCCCTCTTGCGAACCCTGGCATGCTCACGCTGCGCGAGAGCATGACACCCGCCCAGCGATGGGTATAGCACCGGGGCTACCCTCAGCGTCCGCATCGTGGCCGCCGGGCAAGACCCCCCGGGTACGCTGCGTCACCACGCCTGATGCCGCCCGGAAGGTCGTCCTGCACCGTCTGGGACTGACGATTCCGCAACGGCTGCGCTATCTGGAGGAAGTCGCGTAAATGTAGTGGAGATTTCGGCCCGCCAACTGGCTTCCTGGGGGCGCCCGGGCCGTTTACGCTCGAGAAGTGTCTAACTTGGCCTAGCACAGGGAATGTGCTATTGCAAACGGGTGAAGAGTTACCTGCTTGGGGGGATTGACTGGACACCCTGGCGCGAAGTAGAATGAAGTGGGGCCGGACTGGCGCGGGCGGCCCAATCGCCACTGTTCGATGAGTGTATCTCACAAGAAGGAGGACGCACAATGAAACGGATGAGACCGTACACTTGGTTGCTGCTACCCGGTGGCTTGCTCGCCATCGCGCTGACCGCCCTGCTCCTGACGGGCCCCGCAGCAGCCGACATCGGGAATATGGAGCCCGTCCCTATCTCGCCCTATGCGCACCGAACGAAGCTCCTCTACTTCGTCTTCCACCTGGATAACAGTCACTTCCAGTACTATCAGGGTTGGATCGACGAGCTTCCCAACGTTAAGGACAAGATCGACGGCGTTGTGGTCATGCTCTTCAACTTCCGCGACACCGCTTTCCTGCCGGACGAGGATGACATACCGGCGCCGGGGCCGGCGACGAAGTACAAATGGCTTCACAACCCACATTATGGGCAGCCGAACGAATCGCCGGGTTTCCTGGACGTGTGCGAGGAGGAGGGGATCCCCTTCTACTGGGGGCGCCGGCTCTGGCCGCACAATGCCTGCTACGAGACCAGTGCGGTGTTTAGCTGCCAGCCTGGCTACAAGGATTACATTAGTCAGCAAGACGTCTTGACATCTGACTACTACGAGGACTTCCTCCAGCAGCTAGACGACGAAAGAGCGTGGCTCGAAGAGAACTGGGGTCTCCTCCCGGCCGGGACCTGCACCGACGCCGAGCCTCAGGGTGACAAGGATTCCGTGACGGGGTTATCGAAGTCGTGGCTGAGCAGGATCTTCGCCAACTCCATTCTCACGGACTGCTCACTGTCCCCCTGCATCCCTGGGGGACAGACCCAGTGCTGTGGTGGGGAAGACCCGGAAGTAAACGGGCCCAGCGACGACTTCCTTGCAGCCATGGAGAGCGCCATCACCACCGCTACGGGCCAGGCGCCAATGGTGGACATTGCGGCTCCGGGCGGACAGACTTCAGCGTGTTTCTACGGCTGGCGCACACGCCTGCTTGGCCACCAGTACTTCCATTACAAGACGGCCTACACGAATGACATAGCGACCCTCCAGTACGGCTCGGGCCAGTTAGCCGGGGAGTTCAAGTGGGACCCGCCGCCGTGCGGGCACGCCTCCCTGTATGGTCCCGAGTACGACGATCGGGAAATACAGCTGGATTGGGCTGAGACCCACTTGAAACCCAGCGCCCCGGGGTATGAAAACGAGAATGGTTTCACTGTGCCCGAATGGGCAACTTCCACGATGTGGGACTTCTACTGTGACCTCGGAACCGCTTTCCCCGAGTTCGACGAAGGCGGGATCATCCTTCACGTGGGGGCCGGCAACAACATGACGTTGGTCATGCAGGAGTTGGCTGCACAAACACTGCCGTAGTCACCGCTCGCAGCCGCCTTTCCGCAGCGCCCGCCCGCGCCTGCTATGCCCACGCCCGGCACCGCAGAAGCCCCGTGAGGCAACCACCTCACGGGGCTTCTGCTGAGCGTTCGACGAACCCCATCTTGCAGGCCGCGGTTCCGCGGCTGAGGCAGCGGCGGCAGGGGTCAACTCTGATACCATCCCCAAGGTTAGTCACAGACGAGCGCGGCGGCCCGCAGGAGCCGAGCACTGCTCGGCCGTGAGTAACTCGGCGGAGCCTGTGATATCTTGACAATTGACACGCTGTAGATGGTGCAGCGGGTATCGAGGCGTGATGCTCAACGGCCGGCCTCACGTACACTTCGCGGCCGCCCCGGAGACCGGCAGAAGCGACGTCAAGCACGTGATCGTCGTCGGGCAACCGAACTCGCTGGGCACCGGCAACTGACCAGGGCCACGGGGGACGGCCAGGCCGGCACAGCCAAACGAGTGGCATGCCCAGGTGCCGGCACGCCGGGCCCATGCCGCCTTCCAGCAAGCACACGCCCGCCCCAAGCGAGCGGTTTCGCAATGCGGGTGGCATGGCCAAACGCAGCGCCGCCATGCCCTGCCGCGATAACGACCCAACACCGACCCCGACGTAACCGCCTGTCAGCGCCCGGAGAGCAGCTCGTCGCGTGCGAAACGGGGGCGCCGGTCGGGCTCTCAAACTGGTGCATTTGATGCGTTCCACGTCAGCCACGCGGGGCCGACGCTACCACCTGCGTCGCCCGCGAAGACCGACGCTACCGTCCATGTCGGCCGCGGGGGCCGATGGTAACTGCCACCCGGCATGCCGGCGCCTTCGGCTTGGGCATGCCACCCTGCCCATCGTACATCCTGCCCGACGTCCCCCCCCAACGTATACCCCGCCCGACGCATACCCTTCCCGACGTACACACCTCCCGGCCCACGCAGCCCCTTGCCGCGGCCGCGGGACCCCTGTAGCCTGTGGCCGATTCGGTGCTGGAGAGTGAACCATGGAACTTGACGCGGTGCTGTTGGCCCGTCTGCAATTCGCGCTTACCATCATGTTTCACTACCTGTTCCCCCCGCTGTCCATCGGGCTGGGGGCGATCATGGTGGTGATGGAGGGGATGTACCTCAAGACCCGGGACATCCAGTACGAGACGATGGCGCGCTTCTGGACGCGCCTGTTCGCGCTGAACTTCGCCATCGGCGTCGCCTCGGGCATCGTGATGGAGTTCCAATTCGGGACCAACTGGGCAACCTACTCCCGTTTCGTGGGCGACGTCTTCGGCTCGGCGCTGGCGGCCGAGGGCATCTTCGCGTTCTTCCTCGAGTCGGGGTTCCTCGCAGTGCTCGTATTCGGCTGGGACAAGGTCTCCCCGCGTATGCACTTCTTCTCCACCGTGATGGTCGCCCTGGGCTCTATCTTCTCGGCGGTATGGATCGTGGTGGCCAACTCGTGGCAGCAGACGCCGGCCGGCTTCCACATCGTCCAGCAACAGATCGGCGATCAGCTTGTCGCCCGCGCCGAAATCACCGATTTCTGGGCAGTGGTGTTCAATCCGTCGTCCGTGGAGCGGCTCACGCACGTGCTGCTCGGCGCGTTCATCATGGGCGCGTTCTTCGTGATGAGCGTCTCGGCCTATTACATTCTCAAACGCCGGCACGAGGTATTCGCCCGGCGCAGCTTCACGATCGGGCTTGGGTTCGGGCTGTTGGCATCGCTGGTCATGCTGCTCTCCGGCCACTCCCAGGCGCGCAGCGTCGCCCGCACGCAGCCGCCCAAGCTGGCGGCCTTCGAGGGCCTCTACTCGACGACCGAGGGCCCCACGCCCATGTATGTATTCGGGATCCCCGATACGCCCCAGCAGCGTATCCGCTACGGCCTCGCGATTCCCGGGCTGCTCAGTTACCTCGTGCACGGGGATTGGCAAACGCCCGTCGCCGGCCTGGACGAGATACCCGTGGTGGACCACCCGCCGGTCGGGCTGCCGTTTTACACCTACCACATCATGGTGGGCGTGGGCGGCCTGATGATCGTGCTGACGGCCGTCGCGGGCATTCTGCGCTGGCGAAGTACTCTGTTCGAGAAGGCGTGGCTGATGCGCATCTTCGTGGTTGCGGTCGTGCTCCCGGTCATTGGCAACCAGCTCGGCTGGGTGGCGGCCGAGGTAGGTCGGCAGCCGTGGATCGTCTGGGGCCTGCTGCGCACCCAGGACGCCGCCTCGCGGGCCGTCAAGGCGGAGGAGGTCTTAGCGTCCAACCTGATGTTCGCGGTCATCTATGTACTGTTGACGCTGGTCTGGGTGTACGTCCTGGACAGCAAGATCAAGCACGGACCCGGTGAGCCGACGGCAGGCGAGCCGGATCGAGGTGGGGAAGGCTTCCTGGCGACCGCGGGTGCCCGCGTCTCCCCCGCCGGGCGGTCCCTCACGAGCGCCAACCCCGCGCCCCTCCAGGGAGAGGGTCAGGGGTGAGGCTCGGGTGCCATGCCCTCACCCGCCGCAGGCGGGGGTGGGCATGTGAGTTGGACGCCGCCGCATGCTCACCCGCGACTCGCGTCGCAGGAGAGCATGGCACCCGCAATGCCGTCGCCGGACAAGACTGTTCTCCCTTCCAGGGAGAGGGGCCGGGGTGAGAGTGAGGGCCGCGAATGGCTTCGGCCCCCGCCGGGCGGAGGGAGGCAAAACGCAGCCGAGAACTGAGGACTGAAGACTGACAACTGAGAACTACCAACTGACAGCTTAGAGCCGACAGCTTCCGTCCTCCCGTGGCCGCGGCCACGCGCGTCCCGGCCGCTCAGGAGCAGCGTATGGACCTCAACCTGTTCTGGTTTGTCACCCTCGGAGTCCTGCTGGCCGGTTACGCCATCCTCGACGGGTTCGATCTCGGCGTGGGCATCCTGCACTTGGCTGCCCGCGGCGACGGCGAACGCCGCCTCTTCATGAACTCCATCGGCCCGCTCTGGGACGGCAACGAGGTGTGGCTGGTCACCTTCGGCGGCGCCCTGTTTGCCGCTTTTCCGCACGCGTATGCCACGGCGTTTTCCGGCTTTTACCTGGCGTTCATGGTCCTGCTTTTCGCTTTGATCATGCGTGCCGTGTCGATGGAGTTCCGCAGCAAGCACGACTCCGCGGCCTGGCGGCGCTTCTTCGACGTCGCTTTCTTTCTGGCCAGCTTGCTGGCGACGCTGCTGTTCGGGGTGGCCGTCGGCAGCTCGATGAAGGGCATCCCCGTCGGGGCCGACTTCGAGTACGCCGGCACGTTCCTGGGCCTGCTGGGGCCCTTCCCCGTGCTGGTGGGCTTGTTTACCGTCAGCATGTTCATGATGCACGGGTCGATCTACCTGTATCTGAAGACGCAGGGCGATTTGCAACAGCGCATTCACGGCTGGATGTGGCGTGCTTTTGCCGCGTTCCTCGCGATGTATGTGATCACCACTGTGTACAGCGTGGTGGCCATACCGAACGCCACGGCCACCTTCCGGGCTCACCCGTGGGTGTGGTTCGTCGTTGTTCTGAACATCCTGGCCATTGCCAACATTCCGCGGGCGATTTATCACCAGCAGCCGTTCTACGCCTTCGTCTCCTCGTCGTGCTCGATCGCGGCGTTTGTGTTCCTCTTCGGCGTTGCCCTCTATCCCAATTTGATCGTCTCGAGTATCGACCCCTCGTACAGTCTGACGATCTACAACGCGGCCTCTTCGCCGAAGACGCTGGGGATCATGCAACTGATTGCGTTCCTGGGCATGCCGTTCGTGCTGGCCTACACGGCCGTCATCTACTGGGTCTTCCGCGGCAAAGTCGAACTGGGCCGGTTCAGCTACTGAGCCACCGCCGGCGTGCCAACACGGTTTCGCATCGCTCGACGAAGGGGGACAGCGCCTGCTGTTTCGGGCGGCGAGACGACACCCGTGCACCAACCGTCCCGGAGGCCGTCGCTTCGCGGAACATCTTCCGCTCGATGGCGCGCATGCGCGTGCAGGCGCGCAACGCGCCCGGATTGACGCCCGACCGGCGGGCCGCGCCTTGAATCCCCTCAACGCTCACGCATGAAGCCGGCAGCATCGCTGGCACATGCACGGTTGCGGAGACACCCCGGGGGCCCCCGCCCGGGCGCCGCATCGCGGTCATCGTCTTGCGCTGTTGGCAGCGCGCCCGGCGTGCAGGCTGGCGTATCAGTGCCGTGTTGGCCCGCAAGAGGAACCGGGACCGACTCACCCCCCGAGGGGAGGGCCGGTCCCGGAATCCGCCGGGTCGGATTTCACCTGCCCGCGCCTACTCCCTGAAGTGGGCTGCCCCTAGGAAGTCTGCACCTGACGGCGTTTGGCAAAGATGATCGTCCCCGCTACCAGCAACAGGACCGTCACGACGATCAGGCCCCACTCTGACACGCTGGGCACTTGCTGCCCCGTCGCCAGGGCCAACTCACTGTCCAGACTCAACTGCCCGTTCAGGGGTGTCGTCGAGAATGGATTCCCGCCTGGCGGCGCATTGGGGTTGAAGACGATCGGCGTCGTCCCAATCAGGTACCCGGGAAGCTCGGGGCACGTGCCGTTGACGATCGTGTACGTGGACTGGAAAGGTCTGGGATCAAGGATCCACACCGCGGGGTTGACGATGATGTACACCTCCTGAATCGTGCCGGTCGGGTCCCCGAGGCCGGGGAAGTCGATGCTCCCGTCGACATGGGCGTCGATCCACGGCGGCAGCTCGCCGAGCTCCCATTGCTCCGTGTCTCCATTCCAACCGGGCAGCGCGAACTTGATGTGATCGTTGTTACCACACGTTGCATCCCACCAGAAGTCGAAGATGATATCGTTGATGGGATCGCCCGGAACGGAACCGCTGTACGTCTGACAATTCACCGCATAGCCTTCGAAAAGAAGATCCGTCCGCTGACAGTCGACCGTTCCCCAGACCTGTAGGTTTCCGCCGGGGCAACCGGAGTACGTGAAGTGAAACGACCACTGGGCCGCATCCGCCGACAGGCCCGCGGCCGCTACCATCACGGCCGCCAGACAGAGCGCTCTTGACAACTTCATGGCTATACCCTCCTCCACGCCCAACACAGTGGGCGTTGCCTGCGTCCGATCTGCAATCTGGAACGTGTGCACCTCCGGGCCCCCGTGGCCCCCGTCCACTTCCGGGGGTCCTCCCACGGCGACCCGGCGCATCCTCCCCCTGCCAACCGCTGCGGCAATCGTGTCTTGCGTCGCGCAACGGCGCAGCTCAAACCACACTTCGACGATGGACGGGAGGCGCGCGCGGGTGCGTCCGGCGACGGGCAAAAAGCTGCTCAAAGAACATCATCTGCGACGACAGGCGAACCACGCAGCGCGCGGCTGCCCCGACTACACCCGACCGCGCCAGCGTGAGCCGCGCACGACTGAGCAAGGCGAGCAGCGCTGCGTTGACCGCTACGACCAGGGCTGCCGCGAACACGTATCCGAGCACCCGGGCGATCCAGTGAATCGCTACTAATTCCTGGCCCGTCCGGGCAAGCAAACCCTGGTCAAAACCCAAAGGCTTGAACGCGATCTCAACAAGTATCCAGCCCAACGCCAGCAAGAGCGGGTTGAACCCGATCTTCCGAGTCAGCAGCGCAGCCAACAACGCGTAACCGCCGGGAATCGCGGCAAACAGCCCCAACGAGCTCGTCGTCGGCACCACCACCCCCGCCCCTACCGCCATCCCATAGAAGCACGCCCCCCAGAACAGCCCGCACCGCGCCGCCCGCATCGGACGAAAGGCACGGATCACCGCGAACAACGGCACAAGGCTCACCCACGCCAACCACCACAGATCCGGTATCACCAAAGCAGCGGTGGTGAGGGCCGCGCTCAGACCCAGCGACAACCCTATAGCCACAGTCTGCAGGCTCGAAGTGCAAAGACGAACTCGGTTGGCCGGCATGCTCAACACCATGAAGACAGCCCACCACCACCTGATGATATGTGGCCGGAGGCGCACCCGCGAGGCCTTGGGATGTGAGGGCCAACGCCCCGCGCCATCGTCGCTAGGGCAGCTTGTGTTCGCTATCGCGAACCTCCTCACCCTCCGAAAGCACATCCGCCCGTCGCCCCCCTTCAGCACCGCAGCGACGCGTCAGCAGTGCCCCCCAGAAACGCCCATCTGTCCGCCCGTCGACCAATAACCGGAGGATTCTCCCTTCAAGGTATGTCGACGCCAGCCCGTTTCAGGAATTGCTGCGCTTAGATTAGGCTCGGCACCGCGGCAGTGTCAAGTAGTTGCACAAGGAGAATCTCACGCAGTGCTCTTGCGTGCCATACGCAACCCCACGGAGTGTCGAGTCGTGGCACTTAAACCACGACCTTACTTTGTCGTAAGGCCCGTCCTGTGGCACTTCACCACCAACGTTCATTCTCCCCAGGAGGTACAGGCGTAGGACTCTGCGTATTCCCGAACTTGCTGCGCTCGTGGAGGTCCAGGCAAGGCCACCCACAACAAACACCACGTGAACAGCGCCGCGTCTGACCGCATCTATCGGCCCCGACCCTGTGGCCCCCCAACGCAACTGCCCGGCAGACACTCAACCGGAGAAGACGTGCGGTGAAGCCGCTCTTCAAACGGCCAGCCGCCCTGCCGCCCCGCGCGGTGCCGCGGGCTCCCCGCCTGCTTTCCCCGCGGCTCCCAGTCCTGTTCTTCCGGGTCCCCAGTCTCCGCCGATGGCCAGTCCGTCGCCGCAGCGGTGCTTACAGACGGCGACCCACGCGCGGCGGACGCGGCTTCCCAGCCAACTCTCCAGGCATCTCTCGCGGCCGTCGGCGTGACGCTATTGCTCAGGTTGCTCGTAGCGCAGGCGCTCATGGGTACCCTCCTCGGGCTCGCGCGTGCTGCGGACTGGTCTTACGCTTTCTATGTCGACCCATCAGCGCTGAATTGGCTCTGCAACGAGGCCGACGCTGCTTCTTCAACCAGCGATCATGATGCCGCCGCCGCTCGGAACTTTTTCCATTCGATGCCGAGCTTGCGCATGCGGGCACGCAGCGTGTGTGGATTCACGCCCAACAAGCGCGCGGCGCCCTGGGCACCCTCGATGCGCCCATGCGTGGCCGTCAGCGCCGCGCAGATGTGTTCCGTCACCACGGTGTCCAGCGGCGCAATCGCTCCGGTATTCGCACTCGCACGGGGCGCGCTCACCGGCGGCAAGCCCGACGCCTGAGACGTTCGGATCGGCAACGGAGTCTGCACCCCAAGGGCCTTGGCGATCTCCAGGCACTTGCCGTCGCCGAGAATCGCCGCCCGATCTATAACGGCCGCCAGTTCCCGGATGTTCCCCGGCCACGTATAGCTCAGCAGCAGGTTCACGTCCTCGAGCGTCGGCACCAGCAGCGGTAGCCCGAACCGGCGCGACGCCCGCAAAGCGAAGTGGGCGGCCAGCGCCGGCATGTCCTCCGGCCGGTCGCGCAGCGCCGGGAGGTGGACCGGAAACACGGCCAGCCGATACCACAGGTCGTCACGGAAACGCTCCTCACGCACCATCGCCTGCAAGTCACGGTGGGTGGCCGCCACCACCCGCACGTCCACCTTCATCTGCCGCTGCCCCCCCACCCGCTCGAAGGTGCCGTCCTGGAGAATCCGCAGCAGACGGACTTGTGCTGCCAGCGGCAACTCACCAACCTCATCCAGGAAGAGCGTGCCGCGGTCCGCCCGCTCGAACCAGCCCTTCCGCATGGCCACCGCGCCGGTGAAGCTGCCCCGCTCGTGTCCGAAGAGCTCCGAATCCACCAGCTCCGGCGGGATCGCGCCGCAGTTGACACGCAGGAATGGCCCCCCTGCCCGCCGCGAACGTTGGTGGATCGCCCGGGCGACCACCTCCTTGCCGGACCCGGTCTCTCCGAAGATCAGCACCGGCACGTCCGAGTTCGCCACCAGCTCCACGCGCTCCATGACCTCACGCAACCCGGATTCCGCGCCAACCACCGTATCGCTGATGTCCTGCCGACCCAGCCGTGTCAGCAGCGATCGGCGGTCGGCCTCCGCCGCCTCCCGGTGCGTCACCATCTCCCGCAAACCGCGATCGTTCTCCAAGGCTGCCGCGAACGGATCCAGCAGCGCCTGCACCACCTCCACGTGCCCCGGGCCAAACGTCTGCGGCCGGCGCGCCACCAACACCAGCACTCCCAGGGGGCCGTCAGCGGAGCCAAGCGGACCGACCAGCACATCCCCATCCAAGTTCGCCGGCACCAGCAGTCTTCGCTCAACTGAGTCCGCCTCGCCCGCCATGTGCGCCACCTCCCCCCGGCGGCACCAGGTCAGCACGCCCTCCATCTCCTCGGGCGAGTAATCCGCTCGCGTCTCCCGCGGCGCTAATGCGTCAGCACCACAGCCCGTGCCCACCGTGTCCAGGCAGGACCTGGCAAGGTCGATCCGCCGCACGAGCAGCAAGTCCACCGGCAGATGCCGCCGCAGGAGCGGAGTGATCCGCGCTGCGGACTCGTGGATTTCCATGTGCCGGCACACCTCGCGCCAGACCGCAAGCAGAGCACCCATGAACCGTTGCATAATCTGGTCTACCCACAATATATCACGGGCCTGTCGTGACCAGTCACGGACGCGCCCATCATATAAGACGGTTATCGTCAGTTCAAACCCAGGGAACCCCAGAATACGTACAGAAACACGGTCGAATCCCTCTTCGGAGTGGCACAGCCGGTGCCATGCACCCAAATAGGGATTCGGCGAGCTTGCGCTTCGGAGCGGCGGGGCAGCACGCAACGGGCGCAGCGGCCCGCTGAGACGACTCAGGCCGGCCGGATTGGCCGATAAGCTGGCGCGGGTTGCGCCGTCGGTCTCTCGGCATTCGTCGCCAGTTCGATGGATGCGAAACAGGAGAATTGCAGCATGAACGCAAAAACGACGTTAATTCTGGCTGTTCTCGGGGTGTTGGCTGTGCTGAGCAGTGTCAGCTTGGCGCAGAGTGGCGCGGCCGTGTTGCTGAACGTCTCCTATGACCCGACGCGCGAACTGTACCAGGAGTACAACGAGGTCTTCGCCAGACACTGGGAGAAGGAAACGGGGCAGAAGGTCACTGTCCGCCAGTCTCACGGCGGGGCCGGCAAGCAGGCTCGGGCGGTGATGGACGGGCTGGAGGCGGACGTGATGACGCTCGCCTTGGCCTATGACATTGACGAGGTTTCGGCGCGCGCCGGCTTACTGCCCAAGGAGTGGCAGAGCCGGCTGCCGCACAATAGCTGCCCGTATACGTCCACGATCGTGTTTCTCGTTCGCAAGGGAAACCCCAAGAATATCAAGGACTGGGACGACCTGATCCGGTCGGACGTGTCGGTAATCACGCCCAATCCGAAGACCTCGGGCGGCGCGAGGTGGAACTACCTGGCCGCCTGGGGCTACGCTCTGCAGCACAACAACAACGACGAAGCCAAGGCGAAGGAGTTCGTGACCAAGCTGTTCAAGAACGTGCCCGTGCTGGACTCCGGCGCACGTGGTTCGACCATCACCTTCGTACAGCGGAGCATCGGGGACGTGCTGCTCGCCTGGGAGAACGAGGCGTTCCTCTTCATGGAGAAGGTCAGCAAGGGCGAGGTGGAGATGGTCGTCCCCTCGATGAGCATCCTGGCCGAGCCACCGGTAACCGTGGTGGACAAGGTGGCGGAGAAGCACGGAACCGTCAAGCTTGCCACGGCGTACCTGCAGCACCTGTACTCCGAGGAGGCTCAGGACATCGTCGCCCGGTACCACTACCGTCCAACGTTGGAGTCGGTGGCCAAGAAGTACGCCCAGAAGTTCCCGCAGATCCCGATGCTCACCATCGACAGCGATTTCGGAGGCTGGCAGGTCGCCCAGAAGAAGCACTTCGCCGATGGCGGTGTGTTCGACGACATCTACAAGCCCGGCTAGCAGCCGGTTGGCGAAGCAGCGGCGGACGCGGCGCCGCCATCGGCGTGAACCCGGCGACGCGGCACCGTCACGGAAAAACCACCACCATGAAGCTGGTTCTGAAACAGCCGAGCATTCTGCCGGGTTTCGGGCTGACGCTGGGGTTCAGCCTGACGTACCTCAGCCTGGTCGTGCTGATCCCGCTGGCTGGGTTGTTCGCGCGAACGGCCACCCTCTCGTGGGAACGGTTCTGGCACACCGTCACCGACGCCCGGTTGCTGGCGGCGTATAGGCTGAGTTTTGGAGCGTCGCTCGCCGCGGCGTGCCTCAACCTGTTCTTCGGGCTGATCGTAGCCTGGGTGCTGGTGCGGTACCGCTTCCCGGGCCGCCGGCTTCTCGATGCGCTCATCGACCTCCCGTTCGCGTTGCCGACGGCCGTCGCCGGCATCGCGCTAACCGCCCTTTACACCGACACCGGCTGGGTCGGGCGGTGGCTTGCCCTGTTGAACATCAAGGTGGCTTTCGCACCGCTTGGCGTGGTTGTGGCGCTGACGTTCATCGGGCTGCCGTTCGTGGTGCGGACGCTGCAACCGGTCCTCGAGGACCTGGATCCGGAGATTGAGGAGGCCGCGGCCAGCCTGGGCGCCTGGCGGCGTCACACCTTGCGCCGGGTGGTTCTTCCGGAACTCTGGCCGGTGATGCTGACGGGTTTCGCCCTGGCGTTCGCTCGGGCGCTGGGCGAGTACGGGTCGATCGTCTTCATTTCCGGCAACATGCCCATGAAGACGGAAATCGTCCCGCTGCTGATGGTCATGAAGCTGGAGCAGTACGAATACGCGGAGGCGACGGCCATTGCCGTGGCGATGTTGCTGATCTCGTTCACGCTGTTGCTGATCATCAACCTGCTCCAATGGTGGAGCGGCCAGCGCCACGCCGCGGTTCGCTGAGAGAGACGAGCGATGGCCCAGAGGACACTACGGCGCAAGATCGAACGCTTCTTGTGGCGAAAACCACGCGCCATCACCGAACCTCTGGTGGTGCGCTGGACGGCCATCGCCATCACGTTCACCTTCATCGGGCTGTTTCTCGTCCTGCCCCTGGCGGCCATCTTCACGCAGGCGCTGGCGAGCGGGCTCACCGCCTACTTCCGGTCTCTGTGGGACACCGACACGCTGTCCGCCATCCGCCTGACGCTGATCACGGCCGCCGTCGCGGTACCCGTGAATCTGGTGTTCGGCGTGGCCGCCTCGTGGGCGATCGCCAAGTTCGAATTCCTGGGCAAGAGCGTGCTGACCACGCTGATTGACCTGCCGTTTGCAGTGTCGCCGGTGATTTCGGGAACGATCTACGTGCTGTTCTTCGGTCTGCACGGGTACCTGGGACCGTGGCTGAAGGCACACAACATCGAGATCGTGTTCGCGGTCCCGGGTATCGTGCTGGCGACGGTGTTCGTAACGTTTCCCTTCGTGGCCCGGGAACTGATTCCATTGATGCAAGCCCAGGGCACGGAAGAGGAGGAGGCCGCCCTGACGTTGGGTGCCGGCGGCTGGCAGACGTTCGCGCGTGTCACGCTTCCGAACATCAAGTGGGGGCTTATTTACGGGGTGATCCTCTGCAACGCCCGGGCGATGGGCGAGTTCGGGGCCGTGTCGGTAATCTCCGGACACATCCGCGGGCTGACCAACACCATGCCGCTGCACGTTGAGATCCTCTACAACGAGTACAACTTCGTCGGGGCATTCGCGGTGGCGTCGCTGCTGACGGTGGTGGCGATGATCACGCTGGTGCTCAAGAGCTTCGCGGAGTGGAAGTTCAAGGAGGAGTCGGTGCAGGCGGCGGAAGAAGTGGAGGGCCTGCCCCAATGAGTATCGAGGCACTTGGCATCAGCAAGCACTTCGGCGCGTTCGCGGCACTCAAAGACGTCAGCCTGCGCGTGGAAACGGGCGAGCTGGTCGCGCTGCTGGGTCCCTCGGGGTCGGGAAAGACGACGCTGCTGCGGATCATCAGCGGCCTGGAGAAGGCCGACGCGGGCGCGGGGATGGTCCGTCTGCACGGCGAGGACGTGACGACCAAGGGCGTGGGGTACCGGCGGGTCGGATTCGTTTTTCAGCATTACGCCTTGTTTCGGCACATGACGGTGTTCGAGAACATCGCGTTCGGCTTGCGAGTGAAGAGGCGCAGTCAGCGCGCGTCGCGGCAGCAGATCCGGGAAAAAGTCGAACAACTGCTGCGCCTGGTGCAACTGGAGTGGTTGGCGGGGCGATACCCGGCGCAGCTCTCCGGCGGCCAGCGGCAGCGGATCGCACTGGCCCGGGCCCTGGCGATTGAGCCCCAGGTGCTGCTTCTGGACGAGCCCTTCGGAGCCCTGGACGCCAAGACCCGCCAGGAGTTGCGGCGCTGGCTCCGCCGCCTGCACGCTGAACTGCACGTCACCAGCGTGCTGGTCACGCATGACCAGGAGGAAGCCCTCGAAGTAGCGGACCGGGTGGCGATTATGAACGCCGGGCGCATGGAACAGTTTGGGACCCCGGCGGAGGTCTTCCATCACCCGGCCAACGAGTTTGTGATGAACTTCCTGGGGCACGTGAACGTCTTCCACGGCCGGGTGGAGGGTGGCCGGGCAATCCTCGGCCCCATGGAGATCGACTACTCCGGTCGGCCCCACGCCACCACGGTCCCGGCGCGGGGACTGGTTCGACCCTATGACCTGGAGATTGAGCACCACCCCAATGGAAAACCAGGGTTCGCGGCAACGGTGTGCCACATCAACTCGGCTGGACCGCGGGTGAAGATCGACCTGACGGCCGAGTCGGGTGAGGCCGTGCACGTGGAACTGGCCCATGAGCGGTTCCGGGCCCTGGCGCTGGAGGCCGGGCAGCAGGTGTTCGTGGTTCCGCGGGAGGTCAACGTCTTCGTTGACGAGGGGCAGGGCTGACCGATCGAGGCTGGGGCGGGGGCATCGAGCCGGCCGCGGCGAACTCGCCCTGGCCGGCCCGGAGGGCGCATGAAGACCGGCCTTGCGGCAGGTGCGAGCGGTGGTATGCTGAGGAGGTGTCGGCCGGGAAGCGCCGGTGGCGCGGTGCGCAACGACCGATGAGAACGAGCACAGTGCTTATACAGGTGAGCCCGTGGGGCGGCCGTGGCGGCGTGAGCAGGTTTCCCCGCGCGGAGGCTGCAGTTGGGCAGGCGGTGTGGGACGCTCCACAGACGCCCCCGGGGGCGGGGGTGGGTCAGAGAAGAAGGACGTGCTGTTTGGGCGGCCGGGCCCCCTGGGTGGGAGGCGGGGTTCCGCCGCAGGCATAGAGACGACGGCAAGTCGAGTTTCAGGAGCATCAGGAATGGTCAGGAAAGGGGTTCTTGGGCAGGGCGCGGTCCTTGTCGTAGTGCTCATGGCGGTGTTGGTATCGTCGGCGGCGCAAACCACGGGCCAGGCGGGCCAACCGGCACCGACCGCCCAAGCGGGTGCTGCAGCACCGGCGCCTGCGCCGGCGGCCACGGAAGCCCCGGCTAAGAAGGCCGGGCCCTATGTTACGAAGGGCTGGTCCGCCCGACCGGCCCCGGAGCCGCCGGACTACGTGAAGACGCTCGACAAGCTCGGAATCGAGGATCTTAAGGACATCAAGTGGCTCGAGTTCGGCATCGAGCAACGGACACGGTTCGACTACCACGACGATTATCTCCGGCGGGCGACCCTGGAGAATGATGGGCAGTTCCTGCTGCGTAGCCGCGTGTACTTGGGCATCCGGGACATCGTGGACCCGTTGCGATTCGGGTTTGAGTTCCAGGACGGCCGGCAGTTCAACAGCAACTTCCCGGAGACCACGCGAGAGGTGGACGAGTACGATATCCTCCAGGCGTTCGGAGAGCTGTACTTCAAGGACGCTTTGGGACCGGGCATCCCGATCCAGTTCCGGGCGGGGCGCATGACGCTCGACCTAGTAGACCGGCGGCAGGTGTCGCGGAGCACGTTCGGCAACACGACCCAGGCATTCGACGGCTTCCGGCTGCGTTTCGGAGAGCCCAAGGCGGACTGGCAGATCGACCTGCTGGCTGCCCAGCCCGTAGAGCGGCGGATGACGCAGCTTGATCGGCCGGACGAGGAGCGCTGGCTCTACGGGCTGACCGGCGCGTGGCGCGGGTGGTCTCAGTACGTGACGCTGGAGCCCTACTACTTCGTGCTCGACGAGCAGCGGACCGATCCGGCGGCGGCCGACGGCGAGATCCACAGCCTCGGCATGCACCTCTTCGGTCCCATCGCCCAGACGAACTTTGACTACGACATGAACGGCGCGTTCCAATGCGGCGAGAACGGTGAGCGCCGGCGGCGTGCTTGGGCCGCGTATGGCGAGTTGGGCTACACCTTTGAGCACGAGTGGAAGCCGCGGCCGAGCATCTCGCTCGCCTACGCCACCGGTGACCGCAGCCCCAACGACAGCCTGGATGAGCGCTTCAACCGCTTGTACCAGACAACCACGGCGTACTCGATTACGGAGTTGTTCTCCTGGGAGAACACGATCAGCCCGCACGTTCGGCTGGAGATGAAGCCGACGGACAAGCTGCGGCTGGACTCCTCGTATGGCGTCTTCTGGCTGGCCAGCGACACGGACGCCTGGGTGATTCCGGGCCGGCGCGACGCGACGGGAAACAGTGGGGATCTGGTTGCCCAGGAGCTGCAGTTCCGGATTCGGTATCAGCTCCACAAGATGGTGGAACTGGAGCTGGGCTACAGTCACTTGCTACCGGGCTCGTTTGTGGGCAATACCGGCCTGAGCGACGACTCGGACTTCCTCTGGGTCATGAGCACGCTCAAGTTCTAGGACGTGCACTACCCCCCCGGCACCTGCGGCCGGTCTGGGTACGGGGCCGATGCTGAACACGGCCCCGGCCACACCGGGTGGGGTCGGCGGGCAGGTGTGAGATGGAGCCCCAGTAGCCGGGCGCGGCAACGACCGCGCCCGTTCTTTGCGCGCTCCGTCCGCCTGTGACGGAGACGGCGAGTGGCGTTGAGCGCCCCCCCCCGGCCCTGCCCGCCCGTTGCTCGGCGGCGACCCCGGAAAGGCCGATGTCCTTCGTGAGGCGTGTGCATACCCCGAAAAACCGATAGCGGCCGGTACGGCGCATGCATGGGGATTCGTGTTACGGCGCGCGGTATTGGCCGGTGGATCGGGCTGCGGAATCTGGTCGGCAATCGCGCCGCTGGCACGGCGACCGCTGTAAGCGCCGGAATCGACCCGCAAGGACCGCAGCCCCCTGGGCTCAACGCCCGAGGTGAGCAATGGCCGAGAGTGTTTCGCGACGTGCATTCCTGAAGCAGGCAAGTCTGGTGGGTGCCGGTGGTGTGCTGGCGGGGTTGCCCGGTCAGTCGGCGCAGGCGTCCGGCGTGCACGCGGTGTCCCCGGACTGGATGGGCGTGCTGGTCGATTTGACCAAGTGCAACGGCTGTCGGCGGTGCGAGGCGGCCTGTCAG
>JAKQDH010000034.1 GCA_029558835.1 Planctomycetota bacterium | reverse complement strand
AGAAGGTTTCCACTACATCGCGCTTCCGCCCCGCCACCGCCTCTGGCAACCGCGCCCGCGGCCCTCGGCCCCACAAAAAAACCGAAAAATCCCCACTGCTGTCTAACTTGGGTTAGGCGAGATCCGCCAGCGCTGCTGGCTGGCGGCCTTGCCGGCCCGGCGGCAGACGGGCTGGCCGCAGTACCGGTGGTGGCGGCGGCTCCGCGGGTCGGGTTCATACAACCGCCTGCCGTGGCGGTACTTGCGTCGTCGCGCGGTAGGCACCGGCGGCTCCAGGACACCGCCGCCCATGGTAACGCCCGCCCTGCCGAGACCCCGGAACCAACCAGCACGCCGAAGAAGACGCCGCGCGAAGAGGACAGGTGCGCCCACGGGGAAGAGGACCACACTTTCAAACCGGCGGAATCCCGACGCTTTCAGACCGGCGATGACAGCCCCCCCACCCTTACATCACACTCGGTCGCGTACCGTGCGCTGCGGCCTCACCGAAGGCGTTGCCCTGCTGGGTGCCATGCTGACTGGGATGCGCGGTGGCATGCCCAAGCCGAAGGCGCCGGCATGCTGTTCCAACCGAAAGCACCTGGCACATCAGGAGGCATGGCGGCGCCGCGCTTGGCCATGCCACCTCTCCCCGTCGCCCGGTCCCCCAAGAAGTTGAGCTATTCACGCACCGCACGTCGGCGCTGTAACGCGTCACGGCGTCTCGACCGCGCCGAGGTCGGGGCGCACTCCATTCCACGGCAGGTGCACGCCCGCGCCGGCCGCGAACGTCAGCGCGGTGTCCACCACGATCTCCGTGTCACCCACCTCGACGATGACCGCGACGCCAGCGTCCTCAATCTGAACGGTGTCGCCGAGGAGGAAGCATCTCCGTGGGTCGCTGGAGACGGGCACCTGCGTGGTGCCCTGGCCGGCCTCAGCCGTGTACGCAATGAAGGTGCCGCGGTCGATCGAGGTGGTCTGCGGCTCGGTGTCGGTCGGCGTGAACGCGGCGCGCACCTGGGTCTCAATATGATGAAGCGTCGGCAGGATGCCTCGCACGTCATCCTCGGCAAACCCATCTTGCCACGCCACGTCAATTCCGCCGTCCGGAATCACGAAGCCGGGGTCGGCGCGTAATGAATGTTGATCGCCACCGGGCACCTGCCGTCCGTTCGCATCCGCCCAGTTGTTGTAGTCGGCCGTCTTGGAGGTGTCACCCCGGAACAAATCGCTGCTGCCGTTGTTCCAGGAGACATTGTTGAAGAAACTGGCCGGGTGCCCCGTTGCCCCGGTCGAAAACCCGTACTGCCCCAGGTTGCCGACCGCCGTGTTGTTGTAGAACAGGCCTTCGAGTCCGTCACGCGGGTCGATGCCCGTCGCGGCGTTGTCGAAGGCGATACAGTACCGAACCAGGGCCCGCCGCATCTGTTTGAGCGGGTCCGTTTCGTTTTGATCGTTGCCGATCTTGAAGCCCCACCCGTCACCATCGGGCAGGCCAAGGTCGTTCTGCCCGAAGGCAATGCACCAGGACAGGCCGCAGTCCCGCGAGTGGCTCATGTCCCACCCGTCATCCGTATTCCCGTAGGCCACGCAACGCACGAAGTGCACCCGGTCCGAGCCGTTGCGCGCCACGGCCGTCTGGAAGCCGTCGCCGTTCTCCGCCCAGAGCACCTCGCCCGTGCTGGTTACCCCGTTCCGATAGGCAAGGCAATCCTCGAACAGCGCGTCCGCGGCGTGGCGACCGCCAAAGCCTTCATAACAGTAGCGAGCGACACAACGCCTGACGGTCAGGAAGCGCGAGTAGTCGAACTTGACACCCGCCGACTCGACCGGCGTCGGGTTCAGGCCGCAATCCTCAATGATACAATCCTCAATCGTGACGTGCACCCCGCGCACGTTGATCCCCTCGCGAAAGGCACGCCGCACCACCAGCCCGGCCAGGACAACGTGGCTGATGCCCTCGCCGATGAAGATGCCGCACCGATGCCCATTGTCGCTCGTTGAGCGGACCGCCCCGGCATCGAGGACCACGGGCTCGCTGTCGAAGTTCTGGAAGCGGATCGGTGCTTCGGCCGTCCCCGAACTCACCATCTCGAGCACCGCGGTTGAGTAGACGTTGTTCCTTGCAGTGTACTGCCCGCCCTTGATGTACACCGTATCGCCGGGCCCCACGACGTTGGCGGCCTCCTGAATCGTTGAGTAAGGATGCGCGAACCCGCCCGGACGGTACATTTCCGGAGGCGGAGGACGGGATACAGCCGACGCGTCCACGTAGTAATTGCGAAAGACGGTGAGGTCGCCCGCGTCGGCGTCATCGCCCGACGGGTCATGCCCATGCTGACGAAGGACTCGGTAATCAGCGTCGGACGTCACCGCGCCGGACCACCCGAGCGGCAGCACCACTCGGTAATACCCGTCGCCGTCGGTGACGGTCTCGGCCCCCCCGGCGTTGCCCAACTCGGGTCCCCCGAATACCAGCGGCACTGCCACCGCGGGACTGCCATCATGCCGACGTAGTACGCCCTCCCGGACGTAGCCGTCGATGCAGGCGTCCGTCGCCTCGTCGCAGACCTGCCCCCGGCCGCACGGACTCCCCGGCGTGACGCAGTCTCCTCCACGGCAACACTCTTCCCCGTTGCAGAACTCCCCGTCGGAGCAGGTATTGTGGTCATTCGCAACGTGCACGCAGCCACGCTGCGGGTCGCACTCGTCATCGGTGCAGGGGTTCTCGTCCGCGCACCGCAAAGGCTCTCCCGCAGTGCAGCGGCCTCCGGCGCACGTCTCCACGCCGTTGCAGACGTTGCCATCGTCACACTCTTCGTCGCCGCCGCAGCTCGGCACGCTGGTGACCGGGCTCGGCACTTCCACTTGCCGAACCTGCGGAACCTCAGACTGTTCAGGCCGAGCGCCCGGCGACTGGCACCCCGCCGCAATCACCACGGCGCACGCGAGTGCCGCTCCTGTAGTCTGCCGTGCCATCTGCCCCATCGTACCGATCTCGATATCACGGGCCATGCCGTCTACCACGCCCTGCGCGGCGTCCCCGGCCGAGGCCACCGAGGTTCCGTCACGCTCGCTCCCCGGAGTCGTTCGGCCCGGCGCCGCGGACAGTGCCACCTGCCGAGAACCTCCCCCTGCAGCCTGTGCCGCGAAATGTACCACCGGATTACCGGAGCCAGAAACCCCCAAGCCCAACGTCAGGAACGCCACGTGAAGTGTCGCCATAGTCCCCTCCTGGCATTGGCATCCTCCTGGGCCCCGCGCCTCGGCCGGCAGCTTGTGGCCCACGGGCACGTGCATGGGGCACCCGGTGATCGGGCGCACCCCTCCACCTGTAACTTACAATTCCCCTTCGTCTCCCGACCGATGCGACACTGCGGCCCCACCTCCCCCGCCAGTCGTGCCTGACCGCCCCGAAACCCACGGCACCCGAGCACGCGGACCACGGTCGCGTCCGCCTCGGCGGCGAACTTATCGGTCCCCGAGCTCCCACGCTGAAGGTCCGCTCAGGCGATCGTTTCTGCCGATGACGTAGCTGGGAACCCGCGCGCGCCGCGGCGCCAGGATCCAAACCGAGGCCGTCCGGAAGCGGCGTAAAGCCGCTGCCGGTGACGCAGGTTTGCGTACGGTGACTCACGCTGCCGGCCGTCGGCCGGCCCCGCGGGCTGGTCACGAACCGGCCGGCCTCCGCCGAATTGGATCAGTGTCGTTGATGCGAAAGGAAAACGCAGTTTGCAGCGCCCACGACTCAACCCTGCCGCGAGTGCCTGCGTGGCCCTGCTGGTCCTACTGGCCGGCGGGTTCGGCTACCGCGCTCTGGCTGAGCGTTTGGGCGGCCCCTCGGGTGCGGCCGTACTCGCGCGCGGCACACTGAACCGCCTGCCCACCGTGATCGGCCCGTGGGTCGGACAGGACTTGCCGTTGGATGAGGCCACCATCCAGGCCGCGGACGTCGATGACTTCGTCAACCGCATCTACACCCGGCAGGACGCTGCCGGCGCAGTCGCTCTGTACATCGCTTACGGTGTACACTTCCGTGACCTGCTGCCGCATCGACCGGAAGTCTGCTACCCCGCGGCCGGCTGGGCGAGGTTGGAAGCCGTCGGCGAGGAACTCCGGACGGTTGACGGGAGCGTCGTGCCCCTGCGGCGCTACCGCTTCGGCCGGGGTGGGCTCGACGCCGGACAGGTTACGGTGCTGAATTACTATGACATCAGCGGTCAGCGCAGCGCCGACGTGTCCGCGTTGCGCGCGCGCTTGTGGCGCTCGCCGACGCCCGTCCATTATGTCGCCCAGGTACAGGTCTCCACGACCACCGCTGCCGCCGACCAGACGCAAGCCGAGCAATGGGGACGCGCGTTTCTGGAAGAGGCCGCACCGCTGATCGCGGCGACCTTGACCACGGCCGTGCAGGATGCCCTGCGGGAACGACCATAGGAGAAACGGCTATCCGTGCCCGTTGTATTGTGATTCACCTCGAGGGGGCCAACCCGCGACGTACCATGATGCGGACTGCCGGCGCCCTTCGGTGGTGGCCGCGAGGTGAATGCCGTTTCCCGGAAGGACAGCGTACGCGCCCGCTACATACGGGGAATCAGGTGACGCAGACCCAGCGGTGCAATTGACGTGACGCGATCCACTCCCATCACTTGCCCTCGTCCCGCGGAGCTCCAGGCAGCGGCCGCCTGGCGCGGCATGGGCACCGCGCTGGCGTTGGCGGCCGGGCTGACTTGGTGCTACTGGGCAACGCTCGTCCGTCTGTTTGCGGACTGGCAGCGCGACGACAACTATTCCGTCGGGCAACTGGTACCGTTGGCGGCCCTGTACATGCTCTGGCACGACCGCCGCCACTTGCAGTCCTGCGGCATCCAACCGTGCTGGTGGGGTCTGGCGCTGCTGGTGGTTGCCCAGGCGGCGCGGGGCTTCGGGCTCATCTACCTGTATGAGTCCGCCGAACGGTACTCCCTCGTGCTCACCGTTGCCGCCTTGGTCTGGCTCGTGGCGGGTACCGAATGTCTCCGTCGCCTACGCTGGATCCTGGCGTTCTTGCTGCTGGCCGTCCCCCTGCCCGGCGTGCTGCACAACTGCATCGCCGGCCCGCTCCAGCAACTTGCCACCACCGGGGCCGTCTGTCTGCTGGAATTGTTCGGGGTTACCGTCATCCGCGAAGGCAACACGCTGCTTCTCAACCACGAGGTGCAGGTAGCCGTTGCCGAGGCGTGCAGCGGTCTGCGCATGCTCACGGCGTTCGTGGTGGTGGCGGCCACCCTGGCTTACCTTGTTCCCCGACCCCGCTGGCAGAAGATCACCTTGCTCATCTCGAGCATTCCGGTGGCCATTCTCTGCAACCTCGCTCGCCTCGTCGTTACGGCCGTGCTCTTCCTCGTGGCCTCGTCGGCCACGGCCGAACGCTTCTTCCACGACGGCGCCGGGCTTACCATGATGCCCCTCGCGCTGCTCATCCTCATCGGTGAGCTCTGGCTTATGGGTCGTCTCATTGAGGAGCCCCCACCCCGTGACCAACGGACCTGAACCCCGCGAAACTCAGTCGGGCCTTCCCGAACGTCCTCGACCCGTCCGCCCTACTCCGGATGAACCGCGCGCGACGCCGCCGCTACCGGTCCCGCCGGGGCTTCCCGCAGGTGGCGCAGCCAGCGGCACCGTTCCCAGCGCCCGGAACCTGGGCGCAACCGGTCGGTCCCTGCACCATGCGGCCGTTCTGACGGTTCTCGGGCTATACCTGCTGCTGCTTGCCCTCCTTGCCGACCAGTTGCGCCTGGGAAACACACAAGGCTTCGGTTACCAACAATGGGCCGGTGTGCTCCTCGCCGCGGTCTTGTTGCTCACGGGCGCTCTATTAAGAATCCCGACCCTCGCGGTTATCGGTCTGCTTACCGGGTCGCTGACGCTGCTGGCTGACTACCTCGGCCTGGGCAGGTCTCCCGGCTTTGGAGGCCGTCAGGCTATTGCCGCAGCTCTCGGAGTCCTGCTGCTGATTACCGGGTGCCTTAGAGGACGCAAGCCCGTGGGTTGACTCTGCATCGGGGCGCCCTCGGAACCCTCCACGTCCCATCTCGTGATCCTCACGAACCAGATTCAACTTCCTTGACGAATCGGCGTCAAAGTGCGTACAATGCAACGACTAAACAGTGCGCCGCGCGAGACGGCATCGCCGTCCGCCGAGCGCGCGTACGGAGAGCGTTGTGAAGAGGGTCGCCACATTCTTCCTTGTCCTGCTGCTCAGCGCGGGCGGTGCGTCCCAGGCACGTGGCGATCTGCATGTCGCGTGTGACGTGCCGCAATCGACGCCGGGTCAGAGCGTTGCTGTCGCGGCCTTGGCCCGCGTGGCAACCTCGCCGTCACCTGATGTGCTGGGCGGTTGGTCAGGCCGCTCGCTCAGCCCGGCTCTGCCGCCCGCCGCGCTTGATGCCGCCACGACAGTGCGTGAGTTGCCGGGTTTGGCCGGCAGCGCGAGCTTGTTTGTGTCCGCCATGCTCAGCTTGGGAACCTGGCAGGTCGTGCGCTCGGCGAAGCGCCTTCACTTGCTGGACACGTTCCCCGACTGGTATCACACCGGCGGCCCGTTCCAGATCGGGCACGCCGTCGCGTTCGACTTTGAGTTCCACGCGCCGCCGCCCTGTTTGTTTGACGTGCCGGACGACGACGTGGGGTTCGCACCCTCTCCGGAGCGCTGGCGGTACGACGACCGGCCTGCGGGGCATCCGCAGCAGGTCGTGGCCCCGGCCGCGCCGCGCGCACCTCCGTACTCCTGCTAACCTCTGTTCGCACTCGGCAGACGGCCGGGCACCGCGTCCGCCGCCTGCGGTGGGGCTTCCGGACGGAATCCCCACAGTGTCTTGCAGGTTCTGCGTCCCCAGGGGACGCGCAGGAGGAAAAGGAGAGTCAATCATGCGTAAGGCATATTTCATCATCGCCGTGCTGGCCCTGTCCGTGACGGCGCTGCCGGCACTGGGCGACATGCAGCTTCGCCTGTACGACGGGTATGGCACGAACTTCGGTGGAGAGTTCGACGTGGACGACGTGGGGAGCACGCCCATTCCCTTCGTGACGAGCGTGTTCCAGGCCCCCCACGACTTCATTACGTTCTGCATCGAGGGCAACGAGTACGTTGACTACGACACCACGTACGACGTGGTTCTCAACACCGTCGCCATTCGTGGCGGCGTCGGCGGCGGGACACCCGACCCGCTGGATGCGAAAACGGCCTACCTGTTCTCTCAGTTCACCGACGGCACGTTGTCCGGCTACGACTACGCCGATTCCGGCATCGGTCGGGACGCCTCGGCGAACGAGTTGCAGGAAGTGATCTACTACCTCGAGCAGGAAAGCGCCACGCTCAATGGGCAGGCGTTGACCTGGTACAACGAGGCCGCCACTGCCGTCGCCGCGGGTGGTTCGTGGTTCGCGCAGTGGGGTGCCGACTCGATTGGCAACGTGCGCGTCATGAACCTCTACGCCGTCGGCTACGCCGGCAACTCCACGTTCCACAGGCAGGACCTCTTGGTCCGCATTCCCGCTCCGGGAGCCGTTGTGCTGGGCGCTCTGGGGCTGGGCCTGGTAGGTTGGATCAACCGTCGGCGGAGCTAACCCGACGCTGAAGCGCGCCCCGGAGCCCGTGGTCGGTCCGCGAGGTTCCGCGGGAGAACCGCGGGAGGGTCCGGGACATTCGCAGTCTACAAGAAGCTTGCACGAGGAAAGGAGAGCTAACCGTGCGTAAGACATACATCATCATGGCTGTGTTCGGGGTGGCGGTGACGGCGCTTCCGGCGCTGGCTGACATGCAGATTCGCCTGTTCGACGGATATGGCACGACCAACGGCGGAGAGTTTGACGTTAGAGACGTTGGCACCATACCCGTGCCCTTCGTCACCAACGTGGCACAGAGCAGCTACGATTTCGTCACGTTCTGCATCGAGCGGAACGAGTACATCGCTTACAACACTCCCTACAGCGTGGTCCTGAACACCGCCGCGATCGGTGGCGGCGTTGCCGGCGGCAACCCGGACCCGCTGGATGCCAAAACGGCCTACCTGTACACCCGGTTCACCGACGGCACGTTGTCCAACTACAACTACGCCGGCTCGAGCCGGAACGCGTCCGCGGACGAGTTGCAGGAGGCAATCTGGTACATCGAGCAGGAGGTCACCTCGATCAACGGCCAGGCGCTGGCCTGGTACAACGAGGCCGTCGCCGCCGTGGCGCCCGGTGGGTCGTGGTACACCAACTGGGGCAACACCATCGGCCAGGTGCGGGTGATGAACCTCTATACGGCCGGGCACGCCGGTGAGTTCGCTCATCAGAAGCAGGACCAGTTGGTTCGGATCCCCGCGCCGGGAGCGGTTGTCCTCGGCGCCCTCGGACTGAGCCTCGTGGGCTGGGTCAACCGCCGCAAGAGCTAGCCCCGCGCTGAAACGCGCTGCCCGCCTGGTTGTTCCAGGCGGCCGCAGCAGGCAGAAGGGATGGGAATGGCGATGGACAAGGCGATTGCAGTCGGTTGTATCTTGCTCATAGCGGCGTCGGTACCCGCGTACGCCGTCGAGCCTGTTTTCACATTCGGGTTGATCGATGTGCATGCCGCACGAGGCGCCGCCGACAACCCCTGCCTGGCACCGACGACCGCTGAACCAACGGCTTTGACGCTGGGTATCCCGCCGTGGGATTGCGATCCACTGCTGGGTACGCTGTCCGTTCCTGCCAACGCTCCTCTCTCTCGCGGAGGACTCGTTTCCGTCGCCATCGGCGAAGAGCCGCCGCTGGTTTGGGAAGGCGTTGGCACCCCGGGCGGCGAACACAACGACGCGGTAGTGACGCTGTGGATGTCGTCCGCTGGGGCCGGTCGTTCAGGCAATACCCTGGTCGTTTTCACCAACGGCGCCGCCGGCGTATGCACCCCGATGTTGCCCGGGAACCACACCGGCCGCGGCGGTGGATTGGCGCTGGGCGGAGCCAGCCTCATCGCCGTGCAGTTTGAGGGGCAGCCGGCACTGAACAGTACCGCCAGCACTAAGCTCGTCCCTGTCCCTGGTGCGGTACTGCTCGGCGCGTTCGGGCTGGGGTTGGTTACCTGGTGCCGTCGTCGGCTGTCGTAACGATCCTTGCGGGAGCGGGAAGCAGGCCCCTACGACCAGCGTAGAGCCTGTGTCAAATGCCCCGTCCGAGCAGCCGCCGGGAACCGGGACTGGGGCAAAGGGTAGCCGGCGGGACCAGGCTGCAACTTCACTCGGGCCGCACGGCGGGGCATAGCCTCGCCGTGCGGCCCGTCTTCCTATCCCCCTCGGCCGTGTGGTCTCTCCTCACCGATCGTCTCAAGCAAGGTGCCGGCCACGACGAAAAACAAGGGGGCCCGGTGCGCGCAGTACGTGACGCACCCGCGCGCCTTTGGTTATCGGGCCCACGGACGAACAAACTGCCCCCGCCTGAAGCACGCGGGGATACGAAGGGGACGCCCATGCAGCACCTCGCCTCATCCCGACGGGTCAACCTCAGGATCCTCGTGATCGTCGTCCTGGTCGCCACCGTACTGCCGATCGGCTTGCTGGCAGGCTATCAGGTACGCACCCGCGTGACGGCCCATCGGGCCCTGACCGCCGCCGAGGATGCCGCCGCCCGGCAGGACTGGGCGGCCGCTTGCAGGCACCTGAAAGTCTACCTGTCTAAGTTCCCCGACGACCGCGACCAGCTCGCCCGCTTTGCCGAGGCCAATCTCGCGGTCCGCCCACTCGACCGCGACCACGCGGGAGCAGCGCTGGCTGCCTACCGGCGGCTCCTGCGCTCCCAGCCCGGTGACGCGCACCTGTGCGCCACCCTCGCCAAGCTCTACGCCCGGGTCGGCGACTTCAACGAAATGGCCTACATCTGCCGCCAACGCCTCGCCGTCCAGCCCGACGACGCTGAGGCTCAACTCCTGCTCAGTCAAGCCCTCTTCGCACAGGGCAAGGACACTGAAGCACGCGACACGGCCGCCCGGCTCGTCCAAGCCCGTCCCGACCAGATTGAGGCCATTCTCCTGCTCAGCAGCCTCGCGCTGCGCCAGAAGCCCGCCGACGCGGTGCCCGAGGCCTTACGCTGGCTCACGCAGGGCATCGAGCAGAATCCCCACGCGTCGGCTCTCTACCTGCGCCGAGCAGCCCTGCACCGGGCTTACACGCGTGACGCCGTCGCGGCCAGGGCCGACCTCGAAGCGGCCGAACGCCAACCCCTCGCTGACCCGCAACTGCGGCTGTACGCCGCCGACGAGTGGTTGGCGTGGGGTGAATCAACCCGGGCGACCGCACACCTGGAAGCGCTCGAAGCGGTGACTCCCGAGGTGCTCGAGCAGTACGACATCGACGCGGACCACCTGACCCTCGAACGCCTCCGCTTGCATTGCGAGCTTGTCCTGCACCGCGGCAATGCCCAGGAAGCCGCGAACTTCGCCGTCCGTGTGCTCAATGAGGTGCCGCCGGCCCTGCAAGCGCAGCTCCTGCCGTCCGTCATTCGCCTGTACGTCGCGGCCGGCGATCTGTCCGCCGCCCACCGGTGGCTGACCGAGTTCCAGAGCGCGATGACCGGTGGTAGCACCGCTGCCCCCGGCGCGGGCGAGGAGCCCGCACTCTTGGCGGCCCTGGTCGCCCAGGCCGAGGGCAAACCCTACGACGTCATCAACGCCCTCGAACCGCTCGTCGAACGGCAACCCGGCTGTGCCCCCGCCTTTGCGTATCTCGGCCAGGCCTACCTCGACACCGGGCAGGCCCGCCGCAGCATCGGCGCCTGGGAGACTTACCTGGAACGCAACCCCGCGGACGCGGCCATTGCCTTACGGCTGGCCCGTTTGTGTCAGCGCTATGACCCAGTCAAAGCGCTGCACTACGCCCGCCGTGCCGAGCCGTTCGAACCGCACCGCCTCGACGCGACCCTGCTGCGGCTGGAACTTCAGATCGAGGCTCTTGCGGACGGGCCGGGCGATACCGCCCTTCGCACGCAGCTCGCCGACGAACTCACCACGTTGCGCGCCGACCATCCCGCAGTGACACGCATTGTCACATTGCAGGCCCGCCTCGCCACCTCCGAGGATGGCATGGGACGCGGGATCGACGCGCTCGAGCAGGTTCTCGCCTCCGGTGACCACCCCCTCGAGGCTGCCCTCCAACTGGCGACCCTTTATCAGCGACAGCAGCGCTGGACCGAAGGTATTGAGGCGTGTGCGCGGGCGGTCGCCCGACAGCCGGACCTGGCCGCCCCGCGCATCCTGATGGCCGGTCTGCAAGTCCTTGCCGACCAGCCTGACGCCGCCCGCCGCACCCTGCAGGAAGCCGTAGCCGCCACGCAGGGAGCCGCCCGGCTGTGGGCACGCCTGGCACAGGCGGAGTTCGAGCAGAAGCACGGCTCACCGGAAGCCGCCCACCTGCGCCGGGAGCAGCTTCGCAGCGAACTCCTCGCCGTCGAGCCCGACACGCCGCTGACCGCCGATCAACGCCGCACGGCCCAACTGACGCTCGCCCGGCTCCTGCTCGACTCCCCCGCCCGGGCCGACGGCGTTGCGTTCCTTGAGGAACTTGCCCGGCTGGACCCGCAGCAGGTGCCCCCGCGCCTGGCCCTGTTGCGTCTGCCGGAGGTGCTCGCCGACCCCGCGCGGGCCCAGGTCCTCGTTGATGACCTGCGCCGCATCGAAGGCGACCGCGGGGCACGCTGGCGCACGGAGCAGGTACGCCTCTGGCTGACACAGGCGGATTGGACCGCCCATGCCGCCGAGGCCGAAACGCTGCTCGCCGATTTCGTCCGCGCCCATCCCGACCTGCCCGAGCCCGTCCTCGCACTCGGTGAACTGAACGAACGCCTCGGACGGGCCGCACAAGCCGCCGACCTCTACCAGCGCTGTGCCGACGCCGACCCCCGCGACCTCAGCGTGGCCGCCCGTCTCCTCACGACCCTGCAGAAACAGGCACGCTACCGCGACGCGGAGATCGTACTCAATCGCTTCCCGCGCGCAGCCCCCGCTTTGAGTGCCCACCGCATCAATGTCGCCCTGGCCCTCGAAAACTACGAGCAGGCCCTGACCGGACTGGAACGCCGCCTTACGGATGATCCTGCCGACGCCGGCGCCCGCCTGGTGCTCGCCTGGTGGACCTACCGCCACAACGGCGATGCGGAGCGGGCCTTGACCCTGCTCCGCGAAGCCGCCGACGCGCAGAACGACGCTTTGTTTCGTGCCGTCCAGGTGCGCATCCTGCAAGCCGAAGGCCGGCAAACGGAAGCGCTTGCCCTGCTGAACGCCGCCGTGGAACACGCCGACGCATTCAGCGCGCGTCTGCAACGTGCCCAGTTCCTCGCCGGCAGCGGACGCCTCGACGAAGCCGAGCAGGACTACGCACGCCTCCCTGAACTGGCCGCACAACCCGCCGACGGCTGGGGCGCCCTCGCCGCCTTCTACCGCCGCGCAGGCCGCCCGGACCGGACGCTCGCCGCTCTCCGTCAGGGACTGAACCAAGCCCCAGACGATCCTTCCCTCCACCGAATGCTCGTGGAGGCCTTGCTCTACGCCCGCGATCCGCAGCAACGCCAGGAGGGCGAGGCGCGCCTCGCCGACCTGCTCACGGCCGAACCCGATGATCCGCAGGTGCACCTCCTGCGCGCCGTCAAACTGGCCACCGCACCGTCGCCGGCGGACCGACGCGAAGCCGTCAGCCTCCTCCAGGAACTGGTCGAGCGAGATCCCCACAACGTGCCCGCCTGGGACCTGCTCATCCGCACCGCCCCCGATCTCGGCGGGGCGGACGACGCCTACGCCCGGCTCCAGCGCGCCATTGGTACTAACCCGCAGGACACCAACCTGCGCGCGCTCCAGGCCGTCATGGAACTGGACAAAGGCAACAGCGACGAGGCCCTCACCCTCGCCGAGGCCGTACTACGCAGCGACCCCGCCAGCCTGCCCGCTCGGCAGGTGCTTGCCCAGGCGGCCATCAACCGCAAGGACCTCGACGGCGCGCTACGTCTCATCAACGAGACCCTCACCCTCTACCCCCACGACGACACCACCTGCGCCATGCAGGCCAACGCGCTCGCCGCCACCGGGGACACCAAGGCGGCCCGCACCCGCCTCGAGGAGTTTTGCCGAACCGAAGCCGGCCGGCAAAGCCTCAAGGCACGCCTCGCGCTGGTCCGCTTGTGCCGCGGCGCCGGTGACACGGCCGCGGTAAACGCCGTCCTCGCCGAACTACAACAGCTTGCCCCGCAGGACCCGCGTGTCCTCGCCGAGTGCTTCCGGACCTGGGCCGAGCAGGGCGAATGGCCCACGCTCATCGCGGCCCTCCTGGACCCCGACGGACGACCCCGCACGCTCGACCCGGCATTGCTGGAGCTCGGCGCCAGCCTGCTGGTGACGGCCGCCCAAGGCAAGCCGGAGCAGCAGCAGCACCTCCACGTGGCCGTTGATCTGCTGCGCACCGTTACCGACCTCCAGCCCGACCGCGCCAACGGCTACGTCCAGCAGGCCCAGGTCGCTTATCTACTGGGTCGGCTCGACGCGGCCGCCGACGCCTATCGCCAGGCGCTCGCCCGCGAACCCTACCACGCCCAGGCACTCAACGACCTGGCGTGGATTCTCCATGAACACCTGCAACGCCCTGAGGAGGCCCTCACGCTGGCCGACAAAGGTGTCGCCCGCTATCCGGACGACCCGCACTTACTCGATACCCGTGGCGTGATCCTGACCACGCTCGGCCGCCTGGATGCCGCCCGAGAGGACCTCGAACGCTGCGTCAGCCTCACGGAAACCGTGCCGGCCACGCGGGCGCAAGCCCTGCTTCACCTGGGGCGGGTGCTCGTCCGACAGAACCAGTACGCGGATGCCCAGGCCCGGCTGAACGAGGCCCTGACGCTGGATCAGCAGCACCAGGTGCTCAGCGACGCGGAACGTGCGGAGATTGAACGACTGCTGACCTCGACTCATGCGTCGGCGGATCGCAGTCCGTAGCGTAGGCCGACGTGGCTGTACCGTCGGCACCCCGCGGCCGACGTAGACAGGCGATAGGCCAAGGCAACCGACAGACCCGCGCTGTCGGCCGCCCGCGGCCGATGTGGGCCTTTCACGGCCCCGTCTGCAACTACGTCGCCCGCGGGGGGACGACGCTGCAGGCGGTCGGCGATTGCTGTGTGTGTATCACAAGACGCGGTCGCGGAGGCGTGTGCACCCATGTTGAAAATCCTCAACGTCTGCGGGGCCCGACCCAACTTCATGAAGATCGCGCCCCTCATGCGCGCCTACCAGGACCACCCCGAGATTACTCCGCTCCTCGTCCACACCGGCCAGCACTACGATGACAACATGTCCAACCTGTTCTTCCGCCAGCTCGGCATCCCCGTGCCGGACATTAACCTCGAAGTCGGCTCCGGCAGCCACGCCGCGCAGACCGCCGAGATCATGCGGCGCTTCGAGCCGGTCATCATCGAACATCGACCCGACTGGGTCATCGTCGTCGGCGACGTGAACAGCACGATCGCCTGCTCACTGGTGGCCGTCAAGCTGGGTGTGAAGGTCGGCCACGTCGAGGCCGGCCTGCGCAGCTTCGACCGCACCATGCCCGAAGAGATCAACCGCATCCTGACCGACAGCATTTCCGACCTGCTCTTCGTCAGCGAGCCCAGCGGCATCGAGAACCTCACGCGTGAAGGCATCGCCCCCGAGAAGATGCACCACGTCGGCAACGTGATGATCGACACGCTGCGCACCCACCGCGAGCGAGCGGAGCAATCGAACATCCTGCAGCGCCTCGACCTCACCCCCGGCGCGTACAACGTCGTCACGCTGCACCGGCCGGCCAACGTCGATGACGCGGCCGCGCTCGCCCGCATCACCGACGCCCTCGCCGAGATTCAGGCCGACCTGCCGACCGTAATCCCCGTGCATCCGCGCACGCGTAGCATGCTCGATCGGCACGGCCTCGCGGACCGCTGGCACAGCCTGCCCGGCCTGCGCGTGACTGAGCCGCTCGGGTATCTGGACTTTCTGAAGCTGATGGGCCGGGCGGCCGTCGTCCTCACCGACTCCGGCGGCATCCAGGAAGAGACCACGATCCTCGGCGTCTGGTGCCTGACCCTGCGTGAGAACACAGAGCGGCCCATCACGCTGACCTCCGGCACGAGCACGCTGGTCGGCTCCGACCCCGCCCGCATCCTGGCCGCTTACCGCCGCTGCCGCGCCACGGCCGTCAACGGCCGCGCCACCCCCGCCCTCTGGGACGGCAAGGCCGCCCAACGCATCGCGGGCATCCTGGCCCGGAATCCCAGCTCCTGACTCCGCCTACCCGATCCGAACCGCGACCGTGAGGGAGTGGCTGGGCGTTGGGGCCAGGCGGGTCTACGCAACAGGGAAACTGAGAGTTGGGTCAGGGTGGCATGGCCAAGCGCAGCGCCGCCATGCTCTGCCGCAGGTGCAGGCCCGCTTTCCACAACAACATGCCGGCGCCTTCGGCTTGGGCATGCCACCCGACTCCTTTCCTCTTTGGGGGGTCCTACTCAGCGTGGCTCCGGGCGCCGCAGCGGTTTTCACGCGTGGATCCCTAGCCTCTCCGTGCAGGGCTTCGCCGGCACGTCATCCCTGCGTTCTCGCCCAGGCGTAGGGAGCCGCCTTCACTTTGTGGTAGTTCTCATCGAGCGCGGACTGGAGGAGGATAATGGCAGCGATACGCCGGGCGATGCTCGTGACCTCGCGTGCCTCCTCCGGCTTCAGGGCCCGTCCAAGCACGTCGTGTTCGCGGTAGCTCAGCCACTTCTTAATGACCTGGTACCCGCCGATGTAATAGTTCCAGACGTTCAAGGGAATGTTACGCCAGTACGCCGTCTCGTTCAGATAGACGTCCAGCGTCGCTTCCCCCAGCAAACGCCGCACATCCTGCACCGCCATCCCGCGTGCCGTCGCCTCCGCGGCCAGGGCCTTGGCCTCCGCTTCGCTGTACTGACGCTCCACGACCCTGCCCTTGCCCGGCATGGTCACGCCGTCCTTGCCCTTGTGACCCCAACCGGCCGTCACCAACAAGTGGTCCCCCGTGACATCAAGCTGCCCTCCTCCGGCCTTGGCGACGGCCCCCAGACTCTTGAACAGCGGGGCCACCTTCCCGGCCGTCACACCCGGCACGTCGGCTTCGGTGTTCAGCAAAGCTCCGACTCGCTCGCCGAGTGTCGCCGACACCTGCAGCCACTTACGATCATTCGGCAGCGGGATGCGCGGCCAATCACGTCGGATGCCGTCGGCATTCTCAGCCAAATACGCGGGGCTGTACCCAATTGCCAGGGCGTGCATCCATACAAGGGCGGCGGTATCAACATCGGCGTCGGGGTCTTTGACGCGCAGCGCGCTCAGGAACACGCGGGCGGCCTTAGAGAGGTTGCCCGTCGCCCTGCATCGGGAAGGACGGTCTCCCGTTACGTCGAACAAGGTTGCCTGATCTCGCTGGGACAACCTATCCCCGTTAAGTAAGGACAGTGGTATGGCAACCGCATCGGGTACGATGTAATGGTCATCGATCAAAACGGAAGTGAACCCGAACGGGTGCCCTTCCGTGTCTGAACTCGATCGGAATCGAGTAGTCAGAAACCGGTTCCCCGCCCACAGTTGGGCCCACAGCGCAGGGCGTGCCCGATTCCAAACGGGATTCACACCTGTATAATAGCACCAGCGCTGGTCGAACGGGCGAACCCCGTACCTGCATATCCGATCCCCACGGAACCCTTCCGTGGCAAGCGCCTTCGCTCTGGCCTCGCGTGCATTGAACGCCGCCATGTTCCGCGTCAAGGCTGTCTGTCGTGCCCTGTAGCTATCCCAATCGAGCTCGCGATCGAAGTAATCCCGCATCCGGGCTTCCAGGGCATCCCGGTCCATGTCAACCAGCGCTCCACCTCGCTTCTCCATCAGGCCATTCGACGGTGGCAACGCACACAACTCCACCACGCTCGGCCACTCCCCGTAGTGTGCCGCCACGTTCTCGGGGCGGAAGGAATGACGGTTCTGGACAGACGGCGCCGCGACAGTGTACGCCCGGTTGATGTTCCTGGCCTTGATGCTCTTGAGCAGATCGGAACGCTTGTGCACACCCCAGAAATGCCGAAAGCGGACGGTGGGTTTCTTATCTCGCTTGGGCTTGCGTACGATGACGCAGACGGTCGTCCCTACCCGGATGCCCTCTCGGTTCTGCTCCGTCGAGAACACGGACGGATCAGGCTTCCCCTGCGGCGTCAGCTTCCCCGTCTCCCGGCTGTCGCCGTTCAGGCAATCGAACCAGAGCTTGTCGAACTCGGACAGAAATCGCTCCCGCATGACCACAAAGGACGGGTCGCCCAGATACGAAAAGTTCGAGATGAAGGACACCACGCCTTCGCCGCTCATTTCGGCGATGCGCCGCTCGGCCAGCCGGAAAAACCGAACGTACAGGTCATCAAGGTTGAATTTCCTAATACCCCACCCTCCGGCGCTGGCGGGCTTGTTCAGGTTGACCTTGTAGGGTTCGACCAGCCCCTTTTCTTCTTCCGGGCTGACCCCCGCGAACGCATTGTACGGTGGGTTGCCCAGCACCACGAGGATCTTCTTGTCGCGCTTGACCTGCTCGGCAGCATCGCGCTCCTGTTCGAGTTCAATGAAGTGCATGAGGTGCTGTTTCGGCCCCTTCGGCGGCTCCCAACCCGTGAGTGCGTTCGTCAGATACACGCCCACACGCTCACCTGCCTCGTGCGACAGGGGCGCTCCCTGCGCCTGCAACATCAGCCCGAGTTGCAGGTGAGACACCACAAACGGAGCGGGCAGAATCTCGAACCCGAACACCCGGTGCATGGCGGCTTGCTTCAGGTCAGAAGCCACCAGCGCGTCGCCGCCCTTGTCTCGCAGGGTGTTCGCAATGCCGGTCAACACCTCCACCAGATACGCTCCCGTCCCGCAGCAGGGGTCCAGGACGACGACGTTCGGGTCCGCCAGCCCGTCCGGCAGCGCGAGTTCCTCGCGCAGCACTTGGTCGACCCGCGCTACCTGATACCTCACAATTTCACGCGGTGTGTACCAGACGCCCAGCGCCTTGCGCAACTCCGGATCGTAAGCCTCCAGAAACGGCTCATAGAAGTACTGGACCGCGTGTTCATCCTCGAAGCGGCTGAAGAACTCCCCGCGGTCCACCCGATTCAGCACGCCCGCCGCCCAGTTCAGCACCTCCACCAGCCCCAGCGGCCCCAGCCGGCTTGCCTTCGCGATTTCCTCATACAACGTCCTGATGAACGGTACGTGCAGGCACCACTCGGCCGTGCGCCAGTCGAACTTCGCCTGTGGACCCGGCTTGTCCTTATGCCAGCGCACCCACGCCGAAAACACTCCGTAAAACAGCGTCTGCACCAGCGTCGATCGGAAGAAGTGCTCGCCCTTCTCACCCGTGAACTTCATCCCCAGCGCGTCTTCCAGGGCAACACGGATCGCCTGGAGCGCGGCCAGGTCCTTCCGCTCCTCCACGCGACGCAGACCATCGCGGGCGTACGATGCCAGGAACCAAGCCACATCCTTCGGGTTCACCAGCGGCGCCGCATGCAGGCACGCACGTCTCAGGAACTCAACGAACGCCTCGCCGCGTCGCTCGGCCGTCGCACGCGGGTGAGCAACCTTGTCACGCCAGAAGTCCTCTTCACCATCAGCCAGCGCATACGACTCGCGCCCCAGTGCCCCTCCGCCCGGCCCCCGTTCGACGATCAGGAACTCGCGCAGGTTCGTTACGACGACGATCCCGTACCGCCTCAGGTAGTCCCTGACCTGTTGGCTGGCCGCAATCGCCTCAACGCCCGGCTTGGTACTCTTGACCTCGATGGCTCCCCGCGCGGGAAGCTGGTCGGGCGCCGGCGGCCCCTCGGCCTGACGCCGGAACTGGTCGGCGGTGAAAAGTCCGCCGTCGGGCATCCCCGCCCCCTGCTGTTTCAGATTCATCACGCAGCGGACCCTGGGCTTCAGGGTCTTCCCGACGGCATTGAAGAGATTGGCCAGGGCAGGGTAATACGAGATTTCGGCTACCCCCGCCCCGCTCGCCCGAATTGCTCGCAACTCATTCAGATACTCTTCGACCGTGCGCTGCGCAACCGACCTTGCATCGCTTCCGGCAGTACTCCCCGTAACGCCCGAAGTTCGCTTCGCCATGTCAGTCCACCTTGCCAGCACGCCACCGCACCGGCGTGAGGATACACTCCCGAGGCCCGAGGGCAAGCACCCAACGCCGGCCGTTCCGCTCGCGCCAATCATTGCCCTCCGGTACCAGCCCAGCCCCCTCCAAGCTCGCACGCCAGCCGGCTTGTACGCACCGCGTGTCGCTGCGCCTCTCCGACCCACCCCTTGCTGGGTCACCACGCCGCGCCCCCTTCAACCCACGCGCCGCCCCGAACCCCCACACCAAGCGCCCCGCGCGCCAGGTCTGCTCTCTACTCTCTCCTCTCTACTTCCTCCTCTGCTCCCTTGCTCTCCTGCTCTTTCATCTTGTCGAGCACCATACCCCACGCCCGCTGAAAGTACGCCCGCACCTCTTCCCATTCGGCGCGGTGATCGGGATTGTCGGCCGCCTGCTCGGCGAAACCCAAGTGATCGAGACGAACGAACGTTCGCGTCACCGCCGGCTCTGTGAAGCGCACCACCACCCACGTATACCGCGATCGAGCATGGGCGAACTTCGGCGGGGCATTCCACGTAAACGACAGCATCTCGTCGGGCAGGAAGCTCAAGACCGTGCAGCCTTCGGAGCCCTGCTGACCGGGCGGCGCGTCCGGATCGAACAGAATCTCGAACTTCCCGCCCGGCCTCAGCTCGATCCGCGCCTCCACGTCGAAGAACCGCTTCCACCCCTCGCCCGTCGCGAGCAGTTTCCACACCTCACTGCGCGGCAGTTCGACCACCCGCTCGTGCGCGATCGGCGCCAGCGGTCCACCGGCGTACCCCAGCGACCCAGGCTCCGGCACCATCGCGGCCGGCTGCCGCCCCGCCTGCTTCCTCACCCCTCCGCCGCTTTTCCGGGACTGACCCATCATCCGGCCCTCCTCTGCATGCCGCCAATCCACCCCGGCCACCCAGGTCGAACCGCCGCACACCACCACCCCGCCCCTCTCACCTACACAACGCAACTCGGGCGCGCCCCGCTACCGCTGCCCCGGCCGCAACAGCGATCGCCCTCACAAATGGGAAGCACCCCCTGGCAACGAGAAGCCTCCGGCAACTGCCAAGACCGGCGCGGCCGCCCCGCCGGGCGCCGCACCCGCGGCCCCCAGTCCGCCACGGCCTCCGCCCGTTCCTCCCGAAACCCATCGAGCACGGGGGCCCCTGGAGCGGATTCCGTGTCCTCGGCCGGCAGCCGGGCTCGCCTCCCCCTCCCCCGCTGACCTAGGCGGCACGGTCCGGCGCCGCCGACCTGCCGCGCAACTACTTGCCAAAAAGAAGGATACAGACGACCTGCCCATCCCCCCCACCGCGCCCGGCAGGATTCGAACCTGCGACCCCCGGTTTAGGAAACCGGTGCCCCCACGACGTAAACCACGCGACCACAACGCCTTACGAAACCGCGTCAGATTCCTTGTCAGCCACCTTGTCACCTGGCTTGGCCGAAGTGGCCGCGGCGTGGCCGACCCTGCCTGAGCCGATCCGACGGGCTGTGCTTGCGCTCGTCACCAGCGGCGACACTGGCGACGGCGACGAAACCCCACGCAGGGGTAGCGCCAGCGGCGGTTTCGTCGCCACACGGGTCCTACCGGGCGACAAACGCTGCTCAGTCCTTCGGGAACAGCAACAAAAAGCGACTGACACTTATTGTGACATTGGGCAAAATCATGGACCTGCGAACTTCAATCCTAGTGCAAATCCTGGGCGACACCGACGCGGTGTTCATCCCCATGCGGACGTGGACCAGACCCGGCCCCCCGAACCGGTACTTCGCTCGCCGGGACTACCTGAAGCAGGGCGTCCCCTGGCGAAGCCACGGGGCTGATGAGAGTGAGCGCAAGCAGATTCAGCGAGCGTTGGACCGCTTAGCCAAGGCGGGCAAGGTTACCGTGTTCCGCCCCCGTCGGGGGAAGGTGCTCGGCGTCCGGCTGACCGACGCATCCGACTTGGCGACCCGCCGGCTGGTGGGACTGCCCGGCTTGGCCGCGGCATGGTGGTCGTGCAGAAAGTTGGCTCGGCACAGCCGGACGCCGGCGGCCTACCTGACCGACCTGTACGTCCCCGAGCGCAAGCTGATTGGCGAGTGGGAGCCGGAGCGGTATCGCCAAGAGGCTGTCATCGTCGAGGATATGTTATTGTGCGCGCTCGTTCGGGGCTGGGTAGACAGTAATGCGGACTCCCAAGGGCGGGTCAGCTACACGCTGACGGAAGCCGGCCGGACCTGGCTGGACGCAACCCCCGAGCCCGTGGACGATGACTTGCCCGTTAACGCTGTAGACCAAGAAGCGCGAGAGGTGTACGACGACATGGTCAAGGCCGGTCTGATCCGGCTCGATACGGCCACACCGGCCGACCCCCGCGAGCTTGGCATGATCCCCCTACCGGTAGCGTGCGAAGGGTTACGGCTGGACGGGGGCGAGCTTCAGCCCCTTACCGACGACCTCAAAACCACGCGCAACGGCGCGCAAGATATGTAATACATGAAACGTTCCCTGCCTTTCGCGGAGTCAGAGCCCGCGCACTTCTGACAACCCGTTCCTTGCCGTAAGTCCGGCGAATTGCAGGACTTAGCGTGGCCGCGCAGGGCGAACATAATATCCCGCCGGAAATGCGTGACATTGCTTGGAATCGCCTTGGCGTTGTGTACACTGCCCACAAAAGGAGGTGCAACAATGGTCACCATGACTCGGCAGGAATACAACGCGGCTTGGCGAGCGATGTTGGTCGCAGTGTACGATGATGACGCTCGTCGCGTGTGGGAGAGGACCTATCCCCGCGGGACGCCTGACGCGGAGTTCGAGTGCCACATGCGTGGCACGCTGGCGACACAGGGGCGCGTGGAGCCTTTCAGCCGGCTACCCGACGTGCAACTGCGCATCGTGGGCAAGCAGCGACTCTGGTACCCGTCTGACATTGACCGGCTGGTGGCGCACCTGGCTGCCGGTAACGCGCTGACGCCGCTGGCTGAAGAGGTGTCCCTGCGCAATGTATCGTTCGGCGAGGCGGTCGCGGACGACGGCGTGACCCGCCTGGCTTGGCTGCGCGGGCTGGTCGGCCTCAAGAAGGTCCCCGGCGAGACCTTGTTGCCTGTGCGCTGGGCGTTGGCCGAGTTGCTGGGGCGATTCCTCGAAACCGACTTGACCGCATGGGGCGGCACGCCCAAGCAGACGCGACAAGTCTTCAAGCGGGAACGCGACCACCACCTGCGCAAGGTGGCGGAAGATGCCCTGGCGCCGGCGGACCTCGTGACGCGGGCGATGGAGCAACTTACGGGGAGCAAGCCGTGAGTGCCACCTTGTTGACACTGCACGGTCAAGCGCGCATCGAAGCGGCACAGCCGAAGCATCCGCGGCTGCGGATCGTCGCGTATCGGGGCGGCGTTATGCGCGTGGAGGGCTTTGGCTCGGTTGTCGTTGATCTGGCCGGGCTGACACTACCAGACAACGTACCGATCCTGGGCGACCATGAAAACAGACTCGACAGCATCCTGGGCACCGGCAAGGCGGAGGTGCGCGGCGGACGTGAGCTGGTAATTTTTGTGAACTTGGCCGATACGCCGGCAGCTCAACAAGTCATCGAACTGCTGCGGTCCGGCATCGAACTGCAAGCCAGCGTCGGCGTCGAGCCGGAAGCCGCCAAGCGCATACGCCCTGGCGATGTTGTTCAGGCAAACGGGGGAACGCATGAAGCACCGGCGGCCGGCCTGACGCTTGTGACGAAGGGTGTATTGAGGGAAGTATCCGTGCTGCCTCTCGGGGCAGACGGAACGACTCAGGTTTCACTTGCGGCGCGAGCCGCACAGAGCGGAGTTTCGGCAATGGACAAGGATGTACAGAAGAATGAGGCGCCCGCTGACCCTGTTGCGGCGGAGCGGGCGCGCGTGGCGGAGATCGTGGAACTGGCGGCTGACTACCCCGTGATTCGGGGTCGGGCGATCACGGAGGGCTGGACGATTGAGGCAACGCGGGCAGCACTGCTTGACATCTTGCGTGCTTCGCGGCCGCGCGGCATCGTGACACACGTGGACAGCAGCAGCGCGGGCGTGCCGGCACGCGACCTGCTCTGCGGGGCGCTGTTGCTGCATGCAGGGTATGCTGCGGTCGGCGAGAAGCAGCTTGGCGAACGTATCATGCAGGCGGCGGGCGACTTGCGGTGTCGTACATTGTTGGACTTGTGTGCAGCGAGCTTACACATGGCGGGTCAGGAGCCCCCACGTGACCGAACCGAGTTGGTCCGCGCGAGCTTCAGCACTACGTCGATGCCGGTGGCCTTGGGCGACGCCGCCAACAAACTGGCGCTCAACGCATACCGCACGGCCCCCGCGACTTGGCGTAGCTTCAGCAAGATCGTTCCGCTTCAGAACTTCAAAGAACACACAATGGTGCGCGCCAACTTCGGTGGCGGATTCACACAGCTACCGGCCCACGGCTCACTAGAGCACGGCACGCTCACGGAGGAAACGTACACGGTTCGGGGCGATACCTACGGTCAGATTTTCGGCATCGACCGCAAGAATGTCATCGACGACGATCTGCAAGTGCTGGCCGGCGTGGCAGAGGCGCTCGGACGCGCCGGAGCACGGGCAGTGAGTGACGTACTGTACAGAGTGCTCTTGGCGAATCTGGACCCGAGCGGGACGGCGTTCTTCTCAGAGGCCCACGCCAATCTGCTATCAGGGGCGTTTACGCTGTTGGGATATGACTCGCTTGCAAACGCCATTGCCGTGATGACCTCACGCACTGACGGCGACGGCCGTCTTGTTGATCTGCGACCGCGAACGTTGGTCGTCCCTCCCGAGTTGGAGCAAGTGGCTCGTGCATTGCTGGTTTCCCGCACGCTGGCTCGGTACACGTCTGAAGGGACGCCGATCCAGCCGGAAGGAAACCCACTGTTTGAGATCGTGGGGTTGGCCATCGAACCACGACTGTCGGCGGAGAGTTTCGAGGGTTCCAGCCCGAAGGGCTGGTACCTGTTTGCGGCGGCAGAGGACGTGCCGGTGGCAGTTGGTTTCCTCGATGCGCGCGAGGGGCCGATTGTTGAGGAAGTTGCTCCGCCGGCGGACAAACTGGGCGTGATGTTCAGAGGCTACACCGACTTCGGCGTAAGTCTGGTCGATTGGCGTGCGGCGCTGAAGTCAGAGGGTGAGTAGGAGTCTCCTTCGGTCGCGTGTCGGCGCACGCGGCCACCGCGGCGCGGGGGGCGGGGTTATGCGACTGGCCCCGCCCCCCAACCCCGAGTTGTTATGACCACAGAGCACACAACCATGCCTGACGCTTTGTTGGTCGACGCGCAAGGCGCCGCGAAGCTGCTCGGCGTCGCGCGCAGTCAGCTTTACGCTCTGCTGAAGTCGGCCCGACTACCACTGCCGATCCGCTTGGGCATTCGGGCGACGCGGTGGCGTGTGGAGGAACTGCGGGCGTGGACTGCGGCGGGCTGCCCGCCACGGCACAAGTGGACCTGGTCCGGATGAAACAAAAAGCCCCGCGGCACGGTGACACGGAACCGCGGGGCTGGAGCAAAACCCAATGGTTGCCATTTCACCTGTCTGGCTGGCGCCTGTCAAGGGAATCACCACATTTCTCGAATGTCTCTTTGAGCCGACCGACCTGGTGGAGATCCGCCTACTGCCCAGCAGACGGAGCCTGTTCCGCACGGCCGAGAGGGTACCTGACCTTGACGGTGAGCTTGTCGCGGCGAACGAGCACGGCCAGCACGTGTTCATTGGTGTCAACCCGCGCCTCCGGGAAGGCGGCAAGGCGCAGGACGTCGCCCTGGCACGCGCCTTGTTCGCGGACATCGACAGGTGCGACGTCGAGGTAGCTCGACAGCGGATCGTCGATTCCGGGCTGCCGGAGCCGACGTGCACGGCGGCCTCCGGACACGGTCTACATGCATATTGGGTCCTGACAAAGCCGATGACCGACCTGGCGGCATGGACGGCCGCGCAGAAGCGCCTGATTGCCCTGCTGGGCTCGGACAAGGCGATTCACGACCCGCCCCGAATCATGCGCTTGCCGACCACCGTGAACCACAAGGCCCCGCCGGCGCTGTGCGAAGTTATCGACGCCGATCCCTCCCGTCGGTACGCCCTTGACGAGCTGCTGGCCGTCTGCCCCCCTGGCAACCTTGAGCACCTGGCGGCGAGCCCCACGCCCGCCGGCGACCGCCCGGGCGACCGTCTGACTCCCGACGACGTGCGTGCGGTGCTCCAGCGGCATGGCTGGACGCCGATCGGCCCCGGCTCTGGCGGTGAGCACTGGCGCCGGCCGGGCAAGAGTGAGGGCACGTCGGCTACGCTCAGGGAGGATGGCGTCTTCTATAACTTCAGCGACAACGCCACCCCCTTCAAGCCGAATGAAGCCTACTCGCCGTTTGCGGTTTTTGCCTTGCTGGAACACGCCGGCGACTTCAGCGCGGCGGCGCGAGCCCTGAGCACCCCGAAGCCGACGGGTATAGCGGATCGGCAGACATCCGCCGGTCGGACTCTCGCTTTCCGCTACGCAATCGACGTGGTACCCGAGCAGATTACCTGGCTTTGGCCAGCTCGCATCCCACAAGGGAAACTCTCGTTGATGGTGGGCGACCCTGGTCAGGGAAAGTCACTGGCCACAATTGACATAGCGGTGCGGGTGGCAAGCGGCCTGTCCTGGCCAGATATACCGTTGCTGTCCAACCCCCCCGGGCGGGTCATTCTGTTCTCGGCCGAGGATGACTTAGCCGACACGGTACGCCCCCGGCTCGACGCTGCTCTCAGCACTTTGACCGACGCGCAGGGGGCACGACGTGCACTCAGCAACATCATTCTAATGGAGGCGATGCGCGAGCTGAACCCGCTCACCGGAGTGAAGGAATCGCCGTTCAATCTTACACAAGACCTTGAGCATCTCGACCAACTACTGCAACGGATACAGAACGTTCGATTGGTGGTGTTCGACCCCCTAAGCGGCTACTTGGGTAGCCGTCTCGACGCCCACCGTGACACTGAAGTGCGCAGCGCCCTGGCGCCGCTGGCCACCCTGGCAGCCAAGCACCGCACGACGATCATCGCGGTCATGCACCTGCGGAAGTCACAGACGGAGACCCCGGCGATTCACCGGACACTCGGAAGCGTTGCGTTCACCGCGGCGGCGCGCTCAGTCTGGCTGGTCGGAAAGGACCCGAACGATCGGCATCGGCGGGTGATGCTGCCCGTCAAGTGCAACTTGGCCCCCGACTCTGGGAACGGGCTCAGCTTCCGTATCGAAGCGGTGGCGAAGGTACCACACGTGATATGGGACTCAGAGCCGGTGACGATGCTGGCGGATGACGCGATTGCTGCTCCCCAGCAGCGGCAGGGACGCCCGCCGGCGGTGCGGGCGGCGGCTGAGGACTGGTTGCGGGCGGCGCTGAGTGGAGGTCCGCGGCCGGCTAAGGACCTGCTTGAGGAAGGTCGTGAGGAAGCTGGGCATACCCGGTGGACTCTGGATCGGGCAAGACAGGCTGTCGGTGTTGTCGCCTATCGTCCTGTCAATCCCGGCCCCTGGTGGTGGCGATTGCCCGAGCAGCCGGAACTACCGCAAGGCGGTGGACCGGAAGACGACAGGGGCACAACCGCAGAATCCCGAACACGTGGAATTATGCGGTTCTGCCCTGGCGCTATCGAAAACCCGGTTTCTGGGGGGGGCCCGGGGGCACAACCGCAGAATCCCACGTGCTAGGCGACTTATGCGGTTCTGGGGCTCTCGAAGCTCGACGAGGGAACCAACATGACCGTGCATCACCTCATCCCGTGCGTCATATGCGGAACACCGACGCGGCTGCGGTCTCTGATTGTCGGCACCCCACAACAGCAGGCGGTCTGGCAAGCGCTGGGGTGGGGTGAGCCCGACTTACCGGGTTGCCTGTACGTGCCGGTATGCTGCAAGCACAACCACAAAGGCCCCCAGCTTCCCGGTCGCGTCCTCCTGGCTGTCCTGCGCCGCGTCTGGACGGCGTGCCGCGAATTGCGGGAGGGCGTGGACATCCCATTGGAGTGAGAGAGATCGTGCCCGGGCGCCCGCTTTCCGCCAGCGGACGGGGTGTCCTAGGGGGGGTTGACGATGATCCGGGGGGCGGTAGGTTGGGGACGGCGTGGCAAGGCTGGGCACGGTGTGGCAGGGCACAGCATGGCCTGGTAAGGCTCGGCCCGGCAAGGCTGGGCGGGGCGCGGCAGGGCGTGGCCTGGCACGGCGGCGCGCGGCAAGGCAAGGGAGGCGGACGGCAGCTCTCGGGTTGCCGTCCGCCTTGCGTTTGCGCCGCGAGTGCGGTACGGTAGTGGCGCTATGAACCCGTTGCCTCAGTTCTTTGCCTCCAAGAGTGCGCACACGCGCGCTCAGGGTTTCCCGGTGGTCGCCAGAGGGTTGCCGCGAGGCCCCTGTCGCCTCAACGGGGCGAATAGCCTGACGGCCACCGGGCTGCCCACGCAATGGAGGTGCGTCGATGGATCAACCCCTCATTCCTTTGGCAAAGGCAGCCAACGCGCTGCCCGGTCGGCCGGCCGCGGCGGTCTTGTATCGCTGGGCGACACGCGGAGTTCGTGTCCCCGGCGTTGGCGTCGTCCGACTTCAGGTTGCCAGACGTGGCAAGCGGCTGTGCACGACCACGGCTTGGCTGGCCGAGTTCCTGACCGCGGCCAAGCAATGGGACGTGCTCTGGCAAGCAGCAGAGCGCAGCACCCGAAGGGTAGGTGCCGCATGACCAGACGCGAATTGCTCAGGGTGGCGCTCGGCATGCTGCCGGCGGGCATCGTCGTCAAGCGGGCTCCGAACCCGCCGTCTGTTCCACGCAAGCATGGCACCTTCCGATTCCGCGTGTGTGTCACGGCTAAGGTGCTGGCCCTGACTTCCACGTGGTCGGCAAACGACATCCGCGACCTGGCCGACCGCATCACCCGTGAACGTCGCCCGAGCATCGGGCGCAAGGTAAGAGTGGTCGGCTCGCGGACGGGATTCCACGACCCCGAGCGCGAGCGTGAGTTGCATCGGCTGCTCGGCGTGTTGGGGCAACTGCCCGATCGGGACATTGGCGGCTGGTACGCCGTAGCCAAGCTTCACTGATTGGATTCCGCCCCCGTGCCCGGTACTCTGTTACCGAGCACGGGGGCTGCAAGATGCCTGAACCGGCCCAACAGACTCTCGGCCTTCGCTGCCCCGTTTGCGGGGGCGCACGGTTGCGGGTGGCCTACACCCGCAAGAAGGACGACTACATCATGCGCGTGCGACGCTGCCTGGCCTGCGGCCGGCGCGTCGTCACGCGAGAGCAAGTGTAACCGAAGAGAACCTGATTGCATCGGACACACGCGGGAACGACTGTGAGGGCAACCCATGAAAGTCAAGCGCGTATCGACCAGTACGACGCGGGCCGGACGCCGTGTCCCACGTCAATCGGGCAAGTGGTACGGGGTCTTCGTGGACTACTCGGGTGCGCTGCGCCGACTGCCCCTGCTTACCGACCGCAAGGCGTCCGACGCCCTGGCCCATGCAATCGACCGACTCAACAGCCTGCGGGCGGCCGGCGAGACGATCCCGCCCGACCTGACCCGGATCGTCGAGAGCATGCCCCCCGCCGTCCTGGGCAAGCTGGCCGGCTGGGGCATCATCCCCGCCAGCAGACTGAGCGCAGCCAAGCCGCTGACGGACCACCTGGCTGACTGGCACGCTGCCCTGTTGGCCAAGGGAACTACGGCCAAGCAGGCGAACCTTGTGAATGGGCGCGCTCGCACGATCATCGACGGCATCGGCGCCGGCAGCTTCAGCAACGTCACTGGCGAGAAGGTCGCATCGTACTTGGCCGACCTGCGTGAGCGCCTGTCCCAACGGACCAGCAACTTTTACCTGGTGGCGCTCGGCGGGTTCCTGCGCTGGGCGGTACGCGAGCGTCGGATCGTCGAGAACCCGATTGCCCACCTGGGCGGTGTTCAGGTTACGGACGCAACGGTCCGACGTGCTCTGTCCGCGGATGAACAGCGCTGGCTCCTGAACGTGACCGAACGCGAGCCCGCCCGCTTCGGAATGAGCGGACCCGAGCGAGCGCTTGCCTATCACCTGGCGCTGACGACGGGGCTTCGAGCGTCTGAGCTGGCGGCTCTGACGGTGAGCAGCTTTGACCTGCGAGCGGACCCGCCCACAGTCAGCCTGCCTGCCGCAAAGACGAAGAATCGACGTGGCGCGTGTCAGCCTATCCCCCGCGGGCTGGCCGAGACGCTACGCCGATTCCTGGGGCTCAAGGCACCCGGCGCCCGGGCGCTCAACCTCCCCTCGAAGCATCGGACCGCCGCTATGCTGCGGGCCGACCTGACCGCAGCACGCTCGGCCTGGCTGAACCACGCGAGTGACCCGGCCGACCGGGCGGAGCGTGAGCAATCGGAGTTCCTGCGTCACGACGGCTCTGCCGGTCGAATCGACTTCCATGCCCTGCGACACAGCTTCGGTACAGGCCTGGCGCTCGCCGGCACCCCCCCCAAGATAGCGATGGACTTGATGCGGCATGGGACGATTGGCCTGACGATGGATTTGTACAGCCACACGGTAGTAGCGGATCGCGCGGCTGCACTAGAGGCTGCGCTGCCGGACCTGACGGTCCCGCCGGCGGAAGCGATCGTCCTAACGGGAACCGACCAGCGCCCCAGCCGCGCCGGCGCCTTGTCACCTGCCTTGTCACCACGGGGCGGTTTTCGGCGGAAGTCTGCGGACGTTGGTGGACTCTGCGCAACGAATGCAACAGGACGAGAAACATCAAAAAACCCGAGAGAAACCGCTGAAAACACTGAGCTTACATCACCGCGCCCGGCAGGATTCGAACCTGCGACCCCCGGTTTAGGAAACCGGTGCTCTATCCTACTGAGCTACGAGCGCCCGTCTGGTACCCACCCGGGCCGTCTGGCCGATCGCAACGTCCACCGGCCGCATGACGCGCGGCCCCGAATCGCCGGCCTCCACCCCCCTGGGAGAAAGGTACCCACCAGCATGCTGTACCTGTCCGCCGCCCTCCGGTCAACTCCGCAGCAGCCGCACTGTGCCGTCCCCCCTGGGCGTCTCCGTGGCGCGGCCACACTAGGGCGATCTGCTCCGGTTCGGCCGCGGTACGATTCGTGGTTCGACGCCCCCAAGTCGCGCGGGCGGCCGGCCTCGGGCGGTAGCCGCCGCCTTCTGACACGCCTCTGGCCAGACGCTCGCCGTCCGCTACAATGCCCCCCAAAGCGTAGCGTCACTCACTCGACACTAACTGTGCAGGAGGACTACGAGCGTGCGGAGGACAAGCTTCCTTGAGTCCCAGACCATTCTGACCGCCCTGGAGTCTACCTTGGCCCGGGGAGGTTTCGACCGCAACGCCGCCCAGAAGCGGACGGCCCAGCAGCTCATCAAGCGCATGCAGGGCAGCGGCACCGTGAGCGGGCGACATACTCAGGTGATCGCCCTGCTCCAGAAGGGCGCGACGATCGAGCAGTTGATGAAGGCCTGCGGCGCCTCGCGGCGGACGTTGTTCAGATACCTTAACCACTTCGAGGAGGCGGGCATCAAGATTGAGATCGACGCGGGCAGGTACCGCATCACGAAGTGACACCCGGCCCGTAGCGACGCGCACGCCTGCATCCGCGCCTCTCCGCTCGCCCCGAGCGAGCGGCGGCACGCGGTCGGCGGCGTTGGGACGCCGCGGCCCCGTTGATCGAGTGGGGAGTGTCCGGACGCCTGGTGGGTCCCGCGGCCTTCAAAGCCGTTGAGGGGTCGTTTACGCGGCTCCTGGTGGGTTCGATTCCCATCCACTCCCGTAGCACGTCTCCCCGCCAACCCGCACCGCCCGTCAGCGCTTTGGTCAGCAGTTGGGGGGCGCAACCGTGCGTGTCGGCACCTCACGGGACGTGTCCTGCGGTGGCACTGAGCGAAATGAAACCAGCGGTTTTCCCCGATGAAACCGCGTCTTCCCCGAAGGAAACCGCACAGCGGGCGACCGGGATCGAACCGGCAACAATCGGCTTGGAAGGCCGATGCTCTACCAATTGAGCTACGCCCGCGAACCGCCTCCATCCTAGACCCCCAACGCCGGCCGAGCAAGGGCCGCTCGGCACTCCACGCCGGGGCCTACGCGTTGCGGGGATTCGGCCGGCGTGATCGCGCCTCGGAGAGTGTCGTCGCGGGTTGCGCCCGCTGCGTCGGCCGGGGCCATATGGTGCCGGTGTCTCGCCGCTGGACGCACAAGCAGGACGTTTGTGCCCCACTGTTCTTGGCCGCCCGGTAACTTCTGGACGCGGGGTGGACACACGGGCGAGACGCCCGTGCCCCACCATCCCGCGCCGGCCGCCCAAGCCACGGACGGGGCCGCGCGCGACGCCCCGCCGTGGCACCGCGATCCGCACACGAGGCCCGCTCTCCAGGCTCCGTTCGAAGGTGAATGGGACCGATCAGGAGGCCATCAGGTCGGCCGTGGCTCACTGCGCAGCCACTCGACGAACCGGGCCAAGCCGCGGCGCAGGTCTGTCTTCGGCTCGAACCCCAGCTCCGCCCGGCTGATCGTCAGGTCGGCATAGGTACGCTCCACATCGCCCGGCTGCAGCGGCAAACGCTGGACCACCGCCTTCTTCCCGAGCGCCTCTTCCAGTGCCGCGATCAGGCCACTCAGCCGCACCGGACTGGAGTTCCCGAGGTTGTAGATATGATACCCACCGCAACGGTCCAGCGCGCGCAGCACCCCGTCGATGATGTCATCGATGTACGTGAAGTCGCGCATCATGCCGCCGTCGCCGAACACCGGGATCGGCTTGCCCGCCTCGATCAGCCGCGCGAACTTATGAATTGCCAGGTCCGGCCGTTGCCGTGGACCGTACACAGTGAAAAAGCGCAGACAACTGATGCCGATTTCGTACAGATGCCAGTACGTGTGGCAGATCAGCTCGCCGGCCTTCTTTGTCGCCGCGTAGGGCGAAATCGGGTCGTCCACACTGTCCGTCTCGGCAAAGGGGACCTTGCGGTTGTTGCCGTAGACGCTCGAACTGCTTGCGAAGACGAACTTGCGAATGTTGTGTCGCCGGGCCGCCTCCAGCAGTACCAGCGTGCCGCGCACGTTGACATCCTGATACAACAGGGGCTGCTCAATGGAAGGACGCACCCCGGCCCGTGCGGCCAGGTGCACCACGGCGTCGGTGCCCGCGCCGAGCACCCGGTCCACCAGGCGCTCGTCGCGGATGTCCCCCTCGACGAGTTCAAACTCACAGTCGCGGGCCAATGCTGCGACGTTACGTCGTTTCACCGCCGGATCGTAGAAATCGTCCAGCAGGTCGAGCGCCACCACGCGCTCCCCACGACGCCGCAGCGCCTCGCACAGATGCGAGCCGATGAAGCCCGCTCCGCCGGTCACCACGATCCTGGACAAGACTGCAAACTCCAAGCGAAAAGGAGGCCCAAGTCACGTCCTGCATCCTCGCGCGACAAAGTCCGGCCGCACGCTTGCACTGGGTGGCATCGCCAAGCGCAGCGCCGCCATGCGTTCATTCAGGAGAGCGGCGGCTTAGCGTGACGGCATGCCGGCGCCTTCGGCTTGGGCATGCCACCCGGCAACCCACAATCCCGCCCCCGCCTGCTCACAGTTCCTTCGGCAGCACGCTGGGCCGGCCTATACAGTAGTACGTGAACCCGCGCTGTGCCATCTGCAGCGGATCATACATATTCCGCCCGTCGAACACGAGCCGCTGCCGCAGCTTCTGCGCCATCGTATCGAAGTCCGGGTTACGGAACTCCGGCCAGTCGGTGAAGATCACCAGGGCGTCCGCGCCGTCCAGCGCTTCGTAGCCGTCCCGGCAGATGGTGATGCCGCCGCCCACGGCCGCCCGACCCGTCTCCGCCGCCTCCGGGTCATACGCCCGCACCTTCATCCCCTTCTCCAGGAACATGCGGACGCACGCGATCGCCGGCGACTCGCGCACGTCGTCCGTGCGGGCCTTGAACGCCAGGCCCCACACCGCCAGCGTCGTCTCCGGGCACTTCTCGCCGAAGTGCTCAAGCACGCGCTGGGCGAAGAACTTGCGCTGCCGCTGGTTCACCTGGTGCACGGCATTGACAATCAGCACCGGCCGACCCACGGCTTCCCCCATCTTCATCAGGGCGCTCACGTCCTTCGGGAAGCACGACCCGCCGTACCCGACGCCGGGGAACAGGAACGCGTGCCCCAGCCGGCTGTCGGAGCCCACACCCCGCCGCACCAGGTCCACGTCCGCCCCGAACCGCTCGCACAGCCCCGCGATCTCGTTCATGAACGATATCTTCGTGGCCAGCAGCGCGTTGGCGGCGTACTTGGTCATCTCCGCGCTCGCCGGGTCCATCACGAAGATGCGCTCGCTCTTCCGCATGAACGGAGCATAGAGTTCCTTCATCACCGCCACGGCCGTCGGGTTCGTCGTCCCGATGACCACGCGGTCCGGGCGCGTGAAGTCCTCGATGGCCGCCCCTTCCTTCAGGAACTCCGGGTTGCTTACGTAGTCGAACGGGTGCCCCGTCTGGGCGGCGATGGCCTCGGAAACCTTGCGGTGCGTCCCGACCGGCACAGTGCTCTTCATCACCACGATGCGATAGCCGTCCATCGCCTTGCCGATCTGGCGGGCAACCTCGAGCACCGCCGACAGGTCCGCCGAACCGTCGGCGGCCTCCGGCGTGCCCACCGCCAGGAAGAGCACCCGTGACTGCTTGACGCCCGCGACCAGGTCGGTCGTGAAGATGAGCCGGCCCGCCTCGGCGTTCCGCTCGACGATCTCCTTCAGTCCCGGCTCATAGATCGGAATCTCCCCGCGCTGCAGCATCTCGATCTTGCTGGGGTCCGCATCCACGCAGATGACGCGGTTACCCGCATCCGCGAAGCAGGCACCCGCCACCAGTCCGACGTAACCCGATCCGACAACACCAACGTTCATCCCTTAACTCCCAGTTTCCCGTCGTCTGACCTTTCAGAACAGCGTATACAGGAACGGCGCCCACGATGACGTCGCGGCGAACACCACCACCGTCCCGACGATCAGCAGCACCAGAATCAGCGGCACGAGCCACCACTTCTTCTCGTGCTTGATGAACAGCCAGAACTCGCGTACCAGCGACTGCTTGGCCATCACGTGTGCACCCCGACGTCGGCCGCCGCGCGTCTCCCCGCCTCCAGTGCCACGCTGCGCCGCCTGCCCGCGTCGTAATCCACCGGTTCCGTCTTCCGGGTCACGATGAAGTCGCCCATGACCAGGGCATCGATGCCCGTGCTCACGAACGTGCGGTAGGCATCCGCCGGTGTACATACGATCGGCTCCCCCCGCACGTTGAATGAGGTGTTAATCACCACCGGCACGCCGGTCAAGCCAGCAAATGCCCGGATCACGGCGTGATACCGCCGGTTGTGCTCCGCCGTCACCGTCTGGACGCGTCCCGTGCCGTCCCGATGCGTGACGGCCGGGATGACCCCCCGCTTCTGGGCCCGCACCTTCGGCACCAGCAACATATACGGGGCGTCCATCCCGGCCGGCATCTCGAAGTACTCGTGGGCGTACTCTTTCAGCACGGCCGGGGCGAACGGCCGGAACGCCTCCCGGAACTTCACCTTGGCGTTGATGATGTCCTTCATGTCCGCCCGACGTGGGTCGGCCAGCAGCGACCGCGCCCCCAACGCCCGCGGCCCGAACTCCATCCGCCCCTGGAACCACCCCACGACCTTTCCCTCGGCAATCAGCCGGGCGGTGCGCTCGACCAGCTCCGCCTCGTCGCCGGCGCGCTCGTACTCCGCTCCTGCCTCGCGCAGTACCGCCTCCATCTCCGCGTTGGTGAAGCTGGGGCCCCACAGGGCATGCTCCATCCGGAACGTTCGCGCCCGCTTGAGCACGCTGTTGTAGATGTAGAACGCGGTGCCCAGCGCCGCGCCCGCATCGCCGGCCGCCGGCTGGATGAAGATATCGTCGAAACCCGCTTCCCGGAGCATCCGCCAGTTGGCCACGCAGTTCAGGCCGACCCCCCCCGCCACGCACAGCTTCTTCAACCCTGTCTCTCGCTGGGCGTGACGCGCCATGCGGACCATGATCTCCTCGACCATCTGCTGGCCCGAACGCGCCACGTCGCGATGGAAGTCAGTCAACTCTGCCTCACGCCGTCGTTGCGGCTGACCGAAGAGGCGCTCCCAACGCCGGTTGAACGTCCGCCTCGTGGAATACGTGTGCGCGAAGTAACGCAGGTCCAGCCGGATGCTGCCGTCCTCCTTGACGTCCACGATTCTGCGGAAATGATCCACGAAACGCGGCTCCCCGTAGGGTGCCAACCCCATCACCTTCCACTCCGCGTCATTGACACGAAATCCCAGGTACGCGGTAATCGCGCTGAACAGCAACCCCACCGAGTGCGGAAAATCAAGCTCCTGGCGCAGCTCAATCTCCGTCCCGCGACCCAGCCCCCACGCCGTCGTCGCCCACTCCCCCACGCCGTCCGCCGTCAGGATCGCCGCCTCCTCGAACGGTGATACCAGGAAGGCACTGGCCGCGTGCGCCAGGTGGTGCTGGCCGTAGAGGATCTCCTTGTCCACGCCCAGTCGGCGCTGAAAATCACGCCCCGTGTGCAGGCGGTCGGTCAGCCACCGCGGCAACGCCATCAGCCAGGCGCGGTAGCTCCGCGGCCACTCCGCCAGGATCGTCTCCAGAATGCGATCGAACTTCAGCAACGGCTTCTCGTAGAACGCGATGTGATCCAGTTCCTCGACCCCGATTCCGCCCTCGCGCAGACAGTACGCGATCGCCTGCTCGGGAAAGCCGTTGTAGTGCTTCTCCCGGTTGAAACGTTCCTCCTCGGCCGCAGCCACAAGCTGCCCGTCGCGCACGAGCGCCGCCGCCGAGTCGTGGTAGTAGCAGGATATGCCCAGGATGTTCACGGCATCCATCCATCACGCACAACGCCCGCGCAGGCCGCGCGCGCGTCGCACCCACCATACAGACGTACCCGCCCCGTGCCCGGTTCAGAACAGGCGGCGCATTCGCTCCAGCGTAGCCTCGTGCTGACGATGCTCCCGCCAGTATGTCTCCCCGGCATGCAGTCTCCGGCCCAGCGGGTCCTTCCGGCGCACCACCACAGCGAACACCGGTAGAAACAGGAAGAACAGCAGACTCAACAGGAGCGTGGTCATCACGACGCCAACCGGCATCGTCGCGGCCGTCCACGCGATATACGCCCGGCGCCCCAGCGGCGGGACCCACCAGGCCAGCACCGCCAGCACGCTACCCAGCACCCACAGTCCGATCGCCAGCACCTGCCACCAATCGCCCGTCCAGCCCAGGGCGGCCACTGTCCGTACGCCCCACCAGCCCTTGCCCCACAACCCCAAGCCAATAATGCCAAACCCCACCAGCATGGCCGTGCCGAAACGCCGGAGATCCGATGGGCTGGGGTTGCGGTTCATCTGGAACACGGGCAGGCGCTCCACGTGTGTAACAGACTCGGAGCCCGATGGCATGACCAAGCGCAGCGCCGCCATTCCTCCTCACGTGCCCGAGGCTAGCGTCGGCAACAGCATGCCGCCCTGCCTGTCGGCAGACAGACGCCTTCGGCTTGGGCATGCCACTCTACGAGTGTCCTGTGTGCGCGGGCTTGCTCAGGCGCCCAAGCCTTCCTTCAGATCAAGCTTCTTGACCAGGATGACCGGCTCGCTCAGCCCCTGCCCAGCCGGCAACTCCGCGATCGCGGCCGGCCACGACTCCCAGCCGGGTGCCAGCCCCAGCATCGCGGCGCACCGCTGCCCCGTTGCCGGCAGGAACGGAGCAATCAGCGTCGTCAGCGTTCGACACGTCTGGAGGCACACGTTGATTGCCCGTCCGCACGCCTCCAGGTCCGTCTTCCGCGTGTGGAACGGCTTGGTCTGGTCGAAATACACGTTCCCGGCCCGGGCCAGAGACATCACCACGTGCAGAGCCGCCTTGAAGTGACACGCCTCCAGCTCCGCCCCGGCGCGTTCCATGGCCGTCTTGCATCGCCCGAGTTGCACCTTATCATCCGTCCCGCGCGTCCCCGCCGCCGGCACCTTGCTTTCGAAGTACTTCTGCGCGAACGTGAGCGTCCGGTTGAAGAAGTTCCCCAACGCGTTCAGCAACTCCCCGTTGTTCCGCGTCACGAAGTCATCCAGGTCGAACGTCGTCCGGGCGCCCTCCGGTGCCGTCGCGGTCAGGTAGTAGCGCAGCGGATCGGGATCGAAGCTCTTGAGGTAATCGCCGATCCAGACAGCCGTGCCTCGGCTCTTGCTGATCTTCTCCTCCTCCTTGCCGGGGAACTTGATGTTCATGAACGAGTTGGCCACGACGTTGTGCGGGAGCTGGTACTCCCCCGGCTGCCCCTGCAAGTCGGTGCTGTCGTGCGTGGCCAGCAGCATCGCCGGCCAGGTAATCGCGTGGAAAACGATATTGTCCTCACCGATGAAGTGGACGACCTTGCACTCGGGATCCTTCCACCAGTGGGCGTATGCCTCCTCGCCCGCGCCGGACTCAGCGCACCAGGCGGCCGTGAAGGAAACGTACCCGATCGGCGCGTCGAACCACACGTAGAGCGACTTGCCCTGGGCGTCAGGGTCATCGAGCGGCACCGGCACGCCCCAGGTCAGGTCGCGCGTCATGGCCCGCTCGGGCAGCCCCTCCGCCACGATCCGCCCCAGCGACTGGTTCAGTACCACGGGTCGCCACACCGCCCCGCACGCTGCCGGATCCTTTTTGCCGTCCAGCCACGTGGTCAGCCGCGCCTGCAACTGATCCAGCCGCAGGTACCAATGCACCGTCTCGCGCAGCACCGGCCGGCTCTCGGTCAGGATGCTCACCGGGTCAATCAGCGTCGTCTGGTCGATCGCGCGCCCGCACTCCTCACACTGGTCGCCATACGCGTTCCCGCTGCCGCAGAACGGGCAAGTGCCCCGTACAAACCGGTCCGGGAGAAACTGCGCCGCCTCAACGTCGTAAAGCTGGTTAATCCGGCGCTTGCTGAAGAGACCTTTCTGAAATATCTTAAGAAAAAAATCTTGACTGAACTTCTCGTGGGTCTTGGCGTATCTCGGCTGGTGTGTGCCGCCGTAGATGTCGAACTTGATCCCCAGCCCCTCGAAGTCCTGCTGCTGGCACCGGTTGTAGGCCGCGGTCAGTTCTTCCACGGGGCGCTGCTCCAGCCGGGCGCTGCGCAGGGCGGCCACCCCGTTGTCGTCGCTGCCGCAGATGAACCGAACCTCCGCCCCCGTGGCCCGCAGATAGCGAACGTAGGTGTCTGCCGGCAGGTAGGCTCCGGCGATGTGTCCCACGTGGAGCCGCCCGTTGGAGTACGGCAGGGCCGCCGTGACCAAGTACCGTCTGCTTGCCATGATCCGAATCCCCGTGGGTTGCCCCGGGGCTCGAACCCCGGTCTGCTCAGCCCCGGTCCGGTGGCCCCCCGGTCGGCGGTAAGCGGGGCCCGAGACACGTCCCGGTTGCCTTTGGGCTCACGGGTGAGCGATTGTAGGGACTGGCCCCGTCCTGACAAGCGACGGTTGCAGCTTGAGGGGCGGCCACGCCTTGTCGATTCACGGGAGTGCTTTGACGGCCGGAAGGCACCGCAGGTATAATGGTTGAGGTCGGTAAGCGTCTGCGTGAACACGGGCCGGGCGGGCAGAACGGTGAAACCGGGACTCAGGGCGCCCGGTCTTGGGCCGGGGCAGGCACAACAGCCGGGTCGGAGTCACCGCGACTTCGACTGACGAATGAGGGACGGAACCATGCGAATCCTGGCTTTGTTCGGTATGCCCGGAGGGATGGAGTGGATCGTCATTCTGGCGGTGGCCCTGCTGATCTTCGGGCGGAGGCTGCCGGACGTCATGCGCAACGTCGGCCGGAGCATCGTCGAGTTCAAACGCGGCATCCGCGACGTCAAGGACGACATCGACTACCAGTCACGTCTGGAGGCACCGAAGCCCGGTGCCCTCAACTCGAAGGCGGAGGCGAGTGCGCCGCCCCCGGCTGCTCCACACCCCGCACCGCCGGCCGCGGAACGCCCGGCTGAGCACGCCGGCTAAGCAACCCGGTCGCTTGGTCCATCGGTTACCTGATTTCTCACTTGCCTGCGGGGTGTGACTCGTCGCGCGAAGTCTACGGCTCCGCCGTTTCATCTTCGTCCTCATCTTCCTCGTTGCCGACCTCGGCGCTCCCGAGGGCCCGGCGGAACGTCTCGTCGAACGCATCCTTGAAATCGTAGACTTCCTCGAAGTCTTCGAGCGTGTCACCCGGCTGTTTCTGCATCAGGTCGTGCTCGATGAAGCTGAAGACGATGCGTCCGAAGTCGGCTGTGCGCTTGATCCGCCAAGACTCGAGCACCGGGCGTGCCATCAACCCCCAGCGTTCCAGGGCGAGATCCCGAAGTCCCCAGCACAACTGGCGTCCGCTGACGTGCCGGTTGAGCTTCTCGATGCCCCCGGCCGCCTCGATCGCCTCTACCACGGCATCGTCCAAGCGACCGGCATGATACTGGGCGATGAGCTCCATCCAGTCCTGCTTACGTTCAGCCAGATACTTCGCCAGCGCCTGGTGGGCGCGGCTCTCCCGGCCGTGGATCTTCTGGACGGCGTAGTTGAGCCCCTCCCGGACGAACTCAAACGCCTCTTCCGGATAAGGAGCTTCCGCCGTCAAGTCCTGCAAGACTTTGGACCGTTTGCCCGCCATATTGTGCGCTCGCTCGCTCTCACTCCGCCCGCGCGCGGGCGGTCTTCTTCGGGAAGGCCGCACACGCCGTTCGAATGGCATGGCGGCGCTGCTTGGCCATGCCACCCGCCGTCTGGGGATGGGCGCGTCGGACCCGTGGTCTCCCCGTCCGTGGAACTGCTCAGCTCCCGCCCCCAGGCGGGCTCGGTGGTGACGGCCCCGGTCCGTCCCCGCCCTGCGGGCCAGTGGCATCAGGTGGGCCACTCCGGCGGCCGCCCATCCCACGGCGGCGTCGCCCACGCGACCGTCGTCGGGGCGCCACGCCCTCACGTTCCGTGCCCTCCTTGCCCGTCGTGGCACGGAATACCGTCTCATCCCCACTGCGTTGGTTCCCCGGCTCCTGGCCCGAATCTGGCTTCGGCGCACCACCGTCAGCGGCGGCGGGCTGCCGCGGGGGGCGTCGCCCGCGCCGCCGCCCAACAGGGGGCCGGAACGCCGGGGCTTCCTCCCCGCCGGCGCCGCTCGGCACCCGACCCACGCCTGCCTCCCGGGGGGCAGGGCCAGGCCCGCCAACTCGGCCCTCTCCGGCTCCGGTCCGCGGTGGTCTCGCGCCTCCCGGCTGAACTTGGGCGGGGGCGGGCGTGCCCGCCCCACCGGCCGACGCGGGCGGCAGCGGCCGTGCCGGAGCAGCCACGTGGGTGGCGAGAATCTCCTCCGCCGGCACCGCGACCAGCGTGTCATCGTCCCGCCGGATCTGGACGATCTGCGTGAGCACCTGTCGGGCCACCACGACGCCCTCGCCCTGCGCCGTGCGTATGCGGACACCCTGCCGTACGAGTCGCTCATCCAGCTCCTGGTAGCCCACGTGCTCGTACCGGAGGCAACACTTGAGCCGGCCACAACGCCCTGACACCTTCGACGGATCGAGTGTCGCCTTCTGCAGCTTGGCCATCTTCATGGTGACGGGTCGGAGGGTCTTGAGCAGCAGCTTGCAGCAGCACTCGCGCCCGCAGGTCTCGAAATCGGCCAGCAACCGGGCCTCGTCGCGTGCCCCGACCTGTCGCATCTCGATCCGGGTGCGGAACTCCCAGGCCAGGTCCTTGACCATCTCGCGGAAGTCCACGCGGCTTTCAGAAGCGAAGTAGAAGATGATCCGCTCGCCGCCGAAGAGGCATTCGCACTCGACAATCTTCATCGGCAGCCGATGTCGGCTGGCAATGCCCTGGCACAGGTCGCGATGTTCGCGGGCACCGCTTTGAATGCGGGCGTATTCCGCCAGATCGGCCGCCGTGGCTTCCCGCAGCACCCGCCCGGCCCCGAAAATGAAGGAGTCCTTCCCGCATCCATCGACCCACGTCCGTACCTGCTCGGGGGTGACCGCCTGCGGACATCCGGAGCACGTTAGGGGCACATGGTCCCCGATCTCGATACCCCGGTTTGTCTGCAAGACCAGCTTGGCCCCCGTCGTAAACCGCAGATCGGGGGCGAAGCTGAACTCCCCGATGTACTTCATGTAGCCGAACCGCACCGCAGTTGTGGAGCTGGCCGTGCCCGCTGGACGCGGTGACCCGTCGGGCATGCGTCCGGACCCACATTGCCCGCAGCCGCGGCGTCCGGGTGTCCCAGGCTGGTGCCCGGCCAGTTCATCCAGATTGACAGTCGGTTCAACCACTTGCGGGGTTCCCCCGACGGCTCCGGCAGGCCCACATCGCCCCCAACGAACCTCACCCCAATCGCCAGGGCAGCATCACTTGGGGCTGAGCACGCCATCAACGGCTGCCTTCAGGTCCTTCTTGCTCCGCAAACCAACGAAACGCTCCACAAGCTGCCCCTGATTCAGAAGCAGAACAGTAGGTATCGCGCTGATCTGATACCGCATCGAGACGGCACGGTTGGCGTCGGTGTCCACCTTTCCCACCTTCACCTTGCCAGCATACTCCGTGGCCAGTTCATCAATCACCGGGCCCAGCGCGCGGCAGGGGCCGCACCATTCCGCCCAGAAGTCCACGAGGACCGGTGCGGAGGAGTTGAGAACCTCGGTCTCGAAGTTCGCGTCGGTGAACTCAAGCGTGTGTGGACCAGCCATGTTGTGTCCCTCAAGAATGACCTGACGACTCGCTTCCAACGACGGGGGCACACTGCAGCCCTCCCGTCGTCCATGACCATCGGCAGCGAACGTACCTTTCGATCTGCCCTTGGGAGCGAGGCACGCGTCTGCCGCCGCCGCAAGCCAAGCGCCTCGCCTCAGGCGGGCCCCATACCCCGCTGACGCTTCATGCCCGCGCAGCCGCTGCATGTAGTCCGGATTGTAGAGTGACCGTCAGCGCCGATCAACCCACCTGAATAGCTCCACCCCATGGGAAAACCGACAGCGCCGCCATCCCCTACCGCCAACGGGCGGCTGATGCAACAGCGCGCCGGTGCTTCCGGCGGGGGCGTGCCACCTTCGCGCTTTCCCACCTGTGCGGTCCTGTTCAGGGCGCCGAGGCGCCCGCCTCCCGACTTCCCGCGGCACTTCCCGCCGCCTTCCCGGACTCGCGCACGGTCGCGTCGGCACACGTCATCCGCACGCTGGGCGCCGTCTTCCACCGTCGATGAATCCACAGGTACTGCTCGGGAACGTCCCGCACAAACGCCTCAATGGCCGCCGTATACGTCTGGGTAATCCAGAAAACGGGGTCCGCCTGCTCGTCCCACTCCTCCGGGCGGATGATGCGCTGCACCCCCACGTCGTATTGGAAGCGCGACCCGCGCCGGCGCGCATAGCCGACCACGATCGGCGAGCGCGTCTTCATCGCCAGGAGGGCAATCGACTTGTAGGTCGAGGCCGGCCGACCGAAGAACTCGACGAAAACCCCCTTCCGCCCCGCGTCCTGGTCCGCGATGAAGCCCAGCAGCGCTCCCGTACGGAGCAGGTTCTCGGCGCTCTGCAGCGCCCCCTTCTTGTCGAGCAGGCGCAGGCCGTGTGTCGCTCGCGTCCGCACGACGTGGTCGTTGAGGTACACGTTGTCCAGGGGCCGCATGACGGCCGCCACTTCGAACCCCAGGCAGGCCAGCAGATGCCCGGGCAGCTCGAACTGCCCATAATGCCCCGTCACAAGGATGAGACCGCGACCCTGCAGGGCGAGATCGAGGACCTCATCGAAGTTGACCAAACGCACGTACCGGTGCCAGGAAAACGCAGTGATCAGCCTGGCCGTGTACATCAGCTCGATGGCGAACATGGTCCACTGCGCCAGGCATCGGTCCGCGAGGGCAGACCGTTCCCGGGCGGAGTAGCACTGCCCCAGGGACTGGACGAGGTGGGCGAGCGCCCGTTGCCGGTGACGGGGCATCAAGCGGGCCCAGATGCACGCGAACCACTGGGCTGTTCCCAGGTTCCTCTCCACCGGGAAGATCTGCAGCAGCGCCAGGGCTGAACGGATCAGCAAGTACAGCAGATAGGCAAGTGGCCCCGATCGCACCTTCATGCCCACCTATCCTAAGCAGGAACGCCCGAAAAGCGACAAGGAAGCCCGCGGCGCGTTGCGTTCGACTGCGGCAGCGAATGCGTCGCAGCGTCACGGTAGCCGCCGAGACGGTCCCAGGGGGCTTGACCCCGGCGTCGCGCGCGGGCATAGGTTTCCCCGTGAGCACGATTCCGCTCCATCCCGAGGGCGACCGGGCATTCTGCGTCGGGGACCTGGACTACGAGGTGCCCCCGGAGCTGATTGCCCAGGAGCCGGCCACCCGGCGAGAGGACGCCCGGATGCTGGTGCTGGATCGGGCCGCCGATTCGCTGGTGGATGCCGGCGTCGCGGACTTGCCGAGCTGGCTACGTCCCGGTGACCTCCTTGTCCTCAACGACACGAAGGTGCTGCCGGCGAAGCTGCTGGGCAGGAAGCCAACGGGAGCATGGGTCGAGGGGCTGTTCCTGGCCGAGTTGCGGGCGGGCCTGTGGCGCGTGATGTGGCGTGGTTCGCGGCGTCTGCGGACGGGGGAACGACTGACGCTGGGCGACGGGCGCGCCACGGACGTTAGCCTCACTCTGCGGGAGCGCTGCGGACCGGGCGAATGGCTGACCGAGGTCGACCCGCCCTGCCCGGCCGAAGAGTTGCTCAACAAGGTCGGCCAGACCCCCCTACCGCCGTATATCCACCGAGCCACCTCCGGTTCGGGGCAGGAGGCTAGCGATCGGGATCGTTACCAGACGGTGTTCGCCCGCCGGCCGGGGGCGGTGGCGGCACCGACGGCCGGTCTGCACCTGACGGAGGGCCTGCTCGCCCAGGCCAAGGCACGTCAGGCGGATGTCGCGTACGTTACGTTGCACGTCGGCATCGGGACGTTTCGCCCCCTCCGCGTGGAGCGGCTCGATGAGCACGTGATGCATACGGAGTGGTTCGATCTACCGCCGCCGACCGCGTCGGCCGTCGCGGCGTGCCGGGATCGCGGTAGTCGCGTGGTGGCGGTGGGCACGACCTGCGTGCGGGTACTGGAGGCGACCGCCTGCCCCGACGATCGGCGTCTGGTGACCGCGCAGACCGGCGGAACTGCCCTCTTCATCCGCCCGCCCTTCCGCTTCGGGGCGGTGGATGCGCTGCTGACCAACTTCCACTGGCCACGCAGCACGCTCCTGGCCCTCGTGATGGCCTTCGCCGGGGTCGAGCGTGTCCAGCGGGCCTACGAGCACGCCATCGCCCACCGGTACCGCCTCTTCAGCTTCGGCGACGCGATGTTCATTTGCTGAGACGCCAGGCCGCTCCCTGGCGGTCTCGGTGCGGAGCGGCGCACGGCCGCGCGTGGTGACCCAGGCGGCAGCGGCTGTTTTAGCGGACCAACGGGTTGGCCGATAAGCACGCTACGGGCCATCGTCGGGCATGGCTCGCAGTCAGCGGGGCGTTGCAGCCGTGAGGTTGGCCGTGGCGAACGAGTCCTCAAACGATCGACCGCTGGTGCTGGTGACATTGACCGGGGGCGGTCATCACTTACAGATGTACCGCCTTCTGGAGCAACTCAGCGAGTCGGACTTCCGCTTCGCCTACGCCTATGGGCATCACTCAGGGAACCATGCGGCGCGCCGGTTGCCCATGCCGCACCCGGGGCCACGGTACGCCATGCACTACCTCGGACCGACCCGCAAGTACCCCTGGCGGTGGATTACCAATGCCCTTCGCGGGCTGTGGAGCATCGTGGAGGCGGTCCGCCTCGTGCGGCGGCTGCGGCCGGACGTGATCCTCACGTTGGGCACGGCGGCAGCGGTGCCGCTGCTGCTGGCGGGTCGGCTGGTGGGCGCTTATGGGGTATTCGTCGAGTCGCTGACACGCGTGGTGAACCTGTCGCTGACCGGGAAGCTGCTGTACCACTTGCGGTTGCCGCGGAGGCTCTATGTACAGTGGGCGCACCTGCGCACGCGCTACCCGCGGACGGTGTTCGCCGGGATGGTCTTATGATCCTGGTAACGGTGGGTACCCAGTTCTTCGACGAGTTGATCGATCAGGTGGATCGGCTCGTAGCGACGGGGAAGATCACGGACCACGTCCATGCGCAGATCGGCCTGGCGCGCCGGACGCCGACGCACCTGGAGTGGGTACGCTTCGACCGGGAGCTAATGGAGAAAGCGAAGCAGGCAGACCTGGTCATCACCCACGGGGGAACGGGCTGCGTCTGCGAGTTGATCCTCCTGGGCCGTCCGATGATCGCGGTGGCGAACTCGACCAAGTCGGGCAATCACCAGTTGGAGTTCCTGCGGAAGGTCGGGGAGGCGTGCGACCTGTGTTGGATTGCCTCGCCGCGAGAACTGGAAGCCGCCTTGCCCCACGCGCGGGCCGCCCGGCCGCCGCGCAGCTCGAGCGTCCGCAACCTGGCCCAAGACCTGCGTGACCACGTCTCGGCCCGGCGCCGCGGATCCGTCGCGACCGCCTGCCGCGCCGCCCCGGTTTGCGCCGCGTGCTTCCCCGTGGCCCCGGCGGCGACGCCGAGACCATGAGGCGCCGCGGAGCCCCTGGCGCCACCCGCAGAAGCCCCGTGCGGGCCGGCTGCTTCGTTCCGAACCCCCAGTGAGCTGTGAGACGCGCCTTGGACGGCCGCGGCGCGGTTATCGGGCGTCGTGCCTACAGTTATGGGCACTGACTGACGACAAGCGGGTGAAGGAGAAGACGGACCGGTTGGGGATTCCGACCGGCCGAGGTGCCCGCTGAAGGGACCCGGGGACGGCCCGACGCGTCCCGGTCGGCGGGTCGCCCTGCGCCTGACGGGAGAGCGTGTGCGCCTCGTCCCGTTCGCAACCCGTACGTGGAGTACCGGGCGGACCCTATGTGGCCGTTGAAGACCATCCTTTGTTTCGTCCTGCTCTGGTGGGGGTGGCTGGGTGCGCTGGTAAACCCTATCTGGGGCGTGGTGACGTACCTGTTTGTGTACCAAGTGAACCCGACTTCGCGATGGTGGGGTGAGCCGATTGCCACGCTGGGGATCCGCATTTCGCTATTCGCGGCGCTCTTCACGCTCATTGGCATGGTGGTGGCGCGCAAGCAGGTGCCCAGGCACCGGCCCACGTGGTGCGCGTGGGAGTGGGGCGTGCTGTTGCTGCTGGGCCTGGGCACGGCGAACATCCTCTTGGGTGTCAAGTATGACGCCTGGAGCGCGTTAGTCTTCGACAAGTTCTGGAAGACGATGGCGTTCGTGCTGGTGCTGGGACGTCTCGCGACGACCCGGCGCAACCTGCGGCTGGTGCTGTGGTCGCTGGTGATCGGGAGTCTGTACCTTGGGCACGATGCGTACAACGCCCCCCGCTGGGACTTCGTCGAGGGGCGGTTGAACGCCGGCGGCGGGCCGGACTTCCGTTCGGCATCGGGGCTGGCGGCGTACATGAGCGCCATGCTGCCACTCATCGGAGCGATGTACCTGTCGGCGACGCAGTGGAAGTGGCGCGTGCTGGCCCTGCTGGCGGGCGCGTTCTCGGTGAACACCATCGTCCTCTGTCGGACGCGGGCGGCGTTCGTGGGACTGCTGCTCGGTTCGCTCGTAGCCGTGGTCTGCGCGCCCAGGGTCGGGCGCTTCCGAATCTACTTTGTGACCGCGCTGGCCGCGCTGTGCGCGTACGGCCTGACCGACAACTTGTTCTGGGCGCGCATGAGCACCCTTAGAGATCGGCAGACGCTGACTGAGAGCGACCATGCCACGCGCACCCGCGTCGACATCTGGAAGTTGTCGACGCGCATTCTCGCCGACCACCCCCTCGGCATCGGCGTAGGCAACTTTCCTCACGTCGTGGGACGCTACGACCCGCGGTATCACCTGCGGGCATCGCACAACACCGTCGTGCTGTGCTTCGTGGAAATGGGCGTCCAGGGTGGTACGCTGATGTTCCTGCTGATCGGCGGGGCGCTGGTGTACCTGCGGAAGTGCCAGCGGCTGGCGCCACTCACGGACCAACCGCTGGAAACCGCGTTTCTGACCTATGGGCTGCTGGTTTCCCTCACCACGTACTTCGTGACCGGGCTCGGAACGGAGCGCCTGTATTGCGAGTCGTACTGGTGGGTCATGGCCCTGCCGTTGTGTCTGTACCGCGTGGTCTCCCGAGAGGTCCAGGAACGTTCCGCGAACGCAGCGATTCCGCCTCAGGATGAAACGAAAGCGCGCCGCACGGGCGGCCACAGGCACCAGCCGACCGGAGAGCCCGACGCCGATGAGGAATCCGCCGCTGATTGTCCATCTTATTCCTACGCTTGACGGCGGTGGTACGGAGCGCACGCTCCTCGCTTTGCTGCACAGGTGGGAGCCCGCGCGTCTGCGGCACGCGGTGGTGACGTTACGCGCTGCGGGCGCGGCCGCGGCCCAGTTGCCGCCCGAGGTTGCCTGCCGGGCACTGGGGCTGACGGGCCGCTGTCGACGGGCGGGGTTGAGACTGGGTCGTGTAGTGCGTGACCTTGAGGCAGTCGTGGTGCACGCCCGCAACACGGGTTGCTGGTTTGACGCGTTGGTGGCGGGGCTGCGGTGCCGTCGAACCCAGATCGTGCTGGGCTTCCACGGGTTTGACGCGGGTGTGGCCTTCACCGGCCGACAGCGCCGACTGGCACGATGGGGAGTGCGGCTGGGCGCGCTGTTCACAACGGTGTCCCAGCGGGGACGACGACAATTGCACGCTGAGGCCGGCGTGCCCCTGGAACGCATCGAAGTGCTCGCCAACGGCGTTGATCTCCGCCGGTTTCCGGCAACCACGGATGGCACGCGGGAGCAGGCGCGGCGCAACCTGGGGTTGCCTACGGACGGTTTGCTGGTGGGCACCGTCGGAAGCCTGACCCCGGTGAAGGGCGTCGACCTGCTGCTTACCGCCTTGGCGCGAACGTGTGCCGTGCACCGGAACCTGTATCTCGTTCTCATCGGCGAGGGACCGCAGCGCGCCGCCCTGCTTGCCCGGGCCGGCAGGCTGGGTATCAGGGACCAGGTCATCTTCGCAGGCGCGCGTGCCGACGTACCGGCCTGGCTGGGCGCGCTTGACATCTACGCGTGTGCCAGCCGTTCGGAAGGGGCGAGCAATGCCCTGCTGGAGGCCCTGGCCGCCGGCTGTCCGATCGTGACCACTGATGTAGGCGATCATGCGGACATCGTGCGGACGCCCTGTGCGGGTCTGGTCGTCCCGCCCGAGGCACCGACCGCCCTGTCCGACGCGCTGATCGAGCTGGCCCGCAGGCCGCAGCGGCGGGCAGAGCTCGGTGCGGCCGCCCGACGGCGCGCCCAGGCTTATGACTTCGCGGTGACGGCCCGCGACTACGAGCGCTTCTACGAACGCCTGACGATAGGGGCCGACCCGGAAGCAGTCGGTGCCCCGATGGGGGAACCCGACCGGCGGCGGGCGGGCTGTGAACAGCGTGTCCAGCAGACAACCGCAGGCGAGTGCCCGGTGGAGCACGAGTGGTCGTCGCGTGGTTGCCAGGAGCGCCCGCTCGCCTCCGCTCGTGTCCCGAGTTGAACAACAGGAGTAGCGGTTGTGCAGACCCAGCAGCAAGCAGAGTGGCTGAACGACACGCGTCGTTTCTGGGACACGGATTCGGACTTCGAGGCCAGGTTCCGGCGAATCTGCAGTGATCCGGACATCGAGAGTTGCGCAGATCCGCAACGTCTCGAGGAGCTCTGGGAGAAGCGGACGCAGGAGGAGCTGAACCAACTGCTCAGCGGCATACCCCTCGAGGCGGAATGGACATGCCTGGAAATCGGCTGCGGCATCGGGCGGCTCATGCGTCCCCTGGCGAAACGCTGCCGCCGCCTCATTGGCGTGGACATCAGTCCCAAGATGGTGACGGCCGCGAAGCGGTATCTGCGCGGAGTGCGCAACGTCGAACTCCATGTCAATGACGGGCAGTCATTGGCCATGGTGTCGGAAGCGTCCGTCGATTGGGTGTACTCGCACCTGACGTTTCAGCACCTCACGTTACCCGAGGTGGTGGATGCGTACCTGGCCGAGATTGCGCGGGTGCTCAGACCCGGCGGCTACTGCCGCATCCAGGCGTGGCGCGAAGCGCCGCTGAGTTGGGAACAACGTCTTAAGAACGTCGCCCGGCTCGTGCTGGGGAGAGAGCGGTACCACGGCCCGCGCCGCTGGCTGTGGGCGCCGGGGCGGTCGGTCAAGTTCGGCGGCATCACGTTCCACCCCCGGCAATGGTGCCGCCTGCTGCGTAGCCACGGCTTGCGCGTGGAGAGCCTGGAGTTGGGGCGTGGCCACGACTACTGGATGTGGAGCACCAGCCGTAAGGTAGTCTGACGCGCGTGGCGCGAATGCGCTCCGCATCTTCGCTCGACCCGGCGTAAGGGTCCTCCAGTGAGGATGCACGGCGGGGCAGGGCCGCCGACCAGCGCGGTCGGTCGCGGTCCCCGGGCGGATGGTTCGGACGTCCGCGTTGATGCGAGCCGGGCGGTCCAATAATCGCGGGGCCTGGGTCGTTCCCAACGGATCGCGGGGAGGCTTCCGCCCGGTAGCCTTTGCCCTCAAGCGGTACGCCTGCCAGTCCGAAAAACAGATGTCGCCTCCCGGTGCGGCGGTTGCGCCGTCGGGCGGAGACATGCCGGAGCGGTAACCGCGGGGGCAAAGTCCCCCGGCAGTGCTGCCGGGCAGGGTACCTGGCACGGCGCGGGGCTTCTTCTCCACAACAGCGGGCAGATCGTGGGCAGACACTCCAGTTCAACAGGGCGGGGACGTGGGGACACGCCGTCTCTGACCACGCGCCCCGAATCGACAGGCGAGGACGAACGTCCCTTTGCGGAAATTCGCAAAACGCTCAACGACGCGCTGCGTATCGTGTCGCTGCATCGCTGGGCGTTCTTCCTGCCGTTCTGCGTGGTGGCCAGCGCGATCTCCGTGCTGAGTCTGTACTACCCGCGGCTGTACACGGCCAGCGCCGGTTTCCAGCGCCGCGATGATCCGATTGTACACAGCCTGCCCACCACCGAGAGGACCGGCTCGTTCACCTACTTCCGCAGCACCCTGAACCGGGACATCGTGTCCACGGAGTACCTCGGCGACGTGGCCGACGCGCTGGGCTATACGAAAGACCTGCCCCGCAACCCGGACGGTACTTTCACCGAGGCCGGGACGAAGGCCCGCAGTACCATCGCCCGCAGTCTGGCCTCAGGCGTGAGCGTCTCGACTGTGTCGCCCAGTCCGCACATCGACCTGGTCACGATCACCTACGTGGGACCCAATCAAGCGCACGCCAAGCCGTTGGTGGAGCAGATTCGGCGGACGTACATCCGGCGGACGATGGACCGGGTCCGCCAGTTCCTGGAGAGCCAACGCGAGTACTTCCAGCGCGAGGCGGATGAAGCGTGCGAGCAGTTGAAGGAGGCGCAGCGGGCCGAGACCCGAATGCGGCTGGAGAACCCCCTCGCCAACCCGCAAGACCCCGGCGCGATCACGCTGAAGTTATCGCAACTGGAGATCGAGCGGCGTGACTTGCAGCTCCGCCGCCGCATGGCGGAGGCAAGTCTGCTGGCCCAGCAGCAGTTGTTGGCGGCGCTGGACCCGCCGACGGCCGCCGGAAGCCCCCACCAAGCCACAGCCCAGCACGTTCCCCTGAACCCACAGACGGCGGCCATTGCCCAGCAGATTCACGCGATTGATGCCCAAATCAAGCAGTTCCAGACCGTACAGGGAATGACGCGCGAGCACCCGGAGGTCGTGGAGTTGCTCAGCCGGCGCCGCTGGCTGGAGGGACAGCTCGGCAACGAGGCATCCGGGGGCGAGCCCGTCGGCCCGCCGGCCGAATTGGCGGTCAATGACGCGTTGGATCTGCCCCCGACCGTTACGGCGCCTGTGGAACGTAAGGTAAACGTCTGGGACGCAGAGCAGGCCCGTCTCCGCATCCAGTTGGAGGCCCTGGGCAACCAGGTACGTGACATCGACATCAGCCTGGAGTCCAACGCCACAGCCTTGGCCCAGATGGAGCAGGCCAAGCAGGACGTTCTCAGAAGGCAGGAGGAGTTCACGGAGGTAGTCACCGCGGTCGCGGCGGCCCGCGCTCGCTTCAATCAGCAGCAGGCGACGCTGGCAACCCTGGAACCGGGGTTGCGGGCAGTGGAGCAGGGACGCCTGCTGCAATTCACGGAAGAGCCGAGCCCCTCCGGTCCGGCCTATCCATCCTCTCCGAAGGCCAGCACCGTCGTCTTTCTCGCCCTCGTGGCCGGGGCAGTCGCGGGGGCCGTGTTCGTCGTGCTCGCCGAGGTCTTCGACCACGCCTTCCGCAGCTCAAGTCGTGCGGCGCGCAGCCTGGGACTGCCGATACTTGAGTCCATTGATGAGATCGTTACCGCCGTCGATCGACGGCGGAGACTCATCCAGCGCACCGTCGTCGTGCCCCTGCTGCTGATTATAGGGGTGGGAACGGTGGGCGCCACGACGTCCCTGGCCTACTGCAGTATTGCCCGTCCCTGGGTCTATGAACGCGTGGTCCGGCTGCCGCGCGCGGCCGCCAAGGCCGTCAGCGAACTGGGCAAGGCCGCGGCCCCGCAGACGGTGCACGCCGCCCCGTCCGAAGCACGCTGAATACGACCACGCCCATGGGCAGCCCGGAGGGGGCATGCTAAGGCCGAAGTCAGCAGCCGGGGGTGCCAACACCCGGTCCCAGGGCCGACCGCGCGGATTCCCGCGGGACTCGTGCACGGCGCCGCTGTCCGACCGGGCAGCGTAGGGCCGCGGACGATCGTTCCCCGTGTGGGCACACTCGAATCCGCGGGCAGACGCCGCGGACATCCCGTCGCCTGCCCCTTAAACACCGAATCGCGACTCCGGGCCGCTGTGGCGACGGGTCCGCGACTTACCGGATGCCTTAGGGGGCACCGGGATGTAGATGTGCACACGCGTGCCGCGCTGCGGCTCCGACTCCACCCAGGCCGCACCCCGGTGCTGGCGCAGGATGCCGAGCACGGCCGCCATGCCCAGTCCGTGCCCCTGAGGTCGCGTCGTGAAGAAGGGGTCGAACACCCGCGCGACGACATCCTTGGTCATGCCGCAGCCGGTATCCGACACCGTCAGCTCCACGTATCGACCCGGCGGGACATCAGCGGGCGTGCAATGCCGCAGCAGGCTCGGCGTCAGTGCCGTCACGCCGGTGGACACCTCGATGGTGCCCCCCAGTTCGGACGCCTGCATCGCATTCATGCAGAGATTGAGCAGGATCTGCTCGAGTTGGCTGTGGTCCGCCAACACCAACGGCAACCGCCCGGCCAGGCGGGTGCGGATCAGATGGTCCGGACCCAGCGACCTCTGGACAAAGGGAACGATGCCGCGCACCACCTTGCTCAGGTTGGTGGGCTGCGGGTTGTGCCGCCCGGTGCGGGCGTACACCATAAGGTGCTCGATCAGCCCACTGGCCCGGAAGCTCGCCTGCTCGATCAGGTCCAGGTACTCCCGGGCCCGTGGCGGCAGGGCCTTGACCGAACGCAGCAGGGCCGTGTTGGCAATGACCACGGTCAGCAGACTGTTGAAGTCATGCGCCAGCCCGCTGGCGAGCACGCCCAGGCTCTCCATCTTCTGTGCGTCCCGCAGTTGCGTCTCCACGGCCGTCCGTTCGGTGACGTCCATGGCCATGGAGGCCACGCCGCGAATCCGACCCTGCGAGTCCCGCAGCGGCGTGTTGAACCACTCGCACTTGAGCCGACTGCCGTCCTTGCGCACGTTGTCGTTGAGCGAGTGACTCGACGCGTCGCCGTGCATCAACTGACCCCAGACCGGATCGACGACGGACATAGCGTCGGTGGGCACAATGAGCCCGTAGGCGTGCCTGCCGATCGCCTCCGCTTGGGTGTACCCAAAGATCCGGGCAGCCGCCGGGTTCCAGTCCACGACGCGGAAGTCCGTGTCCCAGACGATGTGGGCCAGCGGCATGCGCTCGACGTGAAACTGGGTCCGCTGGAGGGCCTCGTTGAGTTGCTCCACCACCTGCCGCTGCCTTGAGGCGTCATGGATGATGGCCGCCAGCAGGGGCTTACCCTCGTGCAGTAGTCCCATGACGAGCGCCTCGACGGGCACCGGGCGTCCTTCGCGGTGCAGCCCTTCTGTTTCCACGGTGCTCGCGAAGGGGAAGCTCGCCACCTGCGCGAGGCGGGCCTTGAACGCGGCTCGGTGCCTGCGTCGCAGCCGGGGAGGGACGAGGATGGTTACCGCCCGCCCCACGACTTCGTCCGCCCGGTACCCGAACATCTGTTGGGCCGCCGCGTTCCACGAGCGGATCCGACCGCGGGGATCCGCCGTGATCACGGCCCGATGACACAGAGCAACGAGGGCCTGGGCCACTTCGGCTGACACCGCCCCTGTTGGTGTCTCGCCCGTTGTGCCGATAGTGTCCGAGGTACGCTCGGCACTCGGCGTGAATGGAGGTTGGAGCCACTGACTGGGGGCCATTGCGCCCGCTGATTGTACCGCCGTTGTCTGGGAACGCGACCGCAGGCCCGGCGGACTCGACGGGCACCGGAAGCAGCGCCAGCCCCCCGAGGTCGGTGTGGAACTGGCGGGGCTGCTATGACCCCCGCGTCGCCCTCGGGGGGCGACGCTACCCATCCGCCGTGCCTGGGCCCCAGGCGAGTGCCCTCGTCTAGCGCGGCCCAGGGCGTGCGGGCGAACCTGCCCGGCGGAGCCATTGCACGGGCGGCGTGTCCGTGGTACGTTCGCGTTTTCTGCCGGGGCACGGCCGAGACTGGAGGGCCCGGCGATTCGTCGGTGGGGAAAGGCGGCTCCGCGGGTTTACGCCTACGAGGCGGAGCCGTGAGCCAGCCGGCTGCCCCGGTCGCTGCCGCCAGGGATGGGCGGATTGCAGACGGCACATGGAGGTCCGGTCAAGTCATGCTTCTCAAGCGTGTCTCCCTCTGCGGGTTCAAGAGCTTCTGTGACAAGGTTGACTTCGACCTCGGCGGTGGCATGACGTGCATCGTCGGGCCCAACGGCTGCGGCAAGAGCAACGTCGTCGACGCCATCAAGTGGGTGCTGGGCGAGCAATCGGCCAAGTCACTCCGCGGTCACCAGATGCTGGACATGGTCTTCAATGGCTCAAGCACTCGCCGGGCCAGCAGTCTTGCCCAGGTTGACCTGGTCTTCGACAACACGGACCGGTCCCTGCCCCTCCAGCAGGATGAGGTCACCATTACGCGGAAACTCTACCGGTCGGGCGAGAGCGAGTATCAGCTCAACCGCGAGGTATCCCGCCTCAAGGACATCCGTGAGCTGTTCATGGACACCGGTATCGGCGGTGACAGCTACGCCGTCATCGAGCAGGGACAGGTCGAGAACCTGCTGCAAAGCAACCCGCAGGAGCGGCGGGCCATCTTCGAGGAGGCCGCCGGCATCAGCAAGTGCCGGGCCCGCAAGCGGGAGGCCGAGCGTAAGCTCGAACGCACCGAGCAGAACCTCCTGCGCGTGGCCGACATCGTTGACGAACTCGAAAAGCGGCTGCGGAGCGTCAAACTCCAGGCCGGCAAAGCCCGTAGCTACCGCGAATACGAACAGCGTCTTAACGAGCTGCGTTCGACGTTCGCCCTGGCCGAGTACCACCGCTTCACAACCACCTTGGTTGACCTCGCTCGGCGGACCCAGCAGTGCACGGACCGGGTAACCGAATTGCGGACCCGGATCTCCCACCTGGAAGCCCAGGAGGCCGACGAGACCACCGCTCTCGACCGGCTGGCGGAGGAAATCGCCACGGTGGACAACCGGGTCGTCCGGGCCCGAGCGGAGTTGGCTGCCCTGGAAGAGCGGATTCGGGCCGCCCAAGCCCGGGGAGAAGAGCAGACCGCCCTGGCCCGCCGGGCCGAGGAGCGCTTGGCCGGCGACCAGCACCGCCTCGACGAGACCCACCGAGACCTCGCTGACCAAGAGCAGACCGCCAGCGACCTCGCCCAGCAGGAGCAATCGCTTCACGCCCGCCTGGAGGAGCTTACCAACGAGGACCGGGCCCGCGCCCGCGACTGCGCTCAGGCCCAGGCGGTACTGGAGGATGAGAAAGCCGGCTTGGTCGACCTGCTCCGCCGCAGTGCGCAGACGCACAACGAAATCATCCGACTCAATACGCACCAGGAGTCCCTGGTTGGTCAGAAGGGCCGGCTGCATCAGCGCGACGCCCAAGTCACCTCCGAACTGGGACAGTCGCTTGGACGCCGGGCCGAGTTGGAAGCGCGGCTGGCGGAGGTGCAGGAGCTCATCGCGGCCGAGACCCGTCGTCTGGAGGAGAAGAAGGCGGAGGCTGCCCGCATCGAGAAGCTGCGCCGGGACCTGGCCGAGGCGATGACCCAGGCCCGCCAGCGCCGCTCCGCCCTCGAATCACGGCGTGAACTACTCCAGGACCTCCAGCATCGGATGGAAGGGATCGGCGGAGGGGCGCGGGCGCTACTCGAGGCGGCCAGGCATGCGGAAAGCGACCCGGCCCTCGCCGGGATCCGTGGTCTGGTGGCCGACCTGTTCGAGACCGACATCTCCCACGCCCCCATGATTGAAGCCGCTCTCGGCGAGGCCGAGCAAGCGCTGGTCCTGACCCACAGTGGCCTGCTCTGGGAGCGACCCGAGTTGTTTGCGCAACTCCCCGGTCAGCTCACCGTGCTCGCGCTGGACCGACTCGCGCCGGTCATCAACGAACGTGACTTCTCCGATCGCCCCGGCTTCGTCGCCCGGGCGCTGGAGTTGGTGCGCTACGATGATCGCTTTGAGCACGTCGCCCGGTTTCTGCTGGGCAAGACAATCGTCGTCAGCGATCTGGCGGCCGCCCTGGCGTTGGCGGCCGAGGACGCGCACGGCCACCGTTTCGTCACGCTGCGCGGCGAGTTGCTCGAGCCCGACGGACGCATCAGCGTCGGTCCGCCGGCCACCCGGGCCGGCCTGATTTCGCGCAAGAGCGAGTTGCGCGACATCGAGTTGCAGCTTGCGCTGGTGGATGAGCAGCAAACGACCCTGGGAGACCAGCTCAACCGCACCGAGGCGGAGGCCGTCCACCTCGAATCGGTCTTGCAGGAATTGCGAACGGCCATCTATGAGTCCCACACTGCGCGGGTCGAGGCCAACGCCGCCCTGCAAGGCATCGCCCAGACGATCGAGCGGCTGGCCCAGGAGCAGCCCGTCATCGCGTATGAGGTCGCCCTGCTTGAGCGGCAGCTCGCGGAGCTGCACCAGCGCCGGACCGAAGGCGATCGCTCGCTCGAGGCCATGGCCGAGGAAAACCGGCAGCGTGAGCAGCGCGTGACCGCCTGCAAGGAACGCATCGACGCGCTCGTCGAGACCCGCAGGCACTTGCAGGAGGAACTGACGCAGGCGCGGGTGCAGATGGGGCAATTGGCCGCCCGGCGCAGCGCCGCCGCCGATGCCATCGCCGCCCTGCGCCGCGGCATCGAGGAACTGGAGCGCTCCTGCGCGGCCGCCCGGTTGGACGGCGAGCAATCCCGCCGCCGCGTGAACGAGGCGGCCGCGGTGGTCGCCGCCAGCGCCCTGGAGCAGGAATCCGTCACTCGGACGGTGACGCAGTTCGAGGAGACCGCGACCCAGGTCCGCCACCAGCGGGAGATGATGCGCGCCCGTCTCGAAGGCGTCGCCCAGGACCTGAAACAGGCCCGCGGCGATCTCCAGCAGGTCGAGTCCGAACTGCATGAGGCGCAGATGGCGCAGACCGAGGTCCAGGTCCGACGGGAGGAACTGCTTGCGCGCATCAGGCAGGAACTGAACGTGGACCTGCGCGTGCAGTACGAGCAGTACCAGCACACCGAGCAGGACTGGCAGGCCGTCGAGACGGAGATCGCGGAGCTGCGCGGCAAGATCGCCCGCCTCGGCAACGTCAACCTTGACGCGCTGACCGAACTCGAGGAGCTGGAGCAGCGGCACGGGTTCCTCACCGCGCAACGTGATGATCTGCTGGCGTCCAAGAAGCAGCTTGAGGAACTGATCGTCCGGCTCGATGAAGAGGCGGCGCAACGCTTCCAGCAGACGTTCGAGCAGATCCGCGAGCACTTCCGGGCACTGTTCCGTAAGCTCTTCGGCGGCGGCCGCGCGGACGTCGTTCTCGAAGACCCCGAGCACCTGCTCGATAGCGGCATCGAGATTCTCGCCCAGCCCCCCGGCAAGGAGGCCCGCAGCATCTCTCTGATGTCCGGCGGGGAGAAGAGCCTCACGGCCATCGCCCTGGTGATGAGCATGTTCAAGAGCCGACCTGCGCCCTTTGCCATCCTCGACGAGGTGGACGCCGCGCTGGATGAGGCGAACAACGTGCGTTTCAACCAGCTCATCCAGGAGTTCGTGCAGGACACGCAGTTCATCGTGGTCACCCACTCGAAGCGCACGATGGCCGGCGCCGACCAGCTCTACGGCATCACCATGCAGGAACCCGGCGTGTCGACGCGCGTCAGCGTGCAGTTCGCCGATGCCCACGTGGCGTAAAGCGGCTGCGGTCTCCCGTCCGGTGGCGTTCGTGCCTCCCTACGGGCTGCCGGGCGGGCGCCTGCGGGGGACAGCCGGGATGCCCGCCAAGGGCATGGGCTCGCAATTTCCGACAGAAATCCGGTTGTTTCGTGGAACCCATCCCGGCCGGCGTCCCTTATTCTGGGTGACGAGTCTGATTGCGGAGGTAAGGCAACCGGCATGGAACTGCCCGTCTGGATGTCCGGAGTGGGGAATCCGCCTTTGGCGGCCGAAGCCGAGGCCGACCTCGTCGAGCGAGCGAAGCACGACCGCGACGCCTTTGCCTCGTTGTATCGGACTCACTGTCGAGCGGTAGCGGGCTACGTCTTCCGACGCACGGGTGATGAGCACGCGACGGATGACCTGGTCGGCGAGACGTTCGTAGCCGCCCTGCGCGCCCTGCCGCGTTACCACTGGCGGGGCATTCCCGTGCGGGCCTGGCTGCTGCGGATCGCCACCCACGAAGTCAACCGCTGGGCCCGCCGGCAGCGCCGTGCCGCGCTCCGCAACGAGCCGGGTGCCGCCGCGCTGTGCTCAGGGGCGGAGGCGGACGCCGCCGCGTGGAAAGCAGAGGTGGTGCGCTCGGCCATGCTGACGCTGAAGCCCCAGTACCAGAGCGTACTGGCATTGCACTACCTGGAAGGTCTGCCGCTCGACGAGGTGGCGGCCGTCACGGGCTGGCGGCTGGGGACGGTGAAATCACGCCTCGCCCGCGCCCGCGAGGCATTACGAAAGACGCTCTCAGCGCGGAGGTGACATCGTGCACGAACCAACGGATCCCGTCGCAGAAGCGCTGCAGACGCTGCGGGCCACGCCGTGGCCCGGGCAGCCGTATGATACTCAACTTGAGGAGAAACTCATGCAGGCATTTGCAACGCAGGAACATCGGAGTCATCGCCACCACCGCACCTGGCTGGCGGCGCTGATCGTGCTGGGGGTAGGCGGAGTGGTCTTTGCCGCCGCGGGAGGTATCAACCTGGTACGGTCGTGGATCGTGCACGCCCGGATCGAGACCTCCGACGGCCGGGTGATCGAAACCACCGCCGAGGTCGTGCCCGACGAACACGGGGTCGCCACGCTGACCGTGCCTGGGCTGGACGGCGGGGAGGATACGATCGTCATTCAGCCGGACGAGCAGGAGGATGGCCACACCCAGATGACAGTCACGATGGGGAGCATGGCCCCCACGACGCAGGAGGGCCAGGAAACCCAAGTCGTTACCGTGACCATTGACGCCCAGGAGTCCGAGACGGACAAGTAGTTCGCCCCCAGGGACACTGAGTGAAGTTCACGCCGACGCCCGTGGTGCAGCGACTGCGGGCGTCTGCCTTGCGCTGAGCACCGCACCGGCAAGCAGACATGGAGGCAGAGCACTGCCGCCTTCCGTGGATCCGCGCCGGGTTGCGCGCCCTGCCCGCCGACTCCGATCTGGCGTGTCGAATCTTGTCATGAACTCGGGTCGGGTTGTTCACGCCGGCGCCCGTGTGTACCATGTTCTTCGCGTCGCCCGTTGGGTCAGGCTTTCCAGCGGCTGTGGGGAGTCCCATGAATACACGCATCTTCAGAACCTGGGCACTGCGATTCCTGAGTCTGGGGTTGATGTGGGGTTGGACCGGCATCGCCGCGGCGCAACCCCCCGAATCCGCCCCTGCCCAGGACCAGACGGCGCCGACGGAGGCGAAACCCGAATTCGCCTTCCAGGTCCAGCCGGATGAGTACCTTGCCCATATCGCCTTCCTTGCCCACGACGCCCTGAAGGGACGCGGCACCGGCAGCGACGGGATCGACCTGGCGGCCGGCTACATCGCCGGACAGTTCGCGGCCGCCGGGCTCCAGCCGGGCAACCCCGACGGCACCTACTTCCAGGAGTTCACCATCTCCCGTGGAGCGACCGTACTCGAGAACACGCGACTGACCCTCACCGGCACCGACGTCCAGCCCAAGCTGCGCGTGGACTTCATGCCCTTCGGGTTCTCCGCGACGTGCGCGTTCGACGGGGATCTGGTCTTTGCCGGCTACGGTGTCGTCAACACGGACGACAAGCACGACGACTACGCCGGTCTCGACGTCGCCGGCAAGGTGGTCCTCCTGCTGCGCCGTGAGCCACCGGCATGGGACGGTCCACGCTGGACCGACCACGCGACGTTCCAGACGAAGGTCGCTCGCGCCGCAGAACGCCAGGCCGTCGGCGTCCTCATCGTCAACCAGGCGCCCGAGGGCTCCGCTCCGGATGACCTGACCCACTTCTACGCCGGCGGCCCGCGCTATGCCCTGCCGGTCTTGCACATCAGGCGCACGCTGGCCAATGCCCTGCTCAAGGCCGGCGGGTTGGCGGACCTCGATACGCTTCAGCAGAAGCTTGATGCAGGTGCCGGCCCGGTTTCGGCACCGCTACCCGGGCTGCACGCCGCGGGGGAAGTGGCCAGTACATCCAACGAGACGCTGGCCCGCAACGTGGTGGCCGTCCTGCCCGGCACCGGCCCCCATGCGAACGAGTACGTTGCGGTCGGGGCTCACTACGATCATCTTGGTGAAGTCCGCGGGCAGATCATGAATGGCGCGGATGACAACGCCTCGGGCACGGCCGGGGTCATTGAGATCGCCCGCGCCCTTGCCCAGGCACCCCAGCGGGACCGCTCGCTGCTCTGCCTCGCGTTCAGCGCCGAGGAGATGGGTCTGCTGGGCAGCGGACACTACGTCGACGCCCCGACGGTGCCCATCGAACAGATCGTGGTCATGGTCAACCTCGACATGATTGGGCGGGGAACCTTCGACCGCGCGGAACCGCGCCTGAGCATCGTGGGAGTCGCGAGCAGCCCTGCTTTTCGGCCGGTCCTCGAGCACTGGCTCCCGGCCACGCCGTTGGCGGGGACCCTGGTGGACTCCGTATCGATGGGCGGCAGCGATGACCAGCCGTTCCACGCCGCGGACATCCCCACGCTGTTCTTCCACACTGGGGTTCATGCCGACTACCACCGCCCCACCGATGACACGGAAGCCATCAACGCCGAAGCCGCCGCCTGGATCACCGGGCTGGCCGCGCAGACGGTGCTGGAACTGCTCAACGCACCCGAGCGCCCCGAGTTCGTTGAGGTCGCCGCCAGCTTCTCCCCCTACTTCCGGCCGGGCATCGGGGGGGTCGTCATGGGCATCATGCCGGATGGCAAGGACGATCCGAACGAGCCGGGCTGGGCCATCGCGCAGGTCATGCCCGACGGCCCGGCCCAGGAGGCCGGCATCCAGGGCGGGGACATCATCATGGAGATTGACGGGTTGCCCGTCCGGGGGTTGCCTGACTGGCGACGGCTGGTCGCCGGCAAGAAGGCCGGTGACGTCATTTCCGTCAAGGTCCGCCGCGGCACCGACGAGTTAACGAAGGAGGTTACCCTGACGGAACGCAAGCAACCGTAGCCGTCCCGCCAGCCCCCGCGAGACGCGCATCCGAAGGCACGCGCCTCCGCAGTAGCTTCCTCCGGCAGTCAGCCCACTTGGGCGGTGCGCCCACGCCGGTTGCTGCCCGGCTTGATCCTCCCCGCACAACGGGGGCCTGAGTGTCCGACAACGGCTCCGCCGCGCGGAGAGAGCCGCAAACAGGTGCGATAAACCCCGGGGCCCGGACACCCTTCTCGGGGGTCGCCCGAGCCACGGGAGCTTGACGGGCGTTTCCAAGGCGCACCAGCCCTTGCACGCTCGGTGGCGGCCGAGCGGTCAAGGACCGGGCGTGAGGCTGACGGCGGGAGGACGGGACGGCTGCGGCACCCCGTTCGCTGCTTGCATCCCGGGACGAGCACGGGGCGTGCTCAAATGCTCAGCGGCGACGGCCGACCAGCAGCCCACCGGCCAGCAGCAAAGCGAGCGTGGCCGGCTCCGGAAGCTGACCGGGGCTCCCTGTGTCAAAGCCGGCGGACTTCCACGAGCCGTATTCATCCCCATCCGAGGCCAGGACCCAGGTCGTCTGGGCGACGTCGTAACCGTAGTCTGTGCCCGGGATGTTGCAGCTTCTGTTCTGCGTTCGCGGTGTGCCCGGGTGGTCCTGGTCGCCATACGAGAGTTGGTCGGCCAAGTTGCCATCAGCGTCGTACAGGTTGATCTGGTCGTTACGACCCAGGTTACTGTCTGTGTTCGGACCGAAGATCTTGACGCCCGCCCCCAGACCCCAGGCAGCCCGGAACAGGGCCGGCTCCGCTTCAGTGAAGATCACCGACTCGCCCGGCTGCACCACGCCGAAAACGTCGAAGAACGACACGTCCCCGGGCTCCGCATCGGTGTCGCTGTAGCTCCAGTTGGTCATGTCCACCGGCGTCGCGCCTACGTTGGTGAACTCAACGAACTCTCCATCCGTACCAGAGTACATCCATTCCGAGATGACCACGTCGCCCGCCGCAACCTGGACCAGCGCAACCAGAACCCCAACCACGATCGAAAGCCGCATGATTCTCCTCCTCACCCCCGCGCACGCTGCAACGTGCGCAGAAAGAAGCGATTGGCGCAGCCGCCGTTCCCGCGAACCCCCCGCGAGACCCCGGCGACCCGCACCCCCCTGAACGTTGCCTTCCATCTTGGCATCCCCTTGATGAAAGGAACATGAAATCCTGATACTTGCCCCGCAGCCCACGCCCACCAGCCACCTCGGATGTCAACGGCTCCCCGCGCAGAGCACCCCCGGGACCGTCCACGGGCGCCCCCACTGATCAGCAGGCGCCCACGGCGGTCCCATAACCGCCGGTCGAAGCAGTGACGTCGGCCGCTCGCGGCCGACATGGTGGCCACTGGACGCATCGGTCCCCGGGGCTCGCGCTCCGCCTCCGGAGTCGCTCATTATATCACGGCGCGCGATTCGGCGCTGGCCCTCTGAACTGTGACCCCCAGGGAGCCGCCGATTCCCCGTTGGCGAGCGTTGGCGTATGCGCATTCCGGCGGAGGAGGGCCGCGCGCGGAGCTTCCAGTCACCCGCAAAGACCCGAAAGACCGGCGTGTCTGCCCCTTTGGTGGCGACCCGGTTGGCCCGCTGTCATGTCACGCGTCATCGTGGGGTTCGCAGCCGCGGGCCGATGCGTCAACCGCGGTGAAGGTAAGCGTGAGCACGAAACAGCCTTCGTGACTGACGGTTGCTTCGGCCTGCCCCCCCATGGCCTCCATGGCCCGCCGCACCAGCGTCAAGCCCAGTCCACAGTTGAGACCCGTGCGGCTCCGCGCCGCCTCGGACCGCCAGAACCGATCGAATACCCGGGGCACTTCGCTCCTGCTCAGCGTACAACCGGTGTTGGCGAGGCTAAGCTCGTAGCCCGCCGCACGACGCGAACCCAGCACCGTGATCCGACCGCCGTCGGGTGTGTAGGCCGCCGCATTCGACAGCGCGTTGGATACCACCACCTCCAGTAGACTCTGGTCAGCACACACGACATCGTCTGCACCGCACTGGTCTTCGAACGTAACCCCACGAGCCTCGGCTGCCTGCCCGACCTGCCTCCAGAGATGGCCCAATACGGGCACCACCGGCACCGGCTGCAACTCCACCTGCGTCTGCCCGGCCTCCAGGCGGGCCAGCACCAGCAGCTTCTCAATCAGCGCCTGCAGCGTCCGAATCGCCTCCAGCGCCTCGCTCAGTGCCTGACGGTACTCCTCCGCGTCGCGCACCCGGCTGAGTGTGATCTCCGCAATCGTGCGAATCTCAGCCACCGGCGTCCGCAACTCGTGGGCCACGTCGGCAGTCAGGGTCCGTTCGCGGTCGAACGCCTCGTCCAGACGCCCGAGCAGCCCGTTGAGTTGTCGAATGACCGGTTCAATCTCCGGCGGCACACCTCCGTCAGCCAGACGCTGTTTCAGGCCGGTTTCGTCCAACCCGCCGATCTTCTGCGCCACCGTGGCCAGCGGACGCAATCCGCGGCTCACCGCCAGCCACGCGACGCCGACGGAAAAGGCCATGGTGCCCAGGGCCGTCGCCGCCAGCAGCACGCCCAGAAAACGCAAATGTTGCTCAAGTTCACCCGCATCGGCGGCCACCACAGCCAGCACCTCAGCGGGCGGCCTCCACAGCACGCTGGGACCAACGGGCAGCACCCGAAACCGCACCCCGACGGCCCGCCCGTACACGCCGCTCGGCAGCGTGATCATCTCAAAACGCGGCTGGTCACCCGGAACCTCCAGGCGCGGCAGGTCGGCGCCCTCCAGCGAGGCCGAACGGACCACAAGTTCACCCGTCTCCCGACCGCGCCATAGCTCCCGTTCGTCGAGCGGCGGCCGGCGCCCGAACCCATCCGGTCGCGGACCCCGCCCCCGGGATTCGGGTTTCGGCGGCGGGCGATCATCCCACTCGGGGGGGCGTGCGCCGGGCTCACCCGGTAGGCCCATGTCGCCCGGCGGCCTGCCCTCCTCCGGCGGGCCATCCTCATCGCGTGGACCGCCATCGTCGGGCGAGCGCCCCACCCACCGAGGGCGCGACATGGTGTCGATCGGCTGGTCACTCCAAAGCTGGTACAGAGCTCCTTCCCGTATCTGCCCGGCCGGCAGCCGTGCCAGCCCCTCGGCATCCAACCGGTAGCCAAACGGACCGGGATGCAGCAGCAGTGCCAAAGCGTTGGCACTGCCCAGAAGCGTGTCGTCGAAGGCGCGGTAAAGCTCCCGCCGTTGAACCGTGTAGATGGTGCTGCCGGCCGCGGCCAGCAGGGCGCTCATGCCCACCAGCATGCCGACGACCAGCCGAGACCGCAGGGAGCGCATCATGGGTTGCCTCCCAGCACGTACCCCAACCCTCGACGCGTCTGAATCAGGCTCTTCTCACCCGGACGATCCAGCTTCCGCCGCAGGCACCCGATGTACACGTCCACCACGTTGCTTACCGTCTGCGACCCGAAGTCGTACAGGTGGTCCCAGATCTCCGTCCGGCTGACGGTCTCGCCTGCCCGCCGAGCCAGATACTCCAGCAGCTTGTACTCCATCGCCCGCAGTTCAATCTCCTGCGCTCCACGCCAGACCCGTCGCTGGGTAGTGTCGATGCGCAGCTCGCCAATCCCGATGACGGCGTTGTGTTTGCCGTAACCTCGACGCACCAGCGCCCGCACTCGTGCCACCAGTTCCTCGAACGCAAACGGCTTCACCAGGTAGTCGTCGGCGCCGAGGTCCAGGCCCTTGACGCGATCCGGTACGGTGTCCTTGGCCGTCAGGATCAACACCTGGTCCTGCCGTCCCGCCTGTCGCAGCCGACGCAGGATGCTCAATCCGTCCATCCCGGGCAGCATCAGGTCAAGGATGATGACGTCATACGAGTTGCCCATCGCGTACCAGAGCCCTTCGTTCCCGTCGGCGGCCGCGTCGACGACGAAGTCGGCCTCCTTCAGGCCCTTCTGCAGCCAGGTCCGCAACCGCTCCTGATCTTCAACGATGAGCACGCGCATGTCGCACATCCGCCCGCCAGTAGACAACGCCCCACCCGCCGGAACACATCGCAGCGGGTTTGCGGACCCGCTCACTCCCCCCGTCGCGGCCTCAGCGTCTCAACCAGCACCCGCTCCAGCCCGCGTTCCAGCGCCGCTTCGTCCAGCTCTCCCCCAGACTTTTCGTCCCACTCCGCAAACCACGCCTCGAAGGCGCTCGTCATCTCCGCCTCGGACAGCCGCCCGTCCGCATTCCCGTCGCAGGCCACGAACACCCTCTGGGCAAGAAACCACGCCGGCCCATGTCCGTCAGGCCCTCCCGAGCGCAGCGGGCGACCGTTCATGCCGGGTGGCGCGCCGAGGGCTGAGCCAAGTCCTTCCGCCACCTCGTCCAGGTCCAGATCGCCGCTCACATCCTCGTCCCAGTTCTCCACCCACCGCCCGGCCAATCCCCGAAACTCCCCCAGCGACACACCCCCGCTGCGATCCGCGTCGGCTTCGCTGAAGCAAGTATCGGCCAGTACTCGCCCGGGACCAAACCCACCGGGACCGCCGCCGGGCGGCCCGAACCCCGGTGGTCCGAATCCCGGTTCGCCCTCGCGCCCCCACGCGGGAGCCGCGGGCGGGTTGCGAAGCTCCCCCACCACGGCCATCGTCAGCGGCACGAAGCACAACCCGACAATGGCCACACCCACCGCGGCCGCTACCGCGCGGACGCCGCGCCGCTGCCTGGGAAGTAGATCAACGACAATGAGCAGGAGCCCCACCATCGCCACCGTCGTCAGCAAAGGCACGCTCACGTCCGGTTTCAGTGGTTCCCGCGCGTGCTCCGGCGGCGCGGGGTTCTTGTAGAGGGAACCATACTCATTCTCAAAGACCTTCTCGAAACTCTCAGGCGGATTCTGCCCCCCCCTCGGCCCGCCCGGCCCCATGCCCATACCGCCGCCCAACACGGCCAGGAAGTCGCAATCCTCAGGCTGGGCCAACGGCGTCTCGGAACGCACGTCGCGCAGGATGCCGCTCGAAGTCCACCTTCCGGTGATCCCGACGAGGAGTGATCCATTCATCGCATCACCGACGTAAACCACGTCGCCGACGCGCACCGTCTCTTTCACCACCTTGAAGAAGTCCTCGGCGCCCGGACGCCGCAGCGAGTCCATCCCCGGTCCGCCGGGCATGCCCCCCGCGCCTCCCGGTTGCCGTCCCCCTCGCATCGGCCCACCCGCGCCGTCCCGCGCCGACTCCGCTTCCCCCCACTGGCGCATTCCGCGGCCCGTGCGTACGTCCTGCTCCAAGCGCATATCCCGTCCCGGACGCCCCTCTCGCCCCGACAGCGCCCGCCGCCCCGGTAGCGCTCCCGGCCACCCTTGCCGCCCCGGCGCGCCCATACCCGCCGCCGAGCCCTCCCCGGAGTAGGCGTCGAACAACTTCGGTAGCGCCCCAGCCTGCACCGTGAAACGCAGTTCGGCGAGCGTCACCCGTGACTCCTCCCGCGTACGGTCGTTCGCGGCCACCCCCACTCGGGCGGGACGCCCGAGCCACGGCGCGGCAGGCTGCTCCTCTCCGGGGTTCTCGTTCGCGCGCGCTCCCGGCGGGGTTCTGTCGGCAGCGGAAGCGCGGTCAGGCGGCCCGCCCCGCTCTCCAGCAGTCATCCGCCCCCGCCCCCCGGGGCCCCCGCTGCGCGGCAAGGGCATCTCCAACGCCGGATAGGCCACCAGCGCCGCCGCCGCCACCGCCGTGGCCGCCACGCGCACCGCCGGCCTCAGCCATACCCCCCGTTCCAGCCAACGCGTCAGCTCCGCCAGCCCATAGCCGGCCAGGCACGCCAGCGGCCAATGAATGTTGAACGCAAAGAACCTGCCCCCAAAGCCCATGGGAAACACCACGGCAAACCCCAGCAGTGCTCCCACCAGCCCCAGCACCGGCCCCCGCCTCGCGATGAGCCACGGCACGGACACCGCGCTCAACCCCACCAGAAACACCCCGAGGTTCACGCCGCCGACGCCGAAGCCGCCCAGCGAAATCTCCCCGCCCGTGCGGCTGTCGGGCAGCAGTGCCCGGTTGGCCCAGATGTGCCCCAGCCACGGCCCGTAGAGGACCACCGGCACCACGGCCGCCAATAGACCCGCGACCAGGCGCTTCCGCCGCAACAGTGCGTTCAACACCAGTGCCGGCGGCAGAAACAGCCCCATCGGGTGCATCGTGATGGCCACGAAACTGACCACGCCGCAGACCAGGAAGCGCTCCGTCTCCAGGGCCAGCAGGGCCAGCGGTGCCAGAACCATGACACCCGCGACGGCCGTGAACGACGCCTGCGTCCAGAAGAACGCATACGGCCCACAAAGCAGCACTACGGCAAACATCGCCCCGCGTGGCCCGATGATCCGCCGCAGCCAAAGCCACGTGGTCAGCAGACACCCGAAGTAACAAACCGCGCTGACCACGGTAATGTACGTGCGCGCCGATACCCCCACCAACGTGAAGAAGTACCCGATCACGTGCAGCGACGGCGGGTAGATGTGCACGCGACCGCCGGGCGCCAACTCCCAGAATGCTCGCGTCGTGACGCCCTCCGCCTGGGAAAACCCCTCGATTACTCCCATGTGGTAGTACGTGTCAACGAACACTGGGTACAGCCGCCAGCTCGCGGCCGTCGCCAACGCCGCCACGATCAACAGTCCGACCGCACCGAACGTGTAGAAACGCCTTGCGGCTCGGTTCTCCGGCTCACGGGGGGGATTCATGGGCCGACGCTCCCTGCACAGGACCACCAGACGTGGCCGGCGCGCGGCGGGCAAGCCCCCACCGCGACACCGCCAGAAAGAGAACGCAGTTGACCAACATCCAAGCCAGGACCAGCGCGGATAGCGCCAGCGCGTGCTCCGCATCCACGCCGCGGGGCCCGAAGATCACGACAAACGCGGCGTCCCGCGTGCCGATCCCGGCAACCGTGATCGGCAACAGCCCCAGCACGGCCGCCACCGCCATGCCGGCCACCACGTCAACAACACCCAGCGGCAGTGCCAGCGCCCGCGCACAGCAGTACGCGGAGGCGAAGTAGCATGCCAGCGCAGCCAGCGTCGCCACCGTCATCATGCCCCACCACCGCGCGTCGCGCGAGGGCAGCGTGCGCGCAACTGCCCGACGGAAGACCACCACGCCGGCCAGTGCAAGGACAACCGCCCCGGCCGTCGCCAGCGCGAAAGTTCCCCGCCCCGGCAGGGTCGGCAACGCCAGAACCCCGCCGGCACCCGCCGCGAACAGCAGGAGGCCGTCAAATGCGCGGTCCCACAACGACGCCGCGATCCCCGTGCCCCAGGGTACCCCGCGGGCCGCCAGCAGCGGCGCTTTCGCCAGGTCTCCCACCTTGCCCGGCGTCACCGCCCCCGCCAGCAAGCCCGCCGCATAAATGCCGGCACTCTCCCGCCACAACAACGTGAAGCCGTGCGCCCGCAGCAACTCCTGCCAGCGGAACGCCTTGATGCCCAGCGCCGGGACCGACATCGCACAGGCCGCCAGAAACCAGGTCGGGTCGGCGCCGCTCACCGCCGACCAGCACGGCCCAAGCCCCACCCGCCAGAGCATAATGAGCAGCAGCAGCGGCCCCAGCAGCCGCCACCACCAGCCCCGCCCGGCCGGCTGTGTCTCGCCGACCTTCGCCCGGTTTTCGTACTTCCGCGCGGCAACGCTCTTCCACACCGTCCTCGCGCCCACGTATACCGGCCCCACCAAGCCGAACGGAATCCGGCCCACGATCGCGCGTGCCAGGCGCGTTCGCATGATCCGGAAATGCGCCGAGATCAACACCTCGATCCCGCGGCGAACGAGCGACGGACGCGGTGCGGACACATCGTACTGCGGTACCGGCCTGCCCTTGCGTGCCAATCGTCGCAGGCGCAGGAACGATCCTGTCTTCTTCAGGTCCAGCCCGTGCGCGTGCATCGCCACAGCCCGCTCAACCTCGATCTCCTCCGCCGCCAACACGCCACGCGACACAAGCTCCGCCATCGTGGCCTCGCCGCGCTCGGTACGCGAGATCACCAGCGAAGAGCCGCTCCCCTGCTCGGGCTCGACACCCCAGGCGTCACCCACCGAGATATCCGCCCCCTCGGCCGCCAAGTCCGTGCACAGCAGACACCGGTCCAACACGTAGGACGATATCAGATGGTTGAACTGGAACTTCGGCACCGCGAACGAACGCCCGTCCTTGAGCACGCAGCGCACCTGCCCGGGCCAGGCCCCGTCTCGATACCGAATCTCGGCAACCTCCGACAAGTCGCGCACCCCGTGGCGCTTCAGGAAACTCCGCGTGGCACCGAAGGACAACTGGTTCCCGCAGTACAAACCGATGATGAGCGACACAGTCCGCATCGCGGGGTGTCCGTCACGCTCCAGCATCCGCAGCGCATGCACCTGACACGGCAGCGCCACCACCGCCAGCCGGTCCCTCGCGGGATCAACCTCCCGCAGAAACACGTTGGTCGGCGTGACGCAGTACTTGCTCTGGGCCGCCTGGATGCTCTCCTCCCGCGTGCGCGCCACCCGCGGCCAGGGTCGCCACGGCGCCTCGGCGTGCCCGTTGAGCACTACGGCGCCCGTAATCACCCCCCGGTCGAGCAGATCACCCAGGACGGCCGTCACTACCCCGCCGCTGGCGCCGGCCACGCGGATGCCCCGGTCGCAGGCGTGTGCCACGCGAACCCGACGCAGCGGGCCCAACTCTACACTCTCCACAGGTGCGTCACCGACGGTGGCATGCACCTTCGCAAATGAGACTCGCGCCCCCGGACAGGCGGCCGTGCACCACCCGCACTGCGTGCAGTCTTCCGGACGCACCGCCGCGGGAACGCACTCCTCGTCGATCCCCTCGAACTCCAGGACGCCGGTCGGACACACGCCCACGCACGTTCCGCACCGCGTGCACAGGCCGACATCCACGACCTGGCGCATGAGCTCTTGCCACGGCCCCCCCCCGCGCGGGCGCTCGCAGACGTAGAACTGCCGGATGCCGAACTCGCTGAGCGGTGTCCGCGCCACCACACGCTCGACCAGCGGCTCCAACCGCCGCAATGACCGCGGCCCCACCGGAATGAACAACGTCCCGTCGTGATGCTTGAGCTCGAGACCGGCGGCGCGCAGCAGTTGCTTGACCTCACGCGACGAAGGAAACCGGTGCGGACCTTCCCCGTGATTGGGCAGCAGTGCCTCATAAACTCTCAGAGGCAGCTCGGCCGTCGCCGGCGGGCAACTCAGCACCAGGGTCCCGCCCGGCTTGAGCACGCGCCCCAGTTCGCTCAGGAAAACCAGCGGATCGGGCGCATGTTCCAGCGTTTCGAGGGAGAGGATGAAGTCGAACTCACCGTCGGCGAACGGAAGCGACGCCAGCGTCGTGGTGATGAACGTCTCATCGGGGTAGCGCGCGCGGGCCTTCTCGATCATGCGCGGCGAAACCTCGGCATTCACGAGTTCGAGGCGCGGCGCGCATTGTCGAAAGTAGTCAATCGCCTCCCCCGTCCGGCTCCAGATGTTCAGAGCCCGCATCCCGTCCCGCGGCCGGAAGTACTCGAAACCCCGCTCGAACCGCTGACGGTGCGTGGCCGCCATCGCTTGCCCATCGTGGACGTACTCGTCCGCGGCCGCATCCCAGAAGGCGCGGACCTCCTCGATGGTGAACCGGTTGACGGTGTACCGGCGGCCCCGGACCAGGGCGTCCCTCATTCGTGCTTCTCCCGACGCAACGCCGCCACCTGGTCCATGACCAGCCCCATCAGGAAGATCGTGACACTCGAAACCGACATGATGACCGAGGTCTGGGGCACCGTGTGGCCGGCACAGAGATTGGCGATCAGGAACCCGATCGCGACGAGCATGAACGCGACGCTCACGGGCAGAAACACGCGCAACGGTTCGAACAGCGTGGTGAGCCGCACCAGCAACAGCAACGCCTGCAACCCGTGCCGCGTCTGTGACACCGAGCTGACGCCGATGCGCTTGCGTACCGTGATCGGCACCCACTTCACCGGGCGTCCGCTTTTGAGCAACGCCAACGTGCTGGTCGTCGAAAACGAGAAGCCGCTGGGCATCAAGTGCAGGTAACGCAGGATCACGTCGCGCTTGAACGCCCGCAGGCCCGAATTGACATCGGGAATCTTGACGCCGGCAAGGAAGTTCGCGCACGCGGCCAGCACCGCCTTCCCCGGCCGGCGGATCCCCGGCTGGTAGGAATCCGGCAGCCGTGTGCCCACCACCATGTCGTGCCGCTGCGTCTCTGCCACCAGCCGTTCCACGTCGTCCGGGTCATGCTGCCCATCGCCGTCAAAGCACACGATCACGTCACCCCGTGCCGCCCGACAGCCCGTCCGCAGGCTGGCGCCGTACCCTTGGTTCCACTCGTGGCGGATCACCTGGGCCCCCGCCGCCGCGGCCACCTCGCCCGTGCCGTCTGTGGAACCATCGTCGACGACCAGCATCTCGTAATCCGGATAACGCGCCACCAGCGCCGCCACGACCTGCCCGATCGCCGCCGCTTCATTCAGCGCGGGGATAATCACCGTCACCGCGCAGCCGGTCGCCGCCTCCTCGGCTCGCATCACCTCCGCGGCGCTGCGGACGGCGGAGCTTTCCAATGTGCCGGTTCGTGCGACCATACCCGTGCTGTGCCTTCCGCTCAGCGGTTCGCGTTGGATGGGCCCCACCTGGGGGAACCCTGCCGCGTAACCGGCGCGCTCCGGGACATCGGGAACCGGAGCCTTACCGGCCGACGCGGTTTGTCCCTGCGGCCGGCGCACGTCCTACCGACCGACTGGTCAGCGCACATTCTGACGCATGCAACGTGAACGGAAGATGAAACGGACGCCGCCGCGCCGCGCGCAGTCCCCACCAACGCGGAGAGCACCGCTCTCGCGGTGCTCTCCTCCATTCGCTGTTTGAGATTTCCGGTCCGGCAGACCTATTGCGGACCCGTCAGCGTGCTGCTGAAGCCCGCGAAGTCGCTGACGTCAATCATGCCGCCAGGTCCGGTCAGATTGCCCGCCGTGCAGGCTCCCGTCCCCAGCATGCCGAAGCACGTCTGGAAGTCCGCGAAGTCGAGCAGGTCCACGTCGCCGTCGGCATCAAAGTCGCCGTCGCCATAGGCCAGGCAGGCGTCGCCCTCTTCATGACACCACTCCCCGCCCCCGCACGGATAGCTGCCCGATTTGCACTCGCCGTAGGCGTCACAAGTCTCCGCCCCCGTGCAGAACTGCCCGTCGCTGCACTCGGAATCGGAGAGACACTCGCACGCGGGGCACGGCCCGCCGCAGTCGATGCGCTGCTCGCCCTGGTTCTGAATCCCGTCGTCGCACGTCGGACCGGGCACGCAGTTGGGGCCGGAAAGCGTCATCGAGTAGGCGCCCGTCACGTTGTTGCCGGAGACCCGGATATGGTACGTCTGGCCCGCGGTGACCGACACGCTCAGCTTCGACTGGTCTACCGGCAGGATGCCGCACACGAACCACCCGGCGTTGTCGTTGCAGCCGATCTGGTTGCTCGCCGTTCCCGGACACCCGGTGTGCACGGACACCACCGTGTCAAACGAGGAATCGCACAAGTCCAGCGTCAGCGTCCCGCTCGTCTGCGGGATGTAGCGGTACCACACGTCCGGCGTCGAGTTCGACGACCCGCAGCCCGCCGACCCATCGTTGGTCATCCCGGTGGTCGTCCCGCTGTAGCTGCCGGGGCAGGCGTCCCCCGCCTGGCTGCAGAAGTCGCTGTGCGGCGGCGGCCCCTGCCACATATTGTGTGCGCCGAACCCCGTCGTAATCTCGTCAAAGTGCGGGGTGCCGTTCTCGAGGTCCCCGTCATTGTCGTCCAGCGTCAGGAAGTCGATGGTGATCTGCGGCGTAATCATCGTGCCTGAGTGCAGCAGGACCGAATTGACCATCAGGTTGCCCAGAATGGACAGGTAGTTCGCCGGCTCCGTCACCACCAGCTCGTTCCGCGTCGACCACACGCAACCGGAAAGCAACTGGGCGCACGTGTGGTCATCGCTGGTGCACGGGTACTGCATCGTGTTGTCGGCCGTCCGCAGCGGCGTGTTGCAGTCGCCGTAGAAACCGTACCCCAGACCCGGATCGTCCAGAATCAGCACCGAAAAGCTGTCGCTGACACCCTCCCCATACTGCCCCTGCCCGCTGCCGCCGCTGCTCACCGCGTGGTGCCCGTATTCGTGGTAGATCACGCTGCTCCACGCCGTGTTCGGGTAGCTGCTGCCCGAGGCGCAGAAGTTGATCGAACTGCCGTCATACCAGGCGTTCCCCGGACAGTATAGATCGCTGCGGTTCACATACACCGGGAAGTTCGTCTGCGTCCCGATCGTCGGATACGACGGGTTGTGCGTCACCACGAAGTGACGCACCGCATTCGCGTGCACGTAGCCGTTCACCTGCGCCCGCACCTGCTCGCTCGTGTTGGCCTGGTTGTGCAGGAAGTTGGCCGGACCCGGCGGCGTCACCACCAGCGACAGCGTCTCCACGCTGCCCGCCGAGTTGTTGACCGTGAAATACTGCCCCGCCATGAACGACTGCACGCTCACGGCGCTCGTCCCACTGTTCGGAATGACGAAGTTCCCATTGACGTCGCTGTAGGCCGTGTTGCCCCCCGTGATCGTCACCCGACCAAACGGCATCGGCGTGGATAGCTCATCCGAGCAGAAGTCCGCCTTGGGGCCCATCGTGGCCATCCCACGCTTGCTACCGCTGACGTCCGTCTGGATGATCTGGTTCTCCTCGTACAACGTCTCGCCCGTGACCGCGTCCACAACGAACAACCAATGTTGCGACCGGTCCGACCCCGGCGCGTCGAAGTTGTTCGCCGCGAACGTCACGGCCAGCCGCGGCGAGACCCGCATCTCGTCCACCCCCGCCCACACGACGACCTGAGGCACCCCAAAATGCGTCAACTCCGGACGGGCGTGACGCACCACGGCCACCGCCGCCGGCGCGTCCACACCTTCGGCTCCGATCGGCGGCTCGTATCCGTCCACGTCCCGGATGCCCGAAGCCACCAGCACCACCGGATACCCCGGCTCGTTCTTCGTCAGCACCCGCAGGTCACCCCGGAATACCGGCACGCCCCCCGCCCCCTGCGCGTAACGAACCAGCATGAACTTGTAGTCGCCACGCTCCGGCTCATACATCACCGGTTGCACCGGCGAACCGCCCTCCACGAAGCTTCCCGGCGTGAGATCGTCCGCGCTTACCCCGAACACGGCCGCGTAGCTCTGCACGAACTGCTCGGCCGCCGCCTCCGGCGTGCTGCCGAACGCCATGATGGTCCCGTACACACGCGTCAGGCGTTCCCCATCCACATGCAGCCCGACTCCCGGCACCTCCGTCTGCAAGAGCTGCCGCGCCTGCTCACGGGTCAACGCCGGCGGCGCCGCCAAGGCCACCCCCACCGCCCACACTCCCATCGCCGCTACAGCGCACACTGCCTTCCCAACCATGATCTGCGCCTCCTCCACAAGGCCACCCTCGAACTAACTGGTGACGACCACCGGAACCGCCCGGCCGCGTCCGCCCCGGACCAACGCCGGCGGGCAGTTCCCGTTCCACCCCATGATCCGCCAGTATAGCAGATTCCTCGCGGCGTCTCACCTGCGACGCTTCCGGGCCGGGCGTTTGGGGCCGCCGCTGACCCGTGCGGTCCCCACGGCCGACACTACCGGCGGCTCGGCCGAGCGCCCTCCACCACCGCACGTACCTCAGAAAGGGCGTGGACCAGGAGTGCCTGCCCTTCACTCGCCCACCACCGGACCGCCGCGCCACGGGGCACGCCGACACAGCGTCCCGATCCCTGTTGAGCAGACCCCATGCACGGCTGCGCGGAGCCCCACGGCAAGCCCTGCCCAACTTTACACGGAGAACGGCCTTCTGTAAGTAGTCGTTAGATCCACGCACGGGTGATAACGCTGGGACGCCCTGGGCAGCGCACTGACGTGCCTCGTTCGGCGCCGTCCGCCGAGCGCCGGCGAAGCCTGCCGCACTGCCAGGGGTGCTACCGGACCCCCGCCAGGAAGGCCTCATCCACCGACACGCCCAGCACCTGGCCGAAGTACACCCGATGAAAATCCCCACCCGGGTAATAGCTGGCCAGAATCTCCTCGGGAAACGCCGCTTCCTGCGCGTCGTTGCGGTGAACGACCTTGCACTCAAGCACGATGTTCGCGCACGCGATGCCCGAACTGCTGATATGCTTGCTGGGCAGTGTATCCAGCTCCAGGTGCCGCAGCTTGTCCATCGACCGGCCGCTAACCGTGCCGCAGTAGTCAGGCACCTGGCCCAGTGCTTCCGGCAGCACGTTGACGGTGAAATCACCGGTGCGCTCGATGCAGGTGTAGGTGTGCCGAGAGGGACGCACCAGCACGACGCACATGGGCCGCCCCCAGATCGCCCCGAACGTGCACCAGCCGATGGTCATCGGGTTAAGCCGCCCGTGTTCATTCAGCGAGGCCAGCAGGATCCCCTCGGCCGTCAGCCGAGCATAGGTCTCGCGGACCAAGCCGGGGTGTCCTAGCCATTCGTTGGGGTGCACGTCAACTCGAGCCATGTCGTGTCATCCTTTGCAGCCACCTCAGGTTACCCGGTCGGCATTCTACCACCGCCGGAGCCGTCGGGCACCGCGGCACCTTGTCGACGGAACGAGGTCGGCCTCTTTCGCCCCGCCGGTGTCCCACGAGGGCGTAGCCGTGAGAAAGCGCTTGTACCGTCAAGCCCGGCTCCCTATCATCCCCACGGGAGTGTTCGGGCTGTCTGATACTCACTCGGTGCGCAGAACCGTAGCCACCTCGCGCCCGTCCGTGGAACACCGGGCGGGGGAGGCGTATCTGCTTTGCCTGAATCCTCTCGGCAGCTTACGCACCGCTGGTCACAACTGAGGTGCGCAAACGCGCAGGGAGGAACGGGTTATGGCACGCAACAGGGAAACAGTGCTTGCGGCAACTCTGGCGGTACTAGGCGCGGCGGGCGGTCTCGCCTTCGGGGGCTACTCCAAAGACGGGTGCAAGGACGACGGGCTAGGCATCTGCAAGGCGCCTAAGATCTGCAAACTCGACGATCAGGCCGGTAAATGCGAGGAACGCGTCATCAACCACCAGATCACCGGTGAGCTGATCTGCGCCTGCATCGTCAAGTCCCGCTACAACCAGGGCATCAGCATCAGCAGCACGGAATGGCTGGCCGAGGCACCCATTGTGATTCCACCGCCAGGTGCGGACACGACCATGACCTTCCACCTTGATCCCGCCCATCCGGTCACTCAGTTGCAGGTGGACCTCGGCGTCGGATTCGGCGCGGGCACCCTCTTCGCCGTGCCGCTGAGCGGCACGGTCACCGTCGTCGCCACCCGGCACGTGGCACCCGACGAGGCGCACCTCTTCGATCTGCACGTTGTGGATTCGCTCCTCGTGGCCGACAGCCTCAACATCCCCGGCTTCGGCCCCACCGGCATCAACTCGGCCGTGTACACCAACGTCAGCGGCTACTTCGACATGAACACGCGCGAGGTGGGCCTCATCGGCGACGGCGTGCTGACCAACAGCCTCGTGATCAACGGGCAAACCACCATCCCCTTCCGTACCCACTTCACGGGGTATTTGGATGTGGCCACCGGGCAGCTTGGCGTCGTCTCCGTGGGTATCAACACCACCGCCCTGGCACCGCCGGTCCCGGCCACGACGACCTGGGGCTTGGCCGGGGCAACGCTTCTACTGTCCGGCATGGCCGGCGTGGTACTGGCACGGCGCCGGGTGCGGGTGCCCGGTTAGACGCCAGCGCTCTGTGCCACCCCCCCTGGGGCGGAAGACGAGGTGGCGGGGTGTACCCTTGCGGCTCGCCCCGCCGCCGTACTCGCCCTGTCCGCCGCTGCAACTTCCGGGTAGCATACCCGAGCCGAAGGAGCGCGCATCGCGTCCCTTTCGAGTGGTACGCGCAAGCCCAGCTCGCCGGTGTGGCGTACCATCCGGGTGGCATGTCGTCCGGGCATGCCCAAGCCGAAGGCGCCGGCATGCTTCCGCGTGGAGCCGAGCGCACCCCGGAACGACTGCGTGGCACCACCGCGCGGGGTCATGTGGACCCCGGTACCGCGTCCCGCCGGACCTGGGCCGTTGCGCCGCCGGTCGCACGCCCGGTGTGAGAACCGAGTCGGATCATGCATGGTATACCCGCGAGCTGGCTCCGGCACTCGGAGCAACGCCTCGTCGAACGCCTCGCGGAGCGTACGACCTTGCTCTATGGGATCGCGTTTCACAGCGAGCGCTTCGCCGACCTCCCGGAGGCCAACCAGTACCGCGACGTGCTTGTGGACGATTCGGAGAAGCTCCCCGCTGCCTTGCGGGAGGCCGAGACACTCTTTGCTACCCGACAGATCCGCTCCTGGCGCTGGGTACCGGCCGTGGACCAGCCGCTGGATGCCCTCGTCCCCTTCCTCACCCGCCACGGCTTTGCGCGTTGCGACTCTCATGCCCTGCTGCTGACCCGCTGGGTCGGGGCACCCACCGAGCCGGGCGTCCGCATCGTGCCCGCGCGGGCCGTCCGAGCCGCGCTCCGAGAGGCTTGCGGCACGCCCCCGTCCGTGGTAACGGGTTCCCCCACGCAGGGAGCGCGGGCCGCGGAGGCGGGCCTGCGGAGCGCGGCCGTGGAGGAATGGCTTGACGATCCCGGCCTCGATGCGTTCGTAGCGCTGGCCCAAGGCCGGGGGATCGCGTGGTGCGCGTTGCACCAGGTCGGCGACATTGGCCGCCTCCTGGGACCGACATCACCCCCGGGCGTGACCAACCACCGCGGTTCCGTGGAGGGTGCTCTGGTTGCGCACTGCCTCCGGCTTGTTCAGCGGCTGGCCCTGCCGCGCATCTGCGCCCGGGTTGCCTGCGTGGACAGGCCGCAACTGGCGCTGCTGGAATCGCTAGGCTTCGCACGCGACGCCGTAATGACGGAATTTGTCAAGGAAGCACCCGCATAACAGCCGGCGGTCATGTTCGCCGGCCCGGATACGGGCAGCCCGGAGGAGTCTGGCATTGGTCTTGGCGCTTCGCTCCGGTTCGAGTACCCAGGCCGCCATGCTGCTTCGCTGCGCCTATGTCGTGCCCATCAGCAGGCCCGTCGTGAGCGACGGCGTGGTGGAATTACGCGGCGACCGCATTGCCTTCGTCGGCCCTGCCCGCGCCCGAACCGGCGAACACGTGACGGATCTCGGCCGCGTCGCCCTGCTCCCGGGCTTCGTCAATGCCCACACGCACCTGGAGTTGACGGACCATGCCGGTCTGATGCCCCCCGGCCCCGATTTCACCGCTTGGCTGCGCCGCCTCCTGGAACGCCGGGAAACCCACCCACCCACCGCAGAGAGCATCCGCCGGTCAACCCAACAGGGGATCCACCAATCGCTCGCCGCCGGCGTCACGACCGTCGGCGACATCACGCGCTACCCGGAGTGGACCCGCCCGGTCCTGCGCGAGTCCAACCTGCGGGCCATCTCGTTCGGCGAGGTGCTGGCGCTGGGTCGGCGGCGGACGCTGCTCAGTGAGCGTCTCGCCGCGGCGGCCTCCGGTGAGCACGCCGGACCGCGTTTGCGTATCGGCGTGTCACCGCATTCACCCTACTCCGTCGAGCCGCACGCCATGCGCGCGTGTGCCCAACAGGCCGAGGCACTCGCCCTGCCCCTGGCCATTCATCTGCTGGAGACCGCCGAAGAGGAAGTGTTCACCCGCACGGGCTCCGGCCCTTTCTGGACCTATCTCCAGCACCTCGGCGTGTGGGATGATGACGTGCCGCTGCCCGGCTGCGGACCGCTCGAACTCGTCCATCGCACCGGCCTGCTGCGCCCTTCCACCCTCCTCGCCCACGCCAACTACGCCGGCGCAGCCGATATCAAGCTGATCGCTGCCTCTGGCACCAGTGTCGCCTGGTGTCCGCGCACGCACGCCGCCTTCGAGCATCCGCCGCATCCCTTCCGGGACATGCTACGCGTGGGGGTCAACGTGGCCGTCGGTACCGACAGCCTCGCGTCGAACCCGTCGCTCTCGGTACTCGACGAGCTGCGCTTCGTCTACCGCACCTGCGACCACGTGCCGCCCGCCGAATGCCTCCGCATGGGCACGCTCGACGGCGCCCGCGCCCTCGGCTGGGAACATGAGATCGGCTCGCTCGAGGTTGGCAAACAGGCGGATCTCGTTGCCATTCCGCTCGATCACGATCCTGATGGTGACGTGTGTGAGGCTATCCTGGACGGCGCTGCCTCCCCCGTGGCCGTCTTCGTTGCCGGCCAGCGCGTCGCATAAGCACGATTACCCCGGCTCGCCCCGCCGCCCCGACCGCGACCGATCCGAACCATCCCGACCCAGTATGTGTTTAGCGTCTTTGGCGTTGTGGGTGCCATGCTTTCCCGCGACCGCGGTCGCGGGTAAGCATGCCGCAGCACATGCCCACCCCCGCCTGCGGCGGATGAGGGCATGACACCCACGCTGAGCACGTACCCGACACAGGTCGGGATGAGGGAGCGGCGGAAACGCGCATCCCGGTCCACCAACCACTCCCTCGCCTTCGCTTCAGCACCCGCTCGCTGCATCCGGGCCTCCGCCGGCACGCTCCCTCCCCGCCATCCATGCGAACATCGCCAGGCTCCCCAGGGCAAAGGCCAGGCCCACCAGCCACGCCGACCACCCCATCCACTCCCACAGCCGAATGCCCAGCACCCCGCCGATCAGCCCCCGCAATCCCGTCAGCGAGACGTGAATCCCCATGTACACCTCCGCATCCCGCGGATGCGCGAAGTGCAGGTGTCCCAGGTTCCACGCCAAGGCACCCCCGCCCAGCGCCAGCCCCTGCGTCACCGCCCAGAACGCAAACACCACCACCGCCCACGTCGGCCACCACGCATTCGTCCCGCTGTACGTCAGGATCATCAGGTTCCCCGCCAGCCCCGCCACCGTGGACACCGCCCAGCACCCGCAGTTGACCACCCGCATGCGAATCACGCCCACCCGGTCGAACAGCCGCCCCCAATGGCTCAACGTCAGCAGCAGCGTAAGCTGCATCAGCCCCACGGTCAGAACGGTGCTGAGCCAGAAGTCACCCTCGGCCGCCGCCCCCCCGCTACCACCCGGCTGCCCCCGTCCCATCGCCGGCAGGTACTGCGTAATGAGCACCACCGCGATCGGCAGTGTCATCAGGTTCGACAACCCCACCAGCAGTTGGGCGACAATGTACCACCGGAAGCGCGCGTCATCCCTGAAAATGCGCACCACCTGCGCCAGGATGCGCCCCGGTGACAGCAGGGCCGTTATCGAAAACGGCTCCACCATCGGCCCCTGGCCCACTTCCCGGGCCTGTGTCACGCCGCGCCGTTTCAGCTCGCTCTTCTCCCCTCGAATCCGCAGTCGCGATAACGCCGCGATGCTGAGCATCCCACTCAGGGCGATGGCCGGAAAGAACAGCCGGTAGAACGACGGATAATGATCGCACAACGCCCCCGCCAGCAGCGTCGTGGTCACCCCCGTCACCGTCCGTGCCGCCTGCAACCGCGCGGTGATCCGCCCCCGGTCCGAACGCGGGTAATTCGACTTCCACACGGCCGTGCGGATGGTGATCACCGCCGCCAGCATCACCTGGGCGGCCGCCATCTGCGCCAGGAACCACCAGACAAAGCGCGGATCGTTGGGCACCGCGCCCAGCCCCCCCACCAGCAGCGCGGTCGCGCCGCAGAACAGCATCAGCAGGCGCACCTTCGGCCGCCCGATGCACAACATCCCCCACAACAGGCTGGTGATCATCGCCGCGGTCTGCGTCGAAGTGGCCACGGCAATCTGCAGCGGCGAGCCGGCAAACGTGTTGGCGGCGACCACGGCCGGGAAGCGCCCTTCAATCGCCCCGGCCAGCACGCTCCACAGGACCATCTGGCGGTACTCGTAGTAGAAGTTCCGCCGGGTCATTAGTGGCAGCAGGCGTAGGCGCAGCGGGTCCAACCACATGCACTCCACGGTCCAGACGCTGGACCGCGCAGGCTACGGGGGTCTGCGCCCGCATGCAAGCGCGCGACGAAGAAGGGCCCTCGCCCTCTCGTGCGCCACCGAACGCCGCGTACCCGCGCCGAGCCTGCATTCAGCCCGCGCGGCACGGGCGTCCCGCCCGTGGCAAACTGGATGCGCGCTTGGCCTCCGCGACCGTCTCCTACGCGGCCCGCGACTCCCGCCGCCGCCTGCCCTCCGCGCCCAGCCTCCGACACACCACCGCCCCACTTCCGACCAGCGCTCCGCCCATCGCCACCCACCCGATCAGCCCGAGCGCCGGAACCGACGGACTCGGCGCTACCGGGCCTTCGAGAACCTGTTCCGGCCCGCCGGCCCACGCGCGCATCGGTCCCCTCTGGGCCCCCACCGTGAACAGCGTGACGTGCACACTCGGGTGGCCCATCGACAGGCTGGCCGCCGCGCTCAGCGCCCTGAAGGCCAGCGGCACCCGGTAGTTCGCGTCCCACGGGGGACGCCCCGGAGCGCCGTCCTCGCAGTACCCCTGGTAGAACGGATAGCTCAAGCTCAGCCGACCTGGGTCACCCGGGTTCAGCGCTATCCATCCGGGCGGCGGAATGATCTGGCTGATAACCTCACCCGGCACCTCCATCGTAATCAACGCCACGTGCCCGCCGGGCGGCCCGTCGTAGTAGAAGTCCCAATCGTAACGGTTGGGGTTGGAGCTCTGCTCCGTCTCTCCCGTGCCCTGGGCCGGCTGCTGCTCCTGTACCGGATACAACGAGGAGATCTCCGCCCGGTCTGTGTCATTGTACGTGTTCGGCGTCGTTCCCTGCGTGTGGTCCGTTACCTGCCCGTCCTCGTCGTCCGCCAGCCCCAACACGTGCGTTACTTCGTGCTGCCCCAGGTTTCGGATGTAGTCCCGCTCCGCGTCCGTCCCCGCCGGCAGACCGTCACGGATGACGATCTCTCCGCCATCAAGCTCCGTATCCCCGCTGCACGTGCCGATCCCGTCGTCCTGTCCCGCCCCCGTGCCGAGAGTGTGACCGCCCCTCTGAGTGCCGTTCGGCTCCCACGTGCAACGAACCACGTTCGCCGGCGGCGGGTTGGGTGGATCGCCTACGGTCACGTTGATCGTGATCCCCCGATTGGCCATCTCCGCCTGCCAGCGGAGCATCCCTTCCCGCAGGAGCGCGGACCGGTCCGGCGGGGCAGGGTCGGGATCCGCTTCAATGTAAATGTTGATCGTAGACCCCGCAGGCCAGCGCAACGGGGCAATTGTGTCGCCCTCCTCGTCCTCACCCCAGGTGAACGGGGTCCCCCATGCACTTGACGACGCCACGATTACTACAACCGCTGCCAGCGCCATTCTTAGGTCGCCACGAATAGTGCAAACGCGACCTCGTTCAACATGAATCCCTCTCATAGTCGTCTCCCTTCAGCTCGTGACCTGCCTTGCCTGCGGGCGCCCTACCGTGACGCCTGAGAGCCCGCGCCGGCCGGATGACCTACGCACCCTGTACGCAGGCGAGCCGGGCCGCTGTTTGTCCCACTTCGGCCACAGATCGGCCGGACCCGGCAGTGAACCCTGGACCTGTAGCCGCAGCAGGCAGCCCTGACACCCGCTCCGTTTTGACCAGCGTTGTGAATCTCCCCGGCAATCTGGCACGTTACCCGCCCCGCTGCCGCCGAGTCAAGGAAAATCCTACTTCTCTATCGCCACCTCGTTAGGTCTCGGCGTCCGTGACAGCCGACGGCCGTGCGGGTAGAAGACTGCCTACCGCTCCCAGGACGACTGCCCATGCTGATCGGTGTCCTTTCCGACACACACGACCGCCTGCCGATGATCGACGCGGCCATCGCTTGCTTCCGTCGGGAGGGCGTGGCGGTTCTCATTCACCCCGGGGACTTCGTCGCCCCGTTTGCCCTGAAGCGCGTGCTGACCTTCGGCGGGCCGGTCTACGCAACGTTCGGGAACAATGACGGCGAACGACGGGGGCTGCGGGAGGTGCATCCCACGCTGGCCGACGGCCCGCTGTTCATCGAGTTGGACGGCACCGCAATTCTCGTGCACCATTACCTGGACTGGTGTAAGGCGGACTGGGTCGCACGGGCTCGGATCATCGTCACCGGGCACACCCACGAGCCCGTCGCCCGCACGGAAGACGGGCGGTTGTTTGTCAACCCCGGCGAGTGTTGCGGCTGGGTGACCGAGCGCTGCACCGTGGCCGTGCTGGACACGGCCGGACCGTCCGCCCGGATCATCGAACTGGAGGCAGTATGAACACGCAATCGCAGTCACCGCAGGCTTCTCGACCCGACCGATCCGAACCACGACCGTCAGGGAGCGGACAGGCCTCAACGCCAGCGGCACCTGCAGACGTGCGCCCATTCGGGCGCGCATGCGTTGTGCTGCTGCTTGCCCTTGTGACCGTCGTCCTTCCCGGTTGCGTGCGCCGGACACTCACGATCACGACGGAGCCGCCGCAAGCCCTGATATACCTCAACGACCAGGAGGTCGGCCGGACCAAGCTGACCACCCACTTCCTCTGGTACGGTGACTACGACGTCGTCATTCGCAAGGAGGGGTATCAGACGCTGCATACAAGCCTGAAGCTGGACCCGCCCTGGTATCAGCTCATCCCCGTCGACTTCTTCACGGAAGTCCTCTGGCCGGGCGAGATCGTCGACGCCCGCGCCGCCCACTTCGTGCTCGAACCTTGGGAGCCCCCCACGCACGAAGAACTGATCGAACGCGGCGAGCAGGCCCGCCGCGACGCCCTCCAGATCGGCACGCAGTTCGGGGCTGAAAAGCCGGAGTGAAGGCCTAGTGAGGTTGTCGTACGCCATTCATCTCCGGCGATCTGAACCGTCCCGACGCAGGTCGGGATCAGGGACCGGACGATTCCTGGTGTCGGTGACGCGCGTTGGCGCACCCGCGCTCACCGTCGGTTCCACACCCTCATCCGCCGCAAGCAAGCCCGGGCCGCGGTGCCTGAACCCCTCTCCCGCGGGGAGGTACGTGTTTAGCGTGGGTGCCATGCCCTCACCCGCCGCAGGCGGGGGTGGGCATGGGCGGCGGCACCCACAACGCCAAAGACGCTATACACCTGCGCGGGGAGAGGGCAGCATAGGCGACTGCGCTTCCGGGTTCCACAAAGCTGCGCGCCCCCAACGTGGCGGACGCTAAACACGCCCGGCCGCCGTGTAACCGGTCAGACGGCTATGTCATCCTGATGGCACGCCATCAAGCCCGGTCCAGGGGCCGGCTTTCGCCCCACGGTTCGGCTTACCGCGTGCGACGCGTGCCGTCCCGCAGCCTGCGCCAGGCAGCCAGGGCACGGCGCCGCGCGTCGTTGTGCTCCACCAGCGGCGCGGGATGCGTCTCCCCCATGCGCACCCCTGCGTTCCGGAGCACGTCCACCGGGGCCGCCCAGGGACTGTGAATCCACCCGTCAGGTAACCTCGCCAACTCCGGTAGCCACCGGCGCAGGTAATCCGCCTGCGGGTCGAAGCGTTCGCTCTGCGTGACCGGGTTGAAGATGCGGAAATATGGGGCCGCGTCCGCTCCGCACCCGGCGGCCCACTGCCAGCCCAGCGTGTTGTTCGCCAGGTCGGCGTCCACCAGCGTGTCCCAGAACCACCGGGCCCCTTCCTGCCACGAGATCAGCAGGTGCTTGACCAGGAACGACGCGACCACCATGCGGGCACGGTTGTGCATCCAGCCCGTGTGCCACAGCTCGCGCAGGCCGGCATCCACTAGTGGGTAGCCTGTCTCTCCACGCTGCCACGCCCGCAGTCTTCTCGGGTCGGCCGTCCAGGGGAATCTCGTGAACTCCGTCCGCAGCGGTTCACTCGTGGTGTGCGGGAAGTGGTACAGCAGGTGATAAGCAAACTCGCGCCAGCCAAGTTGCCGCAGGTACGCGTCCAAGTGCTGACCTGCGCCGGGTTTCGCCGAAAGCCGGCCTCGCTTGCGCACGGCGTGCCATACTGTCCGAACACTGACCTCCCCGAAATGCAAGTGAGGAGACAGACGCGACGTTCCCGCCTGGCCCGGCTGCTCACGGCCGGTAGCGTAGTGCCGCGCCGCACCGCGCAGGAAGCCGCGCAGGCGACGCCGCGCACCCTCTGCACCGGGCTGCCAGGCCTCGGCCAGACCGGCCGTCCAGTCCACGCGCGGCAGCAGACCAAGAGCATCGATCGTCAAGGAGTGGGGCCACTGCCGCGGCGCCGTAAGGCTGGAGGGTGTGCGCAGGGGAGCCGCCGGCTCGCGCCGTGCTCGACACGCGCGCCAGAACGGCGTGTACACGCGATACGCTTCTCCGCCACGCGTACGCAGTTCCTCCGGCAGGAAGAGCGTGGCGTCGTGCAGACCGTGGACAGCCACCCCAAGGTCTGCGAGAGCCCGCTGGACGGCGGTCTCCTGGCGGATCAGGTCGGGTTCGATCCGTCGATGGAAGAACAGCGCGCCGGCGCGGCTCTCCCGCGCGAGCGTCGCCAGCACCCCGGCCGCCCGCCCCGCCCGGACCAGCAGCCGCGAGCCCAGTGAGCGCAGTTGTCCATCAAGCCGCCGCAGCGAGTGATGCAGCCACCACCTGGCGGCCGACCCAGGCGCCCAGTCGCCCTCGTCCTGCGGAGCCCACACATACACCGGCAGCACCGGCGCATGGGTGGCAGCCGCGGCCACCAACCCGGCGTGGTCCGCGACACGCAGATCCAGGCGAAACCACACGATGACAGGCGGCACCCGCATGCTGTGATCCCAGGTGTCGCGGGCCGGACGCGGGTTCGCCGCCGCCCGCGGAAGCTGCACATCCGGGCATTCTCTCCCGTGTCGCGTGCGCGGGCCAGCCCTCAGCGCAACTCCCACGGCTCTGCGGCGGGCATGCGGCATACGACCCCTCTCCTTCGCAGGGAGAGGGGCAGGGGTGAGGGTTGTGGAGGCAAATGCGCCCGAGGGGGTACCAGCACGCTTGCCCCCCAGCGCCGGAGAAGCGACGCGCGTGCGGGGCCGTGCGGGCACGTGCCGAGGCGCTCAGATCGGCGTGGCTACACCGTCGGCGTCGCCGGGACTTCCGTCCGCGCGGACTGCCGTTGCGGCTCGCGGTGGAACTCCGGCAATTCACTAAGCATGAGCACGCACTGGATGAACAGGCTGCTCGCCCAGCCGTGCGGAGCGGCCCAGTAGGATTGACCGATGTTGCGGGGAACCAACTCCGGCAGTTGACCCGTTGGGTTGGCACACGCCAGGGCCGCGCCGATCAGCCGGCGCGCCAACTCGACCTGCAGCGTGCGCTCCGCCCCCGTTGCAACCTGTGCCAATCGCAGCCGGCATTGCGCCAGCCACAGGGTATTCACGCAGCCCGGCGCGCCACCCATGTAGGTCTCATGTTCGAAGCGCAGGATCAACCGTCCCTGCGGCATATCGACGCCCAGGATGCGGTCAATCGACTCCACCGTCTGGACCGCCATCTCGCGCAGCTCCGGATCCGCCGGGTTCAGCACGTCCCACGGCTCAATCAAGCCCAACGCGGAGGAGTCCATCGTCTCATCGCGGTATCCCTCCGGGGCGATCCGCCGCGCCCAACGCTGCTTGTCAGGCAGGTACAGGCGCTCGATCAGCACCCCGCGCAGCCGCTCCAGGTCCGGCACCTCAAGCCCGAACGTGCGTGCCCCTTCGCGCAGGGCGGCAATCACGCCGGCGTTCGTGTACGCAAACGAGCCATACGAGCACTCCCACAGGTCCGCCGCCTGCTTGTGCAGACCCGACTCGTCGATGTGGGCGACGATGGCCGCCGCCGCGCGCCTCGCCACCGGTGCGAAACGCTCGATCCACTGTCGCTGGGCAGGCCCGGGGCTCTGCCCGAACAGGGCTGCCGCATGCAACACCGCGCACGTCTGGTCGAGCTGAATCTCGTTGTGACGCACGCACCACGCCGGCGCCTCCAGCCCGTCCGTCCAGTACCGCTGGTACCAGTGCCCGTCGTCCAACTGGGCGTGCGCGCACCAGTCGAAGAAGCGCTCCGCCATGCCGCGGAAGCCCAGCCGCGCCACCGTCAGGGCGCTCACCGCAGCGTCGCGCGGCCAGCAGTACCCGTATCCACCCGAATACGCGTAGAACGGATCGCACTCCGGTGCTGCCAGGAACGTCCCCTCCGTCGTGTCAAACAGGTCCATCAGCGACAACACCGCCCGCTCGTAGGCACCGCGCAGCTCATCCACGCCGCAGCGCGGCACACGCTGCAAAATCCCGGTGCTGCGCTGAGCCGCAGCCTCCTTGAGGTCCGCGACCGACGAGTCCCGTAGCCGGGCCACCGAGTTGCAGGCGGCCGGCCGCGACCGACCACCCGCCAGAACCAGCGTCCCCTCCCAACTGGAGGCCCCTCCGACCTCGAAGGCCGTCGCAAACTCCACGTTCCCCATGCACTGGTCCGAGCCCCGGACCACCCCCGCCTGCATCCCCCTCTTCACGTGGGAGTGCCCGCCCCGCTCGACCGTTCCGCACGCAATCTCAAACGGCTGCGACGCCCCGACCGCCAGCACCACATCCCGGAACTGCTGCACAACGATGCGCCGGTCCGGAAGCCACTGCACCGCATTCCGGCGGTCAACGTCAGCAGGCGCAAGATTAAAGTACTGATAAAGAACAACCTCCCCCGCGCCGCCCTCGCGTTGGACCTCGAAGTTTCGGACCAGCGCCTGCTCACCCGGCGGCACCAAGTCGCTCACCCTAACGCGAATGCCCAACGACCGGTGCCGCAGTTCAGTTACGATGATGTTCGTGCCCGGCTGGAAGTGCTGGCGACGGTCCCAGGCTTCCCCAAAACACCACTCGAAACGCCCCCCCGAGCCCGAGCGCACGTACACCCCGAACATCCCCTCTCGCACGTTCTGGGCGAAATCCAGTCTGGGATAGAAGAACCCCATGACCTCGCCGCTGGCACCCAAGGTGACCAGACAGCGTGAGTTGCCGGTCGCGGCCGTAGGTTGGTACATAACATCGGTCCTCAGCGGGCCCACCGCCCGCCCAGTCTCATCGGAGCAACGGACCCGGCAACCCCTGGGTTGCCAACGGCTCGGGCGTAACCCGCCCGCTACCGATTCTATCGACCGGAACGGGCACAGTGGCAAGCCGATACAGACCAGCGGAGCCGATTTGGGCCCCCGTCGGGCCCGCCTGGGAAATTGGCCGCCCCTAGGCCCGGCAATCGGCCTTGACTTGCGGTCGGGAGGACGGTACAAGCGGCTTTGTTCCCGAGAAAGGAACCCGCTTACCCGCGTTTTTCCGTTGATGGTCAAGTTGTCTGCACATCACTTTGGATCGCTTACCCTTACGTGCCGGCTCGGTGCGGATCGCCGAGCGCCGGTGGACGGCGCTGCCCGGTCCTCACCTTGAATCCCGGATGAGTTTGGTTGAAGGTTAAGTCATGAGTCACGAACCGGAATCGATCGACCGCTCGGCCCCAATGCCGTCCGAGCAGAGTCCCCTGCCCGAGCCCGCGCCCGACGTCGAGCGCGAAGTGGCGGAGGCCATGGCCGCTATGTCCCCCGCTGAGCTCGCTTTGCTCAGCGGCGACGTGCCCGTCTCCGCGAGAAGCGGGACTCTACCCGAGCAAGTCGAACCAGGGACGGAAGTGACCGCGACGGTCGTCGGCGTGACGGATGACGAGGTCTTCCTCGACCTGGGCACGAAACTGCAGGGCGCTCTCGCCCGCAGCCAGTTTGGGAAGAAGGAAACCATCGACATCGGGCGCCGGGTCGATGTCGTCGTCGAGGGGTATGACGCGGATTCCGGCCTGCTCAATGTTGCCCGCAAGGGGCAGGCACGGCGGGCGGCCTGGACCACCCTGGCCATCGGAAATCTGGTCGAGGGGAGGGTCACCGGGTTGAACAAGGGCGGCCTGGAGGTCGACCTGAAGGGCATTCGGGCCTTCATGCCGGCGTCGCAGTGCGACGTGATTCCCATGAAGGACATCTCCGTGCTGCTCAACCAGGTGGTCCAGTGCGAGGTCATCGAGGTTGACCGGCGCCATCGTAGCGTTCTGCTGAGCCGGCGCCGGCTTCTCGAACGCCAGTTGGTTGAGAGCCGCGAGAAGCTCCTCACCGAGCTCGAGGTTGGTCAGACCCGCAAGGGTAAGGTAGGCAACATCACTGACTTCGGTGCTTTCGTTGACTTGGGTGGCGTGGACGGGCTGATTCACATTTCCGACCTGGCTTGGTCCCCAGTGGCGAAAGTGACGGATGTCCTCCAGCCTGGCCAGGAAGTTGAGGTCAAGGTTCTCAAGATTGACCGCAAGCGAAACCGGATTTCGCTCGGTTTCAAGCAGGCCCAGCCGGACCCCTGGATTGGGATAGAGACGCGCTACCCGGTCGGCACCCAGTTGAAGGTCAGGGCCACCCGACTGGCGGACTTCGGCGTGTTCGCGGAACTGGAACAAGGTGTGGAGGGGCTGGTGCCCATCAGCGAGCTTTCCTGGTCGCGCGTGGCCCGCCCAGGCGAGGTGGTGACCCCTGGTGACATGGTAGACGCCGTGGTCATTCGCGTGGAAGAGGCGAAGCGCCGAATTGCCCTGAGCATGAAGCAGGCGCAGCCCGACCCCTGGTCTGGTATCCTGGAGAGCTTCTCGCCCCATTCACTGGTGACGGGCAAAGTGACGCGCCTGGCCGACTTCGGCGCATTTGTGGAGCTGGTACCGGGTGTTGAGGGGCTGGTGCACATCTCGGAAATGTCCGACCAACGAGTGCGCTCGTGTGAGGAAGTTGTGCAGGCCGGCCAAGAGGTTACCGTCCGGGTACTCGGCGTTGACGCCGGGAATCGGCGGATTTCGCTGTCGCTGCGTGCTGCCCGTGAGTCGGCCGAGGTGGCGGAAATGCCGGCCGAGGACATGCACCGACCTTCGGCCAAGCAAACGAAGAAGCGGAAGAAGCCCCTGCGCGGGGGGCTGGCGTGGGACTGGGGCGAGGCAGCACAGTAATCGCATTCCAACTCGCTCGGGCGTTGGAGGTGACGCGCTTTCCTGCCACGGCGGTTGCGGGTAAGCGTACCTGTCGTGCGCTCGACGGGTGCCTGGGCTCACCTGTGACGGGCACGGGTTGAACCGCGTTGCGGCCCGGGGCACGGTCGGCACCGCGGCCGCCCTATTGTGCGAAGCCCGGCTTGGCGGTGGGATCATGAAGTTCTGCCTGTTGGACAGGATCGTTGAGTTCACCGCCGGCCAGCGCATCGTGGCCGTCAAGGCGGTCACGCTGGCGGAGGAGTACCTCGCGGACCACTTCCCCACGTTTCCCGTGCTTCCCGGCGTCATGATGCTCGAGGCGCTGGTCGAGGCGGCCACCTGTCTGGTTTGGGATGGACTCGACTTCGCCCCTAGTGTGGTCTTGCTCCGTGAGGCGAAGAACGTTACATACAGGAGCTTCGTGAGGCCGGGTGACGTCCTCCGCGTCGAGGTTACGTGCAGCCGTCTGGCTGCTGCGGAGAGCGATTTCGCCGGCGTCGGCTCCTGCGGGGGCGCCGAGGTGGTGAAAGGGCGCTTCGGATTGCGCCACTTTTCGCTGGCGGAGCGTGATGGCGGGCCGGACTCGGCGGATCGCAAGCTACGCCAAGCCGCGCGGGAACGGTTCGCGGCCCTTCGGAAGTGAGTCGGGGCCGGCTGGCTGGAACGATGTTGGTGTAAGCGGCGGGTTGCGTCCTGCCTGTGGAGCGAGGAGGTTAACGCAAATGGCGCCAAGCCGGGACGAGGTGTTCAAGCAGGTGCAGGAAGTGCTCAGCGACGCGCTCGGAGTTGACACAGACGAGGTGACGCTGGAGGCAACCCTCCAAGGTGACCTGGGAGCAGAGAGCATTGACTTCCTTGACATCGTGTTCCGACTGGAGAAGGCCTTCTCGATCAAGATTCCCAAGGGCGAGCTGTTCCCGGACGGGCTGTTGAGCAACCCGGACTATGTGGCGGGTGACCGGCTGACGGCCGCCGGCCTCGCCGAGCTCAAGGCGTCCATGCCCCATGCGGACTTCGCCAAGTTTGAGGCCGAACCACTCGTCTCCAAGATGCCCGACCTGTTCACCGTCAACACGATCATCAACTACGTGGAGAGCAAGGTGGCGGCCGCGCCGGCGTAGCCGGGCGTGGAGAGACTCCTGGTTGGCAACGGCGGCCGCGGAAACGGGCGCGTTTGCTGACTTCCACGTCGGCCTGAGGGGGTAACGCTGCTTTTTCGAGGCGACAGGCGTCGAATGCGGGGAGCGGGGCGGTCGGCATGCGGTGGTTCTGGATCGACACCTTCGTGGCCTTCGAGTCCGGGAAGCGGGCGTCCGCGGTCAAGAACGTGACGCTCGCCGAGGAGTACCTGCACGACCACTTTCCCGGCTTCCCGGTGCTTCCTCCGCCTTTGATGATCGAGGGCATGGCCCAGACGGCCGGTATCCTCGTGGGCGAGGCCCGCGGCTTCCGCGACAACGTGATCCTGGCGAAGGTCAAGAGCGCGCAGTTTGACGACTACGCCGGGCCCGGGGACCAGGTTCGTTACGACGCGGTCCTGGAGACGCTTGATGAACGGGCGGCCGTCACCAGGGGCACCGTCTACAAGAACGGCCAGCCCATCGGACGGGTGGAACTGATCTTCTCCAACCTGCCCCCCGCGGACAACGCCCTGGGCCTGCCGGCGAAGAACTTCGTGTTTACGGAGCCGTTGATGACTCTGTTCCGTGGCGTCGGGAGCGTGGCCGCGACGGGAGGTATTCCGGGCGATGAGTGCTAGGCGACGGGTGGTTATCACGGGGCTGGGGGTCGCCACGCCGATCGGGCTGGGGATCGACCGCTACTGGGACGCCTTGCTGGAGGGGCGTTGCGGCCTGGCGCGGATTCGGGCGTTTGATCCTTCGGGGTTTGCCGTACAGATCGGCGGAGAACTGCCCGAGTTTCAACTCGGCGACTTCATTCCCAAGAGTTATCGCAAAAGTGCCAAGGTCATGGCACGCGATATCCAGATCGCCGTCGCCTGCGCGTACCTGGCGGTCAAGGACGCCGGGCTCATCACCCGTTGTCTGATCGAACGCGGCGAGTCGCCGGGCCCGGCGAGTGTGGACAGCACCCGGCTGGGGGCCAACATCGGCGCGGGACTCATCTGCGCGGACCTCGCCGAGCTGGCGGGGGCGCTGAACACGTGTTTCGAACCCGATGGCACCTTCAGTTTCGCCAAGTGGGGATCCGAGGGGATGACCAACCTGACCCCGCTATGGCTGTTGAAGTTCCTGCCCAACATGCTGGCCTGCCACGTGACGATCGTGCACGATACCCAGGCGGTGTCCAACACCATCACCTGCGGCGAAGCTTCCAGCCATCTGGCCATCGGCGAGGCGTTCCGCGCGATCGCGCGGGGCGACGCCGACGTCTGCCTGTGCGGCGGAGCGGAAAGCAAGCTGAACCCCATGGCGCTCACCCGCCCGGCACTCTGGCAGCGCCTCAACACCGAGGCCAACGACCACCCCGAACGCGCCTGTTGCCCGTTCAGCCCACGGGCGGCGGGGATGGTCGTGGCCGAGGGCGGCGGCCTGCTGGTGCTGGAGAGCCTCGATCACGCCCGCGCGCGGAAAGCACGAATCTACGCGGAAATCGTCGGCTTCGGGGCGGCCAGCAACGCCTGGAGCTGGTCACAGCCCGATGCCGAAGGTCGCCCCGTCGCGGGCGCGCTGCGGGCCGCCCTGCGCGACGCCCAGACCACTGCCGACAGGGTCGACCTGGTTAACCCGTTCGGCACGGCGATTCCCGCGTATGACGCGGCCGAGGCTGCCGGATGGCAGGCCGTCCTCGGCTCCAGGCCGGCTCAAACGCCGGCCGCCGCCACGAAGGGAGCACTGGGGGTTAACGGGGCGGGCTCGGGCGCCATTGACGTGGCCACGACAGTCATGGCCTTGCACCGCAACACCGTTCCGCCGTCGCTGAATACGGAACCCGAGGCCGGCAAGGCGCCGTTCCGATTCTCACCTGGCAAGCCGCTGGATGCTCCCCTCCGCCAGGCGGCGAGCGTGGGATACGCTCTCTCCGGCGGGCAGGTCGGGGCCATCGTGGTTCGCAAGTTGGAGGAGTAGCAGGATGCCACGGCGCGTCGTGATTACCGGTATGGGATGGGTCACCCCGCTGGGGCATGACGTGGAGACGGTGTGGCAGCGGATGCTGCGGGGTGAGTCAGGTGTCGGCCGGACGACGCGCTTCGATGCCCGCACTTTCCCGACGACGTTCAGCGCCGAGGTGAAGTCCTTCGACCTCGCGGACTTCCTCGGGGCGCGGGCCCAGGTCCATGCGGGGGCCGCGCTCAACGCTCGTTTCGCTCTGGCGGCCGCAGCCCAGGCATGGAAGTCCGCCGGCTTGGCGGGCTTCGCCGGACTGCAACCCGAGCGGGTCGGTGTGTACCTCGGCGGTGGAGAAGGACCGATCGACTTCGACCCGTTTGTGGCGGCCGCCTACGCCGGCTGCCGCAATGACGCAGGGAACGCCACGACTCTCGACACCGTGCGCTGGGCCCGCAAGGCCATGCAGGTCTTCCGCGCCGTGAGCGAACTTGAGCAGGATCCCAACCTCGCGGCAGCCCACCTGGCCGTTGAGCTCAATGCCCGGGGCCCGGGCCTCAGCACGCTCACCGCCTGCGCCGCGAGTACCCAGGCGCTCGGCGAGGCGACGGCCATTATCCGCTATGGCGATGCCGACGTGATGATCTCCGGCGGGACGCACAGCATGCTCCACCCGCTGGGGGTGACGGGTTTCAACCGCCTGACGGCCCTGTCGACGCGGAACGACTCGCCGAACACGGCCTCCCGGCCGTTCGATCGCACCCGCGACGGGTTCGTGTTGGGCGAGGGTTCTGGGATGCTTATCCTGGAAGAGCTGGAGCACGCGCTGGCGCGAGGTGCCCGCCCGCTGGCGGAAATCACCGGCTTCGGCTCCACGGCCGACGCCTTCCGCATTACCGACATGCACGAGGAAGGCCGGGGTCCGCAGGCCGCCATGCGCCGGGCGCTCGAGTCGGCCGGGGTCACCGTCAGCGACATCGACTACATCTCCGCCCACGGCACCAGCACCGAGGAGAACGACAAGATCGAGAGCCTGGCAATCCGCGAGGTCTTCGGGCCCCGCGCGGGGCAGGTGCCGGTGAGCAGCGTCAAGAGCATGGTGGGCCACCTGATCGCGGCGGCCGGGGCGGTCGAGCTCATTACCTGCGTGCTCGCCATCCGCGACGGCCTGCTCCCCCCCACAATCAACTACGCGACGCCGGACCCGAACTGCCCCCTGGATTACGTCCCCAACCAGGCCCGCCGGGCGCAGGTGCGGATGGCCCTGTCCAACAGCTTCGGCTTCGGCGGACAGAACGACACGCTCGTGGTGCGGGCCGTCGAGCCGGGCTAGCAGCCCTTCCCACAGGAAGCGTCAGCCCCCGTGCGATGTAGTGCCCAGCCCCCCCGACGAGCGTACGTCGGCCAGGGAGGACCGGTGCTGCTTGCGCATGGGGCTGGGGCGACCGTCCGACCAGTCGCGGGTGGCGGACGCCGGGGCCAGGAGACCGGCTTGACAGGTTGCCACGATTCCACAACAATACCCGTTTTGGCGGCGGCAAAGCCCGGCGGCGATGGGCTTGGCCGCCCCACGGAACCGGGTGGCCCGGACGGGCGTCCGACCGGGCTGCTGCTCCTGCTCGGTGCTCGCTTGGCGCCGCGGCGCCTACGAAACGCGAGCCCGCGTTCCGCATGGATCACCCCTGCACCAGCGCTGGAGGTCGGACAGGTTCATGGCTAGGGCACAACAGCCGGGTATCAATGCCGTTACGATCTGGATGATCGTCTTCGCCGTCCTGTGGCTCACCGCGACGGTGTTTCTGGTTGTCCTCTACACGGGCCAGGAGGATCTGAAGCGAAACCTCGCCACGGCGCAATCCGCCAAGAACCGCGCCGTCAGCGATGCGGAGGAGCGGTCCCTGGAGCTGGTGAAACAGGCCAGTGAACGCGGTCCGACCATGGTTGGGCTCCTGGAGACCGCCCGGGCCGATACGGCTACCCTTGCTACCGGAGAGCAGACGGATGGCCCCTCGGCCGTGCGCGACAAGCGCAACGCCTTTGTCGAGCAGCTTCGGACCGACGCCTTGGTGGAGCGACCGGGCCAGTTTGCGGACGCCTCACTGCTGGACGCGCTACAATTGCTGTACGGGGCGTATCGGACTCAGAACGCCCTGCGGACGGACACCGAGACCCGCGCCACGGCTCTCGAGGCGCGCGTCACCGAGCTCACCCGCCGTAATGATGCCCAGAAGCAGCAGTTGGACGAGGACGCCGCCCAGATCAAGAGTCGGCTGACCGAACTGGAGGCCGAGTGGACGGCCTACCGCAGTAACCGCAACGAGGAAGTCAACCGGCTGCAGGGCGAGTTCGAGAACCGCAGTGCGCAGGCAGATTCCGAGCTGACGCGCGAGCGTCAGCGTCGCGCGGGACTCGAAGAGCAATATACCGACCTGCAAGCCCGCTTCGGGCAGTTGCAGGAGAAGCTGGGCCTGTCGCAGATGAAGCCCGAGCCGCTCTCCACCGCCCGCATCGCGGACGGTCGCATCCTGATGGCCGTGCCGGGTGATCCGGTCGTCTACATCGACCGCGGCAGGAAGGACCGACTCACCCTGGGGCTGGAGTTCGCGGTTTACTCGGCCAAGTCCGGGATTCCCGAGGACGGCCGGGCCAAGGCCCGGGTGGAGGTCGTCTCCATCGCCGACGCCTCGGCCGAGTGCAGGATCGTTGAGGTATTCGGCAACGAGGTCATCCTGGAAGATGACCTCATCGCTAATCCGATCTACGACCCGAATCGCCCGCTGTCGTTTCTCGTGGTCGGCGACTTCGACCTGGACCGCGACGGCCGGATTGACCCATCGGGAGCCCAGAAGATCGAGGCCTTGGTCGCGGACTGGGGTGGAACGCTCGCGACCGAGCTGACGGCCTTGACGGATTTCGTGGTGCTGGGCGCCGCCCCACCCCAACCGCGCGCCGTTGGCGACCTCACGCCCGAGCAGCAGCAAGCGGGAGCCCGGGCGCGGGACCGGTACCAGCGATACCAGTCGGTGGTGTCCGCAGCCAACAGCCTTGGGGTGCCAATATTGACGCAGGACGTGTTTATCCAGTTCCTCGGCTACACGCGTCAAAGGGGAATGAAGTAGGGTCCGTGCCGCTTGGCACATCCCACAGACCGGCGCCGCGCGGCGCGGCCACCGGCGCGTGCAAGTCCTTGCGCATACAAGCTTTGACGATTTGACCCCGCGCGCTTTGTGGTGTATATACTCCGTGTAGTTCGATACACACCAGCACAGCGTCGGCGTGCAGTTTGGTCGAGCGGGCAGTCGGGCGAGGGTGGCGCCCCTCTTCCAGCTCGCTGCCTCGGGCTCGCCGGCATTTCTGGACAGGGTGAGCGGCGTCTTTGCAGCACATTGAGCGAATCAAGGACCAGATTCTAGACCGAGCGGACCTTGTGCAGGTGGTGTCCGAGCACGTGGTTCTCCGCCGCCGGGGACGCCGACTGGTCGGGCTCTGCCCGTTTCACACAGAAAAGACCCCCTCTTTTACCGTCTCTGAGGAGCTTGGGCTATTTAAGTGCTTTGGATGCGGCAAAGGGGGAGACATCTTCACATTCGTGCAGTTAAGGGAGAGTGTGCCGTTTGTAGAGGCTATGCGCATTCTGGCCGACCGGTTCGGCGTCGAGTGGACGCCCACGCTCCGGAGTGAAGGCGGCGGCGCCAGCCGAGCCGATCTGGCTCAGGTCAACGAGTGGGCGTGTAAGTACTTCCGTTCGACGTTGAACGATGCCGCGCGGGGAGGGACGACGCGCGAGTACTTGGCCAAACGCGGCATCTCGGCGGACACGGCCGCCCGGTTCGAGCTCGGCCTCGCGCTTGACAACGGAACCGCTTTGCTGGAGGCGGCCCGCCGCGCGGGGTGGTCGGAGGCGCTTCTGAAGGCTGCCGACCTGGTGCGCACGAGTGACGGGGGGCGGGCGTACGACACGTTCCGGAACCGCCTCATGTTTCCCATCCGCGATGTTACGCGCCGCGTGGTGGGGTTCGGCGGACGGACGCTGGGGGATGACCGGGCCAAGTACGTCAACACGAGCCAGAACCCACTGTTTGACAAGGGTCGAGGGCTGTATGGCATCCACCTTGCCCGGCCGCGGATGACGGAAGTGGGCCGGTGCGTGCTCGTCGAAGGATACATGGACTGCATCGCAGCTCATCAGGCTGGGTTCGGTGAGACGGTGGCGACGCTGGGCACGGCTCTTACTGAAGCACAGGTTGACCTCGTGCGGCGATACACGGAGCGGCTCATCGTGCTATTCGACTCGGACAGCGCCGGGGTAGCGGCCGCCGAGCGGGCCATTCGGGTCGCCCTGCCGCGATACGTTGGAGTGAGACTGGCCAAGCTGACGAGTAAGGACCCGGCGGACTTCCTGGCTGAAAACGGGCCGGAGGCGTTTGGCGCGGCGTTGAATGAGGCCGCTGACGCGCTAGAATTGAAGTGGAAGCAAACGCGGGCCCGGTTCCAGGGCGATGCCAGCCGTCGAGGCAGCCGGGATGCCGTGGCCGACTTCCTGGGGGTCGTCGTGGATGCCTGCGCGGCGGGGGCGATGGATGCTATCCAGCGCGGGCAGATCATCAACCAAGTTGCCCACCTGCTGCACCTGCCGGCCGAGGAAGTGAGTCGGCTAATGCTGCAACTGGAGCGTCGCCGGGGACGGAGCGGCGTGCAGCAACAGCCGACCGGTTCGACTCCGGCATCCGCCGAGAAGGACACTGGTCCGTCGTCACCTTGGCAGCGTGTGCTCGAGGTGCTGCTGAACGAGCCGGGGCTGTGGCTTGAGGTGGGGTTTGCGGTGGACCTTGCGGAGATCAGTGAGCCTCGGCTGAGGCGCTTGATGAGTGTGGCGCTGGACGGAGTGGCGAAGCTGGGCACTGCGTTTTCGGTGTCGGACGCCTTGGGCCGTTGTCCCGAGGTCGAGGACGCCGCGTTGCTGACGGAGCTGGCTCGTAATGGTGCCCGGCGGGCCAACTACGACGCCACTCTGCGGACGGCGCTCGAACAGATTCATCGGGCGGGAGTAGCCCGACGCGTGGCGGAGGAGAGTCGCCGGTTGGCGGGCGATCCCGGCGGTGAGTCACCGCGCGCCGACGCGGAGGAGGCGCTGGGCGTAATTCACGAGGCCGCGCGGGAGCAGAAGCACTTCGCCCCGCGCCGAATCATCCGGGAGTCGCTGGGTGAGGCGGAGGCCCGACGGGGGCCGGTCTGACGGGCAGGCGGTGTATGGGAGTCACGATGAGCACAGCAGAACCCGTAATGGAGCCGATCGAGACGGCCGTGCAGACCCTGCTGCAACTGGGGAAGGCCCGCGGCTTTGTCACCTGGGAGGAGATGAATGAGATTCTCCCAGACGAAGCGGTGGACCCCAGCCAGTTGGAGACGATCCTGCTTCGCCTCGAAGAGGCGAAGACGGAAGTACTGGATGAGGTCGACGCCTCCGTGCAGGAGACCGCCCCGCGGGTGGCTCCGGTGACTACGGTGGCGGTGCCGGTGGCGCCGGCGGTTGAGGTGCGCAGCGGCGCCGAGGCGGAGGTGGATGAAGAAGTCGAGGAAGTTGGCGACCTGACGATCGAGGCGACGGGCCGGGGTATCGACGACCCGGTGCGCATGTACCTGACGCAGATGGGCGAGATTCCGCTGCTGACGCGTGCGGAGGAGATCCGCCTGGCCAAGAAGATTGAGCTGACCCGGATGGCGTTCCGGCAGAAGGTGCTGGAAAGTGATTATTGCGCGCGGCTGGCGGTGGACATCCTGCAGCAGGTGCATGACGGCGCCCTGCCGTTTGACCGCACGATGAAGATTTCGACTTCGGAGCACGCGGCCAAGAGTCGCATCAGCGGGCGAATCCCCGGAAATCTGGCGACCGTGCGGGCGTTGCTGGCGCGGAATGAGGAGGCCTGGCGCGAGGTGCAGAGCCGGCGGTTGCCGGCGGCCCGGCGGCGCGAGTTGCTGGTGGAAATCCGGGACCGGCGGCGCAAGACGTCGCGTTTGCTGGAGGAGCTTTCCCTGCGCACGAGTCGCATTCAGCCGCTGATGCGCAAGCTGAAGGGCCTGCACCGCAAGATGCGACAGTTGGAGGAATGGCTGGCACGGCATGACGGGGCGCGCTCGGGCGACCACGAAGAGCGCACCACCATGACGGAGGAGCTGACGGGCATCATCACCCTCTGCGGCGAGGCGCCCGAGCAACTGGCGGCACGGCTGCGGACGATCGAACGGGTGTTCGCGGAGTACGAGGACGCCAAGCGGAAGCTGTCGGGCGGGAACCTGCGTCTGGTGGTGAGCATCGCCAAGAAGTATCGCAACCGCGGGTTGAGCTTCCTGGACATCATCCAGGAGGGCAACACCGGGCTGATGCGGGCGGTGGACAAGTACGAGTACAAGCGCGGGTACAAGTTCAGCACGTACGCCACGTGGTGGATCCGGCAGGCGATCACGCGGGCGATTGCCGATCACGCCCGCACCATCCGCATTCCGGTGCACATGATCGAGACCATGAGCCGGCTGCGCAACATCAGCAAGGAGCTCTTGCAGGAGCAGGGCCGCGAGCCGACGCTCGAGGAGATCGCCCGGCGGGCGAAGATGCCGGTGACCGAGGTGCGCCGGGTGCTCAAGATTTCGCGGCACCCGATCTCGCTGGACCGCCCGGTCGGAGAGAGCGAGGATTCCTACTTCGGGGACTTCATCGAGGATGATTCGGTGGAATCGCCGGTAAGCACGGCCGGCAGCGAGATGCTCAAGGACCGGGTCGAGGAGGTGCTCAAGACGCTCACGTACCGCGAGCGGGAGATCATCAAGCTGCGGTATGGGATCGGGGACGGCTACACGTACACGCTGGAGGAAGTCGGGAAGATCTTCAAGGTGACGCGCGAGCGCGTCCGGCAGGTGGAGGCAAAGGCCATTCGCAAGCTCCAGCACCCGGTGCGGGCCCGCAAGCTCGAGGGATTCCTGGAGAACATGACCATACCGCATTGAACGCAGGGGCGCGAAGCCGCGGTGGAGTCGCACGGGCGAAACGCCCGTGCGGCGGCGTGAGGCAATGCCGCGGGCGGGACATCCCTGCGGCCGCGCAATGAGCGGGAATCCCCGCGCCTGTGAGGCTTATTCCCCACACCTGCGGCGTGTGCGCGGGTGCACGCGCGGTATGGCGGGTTAGTCGATCCGTCTGTGCGGCCTGCGCGGGCAAGCCAAGTGGGCTGCAGGGGCTCGGTGGGTGCTTGGTGTGGCGGTCCCGGGCGGGAGTTTTGAGCGTTCTCGGGCTTTGAAAGTGGTATAGAGTTTGCTATAATCGCCCTTTCGTGGCCGGCGCTCGGCCGGTGCCGAGCGCGAGTTGAATGCGAAGAAGCAAGGGCAGCGCGAAGAAGCAGCGGCTGTCCCGAACCATACGATAAAGAGAGAATGAGCCGGGCGCAGCCCGGTTCAGGTGGTGCAGGCCAGGTTAGCGGAAAAAGACGCCCTTCCCCCATCCTCCCTCCGGCCCGAACTAGGAAGGGTGCCGCAAGCTCGGCCTGCGCCTTTTTTTTGCGCCCGGAAACGCGGACGCAGCAAGTTTCCGTCGTTGCCTCCGGGCGCGGGCCGGGCGTAGCCTACGGGAGATACTGGCTGCGTCCCCGTTCTGTGTGGGGGCGTACCCCCCTTGCAGGCCCAGGGGCGTGCACGGTACCTGATACCCCCTGGAGAACGGCGTCCGGTCCTGTGCTCCGGGGCAGAGACCCCGGGGGGGCCGTGACAGATCACGCGGGATGGCTTGACCCAAGCAGGGCCGAGGTTGGTAGCCGCGGGTTCAAGTTCGCCGGAGGCGAACGAAACCCGTGGTCGCTCCCGGGCTACCCCTACCCGCCCCGGATGGGGCGGCATGATCATCTGCGTTTGCTGTCCCCGGGTTCCGTCCGGGCGAAGCGCCCGGCCTCCACCCGCAGCTACACGCCCTTGCCGCATTCAGGGGCGACAGCAGACGCCGCCTGATGTGTCAGGGACGCGACTCCGGGGGGCGTGCCACCGGCGCCCGCGATGTTACAATCGAAGCTTACGGAACGTCTCTGCGTCCGGTGGAGGGTCCGGGCCGGTGCAGGGGCGTTTGACTCGGGGAGGGCGGTCCCATGCGGGTGGCGCTTGCCCAGATGAACCCGACAGTGGGCGATATCGCCGGCAATGCGGCACGCATCATCGGCTGGGTGCATGCCGCGCGTGCCCGGGGTGCGCAGTTGGTGGTCTTTCCCGAACTGGCGGTGTTCGGCTACCCCCCTAAGGACCTGCTCCTGCGTCAGGCGTTGGTGGCGCGGAACTTGGCGGCGCGGGATCAGGTTGCCGCCCAGTGCCACGGCATCGCGGCCGTGGTGGGCTACGTCGAGCGCGAGGCACGCGGCACGGGGCTGAGCAACGCGGCCGCGTTCTGCGCCGACGGAAGGGTGCAGGCCCGCTACGCCAAGCGTCTGCTGCCCACGTATGACGTGTTCGACGAAACGCGCTACTTCACAGCGGGTACGGCGGTTCAAGTGGTGGAGTTGGGCGGCGACGGGACGGTACGCGTGGGGCTGACCATCTGCGAGGACCTGTGGAACGATGAGCAGTTCGAGGGCCGGCGGGTGTACGGCTTGGACCCGGTTGAGCAAACGGCAGTCGGCGGGGCCCGCTGGCTGATCAACATCTCGGCCTCCCCCTTCGAGGCTGGCAAGCAGCATCGGCGCGAGCACATCTTCGCCCAGCAGGCGCGTGAACACCGCCTCCGCATCATCGCGGTCAACCAGGTGGGCGGCAACGACGACCTGCTGTTCGACGGGGCGAGCGTGGTGGTGGAGGAGACGGGCCAAGTGGTGGCCCGGGGGCCGGCGTTCGAGGAACACCTGCTGTTTGTCGACTTGAGTAACCCGGAGCCCGAGGCGCTGGTCAGCTACCCGGAGCGTGTGGAGAGCATCCGGCGCGGACTCGTGCTGGGGACGCGCGACTACGTGCGGAAGTGCGGATTCAGCGACGTGGTACTGGGGCTATCGGGGGGCATCGACTCGGCCGTCACGGCGGCGCTGGCGGTGGAAGCCCTCGGTGCGGAACACGTGCACGGGGTGGCCATGCCGTCGCGGTACAGCAGCGCGCACAGCCTGGACGACGCGCGTGCCCTGGCGGACAACCTGGAGATCGAGCTGCGCGTGGTGCCCATCGAGGGGGCACACCGCGCGATGGAGGAGACAGTGCTCCCCCATTTCGGCGATCGGGCGCCGGACATCACGGAAGAGAACATCCAGGCCCGCATCCGCGGCAACATCCTGATGGCGCTTTCCAACAAGTTCGGCTGGCTGCTGCTGACGACGGGAAACAAGAGCGAACTGGGGGTTGGCTACTGCACGTTGTACGGCGACATGTCCGGCGGGCTGGCGGTGCTCAGCGACGTCCCCAAGACGGCCGTGTATGAGCTGGCGCGACGGATCAACGCGACGGCGGCGGAGCCCTGCATTCCGGAGAACTCGATCCGCAAGCCGCCGTCGGCCGAGTTGAAGGAGAACCAATGCGACCAGGACACGCTGCCACCGTATGAGATGCTGGACGCCATCCTCGAGCAGTACGTGGAGCGGGAGCGCAGCGTCGAGGAGATCGTGGCCGGCGGGTTTGATCGCGGCGTCGTGGAACGCGTGGCGCGCCTGGTCGATCACAGCGAGTACAAGCGCCGACAGGCGCCCGTGGGTCTGAAAGTGACGAGCCGGGCGTTCGGGACGGGACGGCGGATGCCCATCGCGGCGCGGTGTTCGTAGCGCCATCGAGAAGGCCTGGTGTGGGCGCCCCAGGGACCGACCCCCGTTGCCGCGCGGTGTCGGCAGCCGCCGAGACGGAAGCGCGCTTGACGCCGGCGCCCCGCACCGCTGGAATGAAGCGTGGCCGGGCCTGTAGCTCAGCGGTTAGAGCAGGCGACTCATAATCGCTTGGTCGGGGGTTCGAATCCCTCCAGGCCCATTGCGGTTTTCTGCGGGAAATACGCGGTTTTCTCGGGAGAAACCGGCAGGTTCACTTCGGTTAGTGCCACTGCGTGGCACGCACGCCGCGGCAGCCGAACGCAGGGTTTTGCGTCCCAATTGCTGACACTTCTGCTGTACGGACAACGCCCTAACATCCGTGGTGCCCACGGCTCGCAGTGTTTCCCGCTCGGGCGAGTCCAACGCAGGCGGCGCCGCGCACGAGTTCTGCCGGAGTCCGTGCGGGCTGTAGCCCCCGCCTCGACACACGAAGACGCCGAAGGCCCAAATCGCCAATCGACACTCGCCAATCGGCAATCCCTAGAGCACCGCCTCGACTTCGGCCCGCAAGGCTTCCGAGGCGTCGGCGGCCAGCTCGTAGCGCACGCGCAGGCTGGGCTTGTTGATCTTGATGAGCCGGCCCAGGTCGATGGGCGTGCCGATCAGGACCAGGTCGCAGTCGGTGGCGTTGATCGTTTTCTCCAGCTCCGCGACCTGCTTGTCGCCGTAGCCCATGGCGGGCAGCACTTCCGTGATGTGCGTGTAGTTCTCGAAGGTCTTCTTGATGGACCCGACGGCGAAGCGCCGCGGGTCCACGATGCGGGCGGCCCCGTAGCGCTGGGCAGCCACGTGCCCGGCGCCGATGCGCATCTCCCCGTGCGTGAGCGTCGGCCCGTCCTCGACGACAAGGACGCGCTTGCCCTTCACGGCGGCCGGATCGTCTACGGTCACCGGCGAATCGGCGCGAATGATGCGTGCTTTCGGATTCACCCGGCGAACGTTGGCCTCCACCGTGGCCACGTCCTCCGGCCGGGCGGTGCCCACCTTGTTGATGACCACCACGTCGGCCATGCGCGTGTTCGTCTCCCCCGGGTAGTACGTCAGCTCGTGGCCCGGCCGATGCGGGTCCGCGACGACGATGTACAGGTTCGGCTTGTAGAAGGACAGGTCGTTGTTGCCGCCGTCCCAGAGGACGACGTCCGCCTCCTTCTCGGCCTCGCGCAGGATCATCTCGTAATCGACACCGGCGAACACGAGGTTGCCGGCGGCGATGTGCGGCTCATACTCCTCGCGTTCCTCGATCGTGCACTCGTGGTGCTCCAGGTCGGCGAGGGTCGCAAACCGCTGGCAGCGCTGCTTGAGCAGGTCGCCGTAGGGCATCGGGTGGCGCACGGCCGCCACCTTCCTGCCCTTTGCCTTGAGGATCGTACTGACCGCACGAGACGTCTGGCTCTTGCCGCAGCCGGTGCGCACGGCACAGACCGCGATGACCGGCTTGCTGCTGTCCAGCATGGTCCGGGCATGGCCCATGAGGCGGAAGTCGGCGCCAGCAGCGTTGGCGATGGCGGCCTTGTGCATGACCTCCACGTGGGGCAGATCGGAGTAAGCCATCACCACTTCGTCGGCGTGGTGCTTGCGGATCAGGTCCGCGAGCTTTGCCTCCGGCTCGATGGGGATGCCGCGCGGATACCGTTCGCCGCAGAGCTCGGCCGGGTACACCCGGCCGTCGATGTTGGGAATCTGGGCGGCCGTAAAGGCGACCACCTCGTACTGCAGGTTGCTGCGGTAGAAGACGTTGAAGTTGTGAAAATCCCTACCGGCCGCGCCAACAATAACTACCCTCACCCGATTCGAAGAGAACATAAAGTATGCCTCAGCGGTTCCACACTTTCACTTAAACAGCCGCAAGCGATGCCTCATTCCCGGTCGCATGCCGCCTCCCAAGGCGCCGCAGATGCCTTACGAGGCTAAACGCGGAAACCGCAGCACGTCGCATGCCCGGTGGACAACCATGCCGTCTCCGCTGCCGGCAGGCAGGCGGGCAACCCGCGAGGGGCGACGCCGGCCTGCGGGCGGCGGACGCGGCAATCTGGCGGAACTTAGCCGCCCCGGTGCATCGTGGCAAGCGTTTGCCGGCTACTCGGGCGTAGCTCGGAAGGGCCGGCCGGATTGGTACTCGTACAAGGCTGCCCGGACGCGGCCGGCGCGGTCGGGCTCGTGGGGCAGTTGAGTGTCCTCCAGCAGTTGCGCGGCCACGGCAGTTGCCTGGGGGTAGTCGCCGGTCTCCGCGAGGGCGGCCGCGAGCGCCTCGCGGGCCATCACGCCCTCGCCCTGCGACGAGTCGACGGCCGAGCGAGCCAACTGCACAGCTCGCGGTCCGTCGCGGAGTTCGTCGACCGGGCAGGTGGCGAGCAGCCACGCCAGGCGGGCCTGGGCACGAACGTGCCCCGGGGTCAACTCGAGCACGCGTTCCCATGCCTTCTTCGCACCATCGTAGTTGCGGAGCTCTTGCCGCGTCACGCCGAGCCAGTAGAAGCCTTCTTGGAAGCGCGGTTCGCGCTCGACCACCAGTTCGCATAGGCGTGCCGCCTCGGCGTGGTGGCCGAGCCGACTCTCGACCTCGGCCAGACCGAGCAGCACCAGGACGCTCTCGCGTCCCAGGTGCTCGTCGATCTCGCGCGTGATGAGGAAGTGCTCACGGGCGGTGCGAAGGTCACCGAGCGCAGCAGCGGCCCGCGCCAGCGCGAGATGCGCGGCCCGATCGCCCGGCAGCACCTCAAGCACCTTCTCCACATGACGGCGCGCACCGGCGTAGTCGCCGCGTTCGATCAGCACATCCGCCAGATTCGCATGAGCGGTCGGCGTCCACGGGTCATGGCTGAGCACGTGCGTCCAGAGCGTGTACGAGTCCCGCCAGATGCCTGTCTGGGCCCGCGTCAGTCCCACCAGCACAGCCACAAGCACCACCCCTGCCACAACGGGAACGGCATGCGAATACCGCTGAGGATCAGCCTCGCGCGTGCGTGCAGGACCCCGCATCGTGCCCACCGCACCGGCCAGCAGGACCGCCCAGGGCAGGCAGGCGAGGTAACTGTAGCGGTCGGCCACGCGCTGTTGCCCGCTCTGAGTGAAGCCCAGCACCGGCAACAGCAGCAGCACGTAGACCACTGCGCCGGCCACCAGGGCCGGCCGCTTTCTGCGCCATCTCAGCAGCAGCAGCGCCGCTATCACCACGACACCGGCCGCCAGCAGGTTGGGCAGGTCCCACGGGGTGGCGTTGGGATCCTGCTCGTACAGCGGCAACAGCCCCGCCGGCCAGAGGGTTTTGCGGGCATAAAACACGAGCCCATAGAACGCCTGGCCGACGCGCAGAGATAGCGGGAAATCCGTCAGCGTCCACAGCGCGCCGCTCTGCGCCTGTGCCCACCCGGCCAGCACGGCCGAGCCCAGCGCGGGCAGCAGGAACGCAACCTTCTCGTACCACACCTTCCGGACGGGAGCTGCCCACCACCCCGGCGGGCTCCCGCCGAGGCGGCGAAGTGGATACACGTCCAGCACGAGCAGCACGGCCGGTAGCGTGATACCCCAGGCCTTGGAGAGCAGCGACAGCACGTGGCACACAAGCGCTGCTGCTAGCGCACCGAGGTACGCACCGCGTGACCGGGCTCCGACCGCCCGCAGGTAGAGCAGGACCGTGGCCAGCAGCCACACCCCGCTGAGCACGTCCCGGCGTTCGGTCGCCCAGACCACCGACTCAACACGCAGCGGATGCACGGCAAAGAACAGCGTACCCAGCAGTGCCGCCCAGCGGCGCAGGCTCGTGCCCGTCTCCGCCAGAGCGGCCGCCAGCAGACGCAGCGTTACAAAAAAGAAGCCGACCGCCACCAGCACGTGCAGCAACAGGTTAGTCAGATGGAAGCCAACTGGGTTGAGCCCATCCCAGACGTGCCAATCGAGGGCGTAGGAGAGCCACGTCAGCGGCTGATAGTGCCCGCCGAGCGAGGTCGTGAACATCCAGCGCAGGTGTTCGCCGCTCAGGCCACGGTACGCGTCGTTATCGACGAGCAGATACGTGTCGTCCCAGTTGACGAGGTCGTTGTGCCGCACCGGCTCAAACGCGAGCAGCGTGACCGCGACGACGAGTCCCAAGGCCACCGGCAGTGACGGAGTGGTCCGCGTCGGGTACTCGGAATTCCCCCCGGCGGACAGGGCAGCAGGACGATCTTCTGGGTCTCGGTTCGGCACGATGGGAGGCATTGTACCGGCTGCGGCGGGACAAGCCCAACGGTGCGGAAAGGGACGGCTGCTTCAGAAGTTGGCCCAACGGACGGCGTCACAGGCGAGGCGATAGCGCCAGAGCCAGAGGGCACACAGGACGCCGTTGCCCAGCAGCACCGCCAGCGACTCAGGCACGCCGCGGAACGTTGTCGTCCCCGTGATTGACACCACCAGGGCCGACATCCAGTCGCCGAAGAGGAACAGGCTGGTCATCAACAGGCCGTCGTAGACGACGAAGACCCAGAGATAGGCGGTCTCGTAGGACAGGACCTTCCAAATGGGGCGGAAGTCAGGCATGGTTCCACCAACCAGCCAGACCGAGCCCACCACCGCGGCCAGCAGACGCTGGATGCCCCAGCCCGCCAGCAGACAAGAGAGCGGGATGACCAGGGCATACACAACCACCGCTGACCACAAAGTAGACATCGCACCCCACATCCTCCACGCCACCAGATTGCCCCAGAGCGTTGCACCAACGAAGAGGACGATGTAGTGCCAGGCCGCAAACCGGCGGGCCATAGTGTCGGACGTCCAAACCTGCAGGCGGGCGTAGAAGCTGCTCGGCCTGAAGAGCAGGGCCAGCGATGCGTCGCGCCAAGTCAGAGCACCGGGCGATTCCTCCCACGAGCACCCTGGGCGACGCATGCCTGGCACCAGCATCGCCTGGACGTCGGTACCACATTCCGGACAACGCCCCGACGCGGGCACGTGGGTCAGGTCGTAGCCGCAGCGTTCACAGCGCGGCGAGGGCGACCCGGTGGGTCCGGAGTCACGTGCACCAACGCACGCGCACTCCACCCAGAAGATCAGACCGAGCACGGCGGCGAAGTAACCTAATGCGACCACGAAGCTGAACACCTCCGGCAGCATCGCGACTGACGCGGCGCCCATCTGTCGGTCCTGGTTGTTCTGAACCACCGCGCCAACGGCACCCAGCAGTGCAACCAGGAGAACCAGCAAACCGATGCCGGAGACCACGCCGAAGAACGCCCGCAGCAAGGAGGCACCGGTACGTCCGGAGCGGTGCACGCGCGGCAGTTGCAGCCAGGCCATGAAGGCCGCGCTCAGCAGTACCGGGATCCCACCGTACAACAAAGCCCGCACGGCCGCAGCCGCGGCAGATTCCCCACGCCACTGGGCCCACGCTTCTTCCAGGCTGCGCTCCTGCAGGATCGGGATGGGCAGGCCGGCCGCGTCCGACGCCGCATCCCACTCCACGGTGACGGTCTTGCTCCACAGCGTCGCGCCGACGGTGAGGCAGACAATCAGGATGATCCCCACGCCCAGCGCTAGCCACGCCGCCCAGCGTGGCCCGGCCACCATCGTGGCGGCGGCACGCCGGGGCTGGAAGATGAATCGGTACGGAGCGCAGAACGTCGCCCACCACGACGGGCGCAGGATGACCGCCGGCGCGAGATCCGCGGGGGGGCAAACCGCAGCCGCGGGGTCCTCGTGCGGCTGACCGACCGGCGCGACGCGATTCGGATCAGACGGTGCGGTGGCCATGGTCACCGGGGAGTATCGTCCCGGCGAGGCTTCCCGTACAGACGCGGCCGTTGGCCCGTAAGGGGAATAGCGAAGTGCGGATAGCGAATAGCGACCGACAAGAGGCGGATGGGCTCGGGTCCGGATCCCGCGGCAGGTGGAACCCGCCCTACATGGCGCCCAGGAGCGGCGGTTGGCTCCGGCGGCTGTAAGAATCTGTCTTGCGGTATAAGCGCCGGCGCGATTTATAATCCCTGCGTCCCGGCCGCAGGGGTATGTTGTACGTAGTGAACTCTCGACAACGGTAGTGCCGCCGACCCCAGCGGACGGCCGCGGGGCCGCGGACGGAGATGCAGTCATGGAGCCGAAGCAACGTATGTCACGTATCGCAGCACTCTTTTGGAGCATCGCACTGGTGGTAATCACGTTCATCGTCACGGCCGGCCTGCTCACCGGCGCGGGGCTGGCCGTGCTGGACAGCAAGACGGGGGACGTGTTGCGTCTCACGGAGCGCGGCCTGGAGAGCGTGCCGGAACTGGTCGGCAAGGTCGGCGAGCTGGTCAAGGGGTTGCCGCCCGCCTTGGCCGAGCCGTTCAACGTCCGGCGCGCGCCGCAGTACGCCGGCAACCTGGAGATCAAGGCACAGCTCCTCCCGCCGGAGGAGGGCGGTTACTGGCGCCCGGCCATTACCATCACCAACCAGGGTGACCGGGTAGTGGGCGTGCTGGCGGTGCGCGTGGTAGCGGTTGACGAGCAACAGCGGCCGGTGGCGGAGTGGAACGAGGTGGTAGCCACGCCGCTGGCGCTCGGCGATGACGATTGGCGCGGTCCGCTGCTCCCGCAGGTAACGCGTCAGGTGCTGGCGTCAGGCTGCTGGAGTCCGCACCGTTCGCTGCAAATTGCGCAGATGGACAAGATGACGGCCGTCGTGGAAGTGGCGGACGTCATGCTGTGTGAGCCGCTACCGGTGCAGACGAGCATCGCGAGCACCAAGACGACGGACTGACGGCAGGGTTGGTCGGTGGTGTCGGCGGGGGTGTCGTAATATCGGCGCGCGCGGTGTAGCGTCGGTTCGCATGGTGTAGCGTCGGCCCCCTGCAGTCGACATACAGGTCGCCGGGCATCACGCTCAACCGTGAGCGCCGACCGCGCTTCGCTCGCCGCCGGGGTGATGGGGCGCGAAGGCTAAGTCCCGATGGGCTTCCGCCCTCACCCCCACCCCTCTCCCGGGGAGAGAGGGGTCGCCTACCGCCACGCGCGCCTGCCCTGCCGGGCAGCAGAGAATCAGGGGAGCGGGTGGGCCAATCCAGGGCCTGGAAGGCCCTGGCAACGGTCGTGCGCCCTCCGGGCGACGGGCCAGCACCCTGCGGGTAAGCAGCGGGCGTCCTCAGTGTGCGTAGGCGGCATCCTCCGGGTCAGCAGTGGGCGTGCTCCGGGCGAGGAGCGGGCGTCCCTTACTGCCCTGAGGTGCTCTTACATTCGGAACGAGCGTGCGTCTTCGCCCGGAGGGCGCACGGTAGTTGCCAGGGACTTCGAGTCCCTGGACGGCGGGCCAGCCCTTCCCTCTCCTTCTTCTTCGTCCGGAGGACGGACGTGGCCCCCGCCTCCGCCCGGCCATTATCCCTGCGGCGCGTCCGCGTCGAGCTCGTCGAGCAGAGCCACCGCCCGGCGCAGGTGCGGGATCACGATCGACCCGCCGACGATCAAAGCGACGTTGAACAGCTCGAAGAGCTGCTCATCGGTGACGCCGAGCTCCTTGCAGCGGATCACGTGATACGCGATGCAGTCGTCGCAGCGCAGCACCATGGAGGCCGCCAGACCCGCCAGTTCCTTGGTGCGGGCATCGAGCGCGCCGTCCTCGTAGGTCTTGGTATCGAGCGTGAAGAACCGGTTGATGCCGAGGTTCTTCTGCGCCAGGATGCGCTCATTCATCTTCTCGCGGAATGCGCGGAACTCTTGTAGACGGTTGGACATATGCAGGCTCCTTCGCCCAGGGGCAGGGATCAGCTCCCCACGGAATTCAGAATGAAGAAGTGAGAATTCAGAAAGGGGGACTCAGCGGTGCGTGTCCCTTTCTGAATTCTGCCTTCTGCATTCTGAAGTCACCCGCGATTCGCCCTTCGCCATTCCCAGCGCCTCGTCGAGCGTTTGCGCCAGGAAGTCGATGTCCGGCTTCGTGATGCACAGCGGCGGCGTGAAGCGCAGGACGTTGCCGTAGACGCCGGCCTTGCCGCAGAGCAGGCCGCGGTCCTTAATGGTCTCGTGGATGCGCGCGGTTTCCACGCGGGCGGGCTCCTTCGTGGAGCGGTCGCGGACCAGCTCGATGGCCTGCAGCAATCCCCGGCCACGCACGTCGCCGATCAGCGGGTGGCGGCGTTGCAGATCGAGCAAACGTTCCCTCAGATAGCCGCCGACTTCGCGCGCGTTGCGTTGTAACTGCTCCTCATCAATCACCTGGAGCGTGGTCAGGCCCTGGATGGCGGAGACCGGGTTGCCGCCGAAGGTGTTGAAGTGCAGGCGTTGCATCATGGCCTGGGCGACGTCAGGCCGCGTGACAACCGCACCCAGCGGGGCGCCGTTGGCGATGCCCTTGGCCAAGGTAACCACGTCAGGCGTTACGCCGTGGTGCTCGAACGCCCAGAACGTTTCGCCCGTGCGGGCGAAGCCGCTCTGCACTTCGTCGGCGATGCACAGGCCGCCGTGGGCACGTACGATCTCGTAAACCGTCCGGAAGTATCCCGGCGGCGGCTCGATGACGCCGCCGACACCCTGGATCGCCTCGGCGATGAACGCGGCCACCTTGCCGCAGGTCTCATAGGCAACCAGCGGCTCGATGTCGTGCGCGCAGCGCAGGCCACAGGCGGGATACTCGAGCCCGGCCGGGCAGCGGTAGCAGTAGCCGGGGCACGCATAGTGCACGCCCAGGGCATGCGGCAGCGGGTACTTCCAGTTGCTCATGGCCGTCAGGCCCATGGTGGCAGCGGAGCCGCCGTGATAGCCGTTGCGCAGCGCGATTACGTCGAATGAGCCGGTGTGCAGCCGGGCGAGCATGGTCGCCACCTCGTTCGCCTCGGACCCGGAGTTGGTGAAGTACAGCGAGCCCAGTTTGCTCTCCTGGGGGAAGTGTTGCGCGAGGGCGGCCGCGTAGCGGGCGATGTTCGGGTGCAGGTAGATGGTGGTCGTGTGGGCGAGGGTGCCGACCTGTTGCCGGGCGGCCTCGACCACGCGGGGGTGGCAGTGGCCGACGGAGATCGTGGCGATGCCGGCGGCGGCGTCCAGATAACGCTTGCCCGTATGGTCCCAAAGATACTGCAAGTACCCTTCGACGATGAGCAGCGGCTGCTGGTAATACGTGAAGACGAACGGCGCGACGTACTGTCGGCGCAGCTCGAGCACTTCAGGGTAGTCAGGTCCCGCGTAGTGCTGGGGCTGATGCGTACAGGGCGGAAGCGTTGGCTGTCCGGGGGCACCGGCGCGCGGCAAGGCTGAAGACATCCAGGTTACTCCACTGAAGGTCACGGACTCCGCCGGAGCCCCGCGAGCGCGTCGGAGGCGCTACCTATCGGACTGAAGCGCGGGCCTGTCGCGCGGCGGACCGCAACGCGGCAGGCATACGCGAAGGCTACGCGGCGGTCAAGTGGGCCGATGTTCCCGGACCGGCATTCCTGGGGTGAAGCCGCCTTCGGCGCCGACAACGGTGTTCACGATTGTGGGCGCGGAGAATGCCGACAAGCACTCCGGGCGTCTGCTCGCAAGTTAAGGCTTGCGAAATGAAGCTCGATAAGTACGAGGAGGGGGTACTCTGTCCACAGACCAGCGGAGCCAGCGCAGCGTGCATGCAGCGTGGATGAGTTTCAAGCGTTTCTGGACCGCGGAGGAAGTGCCGCGCTGGTTCGGGCTGTCGGTAGTCCTCATCTACCTGATCAGTCTGGGAGCAGTGGGGTACCTCGGCGTGCATGACGCACGGCTGCGCGCGGCGCAGCAGTACCGCGCCCAGACGGCCTACGCGGTCGAGCTGCTGGCGAGCCGGCTCGCCGCCGCGTCCCGCGAAGCAAGCGACGCGTTGGCCGTGCCAGGTGAGGCCGAGGCCGCGACCGGTTCAGGCGATGCCCGGCGAACGCCGGGCATCACGGAGCCCGGGGCCCGTTACCAACGTGCGTTACGCGAGTTCGCCGCGCAGATCGGCACGCTCGAACTACGGGTGCTGGACGGGCGCCGACGCGTGCTGGCCGCGACGGATACGCTGGAGATCGGCTCGACGCTTCCCAACGAAGCCACCGGCCCGTGGCCCCCGACCGCGCTGCAGGTGACGGAGACGGCGCTGCCCGGACACCCTGAGTCCCTCGGGCTGTACCGCATCCCCGTGGTCCGCGCGACGCGCACGCCCGCGGTGACGACCGCGGTGAAGAGCGGAGGCAAGGCGGAAGAGCGGCCTGCGGCGGCACCGACTGCACCGCTGGAAGCCGGGGCGGACGCCGAGGCGAGCGGCGTGTACCTGGAAGCCATCGTCCCGCTCGAGCCCACGCACGGTCTGTCGCTGGCGGATTACTCCGGGGGATTGGCGCTGGGCCTGGTGGCGTGTGGAGCGCTCTTCGCGGTGTACCGGGCGTTGAGGGGGCAGTTGCGCGGCGTGGTGCGGATCGCGGGTCGGCTGCAACAGCGCAGCCTGGGGATCGAGGAAGACCTGCGGGCGCTGTGCATCACCGACGCGAAGGACGCGGCCACCCGGGCCTGGAACCAACTCGTGGAACTGACCGCCAGCTTGCAGACTGAAGTAGAGCGTACCCGCGCGAATGGCGAGCTTTCGCGGGTGTTGGAGCGGACGGCCGGGCAGGGCATGAACGAGGCCCTCAATGCCCTTCCCGACGGCATCATCTATCTGAACAACGAAGGCGCCATTCAGTATCTCAACACGCCGGCAGGTCGCCTGCTGGGGTGTGACACGGACAAGGTGAAGGGCATTACGCTCGTCGAGCTGGAGACGGCCGGCGAACCCGAGGGCGGCAGCGCCCGGGCGGGTCTGCTGCGGCAACGGCTGGTGGCCATGATCCGCCAGAACCTGCCGGCCGAGGGAGTCGCGGACGCCGTCAACCAGTTGCTCGAGGTATCGGAACTGAACAGCAGCTACCGGGTGTCGATCGTACCCCTGACCGATGCGCGGCACGAGGGCGAGTGCGTGGTGCTGGTGCGCGACGTCAGCCAGCAGCTTCGGGCCGACCGGGCGCGCGAGGAGTTCGTCGCCCAGGTCACCCACGAGCTGCGCACGCCGCTCACCAACATCCGGGCGTACGCGGAGACGCTCTCCAGCGGCATGTTCGATGATCCGAAGGTGGTGACCGAGTGCTACAACGTCATCACCAAGGAGACCCGCCGGCTGTCGCGGCTGATCGAGGACATCCTCAGCGTGTCGCAGATGGAGGTCGGCACGATCGAGCTCGTTGAGGACAAGGTGGACCTCAAGGCGCTGCTGACCGACGGGGTGCGTGACGTGCGCGGGCTGGCCGACGAGAAGAACATCGACCTGCAGCTCGTGCTGCCCGCCAAGCTCGAAGCGGTCCAGGGTGACCGGGACAAGCTGGCGGTGGTGGTCAACAACCTGCTGGGCAATGCCTTGAAGTACACGCCGGCCGGGGGGTCCGTCGTCGTGGGCTGTCAGCTCAACCACAACGAGCTGGTGCTCACCTTCAAGGACACCGGCATCGGCATTGCCCCGGCGGACCAGGAGCGGGTATTCGAGAAGTTCCAGCGTGGCAACGACCCGGCCGTCCTGGCGGAGGCCGGCACCGGTATCGGGCTGTATACGGCACGGGAGATCGTGCGTCGGCACGGAGGGGACATCTCCCTGATGAGTAAGCCGGGCGAGGGCAGCACGTTCATCGTGCGTTTGCCGCATGAGCGCAGCCGGGCGTCGTCGCTCAGCAGCGTGGCAGGAGCATAACCGTGGCTGTCATACTGATCGCTGAGGACGAACTCCATATCGTGCGCGTGTTGTCATTATGGCTGCACCGGCACGGGCACCGCATCGTCGAGGCGCGCAACGGCGTCGAGGCGTTGCAACGTCTCGACGAAGAGCCGGTGGAACTGGTGATCTCGGACGTCAACATGCCGGGGATGGACGGTCTGGCACTGGTCAAGGCCATTCGGGAGGACCGGGGTCTGAAGGTGCCGGTGCTCATGCTCTCCGCGCGGTGTGACCAGATGCAGCTCAGCAAACAGATACGCAGCTACGGCATCCAACTGTTTCCGAAGCCGTTTGTACCGTCGCAGATTGTGGAAGAGATTGACCGGCTGCTCCAGGCCGCCGCCGCCTCGTAGCCGCCCATCCGGCGTGGGGTGCCACTACCCTTCGCCTTGACAGGAAGGAGACCGCGGTGCCCAGCACTACGGCAACCAAGCCCAACAGCCCGCCCGCCGAGCCCGCCGCGCCGATGCGCGAGTTGGAGGCCATCGGTCTGGAGGTCGCGCAGCTTCCCGGCGGGCAGGAGGCTGCCGCTCGGCTCGCGCACCTGGCCGGGCGCGTCGAGCGTTTCGTGGCCGAGCACGAAGGCATGGCGGAGGAACTCCTCAGCGTCTACGAGCAGTTGGGGGCAGTCTTCGAGGTCACCCGCCGGCTGCCGGAAGTCCACAACGAGGCCCAGGTGATCGAACTGTTCCGCGAGCGGCTCCGGCGCAGCTTCGCCGGGCGGCGGGTGTCCATGGTGCGGCAGCGCCCGGGCGAACGCGTCTGGGTGGACCGCGCCGAGGACTTGCAGATAACTCCTTGGCTGGCCGAGCTTATCGAGCAGGTATGCGCGCAGGGAGCCGTGCGGGTGGAGACCCCGCCAACGGGAGCGGCCGGCCCGCAGGTGGTCGAGGTCATGGTGGCACCGGTGCGTGCGGGCAACACGCTGGTCTGCGCGGCCGTGCTGTCGCGGCCGCAGGGGACGGCGGAGTTCCGCGCCTGCGACATGAACCTGCTGGAGACGTTGATCGCCTTCTGCGGCGACCTGATCCGCAATCATCGGCTGGTCCATGAGCTGCGCGAGACGTCGATCGCCATGGTGCGCACGCTGGTGACCACGGTGGATCAGAAGGATGAGTACACGTCCGGGCACTCGGTGCGGGTGGGCTACTACGCCCGCCTGCTGGGGGCGCGGGTGGGGCTCAACCAGAACGAGCTGCAGACGCTGGAGTGGAGTGCGCTGCTGCACGACATCGGCAAGATCGGGATCCGTGACGACGTGTTGAAGAAGAAGGGCAAGCTCACGCCCGAGGAGCTGGCGCACATGCGGGAGCACCCGACGCGCAGCTTCAAGGTCGTGCAGGCGGTGCCGCAGCTCGCCGGGGCGCTGGACGGCGTGCTGCACCATCACGAACACTACGACGGCGGCGGCTACCCGTTGGGGCTGAAGGGCGACGAGATTCCGTTGCAGGCCCGGCTCATCCAGATTGCGGACATCTTCGATGCCCTGACGTCGACGCGTTCCTACCGCGGCGCCTATGACTGGCGCAAGGCGCTGGATATCCTCGCGGAGGAGGCGGGGACGACCGTGGATCCGCACCTGCAAGGGGTGTTCGCGGCCTTGATCCGCGAGCGTCTCGAGCACGACGAGGGTGCCTGGAGGGCGATGCTGGAGCGGGCGGAACGCCTGCGGCACAACTGGGAAGAGGAAGAGGAAGAGGAACATCGCTGCGAGTACCAGGGGGCATAACGTGGATATAGCTCTACTGTTACCGTGGTTCCCGGTGCTGCTCGGGGTAGGCGTGGGCGGTCGGCTGCTGGGCAAGACGCGCGGCCTGGGGCTGGGCGTGCTCGGCGCGCTGCTCTGGCTGGCGGTCATCCACCTTCCCACCGGTCCCCTGCCACCACTGACAACGTTGCGTCTCCTGGCGCTGGCGGCCGGGATGGCCGCGGTCATCGCCATGGGCGCCTGGTCGGGCGAAATGGGGCAGACTCGAGCGGCCGCAGAGGCGGCGGCGCGGCAGGCCGCGTCGTCCCACGCTCCGGCCGTGACACCGGAGAGCACCCTCCGCACCGCGTATGAGACCGCGCTGGGCAGCCTCGGTCGGCTGCTGGAGCAATACCACGAATGGCTGGAGGACCATCGTCACGATCGCGACCCCTGGCCGAAGTTCGATGAGTTCATTCGGGCCGCGTTGTATCAGACCTGCCGGGCGACGCACGTCAAGCCGTTCCGCCTGGTCGAGAACAGCGATGAGATCATTCCGCTGCGGGACGCCGAGGTACCGGCGGAAGGCACGGGGCTGTCGGCGCGGCGAGGTATCATCGGCCACGTCGTGACCACGGGGCGCGCGTACGTGGCGCAGGACCCGACGCAGGGCGAGTTGGTCCACAAGCTGGCAGCGGAGGCAAAGGATCCGGTGGCCTGGTGCTTCCCGATCGCGCAGGGGGCCCGCCGCATTGGTGTGGTTGCTGCCGGGCACCTGGCCTGGGCGCCTGAACTGCACGGCCCGTTGCTGGCGGCCACGGCAGGCCTCATCCAGCAGTTCTGGACGATGCTGCAAGAGGTCTGTGGAAGCCGCTCGGCCGCCCAGCATGATCCGATCTCCGGCGTCCTGACACGTGACACCTTCTTCCAGATGGCCGAGGGTGCCCTGCGGGAGTCCTACCGCCAGGGCGAGCCCGTGGCCTGTGCGGTGATTGCGGTCGAGGGGCTGCGCCAGCTCCATGACACGGCGCGCTGGGAGCTGGCCGACGAACTGGTGAAGGCGGTGTGCGCGCTGCTGCGTCGCAAGGTGCGGCTCGACGACGTCCTGGGCCGCTTCGACGGTTCGCGGTTCATTCTCCTGCTACGGCGCGTGGATTCCGAACTGGCGACCCTGATCATCGGGCAACTGATGTTCCGGTTGCGGGCGGTCTGTGAGGACAATCCGCGCTGGCAGGTGCCCATCCAGGTGCGATGCGGCGTGGTGGGCAGCGGGCTGAATGAGCCGGACATGCGGAGCCTGGTGCTGGAGGCCCTGCAACAGGCCCGCCAGGCACGCACGGACGACACCACCATCTGCTCCGACCTGCTGCCCGGCGGCGGCGCGGCCCGTCCCGTGGGGAAATCCGCATGAAAGTCGGTCGGCAACAGATCGGGACGGTGGAGGTGTTCAGCCCGGTAGGCGCGCTGGTGGACAACGATGCAACCCAGTTCACCCAGACGCTGTTCCAGGTGCTCAGCGCGCCCAACCCGCGCGTGGTCGTGTCGTTGCAGGACGTGCCGTACATGGACAGTATCGCGCTGGAGGGTCTGGTAAAGGCGACCGAGGAACTGGCCGACCGGGCAACCAAGTTGAAGCTGGCCCAGGTGAGCCCGACCTGTCGGGAAATCCTGGAGCTGACGAACCTGGCGCCGCGCTTCCGGTTCTTCAACGACGTGCAGGACGCGGTACGCAGCTTCCTGTAGGAACCGCACGGACCATGGCCAAGTGGACGATTGAACAATCCGCCCGCCTGGGCGAGCAACTGATCCGAGACGAGTTGATTACCTCGGACCAGCTCGCCGAAGCCCTCGCGCGCCAACGCACCTCGGGGGAGCGCCTGGGGCGGGCGCTGATGGGCATCGGCGCCATCAACGCCAGCACCCTGGTGCAGGCCCTCTCCGCGCGCCTGGCCGTTAAGGGCTGCGTCCTGCGGCACGGCTTGATCGACCCCAAGGTCGCCCGGACGCTTCCCAAGGAGGAAGCCCAGCGACTGAAGGTCCTGCCGCTTTTCCGCGTGCAGGACGAGCTGACGGTGGCCATGGTCGAGCCCCAGTCGCTGCCGACGCTCGACCGGCTGCGCAACCTGACCGGGTGCACGATCCGCCCGGTGCTGGTGCTGGAGGAGAACCTCGAGGAGTTTCAGCGGAAATACCTGGCCGACGAGGTGAACGTGGACTCGTTCCTCGCCTCGATCGAGGAGAGCGACGTCCGCATCACCGAATACGAAGCCGTTGACGAAGGGCCCATCACCGACCTCGACAAGATGGTGGACGGCAGTCCCATCGTCAACCTGGTCAACCTCGCGGTACTGACCGCGCTGCGTGGCGGGGCGAGCGACATCCACATCGAGCCGGACCGCGACGCGACCCACATCCGCTACCGCATCGACGGCACGCTGCGCGAGATGCTCAAGCCGCCCAAGGGCATGCACGCCGCCATCGTCTCGCGCATCAAGGTCATCGGCCGCATGGACATCGCGGAGAAGCGGCTGCCGCAGGAGGGGCGCGTGCACCTGGTGGCCGACGGCCGGGAGATCGACCTGCGCGTCTCCAGCATGCCCACGGTGCTCGGCGAGAAAATCGTCATCCGCATCCTGGACAAGTCGAATCTGACGTTCGAGCTGGAACAGCTCGGCGTGCGCGGGCGCGACCGGGCGGCCATCGAGGTGATGATCCGCAGCCCCTACGGGCTCATGCTGGTTACCGGGCCAACGGGCAGCGGTAAGACCACGACGCTGTATTCCGCGCTGGACCTGCTGCGGAACGAGGGGACCAACATCGTCACCATCGAGGACCCCGTCGAGTATCAGCTCCCCCTGGTCAACCAGATTCAGGTCAACGAGGGCGTCGGGTTGACGTTCGTCCGCGCGCTGCGGTCGATCCTGCGCCAGGACCCCGACGTCATCATGGTGGGCGAAATCCGCGACAGCGAGACGGCGCGCGTGGCCGTCCAGGCGGCCCTTACCGGCCACCTGGTCCTCTCAACGCTGCACACCAACGACTGCCCGGGCGGGGTCATGCGGCTGGTGGACATGGGGATTGAGCGCTTTCTCATTGCGGCCTCCGTGCTGGGCTTCGTCGCGCAGCGGCTGGCCCGCAAGATCTGTCCGACCTGCCGGGCGTCCTACTACCCACCGCCGAGCCTGCTGCGCAGCGTGGGCTGGGAGGCCCGTGCCAACGAGTTGTTTCAGAAGGGCGAGGGTTGTCGCGAGTGCAACAACAGCGGGTTCCGCGGCCGCATCGGTATCTACGAGGTCATGTTGCTGGACGCGGAACTGAAGCGCATCGTGCAGAACGAGGGCAACGAGACCGAGATCCGGGCGTACCTGGGGAAGATGGGCTGGCGCGGCCTGCGCGAGAAGGCCCTGGACCTGGTGGAGGGCGGTGAATCGACGTTGGAGGAAGTGCTGCGCGTGACGCGTTCGGAATCGCTCGCGGTCGGCAACGCGGCCGGCGCGGGGTCTGAGGACTAGGGACCATGCTGCTGACGTACGAAGCCATTGACCGCGCGGGCAAGCGCCTCCACGACATGCTGGAGGCGGCGGACTCCCGGGAGGCCGTCGCGCAACTCCGCGCGCGCGGTTTGTACGTAACGCGCATCACCGAGAAGCGCGACGCCGCCGACGGGGCGGCCGCACGCGCCGCGCGGACCGGCAACGTGTCCGCGGGACGGCTGCCGGTGCGAACCCTGGTGCTCTTCACGCGGCAGATGGCGATGTTGCTGCGCGCGGGGAGTGCGGTGGTGCCGGCCTTGCACGCCATTCGACGGGAAATGCGCAAGCCCGCCCAGGGCGTGCTGCTGGACGAACTGGTCCGCGACCTGGAGGAGGGCGTCCCGCTGACCGAGGCGCTGCGTCGGCACCCGGAGACGTTCCAGCCGGTCTACTGCGCGGTGGTGGCCGCCGGCGAGGCCAGCGGCACCCTGACGCAGATGTTCGAGCGCCTGGCGCTCCTGGTGGCCAAGCGCCAGGCGCTGCGTAACAAGGTCCTGGGCGCGCTGGCGTACCCGGCCCTGCTGGTGGTGCTGTGCGTCGGCATCGTGGCCGCTTTGATGTTCTTCGTGATGCCGCGGTTCGCGGAGATGTTCACGCAGCTCAGCGTCGAGGTGCCCACCTCGACGCGGCTGATGCTGGCGGCGGGGATGGCGGCCAAGACGTACTGGGTCGGCTTGATCGCGGCGGTGGCGGGCGCGGTGGGCGCCCTGGTGTTTCTGGTGCGCGATCGTCGGGGGCGCCAGTGGCTGGCGGACTTGCAGTTGAAGGTCCCGCTGCTCGGGCACGTGCGCAAGCGCCTCATCGAGGCGCAGGTGCTGCGGACCATGGGGATGCTGCTGGAAAGCAAGGTCGGTGTGCTGGATACGCTGGAACTCGCCCGGGGCGTGACCACCAACGTCGCGTTCCGCAAGCTCTTTGACGGCATGGAGAACGCCGTGACGGGGGGCGGGCTCATGAGCACGGCCTTTGAAGCCTCCGGCATCATCGAATCCTACGTCTGCCAGGCAGTGAAGACCGGAGAGGAGAGCGGCAACCTGGGCGGTGCGTTGACCTACTGCGCGGACATTCTCGACGAGGGCAATACCGAGTTGGTAACCGCGCTCACCAAGCTGATCGAGCCGATCATCCTGATCGGCATGGGAGCGGTGGTCGGCACGGTGGCGGTCTCGCTGTTCATGCCGCTGTTTGACCTGACGTCGGCCATCAAGTGACGGGAGACGGACGGAACATGCAACTGCTCACGCGTACCCGCAGCAGGACGTCGCCGATCGGTCTCGACCTCGGGACACGCGGCGTACGCGCGGTGCAGCTTGTGCATACGGCACAGGGCTGGTCACTGACCACGCTGGCGCGCCTGGAGTGGCGTCTGCCCGAGTCGGCCAAGAATGCGGCGGCCGCACCGGCGGCTGAGCAGATCCGCAGTTGCCTCAGCCGCGGTGCCTTCGGCGGACGGGCCGCCGTCACCGCGCTGGGCTCCAAGGACCTGGAGTACCAGTCGCTCGAGCTGCCCGAGGCACTGACGGCCGAGGGCACCGACGTCGGCGAGGCCATCCGCTTCGAGATGGAGCGGCTCATGACGCTGGGCGACGGGAACGTGCAGATTCGGCATTGGCTCCTGCCACCCACCACGGTGCCCGCACCGAACGCGCTGGGCGTGGTGGCCAAGGATGCCGCGGTACTCGACGCCGTGGGGTTGTGCGCCTCGGCGGGGCTGCGGTGCCAGGGTGTGGATTCAGCCGGGGCCGCCCTATGTCGCCTCGGGGCGGCCCTGCGTCCGCCGCCTCCGAATGAGGTGTGGGGCATGCTTGACCTGGGGGCACAACAGACACGCGTGGTCGTCTGCGTCAACGAAGTGCCGGTTGTCGTGCGTCCGATCGCGGCCGGTGGAGAGGCCTGGACACAACTGATCGCCGAAGCGCTGGAGCTGAGCGTAGCCTCTGCCGAGGTCCACAAGTGTGAGCACGGCATCGCGCTGTCCGGACGCGGGATCCGCGCGGAACAGAGCACCGGAGTGGGCGGCGAGCTTGCCAACCTGCTGCTGGGCGCGCTGCGTCCGGAGCTGAACCGCCTGGCGGCCGGTCTGAAACAGTCGTACGAGTATGCCCTGAGCTGCTACCCGGCCCGGCAGGCGGGAGACTTGATGCTCACGGGCGGCGGAGCGGGATTGCGAAACCTGCCGGAGTTCCTGAGCGCGGCCCTGGGCATTCCCGTCCGCCGGGCATCGGCCTATCTGGGCGAGACGGGCTGCCGACTGAACTTGGGAGCCACCCCGCCGAGTGCGTTGCCCGGGTTCGCGCTCGCCGCGGGCTTGGCCATGTCCGACTGACCGACGGGTCGGCCGGCTGCGGGCACGAGGAGCAGTGATGGTCAGCATCAACCTGCTACCTGAGGAGGTGCGTCGGGCACAGACCCGGCGGCTTCACCTGACGCGCTGGAGCCTGGCGGTGGCCGCGGCGCTGCTGCTGCTGGCGGTGCCGGTCGGGCTGGACTTCCTGCACCGCGCCCAGGCGGTTCGCCTGCGCGGGGAAGAAGCGCGTCTGAAGCGGGAGTTGGGCACCGTCCGCAACGAAGTCGCGACGGTAACTGCCGAGTCCGCGAAGGTAATGACTCAGATCGAACGGGCCCGGGCGTTGCGTGCCAAACGGGCGTGGTCCGCGCTCTTCGCGCTGATTGCCAACGCCCTGCCGGAGGAGACGTGGCTGACCGCCGTGGCCACGGACCCGGCCACGCCGGCCGGCGCCCGGGCGGAGCCACTGCTGGCGCTCTTGCAGAGTGTTCCGAACACCGAAGGGGCGCCGCAGGCACAGGTCGTGACCATCGAGGCGCCCAGGAAGCTGAGACTGCTAGGGTACGCCGCGGACTACCCGCAGTTGTACGAGTTCATGGCCCACTTGAAGGCCTGCGGGGCGTTCACGGAAGTGTTGCAGGTGCGGGCGGGCCTGGAGCCCGTGCTGACAGGATCGGCAGTGGGGTTCGAAGTGCTTTGCACTTGGTAGAGAGCAACATGGCGACACGCTCCAACCTAACCCTCATTGACATCCTCGGAGGCTTGATCGTGCTCGCCTGCGCGGCCGGCTTCGTCTGGCTGGCGTTTCTGCGCGAGGACAGCGTGACGAGTGAGATCAGCACGCGTTCCTCCGCGGTCGCGGCATTGCGTAAGGATCTCGCTGGGTCGCGCGGCGCGCTGGAGGCCCAGCGGGAGGAGCTGAGCCAGCGGCGGCTCCAGTTGCAGGCACAGGGGAACCTTCCCGAACGGGGTCCCGTGGACCGCGACCTGCGCACGCTCGCGGACCTGGCTCGGCGTCACGGGATTGAGCTGCTACGCATGGTCGAGCTGCCCGCCCGGCAGTATCCCGGCTTGCAGGAGCTGCGTTACACCCTGGAGGCCAACGGGGGCATGCCCGACCTGATGAGGTTCCTCCAGGCAATCGAGGACGCCGACCTGTGGGCGGACGTCGGCTACGTGCAGGTGGACGGCGGAACGCCCGTAGCGGGGATGGGAACGGGGCGACGCTCGACGCGTCTGACCGTGAGTTTGTTCGCGGCCGCCGAGGCAGAACCGGCGCCCGCCGCACCGGCAAAGAAGAAATCGGGCTAGGCAGTAGCTGATAAGATGGCACTCCGGAAGAAACACGTATACCTGGGGGTGATTGCCATCGGCGGGTTCGCGTTGGTGGCGGACCGGCTGTGGACGTCGCCCGAGACCGCCGATGCGGCGCCGGCCACGGAATCCACGCGCGCACCGCACCAGCGCCCGGCCGGTGCCAAGGCGACCGCCTCGTCCAGCGCGGCGCTGCTCTCGATTCCGGAGCTGCACTTCCCGCGGGGGCTACCGAAGTTCGATGCGACGCAGCCACTGCGTGACATGTTCGCCCCGCCGGCGCGCCTGCTGGACGTGACGCAGCCTGCCGCCGCCCCCGTGGAGGGCGACCTCGGTGTGCCTCTGGACGGCCCCACGGCGGCCGGCACGGCGGAGCGCTTCCGTGGCGACCATCAACTCCAGGCCGTCCTGGTGCGGGAAGGTCTGAGGATCGCCGTCGTGGACGGGGTGTGGCTGCGGGTCGGCGAGGAGCTCGACGGTTGCACGTTGCGGGAGGTTGTCGGCACGACTGCGGTCTTCGAGTGTGCCGACGGTGAAACGACCCTTCGTGTCCTCGAGGAAGCGCGCTACTTGCAGGGGGGAAAGCACTGATAAAACCGCCCGACGGCTAGCCCTGCGGACGGGGCCCGAGAACTCGGGGGCAGACGGTCGGGGACGGCGCGGCAATCTTAAAGCAGGCTTGCCCCACCGTCGATATCAACACTGCCAGCGCCTGGGGTAGGCACCTGGGGTAACTCCGTGTACACAAGCAAGGGGACCGTCATGAGGAGAACCGCGCGTAAGAATGCCTTCAGTTTGGTGGAATTGGTGATCGTTGTCGTGATCATTGGCATGATCGCGGCCATTGCCGTGCCGCGCATCAGCCGGGGTGCCAAGGGGGCCGCGGAGTCCTCGGTGCGCGGCAGCCTCGCGTCGTTGCGTAACGCCATTGACCTGTACGCGGCTGAGCACGGCGGCACCTTCCCCGGCAGCGATGGAGACGCCGACACCTTCAAGGACCAGTTGCTCAAGAAAACGAACGCGGGCGGCGAAACCGGCTCCGACGCCAATGAGCACATTTACGGTCCGTACCTGCGCGGCTCAGACCTGCCGCCGCTGCAAGTCGGACCCAATAAGGGTGCCACCGGGCTCGTCATCGCCAATACCGGTCCTGCGGTGGACGAGGCCACCAAAACCGCCGGCTGGGTCTACAACTACGCCACCGGCGACATCATCGCCAACACCGACGACGAGGACGAAGCCGGCGTGGGTTATGACACGTATTAGCGTGTGACCGCGGGGTGCCGCTCGCCTCTGCGCGGCATAAGCGTGGACGGCCGCCGTCCTCCAGCGCAACCCCGGGCGGGAGCGGTCACCTTGAGGGATGGGGTGAAGACATGACCACATGCAGGCCGCGCGGCCGAGCCCGACCAAGCTCCCGCGCGGCTGTTCCTTTGTTGGCGGACGGCACGGCGCGTTTGCCGCGGTCACGCGGCACGCGCTTCCCGACCACCGGCGCGGATGGGCACGTCGGCGGGTGGCCCAGGTCCTCTGGATTGCATCTGTTTAGCGTGGGCGGGTGGCCCAGGTCCTCTGGACCTGGGGGATTGATGAGGGCCGCCGATACGCCTGGCGCCGCGGAGCATGCTTACCCGCGACTGCGGTCGCGGGTAAGCATGGCACGCGTACGCACACGCCAGGCAGGCACGTTCGACGCGGCTGCGTTCAGCCTGGTCGAGCTGGTGATGGTCGTCGTGATCATCGGGATCATCGCGGCCATCGCCGTGCCGCGCATCTCGCGGGCCTCCACCAGCGCCCGAGCCAGCAAGCTGCAGAACGACCTGGAGGTCGTGCGCGACGCCATCGACCGGTACTACGCGGAGCATGGACGTTTCCCGGGTTCCCAGCCGGCCACAGGTCAGCCCAAGGGCTCGGAGTTCGTGAACCAGCTTCTGCTCTTCTCGGACGAAGCCGGCAACACCAGCGAGACGTACGGGTATCCGTGCATCTACGGTCCGTACCTGCGGAAGCCGTTCCCAGCCAATCCGTGCAACGACCTGCGCACCGTGCACGTGAAACCGACACCCACGGACCTAAACCCCGTCGGCGGCGTGGGTTGGATCGCGGTGTTGAGCAACGGTGCCTTCGGCATCGCTGCCGAGGACGCCGAGCTCGAGCTACTCGGACTCTCGGTGGGAGCCAGAGCCCAGGCTGTGGGCGGAATCGAGGAACTCGGTATGGGGGCCCTCCCGGAACCATGATCGTGATGTGGCAACCGGCCAAGCGAAGTCCTCCAGCCGCCAGGCACGCCGCCGGCACGCCTCGCGCCCGCCGGCAAAAGCCGATGCGCCTTCCCCCGAGAGTTCCGACACCTGCGTTCACCCTGCTGGAGCTGGTGCTCGTGCTCGTGATTATCGGGATGCTCGGCGCCCTCGTGATCCCGCGGTTCTCCCAGGCGATCGCCGCCCAGCGGGTCGAGGCGGCCGCTCGACGCATCCAGGCCGACATCGCCCTCGCCCGGCGGGCCGCCCGCACCGGGAGCAGCAGCAGGACCATAGCCTTCAACCAGACGACCAACAGCTACACGATTGCCGGCATCCAGAACCTCGACCGGGCCGGTTCGACTTACGAGGTACGCCTCGGTGAGGAGCCGTACCGCGTGACGCTGGCCACGGCGGACCTGGGGGGCGACGGCAATCTGGTGTTCAACGGCTATGGCGTCGCCGACACCGGCGGCACCATCGTTATCCAGGCCGGGCGGCGGGCGATGCGGATTACCGTGGAGACGCTGACCGGTCGAACCTCAGTTGCGACGTGCTTGCCTGTTCTTCTGCTCGAGGCAGTCCCGGCGTTGGACGAAGCGTTTGCCCAGGGGATCCCCGACTAGAGAGAGATCCCCGGCGCACCAGGACGCTCAGCAGCGAGAAGACCACATGAACGGGCGTTGCCCAAACCTGGGTGGCATGGCCAAGCGGAGCGCCGCCATGCGCTCGCCTGGACCAGGCTTCGCATCGCGTGCCCGCGCCCGTGGCTTGGCCCTGCCACCCCGGCGCCCGCGGGCGTTCACACTGGCCGAACTCGTCCTCAGCCTGGCCCTGATGACCGTGCTCATGGGGGGTGTCATATCGGCCCTGGCGCTCGCGGGCCGGGCCATTCCCACCCCGGACGACCCGCTGCAGGCCGTCGTCGACGCCACCGGCGCCCTCGAACAGATGACGCAGGACCTGCAGTGCGCTCAGACGTTCCCGGAACTGGCCGGGCGGGCGATCTCGTTCACCGTCACCGACCGCACGGGGGACGGTCAGCCAGAGGGCGTTCGCTATTCCTGGTCCGGCGCGGCCGGCGACCCGCTCGTCCGCAGTTGCTCCGACGGCGCCAACACGATCACGACCGACGTCGTGCCGGGTGTGGACGGCTTCGCACTGTCCTACGACTTCGCCACCCAACCCTACACGGCCATCGAGGACAGGGACACCGAGCAACCCGAGGTTCTCCTGGGCTCGTTCACCGGCTGGAGCGGTGTTACTCCCACGACGTACGGCTATTCGATCAGCTCGGTCGACTGGATCGCCGAACTGTTCGGTCTGACGCCGCCGGCCAACGCGGTCAGCCTTCGCTTCACGCGCGCCTCCTTGCGGGTCGCCAAGGGCAGTACCGCAAACTCAGCCTACACCGTGGGCATCTACACCGCGCGGAGTGATCCCGGCAACCCACGCCCGGAGGCCACCACCATGGGTACCCCCGTGACGCTCAGCACCAAGGGCGCCACCAGCACGTACGCCTGGGTCGAAGCAGTCTTCACCGACGCCATCACCACGGACCTGACCCTACCCTATGCCGTCATGGCCAAGGGCAGCGTCACGGGATCGGCGGACGTGCTCTACTACACCTCGTCATCCGGCACCGACAACGGCGTGATCCTGCGGGGAACGCACGACGGCGGCTCTTCCTGGGTACCCACGCCACCCAACGTGAATCGCTATGACATGCCGTTCTACGTGTACGGGGCCTACACCACGCGGGGGCCGCAGGAGGTGACGCTCCTACGCTACTTCCTGACCGGCGTGCGCATCACGCTCACGACGCCTGCCCCGGCCGCCACGAGCGCGGAAACCAAGGTGCGCATCCTCAACATGCCGGAGATCACGCAGCCATGATCAGCGCCAAGGCCCGCTGGCATCGACGCGCCGCGCTTTCGGCCCCGGCGGGGCCGCGGAGTGTAGCCACGGGTGGAGTTCGCCGCAGGCGAACGGAACCCGTGGTGACCTCCGTACTACCGTTGCCCCGCCCCGGATGGGGCGGCGGAACGCCACCTCCAGCGGGTCTCGTCGATTCCTCCGCCCCGCTGGGGCGGATTCCCCCTCTCGTTCGTTGTCCACGGGTTCCGTCCGGGCGAAGCGCCCGGACTTCACCCGTCCCGACTGCGGTCGGGACATACCTTTGCCCCCTTCGGGGGCAGGACCCAGACTCGCCGAGACTGTCGTGCGGTCCACGCGCAGGACGTTTCCGCACGAACCGCCGCACCCGCCGGCGCGGCTTGACGATGGTCGAGGTCACTGTGTCCCTGGTGGTTGTCGGCGTCGCGTTGGTGGCCGTCCTGAACACCGTCGGCGCCGCCCGGATGGGGCTCAAACGCATTGGCGATCGCAGTCGTGCCGTTCTGCTGGCTCAGGACCTGATGACCGAGATCTTGCAGCAGGCGTATGAGGACCCGTCCCTCCCCGTGGGCAGCTTTGGCCTGGAGGCGGACGAGGTCGGCACCGGTACTCGGGCGTTGTGGGACGACGTGGACGACTACCACGGCTGGCAATCCGCTCCGCCGCGGGACAAGAGCGGCAACCCCCTCACCGGCTTCGAGCGGTGGCGCCGCCACGTGGCGGTCGGGTGGGTGCAGCCAGCCAACCCCGTTTCCACCACGATCGGGGACTCCCGAGTGAAACGCATCACGGTCACGGTAAGCCGCGACGGCGTCGTGCTGGCCGTGTTGCAGAGCCTGAAAGGCGGGGCGCAGACCGTGACCATGCTTAACGGTAGCCCGACGTTGATGACCGACCTGACGGCAGCCGTATTCACCCCCGTCACGGGTTCGACCTTGAAGCTCGCCAAGGGCCTCACAGGACGGTGACCCGCACGCACAGGTGCACCATGCTCAGGCTCGTGCAATCTCAACCGCAGGACCCAACGCCGGGTGCCATTCCCCAGCGCACCGCCGCCCTGCCCGATCGGGGTGGCATGGCCAACCGCAGCGCCGCCATGCCGGATCGGGGTGGCATGGCCAAGCGTAGCGCCGCCATGCCAGACTCCCCCTCCACATGCGCCTGCCCCGATACCACGCCAGCGCACTCAGCTTGGGCACACCGACCCGGGCGTTTCTCTTCCGCGCACGTCGCTTCAGCGAACGCGTCTACCCGCCGGCTCGGTAGCGCCTACGTCATGGTCATGGGCACGGCGCTCATGGTGACTGTCGTGGGGCTGGCGGCGCTCACGGCCGTGCGCGTGGCACGCCGGACCGCGACGGCCGGCAACGACTTCATCGAAGCCCGCCTGCACGCCCAGTCGGCCATCGAGATCGGCCTGGCCCTCATCGACGCGGACCCCGATTGGCGCATCCACACGACCAACGGCGTCTGGTTCACCGACCGCCCGCTGGGCACCGGGAGCCTGACGCTCTCGGTGATTGACCCGCTGGACGGCGACTTGGCCAACAGTGCCAGCGACCCGGTCGTACTCAGTGGTCTGGGCAAGGTCCGCGACGCCCGGTACGCCCTGGCCGTGCAGCTCCAGCCCTACGGCCCCAAGGGCATGGATTGCCTCGCCTCGGCCGTCCACGCCGGCGAACGCATCTACAACTACGGGACGGTGACGGCCGACGCCGCCGTCTCCGCGGACGTCAACGTCATCAACTGGTACGTACTGCGCGCGAACGTGGAAGCCGCGGGCACCGTCTACAACTACGGCACCATCACCGGCACCAGCACTTCGGGCGTGGCCGCCAAGGAGATGCCGGATACGACCAAGCTGTTCACTACGTATGCGGCCATGGCCACTGTGATCCCCCGCGCCACGCTGGAGGGCGGCAACAAGTTCAAACAGACCCTACTGAGCCCGGCGTACAATCCGTACACCGGCGTCACCAACGCCAACGGAGTCTACCTCGTTGACTGCCAGGGGCAGAACATCGAAATCCATGATATGCGGATCGTGGGCACGCTGGTCCTGCGAAACGCCGGCAGCGACACGAAGGTCGTGCACGGAGTTCTGTGGGAACCGGCGGTGCCCAACTACCCGGCCCTGATCGTCGAGGGTCCCATCAAGTTCGACTACGAGACGCAACTCAGTGAAAGCCACGTCAACCTCAACCTCAACCCCTCCCATACACCCTACAAGGGGGCAAGCGACACCGACAAGACCGACATCTATGCGAGCAAACTGACGGGTATCTACTATGCCACCGGCCTCTGCACTCTTAACGCAACCGTTGTCATCGAGGGAGTACTGATCTCCAATTACCGCGTCCAGGTCAACGGTACCCTCACCGTCACGCACGACGCCACGTTGCGAGAGAGCCCCCCGCCGGGCTTCGAAACCGCTTACCGACCGCTCGCCATCCAGCCCGGGACGTGGATCCAGTTGGTCAATTGAATCACTCGAACGTCCGCGCGCACACGCGGAACGCCGGCGCGCGCCAGTCCCACAGGGAAGGAGGAGGACAAGGGAAGAGGGGGAAGGGGTAGCGGGCTCCGAGACCCAGGGTTGACACCCTGGGCTACGGACTTTGACCCCTCCGGGGTCCAGATATCGCCACACAGTAGAAGAACCGACAGCGAGGCGAGGGTGGAAGGACCGACAGCGAGGCGAGGGTGGCATGGCCAAGCGCAGCGCCGCCATGCCGGTCCGCCCACGGAGCGACTGCTGCAAGAGCATGCCGGCGCCTTCGGCTTGGGCATACCACCCCCGCAGCTTCCCATCTGCGCGGCCCTGTTCAGGCAACACCGGCGGGCACCGGCCAGGCGCTGCCGGTAACGCTCAAACTGCGTAGACCAATCCTGCTCTTCCCCACCCCCGCCGGTGGCCGTATGTTCAGCCGATAGAACTCCAACGGCACGGTGACGCATTGCGCACCGGTAACCACGGAGCCCACGAGGCGCGCCGTGCCCGTGTCCACAGCGACCGCGCACGTCTGCCGTCCCGCGCAAGCCGTGGTTCCCCAACACCAGTCCATCAACTGGCCGTCCGCATTCCATCCCTGCAACTCGAACCACCACTTGTGCCCATCGCCCAGCACGGCCAACTGTAGCTCCTCCGGGCCGCCGCTGACCGCGCGGACCGGCAGAGCCAACGCCAGCACCGCGTCTGAGGGGTCGTCCAACGAGGCTGCGTATGTCAGACACAGAAGCCTCCCCCACGCATCGTCCTCGATGTGTCGCTCGACCAGGCCGCGCGCCGTAGTCCAGTCGTCCAACAGGGGGAAACGCTTGAGATCGTCGAAGCGATAGATAAGCAGAGACATAGGAATTCAGAATGCAGAAGGGAGAAAGAAAGCCCCGCAGAGCGTTCATCAATCCAACGCCGCTGATCCGACCCCAGAGGGGTCGAAGTCGTTAGCCCAGGGTGTCAACCCTGGGGATCGCAGTCCAGCGCTTTCTATGTATCTCCGCCGCCCCCGCCGGGGCGGGGGGGGAGCAATGGGGCCGGCCGCTTCCCGGGGGTTGACACCCCCGGCTACTGACTTCGGCCCTTCCAGGGCCGGGCAGAACGCGTCGCGCAGCGCAGCCACGCCCCCCCTTTCCGCCCCGAGAAATCGGAGTCCCCATCAGTATGGGCTGACAAGCCCAACCGCCTTGTCATGCCCGCCAAGTGCCACAAAGCGCCATAATGACTCCATTCTGCCTTCGTGGCATGTATCTACGGTATGAGCACAACCTTTCCCTTCACCGCCCGCGACTCAATGTACCGGTGGGCCTCCGCCGCGTCGCGCAGCGGGTAGGTGCGGTCCACGTGCGCCTTCACCGCACCCTCCGCCAGCCAGTGCAACCCGCGCTTCAGCTCCTCCGTGCTGCCCATGAACGAGCCGCGAAGCTGAAGCTGGCGGAAGAACAACTCGCGGAAGTTCAGCTCCGCCTTGATCCCCCCCACCAGGCCGAAGTTGACGAAGATACCCCCCACCCGCAGTGCCTTGAGGTTCCCCGCGAACACGCTGCCGCCCACGCAGTCGACAACGACGTCGACACCGACGCCGTCGGTCCACTCCAGCACCTCGGCCGCGAAGTCCTGCGTGCGATGATTGATGACCAGCTCGGCACCCGCCGCCCGCACGAGGTCAACCTTATCCGGCGACCCCACCGTGGTGGCCACGCGCGCGCCGAGCACACGGGCCACCTGGATGCAGGCGTGCCCACTGCCCGAGGCGCCGGCCTGTACGAGCACGCGGGCGCCTTCCACGACCTGCCCGAGCGTCTCGACCGCGTGCACGGCCGTCATCAAGACCAACGGCATGGCCGCCACTTCCGGCGCCGGCAGGTGCGTCTCATCCTTCAGCACAAACCGGGCCGGCATCCGCACGTACTCGGCGTTTCCGCCCCACGTGTGCGTCCCGGTAACCTCGAAGCTCGGGGCGCGATTCATTGGACGGATGCTCCAGTCCGCCGGGTCGACCGGGTAGCCCGGCGAGATGATGACGGCATCACCTTCCTCGAAGCCGGACACCTGCGGACCGATCGCGACGACCTCACCGGCCACGTCCGCCCCCAACACGTGGGGAAACGCGAGGTCCTTGAACACGGCCCCCATCCGCAGGTACAGGTCGTAGCGGTTAATGCCGCAGGCGGCCACCTTCACCACAACCTCCCCCGATCCGGGTTGCGGCTCCGGAACCTCCTCGTAGCAAAACACCTCGGGCCCGCCGAACTGATGGATTACCGCTGCTTTCATGACTTCCCGCCTGCCGCTCCCGCTGGAGCCCGTCCAAGTTGCCCACCGACTCAGACGCCGCCGATCTTCTCGGACCGCTCCGCCGAGCTTCAGGGTACCTGCCGGCCCGATGCGGAGCAACGCACCGGCGCGATCCAGGCAGGCAAGTGTTGACCGAGTGATGCCGGCCGGTACAGCCCATCCCCTCCCTCCAGACCGCCCCGCCGCTCCAAACGGCCGACCAGCCTCAGCGATCGCCCGTCGCCGCCTTGCGACGGCCGCGCCGAAGGCGACACTATCGGCCTGTCAGCCCCGCCGGACGCCCGCTGCGACGCCCCGCCACCGGACGCCGCAGCGGACACCGTGGCTTGCTGGGAGTAAGCCAACGGCGCGCAGTCGCCATCGGTGAGGGGAGTTATGACCCGTCGGCCCGAGTTGCTGGAAGCGTCGCCCCGTTCAGTGGACCATGGCGTTTCACCCTGGTGGAGCGCGGCCTACGCGCTCGCGCTGGCCTACGGTTCCCTGTTGCCGTTCAGGTTTGACACGGCTCGGCTGGGCGTAGGGCTCCTGCTGCCGGGCTCCGGCCTGCGTTGGGCCCCTACCACGCTCGAGGACGTGCTCACCAATGTGGCCGCGTATGTGCCGCTGGGTCTGCTTGTAGCTCTCGGCCTGACGCACCGGCGGCATTGGGCCCTCACCGGCGTCTTGGCCGTGACCATCGCCGCCCTGACCAGCGTGGCGGTCGAGACCGTCCAAGGCGCCATTCCGCTGCGGGTGTCGTCCTGGACGGACGTGGTGCTGAACCTGGCGGGCAGCCTGCTGGGGGTCGTCCTCGCCCCGTTCGCTCGCGGCGTTCTCGACATCGCGGCCAACGCCATCCGGCCCCTCCAGAGGTGGGCTGTCTCTGCGAGCCACACATGCCCCTCGGGACGACTCTGGCGGCATGAGGCGTTGGGAGTCGTACTGGCGGGCTGGCTTGTCGCGTTTGCGATCGGGCTGCTGACACCGGCCTTCACGTCGACCCACGCCGTCGGACCGGCGGCCGGCACGCACGCGGCATTCCGCGCGGTCCTGCCGTTTGAGTCGCTGTGGCGCGGCTCGATGGTCGCCGCGGGGTTTAACGTCGTGACCACCTTAGGACGTTACGCGCTGCTCGCCCTGACGCTAAGCGTGCTGCTCGGTCGCCTGCGTTTCACTTTCGCCTGGAGCACAACAGCCGCCATCGTGGGGATGGTGGCGTTCGCGGCCGCCTATGGGCCCGGCGGTGCCGGTATGAGGGCCGGGCTCGACCCGACCGGCACGGTGCTGGCTCTGCTGTCGGTGGCACTGGTGGCACAGGTGTTCGCGCTGGCGACAACCCCTGCCACATTGCGACGGACCGGAGCCCCCCTACCGCCGTATCCGGCGTCCCGCATCGCAGCCTCCGTGCCGCGTTGACGCGGCCTACTTCGTCGGCTACCCTTTCATAGAGAGACTCAGAGGGACCCGTGTACGGACCAGGAGGCGGGAGCAACCGCCGCGTGACCCGCTCCCGTGACTTCGTTGGCGGTCCGTCCAGATACCCCTGAGAGAACCCAGCGACGGCCTGAACCGTCACGCCACCCGTGCAGCAACCAGCCGTCCGACATCACTGCGGCCTGTTCGGCATCTATGGGGACGATGAGGCCGTCTTTCTTGCGCACCTCGGGCTCTACGCGCTGCAACATCGCGGCCAGGAATCCGCGGGGATCGTCTCGACCAACGGCCAGGGTTTGCTCCGCCACGCCGGTATGGGTCTGGTCAACGAGGTGTTCGACCGCCGCAACCTGGAGCAGATTCGCGGCCGAGTCGCCATCGGCCACGTGCGGTACTCGACGACTGGCTCGACCTGCGACGGAAATACTCAACCTCTACTGTTCAGTTGTGCCGGAGGGCAGATCGCCATCGCCCACAACGGCAACCTGATCAATGCCGCCCTCCTGCGTGGCAAGTACGAGGGTCGGGGGCACATCTTCCAGACTTCGAGCGACACGGAGGTCATCATCCACCTCTTGGCGGAGCCGAAGCACCAGCAACTGCCCGATCCGCTGGCGCACGTGCTGAACCACTTGCAGGGGGCGTACTGCCTGCTGCTGCTGTTTTCGGATCGGATGATCGCGGTGCGGGATCCGCTGGGGTTCCGACCTCTGTGCCTGGGGCACACGCGCGGTGGGGCCATCGTGGTGGCTTCGGAGACCAAGGCTCTGGACATGATCGACGCCGTATACGACCGGGACGTCGAGCCGGGTGAGATCGTCACGATCACCGACGCCGGCCTAAGCAGCCGGCACTTCGGCGGTGAGACCGGTGGACGCGGGGGTGCCTGTATCTTCGAGCAGATCTACTTCGCCGACCCGTCCAGCGTCGTCTTCGGCGAGAACGTCCACATGGTGCGTGTGGAGATGGGTCGGCGCCTGGCGCGGGAGGCACCCGTGGAGGCTGACATGGTGGTTCCGATCCCCACCTGCGCGCGCTGCGCGGCCATGGGGTACTCCCGGGAGAGCGGCATTCAACTCGGGCGGGCGTTCACGACGAGCCACTACATGGGCCGCTCGTTCATCATGCCCACGCAGTCCATGCGCGACATGGCCGTCAAGATGAAACTCAGCGTCATCAAGGAGGCGGTCAAAGGGCAGCGGCTGATCGTGGTGGAAGACTCCGTCGTCCGCGGGACCACGACGCGGAACAAGATCGGCGCCCTGCGTGACGCGGGCGCCACGGAGATTCACCTGCGGGTGGCCAGCCCGCCGATCCGGAACGGGTGCTTCTTCGGCATCGACTTTCCGAACCAGAACAAGCTGATTGCCTTCGGACGCACGGTTGCTGAAGTCCGCGATTTCCTGGAAGTGGACTCGTTGCACTACCTGTCGCTGGAAGGGATGCTGGCCAGCGTGCAGATGGCGCCCAGCAAGTACTGCACGGGCTGCTTCAGCAGCCAATACCCGATCGACGTGAAGGAGCCGGTGGACAAGTTCGCCCTCGAACGCAGCCAGTTGCGGATGTTCACCTGATCGACCGCCTGGAGCCCCTCTCCCTTGCAGGGGGAGGGGCAGGGGTGAGGGTCCGGAAGGGACTGGCGCACAGGGGGAGCGGGACCATTCCGATCCGCAGGTGTAGTCCTGAGGACGCATGACACGTGAGCGCTAACAAGCCCAGGCAACCAGGTCGGCAACGCATGGCCAAGAACAAACTGACGTACCGGGAAGCAGGCGTTGACATCACCGCCAACACGCGCTGGGTAAACGCGATCAAGGCGGCCATGACCAGCACCTACGGCCCGCGCGTGTGCAGTCGCCACAACGCGTTCGCCGGCCTGTTTCGCCTCGACTACGAGGAGCAGCTCTTTCGACGCAACTACCGCCGCCCCGTGCTGATCGGCTGTGCCGACGGCGTGGGCACCAAGGTGCTGATCGCCCTGGAGATGGGCCGCCTCGACACCATCGGGATCGACCTGGTGGCCATGAACGTCAATGACCTCATCACCTGCGGGGGTGAGCCGCTGTTCTTCCTCGATTACCTGGCCGTCTCCAAGCTCGACCCGGCCGGGCTGCTCAGCGTCATCGAGGGCATCGCCGAGGGCTGTCGGCAGGCGGAGTGTACCCTGCTGGGCGGCGAGACCGCGGAGATGCCCGACCTCTACCACCCCGGGCACATCGACCTGGCCGGCTTCGCCGTGGGCGTCGTCGAACTGGGCCGGGTGGTGGACGGCACGGGGGTGCGACCGGGCGATGTGATCATCGGCCTGCCCTCCAGCGGCGTGCACTCCAACGGCTACACGCTGGTGCGCAAGCTGATCGCGGCCGGCCGGTGCAAGCTGGATGCGGTCCATGATGATCTCGGCGAAGCGCTCGGCGAGGCGCTGCTGCGTCCCACCCGCATCTACGTCAAGCCGGTGCTCGCCGTGTTGCACAAGTACCAGGTCAAGCGTGTGGTGACCGCGATGGCCCACATCACCGGTGGCGGCCTGCGCGAGAACATCGAACGGGTGCTGCCTGCGAAGTGTGAGGCCGTGCTCGACCGCAGCACGTGGCGAACGCCGCCGATCTTCGCCTTCCTGCGGCGGCTCGGCACGACCCGCGCGGAGATGTACAAGGTCTTCAACATGGGGATCGGGTTCGTGATGATGGTCCGCCCGCACTACGCGGCCGGGGCGATGGACGTGCTGCGGGAGGCGGGTGAGAACCCCATTGAGATCGGGGTCGTGGAGCGGGGTCGCCGGCGGGTGCAACTGGTGGGTCGCTCTCGCTGAGGCTCCGGCGGCTTCACGCAGGCCCAAGGCCGCCCCCTTAGGCGTGGCGTCGACACGACGCGGCTGCGATGCAGGCGGGTGATTCCCCGGCCCGGAATGGGTACAATTGACTGGTCTCTCCCCCGGGCGCTTTCTGTAGCGCGCTGACTGCGATCTCCCCTGGGAGGTGTGCCATGCCGGCTATGTCCCGTCTGGGCAGGATCGGAACTCACCGTTGGGCGTGGGTGAGCGCGGTTGTTTGGGGAATGCTGGCGGCGACGGCGGTCGCCCAGCCGTCGGCTGACGCGACGCGTGCGAGGGGTGGGACCGACTCCCCCCCTGCCGAGGCGCAGCCCACCGCGACGCCCCACACACCTCCGGCCGGGACACCCGTCAGCAAACCCGACCGACAGGTTCCGCCTGCCACCACAGAGACCCCTGAGGGCAAGCCCGCCGCAACTCAGCCACCGGCATCCCCGGCTGTGGAGCCACCGGCCACCCCGACCCCGTTGCAGGCAGTCGTAATCGAGGTTCGCGGCATCGCCCACTGGTCGAAGCAAGGCGTGAGTGTCTTCGCGGGCGAGGGCTGGACCCCGCTGGCGGTCGGCGACCGGCTCGAACCGGGGACGCAGATCCGGACGGCCTTGCGCGCGCATGTGAACCTCCAATTCGGGAAGACGACGTTCGTCAGCATCCGGCCGGTAAGCCTTACCAGCATCGACGCGGCCTACCGCAGCGCGGTCACGGAGACGATTCGCTTGGGTCTCGGGTACGGGACCATCCGCGGGGCATCCAGCGAAGGCGAACTCCGCGCCGATGTCCGGGTTTCGAGCCCCGTGGTGACGCTGGCCAAACGTGGCACCGAGGGTTGGCAGATATCGGTGGAAGCTCAAACCGGCCGGTTTGACATTTCCCTGGCCGAGTCCGGGCTGATCGAGGCACTGCAGACGGCGCGTGGCGAGGCCTATGCCCGCACGGTACGTCCGGGCGAGTACGTCAATGAGCGTACCATCGCCAACTTGTGGCTGACCGAGGCGACGTTCACGCGGACGGTGGCCCTGTACAACCGCGGCGAGTTGACGAGGTCGGAGGCACTGGCGGCCGGGGATTACCCCGGCGGATACGCCGCCCTGGGACCGGCCGCCGGCACGGAGCTGGTGCACTATAGCGCACGTCGCGCGGGGTCGGCCGCCGCTGGGCTGACCGCACAGGAGCGGAGCGCGGGCTCGACGACGGTCATCGTGCACCCGGTGCAGTCCCGGCCGGAGGGCAACTTCGGCACGGGGCCGACGTTCCGGGGCCGCACCGGCCGCTAGCGGGCCGGCGGCGGCGCCCGTCTGGCCGGGCACTTGGCTTTCGGGCATACTACTCAGGCGGCGGGAAGGCCCGAGCCTCCGGGGGCAAGGGTGCGGCTGCTACCTGCCGCTGGGCCGCTGATGACGTAAACCTTTGGCGACAAGGAGCTTAAGTGATGCGAGAGCACCTGTTTGGACTGCTGCTGGGGGTCGGCGCGTTGATCATGGGTCTTACCGGAACGGCGTCGGCGGAGGTGCCGTGGGACGTGTTTGACGACACGATCTCCGTGTCGACCTGCGACCTCATCAACGCGGAGAATGCGTTGCTCGTGGTGGATTCCGTTAGCGGCGTGCTCGTCATCGTGGACGGTCCGGACGTGTACTTGGCGGATACGTACGTGGACATCGACGGCAACGTCTACTACCTGGGCGAGCCTGCGGGTTTTATAAGCTGGGACTGGGATGGCGATGGCTTCCGCACGCTCTGGTGGCTGGGCCTCAACGGGCGCGTGGTCAGCGTGGACGGCTTCACCGGCGAGCCCGGCGTGACCGACCTGCTGCCGGAAGACTTCTACGACGTCCCGTGCGACGCCTGCGATTACTGGGATGACCAGTCGGTGTGCACGGACGTCATCATCGTTGACCCGGGTGATGACGACGACGTCATCGTGATCGAGCCCGATGACGACGAGAACGTCTGGCCGGTCAACGTAAGCTTCTGCGGCGCGTCGGCGGACGTGGCCCTGGCCGGGACGCTGGTAGGGCTGCTGGGGCTGAGCCTGGTGCGGCGGCGCGGGCAGTAGACTCCAGCGCACCCGCACGGAATTGCGCTTGACGCGCGGCGCAGCATCGTGTATGAAACCCCTGTATGAATGGCGCGGGACCGACCGCGCCCCTGACAAGTGAATACTCGCGTGATCGCAGGTGGCCGCCGCGGGGCGGCTGAAAACGGGAAGGTGGTGCAAATCCACCGCGGACCCGCCGCTGTGATCGGGGACGAACGCCACACGAGGTCATTCGCCGGATGCCTCCGCAGCCTCTGAAGGGACGGCCGCGGGATGCCGAAGGCGGAGAAGACGTGGCTAGTAGGTTGATCCGTAAGCCAGAAAACCTGCCTGTGGTCGCAGTTGCGTATCGGTGGTGCCCTCGGCGTTTGGGGTACCGCGATCTGCGCCAACTTTGCGTTCTCGGCGTCCGGCCGGGAGGGCAGTTGGTGCCCGTTCCTCCTGAAGGAAACAGGTCCCGGTATCCCGTTCGTCGGGGTACCGGGACTTTCTTTTTCCTTGCGATCGGCCCGGGCGGCTGCGCGGATCAGCAGCCTGGGCCAGAGGAGGAACGCATGAGAACCGCAGCGTTCGCAACGTCTCTTGTATTGTTCGCTTTCACAAGTGCGGCCGTCGCCGAGCCGTACAACCTCAACGGTTACTGGGTGGAGGTCGATTACTGGGCCGGCGCGGGGCCCAACGAGACCATCCTCGTCATCGACTGGAACGACACGAACGGTCCCTACGAGACTGAAGCTCATGCCTGGGGGTATCGCTGGTCGGGCAACCAATACGTTTCGGATGCCGTGATGGAGATCTGCGCTGCGGGTCCTCTCACCGTGACGACGAGCTACGGCGGCGCCTTCCTGAACGACGCCTTCTACTGCGACCCTACCATCGATCCCGACCAGCATACGAGCGCCGGCTACAGCGGCTGGTGGTGGTGCGGCAGCACGTCTGACGGCGGCGTCACGTGGGTCTCGAACGGTGGCGGCATCAACACGGAGCCGCTGGACGCCGGCGTTATAGAAGGCTTCAACATGGATTCCGGCAACTGGACAAGCGCCACGCTGACAATCCCGGTGCCCGAGCCGGCATCCCTGGGGCTGCTGCTTTTGGGCGTCGTAGGTCTTGGGCGGCGACGCCGGCGTGTGCAGTGACGGCACGGAGGCCGTGAGTATGTATTCTGTTTACGGCACGCCACCAAAGGGGCGGCAGGTGAGCTGCAGTACCCGGCGCCCGCGATACGCACCGTTACCCGTGCGAGCCGGCGTCACACTTGTCGAACTGCTGGTCGTCATCGCGGTGATCGCGCTGCTGCTGGCCATCCTGCTGCCCTCGCTGGGACAGGCGCGGGCGCTGGCGCGCAGCGTCCAGTGTCGCAGCAACCTGCGGCAAATGGCCATTGCGGCGTGCGATTACGCCAACGCGTTCGCCGATCGGTACCCGATCGCGTATTACACAGAGGCGCGCCAGTTGATCGTTTCGTATGCCTGGGACTTCACGACCAAGCGTGATCTGAGCACTTGGCCGGCAACCACGGTGGTTACGCCGGGGTTGCTGTGGCGCGGGTGCGGCATGGAGGCGATTCAACAGTGCCCCGGCTACGAGGGAGCAGCCAACTGGCTGACGGATCCGTACACCGGGTACAACTACAACACGAGCTACATCGGCCACGGCCAGGGGGAGGCGATTCCCGCGCCGGCGATGGTGGCGCAAATAAGAGTGCCTGCACGTACCGCGCTGTTTGGCGACGGGCAGTACAGCGCGGGAGCCAACAAGTTCATGCGGGCCCCGTGGGCTAATCCAGGCGATGTGGGCTTCGCCGGACGTCACGCCGGCACGCAGGGCTATCGGCACCTTAAGAAAACCAACGTCGCGTTCTGCGACGCCCATGCGGAGACCTGGAGTGAACGCTATACAGATACATACCCAGCCGACCGGCGGCGCATCGCGCCAGGCACCGGCTTCCTTTCAGCGGATAACAGTATGTACGACCTCGAATAGGCGCGCCGCGGGGCGGTGCCGTTGGGTTCAAGGGTCAGGTGTTGTGGTGGCGGTGCTGGGCGGGCTGTGTGCGGTGGCACACGCGCAGTACGCATACCAGTATGACCCCACTGACTTCGCCACATCCGTAGTGCAGTACATTCCGGGCGTCGGCGTCGGCGTTGACTACCTGAGCGGTCTGCCGTTCACGGACGCCGCGACGGCACTGGGGCGGCCGACCGTGGACAGCACCGGCGACGGGTGGAACATCCCCGCCGACGACGCCGTGCCCGTCGTCTCGGTGTACGGCCCGTTTCGCTCGTTTGAGGTGGTCACCGTGGGACTGGGTGGGCGCTTGACCGTAAGGTTCGAGGATCCCGTGCTGAACGAGGCAAGGAATCCCTATGGAGTCGACCTGGTCATCTACGGCAACTCGTGGTCTACACTGCCCGAGGGGGTATACTGGACGAACGGCGACCCGGCGAACGCGACGATCGCCCCCGAGTACGGATTCATCGAGCCGGGGACGGTCTCCGTCAGCCAGGACGGGCAAACGTGGTACACGTTCGACAACCTGCACGGACCGCACGCGGATCCCGAGGGACCCTACGCCGGCACGGATGGGCCGTATGCCGACGTCTTCGCCCCGACGTTGGGGCGCGTCTACGATCCTCAGCACCCTGACCCGGCGTTGGGGGCCTGGAACCTGTGGTGGGGCCACGCGACCGATCCAACCTGGCCGGTCGATCCACGGCTGAAGTGGGGGGACCTGTTCGGCGAGTCGGTGGCTTGGGCGGCGGAGTTGTACGAGGAGTCCGCGGGGGGCACCGCGCTCGATCTGGAATGGCTCGAGGTGCCCGGGCTGGACTGGATTCGCTACGTGCGGATCGAAGGCGGTACCGGCGGCGGGACGCCGGAGGTAGACGCCGTGGCGGACGTCTTCCCCCACCTCGGTGACTTCGACCGCGACGGGGACGTGGACTTGGCGGACTTCGCGGGCTTTCAGAACTGCTTCACCGGGCCCGGGCAGCCGCGCACGCTGCGAACCTGCTTCCCGGCAGACTTCGACGGCAACCTGGTGGCCGGCGATCTGGATGTGGACCTTGACGATTTCGCGTGGTTTGCGGAGTACCTGACCGGTCCGGTTTCAGTGGATTGAGCGGACGAGGCCGCGTCGACGAACACGGGACGGGTAGGTGTTCAGCGCGGGTGCCATGCCCTCACCCTCCGGCAGGTGGGCGTGGGCATGTCGTCCGGCACAGGAGCATGCTTACCCGCGACGCCCGTTGCGTACGCGTTTAGCGTCTTCCGCGTGGCGGGTGGTCACGTTTGTGCACGACGCGGGCACCCTTGCTGGCGCCGCCCTCACCCCTACCCCTCTCCCGAGGGGAGAGGGGTTCACAGGTCGTGCGTCCGGGGCAGCCTCGTCGTCCGCGTTTACACGTCGCGCAGATTCCCTATAATCAAGGAGCGTAGTGGGTCGTTTCTTGCGGGCCCTTTTGGAGATGCGGCAAAGCGATGGCGTTGTTGGGTGTGAACATCGACCACGTGGCCACGGTGCGGCAGGCTCGCCGCACGGATGAACCCGATCCGATCTGGGCGGCCGCCGAGGCCGAGCTGGGCGGAGCGGACGGGATTACGTTTCACCTGCGCGAGGATCGCCGGCACATCGGCGACCGGGATGCCGAGGTGCTCCGCCGGACCGTGGCCGTCAAGCTCAACATGGAAATGGCGGCCGCCGACGAGATCGTCGCCATCGCCGCCCGCCTCAAACCCGACCAATGCACCCTGGTGCCCGAACGGCGCGAGGAGCTGACCACGGAGGGCGGGCTGGACGTGGTGCGACATCGGGCGCGGGTGGCGGCCACCGTTGCCCGGCTGAAGAACGAGGGCATCGTCGTCAGTGCCTTCATCGAGCCGGTGGCGGACCAGATTGAGGCGTCGGCCGCGGTCGGCTTTGACGCGATCGAGCTTTGGACCGGTGCCTATGCCCACGCGCGGACGCCGAAGCAGCGTGCCGGCGCAGTCGAGGTGTTGCGGGCGGGCATCGCTTTGGGACACCAGGTGGGGCTGGAGGTGCACGGCGGGCACGGGTTGACCTACCGCAACATCGCGCCGATCGCGGCCTTGCCCGGTTTCGGCGAGTTCAATATCGGGCATTCAATCGTGTCGCGGGCAATCTTTGTCGGGATGCGAGAGGCCGTGCGCGAGATGAAGCGCCTGCTTGATCTGTATGCCCCGCGACCATGACAACGACGAGGCTCAGGTTTGAGGAGGGCGTCATGCCTCCGGCCGTCTCTGCAAAGCGCCCCTTGCGTGGCACCATGACGGCCCTGGTGACGCCATTTCAGGCGGCGGCAGTCGATTACGCGCGGTTGGAGGCAATCGTTGAGCGACAGATTGCCGCGGGCGTGGACTGGGTGGTGCCCTGCGGTACCACCGGAGAGAGCCCGACGCTCAGTGCCGAGGAACGCGCGCGTGTTTTGGAGGCGGTCATGCAGCAGGCGGCGGGGCGCTGCGGCGTGCTCGCGGGGACGGGCTCGAACAGTACGGCCGACACCATCCGACGGACGCAGCAGGCGCGCGATCTCGGCGCCGACGCGGCCATGCTGGTGGCACCATACTACAACCGCCCGTCGCCGGCGGGGCTTCTTCGACACTTCGCGGCCGTCGCCGAGGCGGTGGACCTGCCGCTCGTGCTCTATAACGTGCCGGCGCGGACCGGCGTGAGTATTCCCAACGACGTCGTCGTGCATCTGCGGGCGGCCTACCCGCACGTCGTCGCGCTCAAGCACGCGACGGGTTCGGTAGACGGCGTCACCGACCTGCTCGGGCGGTGTGACGTGGCGGTCCTGAGCGGAGATGACGCGCTGACGTGGCCGCTCCTGGCGTTGGGCGCGGTCGGAGTCATCAGCGTACTGAGCAACCTGGTACCTGAACTGGTGGTGGCGCTGGTGCGCGCCAGCTTGCAGGGCACGCGGGACGCGGCCCTATCGTATCATGCCCGGGTGCACGAGTTGATGGCGGGCCTGGGTGCCTGTGGGCCCAATCCCGTGGGCATCAAGACGGCCATGGCGCTGGCGGGTATGCTGGAGGAGGAGTTCCGGCTGCCGCTGTGTTCGCCGCCGCCGGCCGCGCGGGACGCTCTGGCCGAGTTGCTCCGCCGGCACGAGGTCCCGTTGGCAGGGAAGGTGTAATCGATGCCTGAGGCACAGTTGGTCATGGCGGCCCCCCCGCACCGTGTTACCTGGTTGGAGAAGGGCGCGTTCACGCTCGCGTGGGCCCTGGGTGCCACGCTGTTCTTCACCATCGGGTGGATGGCGGCCGCCCCGGACGACCCACACGGCGCCGTCAGCCTGGGGGCGCGTTCCGGGGCGCTGCTGACGTGGGTGCAGTTGTGCGCTCTGGCGGTCGTGTCGGCCGCCCTGGCTACGTTGCTCGCGGGGCGGCGCGTCTCAGACGTCGGCATCTTCGCCGTGGTGATCGGGCTCGGTGCGTTGAGTCTGCGTGGAGCGAACGCGACGTTCATCCTGCAGCAGGCTGACGACGTCGGCGCGTCGATCTCCAGCCTGGCGCTGAGCCTTGGTATTGAGTCGGTAGCCTGGTGGGCGTTGATCGGCGCGGCGGCCGGGGCGTCCGTGCTGACGGCGCGCTGGTGTGCGGAATGGCTGCGCCCGGAGGCAGAATCGGGCGAATGGCTGGCGCTCGCGCTGTACGATGTTCCGGGAATCGGCGCGGCGTTGAGTGGACTGCCCACGGAGGAACGGACGCCGGCGCGGCACGGTCTTGAGCATCTGGGCGTCGCCGTGGTGGCAAGCCTGGTCATTATGAGCCTGTTCTCCAGCAGCCTCGCCACGCATGGGATTCGGCACGGTCAGGCGTGTTTCCTGGCCGGGGCCTCGCTGGGGGTGGGGGCGTACGTGGCGTTTCGCGTCGTGCCGGTGCGCTCGGCTCTGTGGTCGCTGCTAGCCGTGGGCGTAGTGGGCGTCATCAGTTACCTCTTTGCGTCGTTGCGTACCGGGTCAGGGCTGGGGCCAGCGCCGATTCCCGCGGCGGCCGCCCTCCGCATCCTCCCCATTCAGTTCATCGCGCTGGGTACTGCGGGCGTACTGTTTGCCTCGTGGTCAGCCGCCGGCCGCGCGTACCTCCTACGCTCGGCCGCAGAGGCCGCCGGGGCGCGCGGGGGGCGAGGCTCCTCGACAGCGACGTCCGCGCGCGCGCGTGCCCGCTCAGGTAAGGGGCGGGGCGCGTGATCAAGCCGAGATTCAAGCTGGACGAGTACGAGCTGCTCCGCCGGCGGATGCTGCGGGAAACGGAAGCCGTGCTGCTGGCAGGGCTATCCGAGCCGGACCAGACCGTTCGCATCCCCACGGTCGAAGTCGGCAAAGGGCAATTCACACGCGTCTTTGCCGCGGGCTTCTGGCACCAACATCTGGGCATCACCTATCCGGAGTACATGAGTCAGGCTCAACTTGAGCAATGGTCGGCTTTCCCGGAGCTGCTCAAGTACCATCAAGACCGGCTCCAACGTCTGCGTACCCCTTCGTCAGGCTGAGCCGGTACGGGAAACGCAAGACGCTGGACAGCGGGAACGCCCGCTCCGACAATCCGGGGGCCGGACGGACGCCCCGGGCCGGATGCCACTGGGGCGACAGCGGCCCAGTCTGCGCAGACACTCGTCCGCGGGCCGCCCTGCACCGGGGCTGCGGTGGACCACGGGCGGTTGGGTTCGGACGTTCCGTCAAAGCCCGGCCGCTTTTCGAGGCGTTGTCGTGACTCAGCCGGCGGAAGACGACCTGATCGCGCTGGCCCAGGCAGGTGATGAGCTCGCCCTGCGCCGGCTCCTGCTGCTTCACCACGACGCCCTCTGCGCCGTGGTGGACAGGAAGATCCCGCCTGACCTGCGCAGCACGTTGGCCGTCGAGGACGTCTGTCAGGAGGCCTACATCCTGGCCGTCCGTGAGTTGGCGATGTTTGAGTCTCGCGGACCGGACTCGTTCTTCAATTGGCTGCTGACCATCGCCGAGCGCAAGTTGATTGATGCCGTGCGGAAGCAGCGGGCCGCCAAGCGCGGCGGCGGGCAGAGAGCGCTGGACCTCTCGGCCCCGGTCGACGCAACCTCGGTGGTCGCCCTCCTGGAGCAGGTCGCGGTTCACGAACACACGCCGAGTCGCTCGGCGGCTGATCACGAGCTGACGGCGGCCGTGCAGACTGCGCTGGCGGAGTTGGAGGAGGACTACCGGACCTCGATTCGCTGCCGGTACATCGAGGGGCTGTCGGTGGCCGAGACAGCCGAGCGCATGGGACGTAGCCCCGGCGCCGTGCGGAAGCTGTGCAGCCGCGGGCTGCTGCGTCTAGCGGAGTCTCTGGGAGACGTGTCGCGTTTTTTCAGCCGGGATGGGTAGCTCCGGGGCCGGCCGTTTGCGTTACTACCAGTAGAGGAGGACAACGGCGTCGCCCTGCCGTGGCCGGTCCGCCCTCTTTCCGGGTCCGAGACGGAGGTGGCTCATGGAGCCGCGCGGATGCTCTGCGCCTCAGGAGAGCGAGAGTCGGGCAACACGCACCCGGCGTACGCTGGACGAGTGCCTGCAACGGCGGGCGAAGGGCGAATCGCTGTCCGATGACGAACTCATCTCTGAGCACCCCGACTTGATGCCCGATTTGGCCGCCGGTCTGCGGAAACTGGCGCTCATCGACCGGGCCGTACGACAAGGGCGGGAGAGCAGCCAGGGGGCGTTCCCCGCGGCGACACCGGCAGACGCGGAAGCAGAGGTTCTGCCGGACCCCGGTTCCATTCCCGGCTATCAGATCACCGGCGAACTGCACCGCGGCGGACAGGCGGTGGTGTATCGGGCAATCCAGGCCGGTACCGGACGGGCGGTGGCTGTCAAGGTGATGAAGGAAGGACCCTTCGCCGGCCCCGGCGACCGGGCCCGCTTCGAGCGCGAGATTCAGATTCTCGGCCTGCTCAACCATCCCAACATCGTCACCATCCACGACACCGGTGAGGCCGCCGGCTGCTTCTACTTCACGATGGACTACATCACCGGACAGCCGCTCGATGCCTACGTCGCCGGCGCACCGGGCAGCCTCCGGGACACGCTCACGCTCTTTGCCAGGATCTGCGACGCGATCAACGCAGCTCACCTGCGCGGCATCATTCACCGCGATCTGAAGCCGAGCAACATCCGCGTTGACACCGACGGTAAGCCCTACGTTCTGGATTTCGGACTTGCCAAGCTTGCCGTCGGGGGCACGGACCCGGCCGCCATGACCGTCACCGGACAGTTCGTCGGCTCGCTGCCCTGGGCGTCGCCGGAGCAGGCGGAAGGCCGGCCGCACGACATCGACGTCCGCACGGACGTGTATTCACTCGGCGTCATTCTCTACCAAATGCTGACGAATCAGTTCCCCTACCCCGTACGGGGCAGCATGCACGAAGTGCTCGACCACGTGCTGAAGGACGAACCGGTCCCCCCGAGCACCGTCCGCCGCGGAATCAACAGCGAGGTAGAGACGATCGTGCTCAAGTGTCTCGCCAAGCAGCGCGAGCGTCGCTACCAGACGGCCGGGGAACTCGCCCGCGACGTCCGCCACTACCTGGCCGGTGAACCGCTCGAGGCCAAGCGCGACTCCTTCGCGTACGTCCTGCGTAAGCAACTGGTCAGGTACAAGTTCCCGGTCCTGATCGCGGCTGCCTTCATGCTGGTCGTAACAGCCGGTTTTGCCGCCTCGGCAACCTATTGGCAACAGGCGGCGGCGGAGCGCGACCGGGCGCGCGTGGCCGAGAGAAGCGAGAGCCGTGCCCGCGAACAGGCTGAGGCGGTCAGCACGTTCCTGCAACACATGCTGGCCTCCGTGGACCCCCGCACCGGCGTGGGACGCGACGTGACCGTACGGGAGATTCTCGATGAAGCGGCCCGGCAGCTCGCGGACGGTTCGCTGGCGGAGCAGCCCGAGGTGGAGGCAACCGTCCGCGCCACGATCGGCAACAGTTACCGCGCCCTGGGGTTGTACCCGGCCGCCGAGCCGCATCTGCGGGCGGCCCTCGACATCCGGCGGCAACAGCTCGGACCCGAGCACCCGGACGTGGCAGAGAGCATGTACGACCTCGCCCTCCTGCTGAACAATACCGGCGCCTACGCAGATGCCGAGCGTTTGCAGCGTGACGCCCTGTCCATGCGGCGCCAAGCGCTGGGAGACGACCATCCCCTGGTGGCCGAGACTCTCAACGCCCTGGCCGTGCTGCGGCGCAACCAGGGACAATACGAGGAAGCGGAACGCCTCCACCGCCGAGCACTCGCGGTCTACCGCGCCACGCTCGGCGACGATCACCTGTCCACGGTGGACGCCATCAGCAACCTCGGTACTCTGCTCCAGGAACGCGGGGACTACGCCGGTGCCGAGCTCCTCCTCCGCGAGGCTCTGGACCGACGGCGAAGCGCCCTCGGCCCGGAGCACCAGGATGTCGCGACCAGCATGAACAACCTGGCCGTGCTGCTCAGGTACAAGGGAGACTACCCGGAAGCGGAACGCCTTTACCGAGACTCCCTGGCCCTGCGCCGCCGTCTGCTCGGCGACGCGCACCCCGAAACGGCCACCAGCATGAACAACCTCGCCCTGCTGCTCAAGCTGATGGGGCGGTACCCGGAAGCGGAGCAGCTCTACCGCGAGTCACTCGCCGCCTACCGTCAAGCCCTCGGCGCGGAACATCCCAACGTGGCGTCGGCCCTGAATAACCTCGCCGCCTTCCTTGCCGAGCGGGGCGACTACGCGGCTGCGGAGCCGCTCTACCGCGAAGCCCTTGCCATGCGACGCAAGCTGCTCGGCGATCGGCATCCGAGTGTGGCTGCCAGCTTGAGCAACCTGGCCGGGGTGCTCGCCCGCGAAGGCAGGTACGCCGAGGCGGAGGTGCTTCTCCGCGAGGCCCTGGCGATGCGGCGGGAGTTGCTCGGCGACGACCATCCCAGCGTAGTCGACAGCCTCGCCACCCTGGCATGGCTGCTCTCGCACCAGGGCAACGACGCAGAGGCTGAGCCGCTGCTGCGCGAAATCCTCGCCCTGCAACGCCGGACCTATGGCCAGGCTCACCCCAAAGTGAGCGACGCCCTGCACAACCTGGCCGCGCAACTCTGCCGAGCCGGCAACGTGACGGAAGCGGAGAAGCTGTTCGGCGAGGCCTTGGCCATGCGGCGGCAGTTGCTCGGCGACGATCACCCCAGTGTCGGCGACACGCTGAGCAACCTGGCGATGCTCCTCTTTGACCGAGGCAACTACGCCGAGGCCGAGCCTCTGTTTCGAGAAGCGCTCAGGATACGGAGTACGCGGCTTCCGCCGGAGCACCCCCACCGCCTGCTGCCGCTCATGAAACTCGGCGAGACACTGCTCAGGCAGGGACGTTTCGCCGAGGCCGAGCCGCTGCTGCGGGAATGCCTGGCCACTGCTCACAATCGCCTCGCCGACCCCGACGAGTACGCGGCCACGACCGCGTGCCTCCTGGCGGCCAGCCTCACCGGCCAGGAGTGCTACGCAGAGGCGGAGGCGGTGCTGCTGGAGTACCACGGCCGGTATCCCGAAGCGCCGGCCATCGTCGAGGAACTCATGCATCTCTATGACGCCTGGGGGAAGGCCGAGCTGGTGGCCGGGTATCGCCCGCCCCTCCCAGCCGACGCCCCCGGTGCGGGAAGTGCTGCGGAGAACTGACACGCTGCTCTTCCATCCGCGCCAAGTCATGCCGCAGGCTGTCTTATGGTGTCCGCATCGTGTCGAGTGGCGTAACGGGCGGCCTGCTTCCGTGCGGCCCGACAGCCCTGTAAACTCACGCCCGCCCCGGCCGACACCGGCCGGAGTGGATGGAACCGCCCGCGTCGCCACGACGGGGTTCCAGGCACCTACGAGCAAGGACAACCGCCCATGAGACACGCTTCCTCCTGTGTGGCCGTAACGATCATCACGTTCGCAGCGTTCGCGCTGCTGCAAACCGGACCTGCCACGCCGGCCACCGCGGCCGACGCCATACGCGGGCATGAGTACAACGGGCCTTACGCCGGCGCGAACCTCAACCGCGTGGCGTTCCCCATCGGCGGCATCGGCGCGGGCATGGTCTGCCTGGAGGGCAGCGGCGCGCTCTCGCATGTCTCCGTCCGCAACCGGCTGCAGTTCTTCAACGAGGCCTCCTTGTTCGCTGCGCTGTGCATCCGCGGGCCCCAAGGCAACACGGCCAAGGTCCTCGAAGGGCCGGTGCCGGACTGGAAGGTCTTCGGCGGCGGCGGCACCGGCAACGGGGCGGCCGGACGGACCTATGGTTTGCCCCGCTTCGACGAGGCGAGCTTTCTGCCGCGTTTCCCCTTCGCCACCGTGAAGCTCACCGACCAAGAGGTCCCCCTCGAGGTGGAGGTCACCGGCTGGAGCCCGTTTGTGCCGGGCAACGCCGATGATTCAAGCCTGCCGGTCGGGGCGCTGGAGTATCGCTTCAGGAACACCGGCGCCAGCAAGGTGGAGGCCGTCTTCTCGTACCACACGACGAACTTCATGGCCCAGGGCGGCAACGGCGACACGATCCTGCCGATTCCCAACGGCTTCGTGCTCTGGCAGGCCGGCACCGAGAAGAACCCGGAGTTCGAGGGCGGTTACGCTGTCTTCGCCGATGACGAGCACACGGTCGTGGATCACTGCTGGTTCAAAGGCGGCTGGTGGGACTCGGTAACGCTCGCCTGGCGCAAAGTCAAGGAAGGCCGGCTCGTCGCCAACCCGCCGCAGACGGGGCCTTGTCCGGGCGCTTCCCTCTATACGCCGCTGACGCTGGAGCCGGGCGCGGAGCGCACCGTCCGCCTGATGATTGCCTGGTATGTCCCGCGCACGACGCTGCGGATCGGACGCGACGCCGAAGGTCCGGCCTTCGGCAGCGGCCCCTCGCACGGCACCGGGGTGAATCAACAGGAAGTCAGCGGCTTCGTCGGCCAGGGATTGGTCAACACGTTCGACCCGCAGGGCGATAGCGCGATCGGTACGTTGACGTCGCCGGAGTTCGACGTGACGCGCGGCTACCTGCAGTTCCTTATCGGCGGCGGGAGCCATCCCGACAAGACCTGCATGCAGTTGCTCGTCGGCAACAAAGTGGTCCGCACCGCCACCGGCAAGAACGCCGAGCGGCTGGAGTGGACGACGTGGGAGCTGGCCGATCTGAAGGGGCAGCGGGCCCGGCTGCGCATCATCGACCAGGAACGCGGCGGCTGGGGTCACGTCAATGTCGATCAGATCGTGCTCACCGATCGGCGCTGGACCGACGCCGCGGACCTTATGCAGAACCAGGCGACGTGGGGCAACGCCGTCACCGTGCTCAACGATTTTGAGGCCGCCGACTGGGGCGGCTGGGTAGTGGAGGGACCGGCGCCGGCGTGCAGCAAGACGTGCACTAAGCCGTGCGGTACGATTCCCAAGCAACACATCCCCTGGTACGCGGGCCGGTTCGCCAACATCAATGAGGTGGCCGCGTACTGGCGCGACAACTACAACCGGCTGCGCGGCGAGTCAGCGCTCTTCCGCGACGCCTTCTACGACACCACGCTGCCGCCCGAGATCGTCGAGGCGGTGGCCGCCAATCTGACGATTCTCAAGTCCCCCACCGTGCTGCGCCAGGCTGACGGGCGCCTGTGGTGCTTCGAGGGATGCAGCGACGATTCCGGCTGCTGCCACGGCTCCTGCACGCACGTGTGGAACTACGCCCAGGCCCTGCCGCACCTGTTCCCCGACCTGGAGCGCTCGCTGCGGCAGACGGAGTTCAATGAGTGCCAGGACGAGCGCGGCCACCAGACGTTCCGGGCGTGCCTGCCCATCCGCCCGGTGGACCACGCCTTCCACGCCGCCTCCGACGGACAGCTCGGCGGCATCATGAAGGTTTGCCGCGAGTGGCGCATCTCGGGCGACACCGCCTGGTTACGCGGTCTCTGGCCGCAGGTGCGTCAGAGCCTCGAATACTGTATTAAGACCTGGGACCCGCGTGGGCGCGGCGTGCTCGAGGAGCCGCACCACAACACCTATGACATTGAGTACTGGGGGCCGGACGGGCACTGTTCGAGCTTCTACCTGGGCGCGCTGACCGCCGCCATCGACATGGGCTCGGCGCTCGGCGAGGACGTGACGCGCTATCGCGCCCTGCTGGCAAACGGCCGCGAGTTCCTCGAAACCAAGCTGTACAACGGCGAGTACTTCTACCAGCTCGTACAGACCGAAGGGCTGGACGCGAAGTTTCAGGCGCTCGACGCGTCGGCCAACGGACCGGGCTACGCCGAGATCATCGCCGCCCTGAACCAGCAGGGACCAAAGTATCAGTACGGGACGGGCTGCCTTTCCGACGGTGTGCTCGGCTTCTGGATGGCGCGTGTCTGCGGGCTGAGCCAGGACATCGTCGATACGGCCAAGGTGCTCAGCAGCCTGAAGGCAATCCATCACTACAATCTGCGGCTCGACCTTTCCGACCACGCCAACCCGCAGCGGCCGTCGTTCGCCCTCGGCCACGACGGCGGCCTGCTGCTGTGCAGTTGGCCGCACGGCGGTGCCCCCGCCCTGCCGTTCGTGTATAGCGACGAGGTCTGGACCGGAATCGAATACCAGGTTGCCTCTCACCTGATGATGGAAGGCTTGGTCAACGAGGGGCTGGAGATCGTCCGCATCTGCCGCGATCGCTACGACGGCCGGGTGCGTAACCCGTTCAACGAGTACGAGTGCGGCCACTGGTACGCCCGGGCGCTGTCGAGCTACGCGCTGCTCCAGGGCCTGACCGGAGCAGGCTACGACGCGGTCGATAAAACGCTGTACATCGACTCGCGTGTCGGCGACAGTTTCCGCAGCTTTCTGGCGACGGCCGGCGGCTTCGGCACGGTCGGCCTCGACCACGGCCGGCCGTTCCTCGACGTCAAGCATGGCCGGATCGATGTCGAGCACGTCATGGTCTCCGGCCGGCCAAGCTCGCTCAGTCGCAACGACTGAATAGGAACACGCAAATGGGAAACCGGAAGGGTGAAGAGGCGGGCCACCCGACGCCCCGGGCACCAGCATGGTGGTGGCCGGCCGCGAGTGGTCACCCACCGCCAACCCCTACGGCTACACCACCCGCGAACTCGACCCCGAATCCCTCTTGCTGCACTACCGCGCCCGGACGTATCATCCGACACTGAAGCAGTTTATGCAGCGGGATCCGCTGGGTTATGTCGATGGGCCGAACCTCCACCAGTACGTCCTCGGTAATCCCGTGCGCTACAACGATTCGTTCGGGCAGCAGGGGGGTGGCAAAGGCAGTGGAGCGAACGGTCAGGATCCGTTCCCCGGGCTTCTGCCGCCCGACACCAACCCTGAATGGTCGTGTTGCAGGAGGCTAGGTCCCCGGGGGTATTACGGTTCCTATGCGTGGGCTCGAACACCTCAAGGCATGCACGTCGATGAAGGATGTCGGCGCGCGGGATACGACTCGGGAGCGCCGTACAGCGTATGCGAGAGTATCTTGGGGATGCCGCCAGGGGTGAAGAAGCCGCCGCCAAGTCCCAGACCTCCGTTTCCCTCACGGCCGCCGGGCTACGGAAAATGCTGGATGGACTGCATGGCCCAGAACGGATGCGGTACAGTCATTGGTGGGATCGCAGCGGCGTGGAGCGGTGTCGCCGGCACATGTCTTGGCGTGTCGGGACTCCTGAGCCCTGTTGCCGCAGGGGCGGTTGGAGCCCTCGGTGCCTACTGCACAACCGCCGGTGCCGTGTGTAGCCTGTACTGCATCGGAGCGTAGCCGCAGCGAAGGGAGGGCTTATGACCAAGCGTTGGCCTGACTGGGTCGGGTTTGCGGCGATGGGTGCGATCATGCTTACCGGCGGTGCCGTTCAACTGGGCATTTGTCTCCGTGCCGAGTCAGCAGAGGGGAGGCTGCTGCGAGTGGTCGGAGTTGTCTATGCAGTGTGTGGAGTGGCGTGGCTGTCTGTCGCCCTGCGCAAGCGGAAGGGCCGCAGACCATGATGACCCGGCGGGAGTGGCGTTCCGAGCAAAGGCGAGGCAGCTTTGTGGAAAGTCGGAGCAACGCGCGAAAACAGCCAGAAGCTCTCGCAGGGAACGCAGCTTGTCGCTCCGCGGCGCTCACGGCGGGGACAAGAGCTAACAGGTCTCACTGCCAGGGAAGGTTGACTGCGGAGCCGCGCTCGGCAGGCTCCCCCTTGGGCGGTGATGGGGTCGAGCGTTCGTGACACGAGGTGTCCTATTGCGGCGCCACGCCCTCATCGTCGTGCTAGTGCTGGCAACGCTCTCAGGCGCGGGCCTCTGGCTGGCCAGCGTGTGGTTTCCGTCCGAGTGGTACAGTGGGTCGCCGCCACCCGGCGGGAGGTTCCCGCTTGTGAACCTCGAGTGCACCGAGGGAAGGGTGATCGTCAACTACTTCATGGACGCGAACTCCGTGCCACCTGCTGAGCGCCAGGCCGAAGAGACGGAGGACGTCGTACGGAGCGGCACCGGGCACCAAGTGCTGGGCGTGCGCGTTCGCACGTACTACACCTACCTCTCCCCCGCCGGCGTGCCCCAAATGACCAGCACCGGCGTGTTCACACGTGCCCGCAGGGTGGCATTCAGCGGCGCTCTTCCGTTCCTTGTTATCGCACCGTGCGCGGCAGTCGCGATCATCGCCCGTCCGGTGCATCGCTCTGTGCATCGAAAAGGGGGGCTCTGCCCGATGTGCGGATACAACCTGACAAGCAACGTCTCGGGCAGGTGTCCGGAATGTGGAAGCCCAGCAGGCGGAGGACCACCGTAGCGTGACGGGTAGTACAACGTCACCGACGCCGGGACGCGGAAGAAGGTCGTCACCGGACGCGGCAGCCTGGATGGGACGACGTACTTTTTCTACGACGGGGCCGAGGTCATCGAGGAAGAGGACGGCGCGCAGCCCCTCCAGCAGCAGGCTGCCGCGGATGGTCCCCCCGGCCAGCGGCCCCACGCGGACCGTGAACCGCCGGTGAACCCGAAACTCTCTGTTGTGATGTTTGCTGAGACTCGCGATGGTGTTGTTCCTGGCCGCGGGACCGGCTCCCGCAGCGGCAGTTCCATGGCGTGATGGCCTCCGAACCGCTCGCCGACAGAGCGGTTCGCGAGGAGGAAGGGTCTCAGATCACTCCGCACTTCTGGTCGTTGGATCCGGAAGCGCTTGCCGAACAACGAGTTAAGTGATGGAGGCGGGGGGAATCGAACCCCCGTCCCGCGACGGTTCCAGGAGCGCCTCTACGTGCGTAGTCGGTTGATTGTTTCTCGGGTCAGCGAACGCCGGCCGACAGGCTTTCGCCTTCCCCAGCCCGACGGTTTCTCGCCCGGACGCGGTCAGGCGGCGCGTCCGGACCAGCCCACTGGCTGCGTCGTACGGAATAGTGGGCGTCTCCCGCACGACGGGCTACCCGTTGTTAGGCAGCCATGGCAAACGAGTAGTTGCCATTTGAAGTTGTGCCAGTTGTTTAGCGAGGCCCACTGGCACCTCGGCACGCCACACTCCCTTCTTCTCGCCCGGTCGAATCCAATCGCCCCCGGCACGAATGCCGTGACCGTGCGGCCGGTACCCGGCCGTCGGCCACCAGGGTATATGGTACACCACGCTCGGCCGGTCGTCCACCACGACGACCCGCTGCCCTGTGGCGAACGCGGGCCGGGCGTGCCGGCCTATTGAGGCGCGGTCGGACCCGCGGCTGATGCCCTGACAACTGGTGCAGTTGCGGCCCCCTCCGTCGGCCGCGGGGGGCCGACGCTACTTCCTCCACAGGCTCGTACCCCAGCGGACGGGTACGATGGACCGGCGTTCCGCCGCGGCCTCTCTGCTCAGCCAGTCCCGCGCCGCGGGCAAGCATGATCCCACCCCACGTGTGCGCCTTCGCCTCCTCCACCCTCACCCCTACCCGTCTCCCTGCGTATGTGCTCCGCGTCTTTGGCGTTGTGGGTGCCATGCTTTCCCGCGACGGCAGTCGCGGGTAAGCATGCCTCTGCCTGCCGCCGCACCTGCCCACCCCCGCCGGCGGCGGGTGAGGGCATGGCACCCACGACGAACCCATGCACTCCACCGGCGTCGGGTGTCGATCCGTGCCTGCGCACACGCAGGCGCCTCGCGCGAGTTGTGCGTGTTTATGACACCATAATCTGCTCAACCGTTATCGTGACGTTGCTCGCCACGACTGTACGCCGGCCCCCGACCGAGATTATGAGAAGTTGTTACCGGCGCTGACTTACAGGCCAACGACTTCCGATAACAGTATCCACAGTCAGCGGACCATCAGTCTCACGCGTGTCCCACTATGGCATTTTTCCGCTCAATCCGCTAGACTCAACCCGCATTCGGAAGGTGGGGAAAAGCCAGTCTGTGGCACACTGCCGACGGACTTCGGCCTCTCCCTATGCTGGGGTGGTTCCGTAACGCACGCGGTGCTGCGCAGGCAGCGCAGCACCAGTCCTCGATACGAGGGGAAGGAAGCCATGCAAGGCGCGAGTGTTCGTACCAAGGCGGCGTCGGCCCGCGTCGCGGGACCGGCGGGGCAGTCGACGTGGTGGCTGTGGCTCGCTGTGGCGGGCGCGGTGGCGATGCTTGCCGCGGGTGTTCTGCCGGACGCCCGGGCGGACGTGCCGTTCGACGCGGTCGGCCAATGGGGCGGACCGACGCGGTGCGTGGCCGCGGACGGCGACCGTGTGTACTTCGGCGTCGGCCACCGCGTGGTGGTGCTGGACGTGAGCGACCCGGACAACGCCATAGCGCTGGGAGAGAGCGCGCTGCTCGAGTACCTCGTGTCGGACGTCGTGGCGGTTGGTACGTACGCCTATGTAACCAACGGCTGGTACGGGCTGGTCGTGCTGGATGTATCCGACCCGGCCGCCATCACCGTCGTGGGAACGGCAGGAGCGACAGGCTATGCGCAGGGCCTCTCGGTCGCGGGCGACTACGCCTACGTGGCCGGCAGTAGTGACGGGCTCAGGATCATTGACATCTCCACGCCCTCGGCACCCCTTGAAACAGGCAGCTTTGATACCCCGGGAGAAGCCCGGCAAGTGAAGATCGTGGGCGCGCTGGCCTACATAGCCGACGGGCCCGCCGGGTTGCAAATCGTGGATGTCAGCGACCCAGCCGCGCCGATCTTCGTGGGGGGTCTGGCGCTGGCGGACGAAGCATCGGACGTGGCGGTCGTCGGCGACTATGCGTATGTGGCTGACGGGTACTACCACGGTTTCGTTGTGGTGGATGTCACCGACCCGACCAACCCCGTGGAAGCAGGCTTCTGTGGCACGGACGGCTCGCCCGGCGGCGTGGCCGTCGCCGGCAACTACGCGTACGTCGGCAACGCCTGGGGCGGTCTGGCTGTGATTGACGTCTCCAACCCGCAAGCCCCGGCGATGGTGGCTGCGGCCGATACGGACGGCTGGTCGCGGGAGGTCGTGCTGCTCAATGACCGTGCCTACCTCGCGGACTACAGCACCGGCCTGCAGGTGTTCGACGTATCCACGCCCCTGGCGCCGGCGTGGACGAGCGAGTACCGGCGCACCACGGGTGAAACCAGCGACGTGGCCGTCGCGGGCACCCTGGTATACCTCACCGACGGCAGCTTCGGCGGCGGCATGCAGGTGATGGACGTCTCAAGCCCGGCCACCCCTGAACGCGTCGGCAGCATGTACAGCAACGAGTACGCGTGGGGCCTGACGCAGGCCGGTGACTATGTGTATCTCGCCGATGGCTGCGCGGGCTTCAGCGTCGTCGACGTGGCCGATCCTTATGCTCCCCAGCGCCTGGCGGAACTGGCCACCGGCTGCGCCGCCCGGGACGCCGCCGTGCAGGGCGATTACGTATACGTTGCCGACGACAACCAGAGCCTGCTGATCGTCGACGTGTCCGATCCGTATGTGCCCGTGCTGATGGGGCAGTGGCATGACGACCTGAACCCGGGCTACGCCCTGGGGGTGGCCGTCTCCGGCAACCTGGTCTATCTCGCCAACGGCAACGCGGGCCTGGAGATCATCGACGTTGCCGACCCCACGGATCCGCAGCGCATCGGACACTACACGGGGGACGGCAACCCCATGGACGTAGCGCTATCCGGCGGCTACGCCTACGTCGCCGCCGATTGGGGCAGCCTGGAGATTGTCGATGTCAGTGATCCCCAGAACCCCTTCCGCGTGGGCGTCTGCAACGAACTGGGTCCTGCGCAGGGTGTTGCGGTGGTAGGCAGCTACGCCTACGTGGCCGCCTGGGACTGGGGTGTCTGGATCGTGGACGTGTCCAACCCGGCGGCACCGCTGTGGATCGCCAATTACAACACGGTGGGCGGTGCGCGCCGCGTCGCCGTCGCCGACAACTACGTCTATGTCGCGGACGGTGACAACGGGCTGCAGGTCCTGGCGCGCGGGGACTTCGTGTGGGCCAATGCCGACGGGGGTAACTTTGGGGAAGCAACGAACTGGACGCCGGCGGGGCCGCCCGGAGCCTCCGCGGAAGCCACGTTCAACCTCCCCTACGAATATGCGGTTGCGTTTGATGCCGACTACACCCATGCCCGGGCTCGAGTGTACGACGGCAGGGTGTCTCTCGATTTGGGTGGATTCACCTACGGACTAACGGATGAGTTTTCCCTGTTCGTGGGCGTGTTACCAGACCGCTCGGCCACGTTGGCCGTCAGCGATGGAACACTGTCGGCGCGCTACGCCGGTCTTGCCGATAGGTTGGGCTCTGCCGGCCGCCTCGAGCTCAGCGGCGCCGGGTCGCTGTTCCAGGTGGACCCCAGCTACGGCTACTTCGACGTGGGCATCGATGGGGCCGGTGAAGTCGCCATTGCCGATGGGGCCGTCGCCAGCAGCCTGGTCACCAAGCTGGCTCTCTGGGGCGAAAGCTCTGGACACATCACAGTGACCGGAACGGACGCCCAGCTTGCCGTAGCCGACCTGCTTCTGGTCGGGGAGCGCGGAGACGCCGAACTGCTGGTCCAGAATGGGGGCGTTGTCCACGCGGGTTTCGCCGTGGTCGGCGAGAAGTATGAGGAGGGCGGGGCCATTGTGGGCTACGGCGAAGTCCGCGTGGAGAATCCCGACTCCCGTTTCGACGTGGACCACGAGATCCTCCTCGGTATGAACGGCGAAGGCGTATTGCGGATATCAGACTACGCCGAGGCAACCAGCGGGTGGCAAACGCAGATCGGCGTGCAGTCAACGGGACGTGGAACCCTGTTCATCGACACGGGCGGCCGGCTGACCACCAGCGGCTTCGGGAGTCTTGCCCAGGAACCCGACAGCTACGGGGAAGTGACCGTAACTGATTACGATTCTCAGTGGTTGCTCGCCGGGCCCGGCAGCGACCTGCACGTCGGCCTCAGCGGCCAGGGCATCCTCACCATTGCCCAGGGTGCCACCTTGACCGTGAACAACAGTTGGTCCTTCGTAGGCACCTATGCAGGCGCATGGGGCACCATGACCGTGACCGACCCGGACTCGGTCTACACGAACGACGTCGGCCCGGTCACCGTGGGCGGCGATGGCATCGGTACGATTCAAGTTCTCAACGGCGGTCTGGTCAACCTGACCGACGGGGAGCTATGGATTGGCAATACCAGCGGCTCTGAGGGCTACGTCAACGTCGAGGGCGATGGCTCCAACCTGCTGGAAATCAGTTGGTATTCCTCAGAGGTCGGCTGCTCCGGCTACGGGGAACTCAACGTGCTGGACGGCGGCTACGTGTCTCTGGTCTCCACGTTGGTCGGCGCGTATCCCGTCGGCGCCGGCTTCGTCAGCGTCTGGGACGGCGGTTCCAGATTCGAGACTGAGTTTCTGTCCGTCGGCCGCGAGGGAGGAGGGACGCTGCTGATCGGCAACGGCGGCACGGTGTCCGTCGTCCAAGGCGCCCTCGCCGGAGAGGCGGTAGGCGCCGTCGGCTACGTCGAGGTGTCTGGCCCGGACTCCCTCTGGGAAATCACCGGGGTGGACAACTTCCTGAAGATCGGCGAGTGGGGCACCGGAATGCTCATGGTCTCCGGTGGTGGTGTGGTCACCAACGAGATCGGGACGCTTGCTGCCTACGAGGGCTCCTTCGGTGAGGCAACCATCACCGGGCCCGGCTCACGCTGGACCAACAACAACAACCTCATCGTGGGACGAGAGGATCTCGGCACCCTCCTGGTCTCTGACGAAGGGACCGTGGAGACGCCGTCACTCTCCTTTGTTGGCGAACTGCCCGGCAGTGAGGGTATGGTCACGATCACCGGCGCCGGCTCCCAATGGCTGGCCGACGGTGGCCAACTGGACATCGGCGCCGCGGGCATCGGCACTCTGAACATCCTGGACGGCGGGACGGTCACCGCGGGGGGGATTCTGACGGCCATGTGGGCCGGCTCCACAGGCGACCTCGTCATCACAGGCACTGACTCCACCTTGCACAGCGCCAGTGGCGTTCTCGCCGGCCGGGAGGGCACGGGCTCCGTCGTGGTGGAACTCGGAGGTGTACTCACCACGGGTGGCTGGCTCGGGATTGCCGAGCAGCCCGGGGCGCTGGGCTATGCAACCATCTGGGATGGCGGTTATGCGGAAGTGAATGGAGTAGTGCTCGGCCGCTGGAGCGGCGCCGAAGGACACCTGCTGGTGACCGACCCCGATGTCACACTCACCAGCCTGCGCCAAATCCAGGTGGGCTACGAGGGACAGGGCGACATGCAGATCATGAACGGGGCCGACGTCGTCTCGTACAAGGGTACGTCCGCGACGGGAACGAGCGGGATCATCGGCATGTCCGCCGGCGCCCAAGGCGTGGCGACGGTCAGTGGCGTGAGCTCGCAGTGGACGCAGGACGGCGCCCTCAACGTGGGCTGGCTGGGTGAAGGCACCTTGACCGTCGAGGACGCCGCGTTGCTGGAGAGCGCCGTCGGCATCATCGCGCGTAGTCCCGGCTCCGTTGGCTACGCGACGGTCACCGACGCCGGCGCACGCTGGATTGTCGGTGAGTCCATGAACATCGGCGGTACTCCGACCGAGGTCGGCGGGACCGGCTCCCTCACCGTCGGCGCCGAGAGCGTGGTGACCGTAGGGCAGACCTTGCGCTTGTGGGAGAACGGCACGCTCACCCTCGACACCGGCAAGCTGACCGTGGGCACCGGGCCCCTCCCGGCCGGGTCTGGCATGCTGGCCGTCTACCCGGACGGCACGCTGACCGGCTGCGGCACCATCACCGGACAGGCGTTCCATCTCGGCGGTACCGTCGCCCCCGGCTGCTCGACGGGCACGCTCACGGTGACCGGCGACTACACGCAGGACGAGGCCGCAGGGTTGGAAGTCGAGCTCCGCGGACTTGCGGCCGGAACCGAGTACGACCGGCTCGCCGTCAGCGGGATCGCAACGCTCGCTGGCACGCTCCGCATCAGCCTGCTCGATGACTTCGTCCCCCAGGTGGGGGATACGTTCGAGGTAGTCGCTGCCGGCTCCGTGGCGGGACAGTTCGCGGCCGTCGAGGGTCTCTGCCTGGATGCCCAGCGGAAATTCGCCATCGAGTACACCTCCACTGCGGTCACCTTGACGGTGGTGGCACGGTTTGCCGGCGATGGTGACTTCGATTGCGACAGCGACGTGGACCTGGACGACTACGGTGTCTTCGCGGGCTGCCTGGCCGGACCGGATGTTCTGCCCAGCCCGCCGCTGCCCACGACCGCTCAGGAATGCCTGGACGTCTTCGACCACGAATCCGACGGCGACGTGGACTTGGCTGACTGGGCCCAGTTCGCGGGGAGCTTCACGAGTGGGTCGTAACGGTCCGCGCCGGGCGGACCGCCAATAACCAACCGACAACCACTAACAGGCCGCCCAGCCCCAGCACGTGCGGGGGTAAATGGGCGGCCTCTTCTGCGCTGGTGATCCCCAGGAACTCGTTCCAGCCCGGGTGCGCCACGGTCAGCGCCTGCAAGCCGTTGTGCAGGAAATGCGCGATCATCCCCGGCAGAATCGAGCGCGACTGCCAGCAAAGGTAGCCCAGCACGACGCCCAGCACCGCGGTCACCAGGAACTTGAAGGCCACGAAGTGAAAGATGCCGAAGACCGCCCCGGCAACCAGAATCGCCGGCCACCGCCGCAGCTTGCCTGCCAGCCCGCCCAGGAGGATCCCCCGGAAGAACAACTCCTCACACAGCGCGGGCACCAGCGCGATGTACAGGAACAAATGCCACTCCGGCAGCCGCCGCAGCGTCTCGGCAAACGTCTCCAGGCTCTTCAGCGATCCTTCCGGAATGGGAAACACACTCAACTGCGCCAGCGTCAGCTCATGGGCCGGCACCCATAACGTCAATCCCAGCAGCACGCCGGCCAGCACAAACCGCGGGCTCGGCGCGCGCAGGCTCAGGCCACGGGTCAGGTCCACCTTCCAATACCACAGCACCGCACCCGGCAGCAGCACGAACAAGACCGGCATCAGCAGCGCCGATATCCGCAGCAGCCGCGCGACATCCTCGTCCGGACCCGGCGAGAAGGACGCCTGCACGAAGAACCACACGGGGAACAGCAGGGCCGTCACCAACAGCGCCAGCGGCACCGACGGCCGCGGCGCCGGCCTGATCATCCCCCGCATCAGCGTCGTCCGCAGCGAGGCGGCGTCACTGAAGACGACCGATTCCTTGCCGAAGACACCGGCCGCCACCGCTACGGCCGCGGCCGCGTAGAGCGTCGTCACGCCCAGCACGAGCAGAATCTTCCAGGCCGGCACGTACGCCCCCCAGAGCAGCTCCCGCGCCAGCAGCACCATGTTGCCCACCGGTGCCACGAGCATGGCACCCTCGAACTGGGCCGTGGGCAACGCCGCCAACCCGCCGGGCACCAGCACCAGCAGGATCACCGGCATGACGTAGTTCTGGGCTTCCTTGAACGTCCGGGCGTAGCTGCACACGGCGATCATGATGGCCGACATCAGTACTGCAAACGGCACCAGGCACACCAGGATCAGCACCAGACCGCCGAGCGGCACCGTCCCCGCGCCGCCGCCCATCATCCGCCCGAAGCCGCCGAAGTAGACGGTGGCGGTCATGCTCGCCAGGTTCAGCGCCGCCCCCAGGATCGCCACCGTCGCCACCACCAGGAACTTGCCGACGATCAACTCCAGCACCGGTACCGGGCTGACCATCAGCGACTCCAGCGTCCCGCGCTCGCGCTCGCCGGCCGTCAGGTCAATGGCCGGGTAGATCGCCCCCGTGATCGTCATGAGCACCAGGATGAGCGGCAGGATCTGCCCCAGCAGCGACTGCGGCGTGGACAGATCAACCGTCGCCACCTGGAACGGCTCGATGAATGCGCTGGGCAGCCCTTCCTGTCGCAGGCGACTGTCGACCAGGCGTTGCTGGGTGCGTGCCAGCATCTCCGTCAAACGCTGGGCCGCCTTACGACTGCGCACCTCTTCCGTGTCCGCCAGAATCTCAATCCGGTTGCTGCGCTCGGGCGCATCCACGATCCCCTCCGGCGGAAACACCACGCCGACGTGCACCCGCCGTTCGCTCACCGCCCGTTCCAGCGACTCGCGCGAGGCGAAGAGCCGATACTCCACCTTCTCGATCGGCTCGGGCGGCGGTACCGACGCCGCGGCCGACAGCGACCCGCCATCCGCCGCGTTCGCGGAGGTTCTCGCGTCACGCGTGCCCGCGTCCTGCGCGGCCGCCCGCTCCTTCGCCAGCGCCTCGGCGTCCAGGACGATCATCGGCCGCAGAATGTCCCCGGCGTCCTGCTCCCGCAGCACGCCCACCACCATCGTCTCCTCGTGCAGCATACCCACTTGCGCGGTCACTACTTGCAGCGAGCCGATGGTCAGCAGCGGGTACAGCACGATCGGGACGACGATCATGGCGATCAGCGTGCGGCTGTCGCGCAGGATGTCGATGAGTTCCTTGCGATAGACGGTGCGTATCCGGCGGCCGAAGGTCATGGCTGCACCGCTCCGAGCAGGGCGCGGGTGTCAGCATGCACCAGCTTCAGGAAGATATCGCTGAGCCGCAACATGCCCGCTTGGGCCCGCAGGGTCTCCAGGTCCCCCTCCGCCACGAGTCGCCCGTCGTGCAGCAGGCCGATGCAGTCGCAGAGGCTTTCCGCCTCGTCGAGGTAGTGCGTGGACAGGATGATGGCCTTGCCGGCGTCGCGCTCCCGCCGGATGAACTCCAGGATGATCCGGTTGCTGAGCACGTCCAGCCCCAGCGTCGGCTCGTCCATGACCAGGATCGGCGGATCGGCCAGCAACGCCCGAGCGATGTTGACCCGCTGCCGCTGCCCGGTGGACAGCGCCCCGCATCGCAGGCCGGCAAACGCCTCCATGTCCAGCCACTTCAGCAGGTGGTCGATGCGCTCCTGCCCCGCCGCCGGCCCCATGCCGTGCAGGTCGGCGAAGTACCTCAGCAGCTCCCGCGCCGTCAGCCGCAGGTACAGCCCCGTGTGGGCGGTGAGGAAACCGAGTTTGCGTTTCACCTGCTCGCGTTCGACGGCCACGTCGTGCCCGGCCAGCACTGCCCGGCCGCTGGTCGGCTCCATCAACCCGCTCAGCATCCGCAGCGTCGTGGTCTTACCCGCCCCGTTGGGACCCAGCAGACCGTAGATCTCCCCCTCGCCCACGCGGAAGCTCAACCCGTTGACCGCCCGCTTCTCGGTGCCGGCGGGCGTCGGGAAGACCTTCACCAGGTTCTCGACCAGGACCATGTCCATGAGCCGGGCATTGTAGCAGCACAGCGCCCGGGCAACAGGCTACCGGTCCACGTCAGCCGCCCCGTCGCCGTGCGTCTTCGGGAGGATGGAGCCGCATTCCGCCGAGGCACCCGCGGCCTCAAACCCCTCTCCCCCCGGGAGAGGGGTAGGGGTGAGGGCGGCGGAGGCAACAACGCCCCCGCCTGGGAATAGACGCCGATCTCTCGCGCTCAGCGTGGGCAAGGCCGGCGGAGGCGAAGGTGCTCCCCCTGGCGCACAGACGTTCTCACGCACCTCCGGGGGACCGATGCTGTTCCTTCAACCGACACCGGGGCGAGAACATGCCTGGCCACGAATCGCGTCGCGCAAAAAGCATGGCGCTCACGACGCCGCCAACGCTCCACGCGTGTTCGCGGGTGCATCAACCACGGCCCAAGAGTTGTGTACCAGACCGCTACCGAGGAAGATCCGCCGTTCCGGTTCGCACCTCCACGAACTGCCGGCGGAGGTAGTCGCGCCGCCCGTGGTCGCGCCCCTGCCAGTCCACGAGCGTCCGCGTGAAGGACACGGTCCCGACGCCGGCCGAGGCGCTCGGAGTCACCGGCCAGGGGGCCCGCCCCACCTCAACACCCACGAAGTCGGCACACGGCGGATTGAACAGAACGTTGACATCATGGCGGGCAAGGCGTGGCCCGGCCGTGGCCGCCGGTCGGTGGCAGGCACAACCCGTCGCGAATACCAGCACCAGCGACACTGCAACACGGCTGCCAAGCTTGAACATATCCCCTCCCCCACCGGCACCCCGGATGCACGTGCGCCCGGGCTGCCACGGAGTTGCCTTCCCGTTCGCGGGCCGCACACGCACCCGGCCCCGGCCGTCCGGAAAAAGGGGCCCCGCCGCGGAGGACCGGGCCTCGCCGGCGTCCGACGGGACGACCACGCCGACTACTCCAGTTATACTGGTCACGCGGTTTCCTGCCGCCAACCGACGCGGCCGTGGTGTGCCGGCAGCGCACGGGGCGGGCCTTCGCTTCCGACCCGTCAGGCGGGACCCGCCGCTTGCGGATGACCGGCAATGGGATACGTGCTTGCGGTAGTCGTAGGGATGGTCATGGGGGCCGGGCTCGTGCTCATCGTGCAGGCTCTGGGGCGGCAGCGCGAGGCACGACTCGCGCGGACGCTGCTCGAACAGGCCCAGGCCGAAAAGGTCCAGGAAGTCAGCACGCTCCTCGAGCAGGTCAAGACGTCCTTTGGCGCGTTGTCCCGCGAGGCCCTGGCCGCCAATACCGACCTGTTCCTCAAGGTGGCCGCCGATCGCCTCGACCAGCAGACCTCCCGGCACGGCGAGGTGCTCGAAGGCAGTCGCAAGCTCATCGACGCCCGCCTGGAGGACGTGACGCGCCGCTTGACCGAGTTGCAACGCGTCGTCCAGGCCGCCGAGAAGCATGGGGCCGAATTGCAGGGCGCGCTGACCACACAGTCGCAGGCCACGCAGCGCCTGCACGAGACGACCGCCCGCCTGCGCGAAGCCCTGGCTAACCCGCAACGCCGCGGGCAATGGGGCGAGCGCATGGCCGAGGACGTGCTGCGTCTTGCCGGCCTGGTCGAGAACGTCAACTACGTCAAGCAGACCCGCGGCGAAAGCGGCACGATTCCTGATTACACGTTCCTGCTGCCCAACCAGCAGCGGCTCAACATGGACGTCAAGTTCCCGCTGCCCAACTACCTGAAGGTGCTCGACGCGCCGGACGAGGCCACCCGCAAGGCGTGCACCGACCAGTTTCTCCGCGACGTGCGCACGCGGATCAACGAAGTCACGACGCGTGCCTACATCGACCCGGCCCAGGGCACGGTGGACTACGTGCTGATCTTCATCCCGAACGAGCAGATTTACGCGTTCATCCACGAGCACGCCCCCGCGCTGATGGACGAGGCCCTGCATGCCAAGGTGGTGCTCTGCTCGCCGCTGACTTTGTATGCCGTCCTGAGCGTCATCCGGCAGGCGGCCGAGAACTTCCGCCTCCAGCAGGCGTCGCGGCAAATCCTGGAGCTGCTCTCCGATTTCCGCCAACAATGGGCGCGCTATGTAGAGAAGATGGAGCGCATGGGCAAGCGCCTGGAGGACGCCTGGAAGGAATACACCGAACTGGTCGGCGTCCGCACCCGCCAACTTGACCGCCGCTTAGACCGCCTCGACGACCTGCGGGCGGTCCAAGAAGGCACGGTCGGGGAGGCGCTCCCCGGCGCTTCTCCTCCACCGGAAACGGCAGAGCCGCCCGCCCAAGCTTGACGGCGGCGCGCCACGCTCAAGCCCGCGACCGAGCTGCTCGCCCACCGAGGTCCTCACCACGAAAGCTCCCGAACAACATGCGCTTCCCGGCGTCTGTGCGTGCGTCGGCAGAGACTGCTCACCACACTCTACGCTTTGTGCCCCTTCGTGCCCTCCGTGGTGTTCCGCCCGTTCGCTCTCTACCACGAAGAGCACGAAGAACACGAAGGCAAGGACTGAAGGGACCGGAAAGCTATCTCACAACAGTTGACGGCCTGTGCGGGTCGCACGACCAGCAGGGGCGTCATGCGGTGGCCCCGCATCACCCGCACCGGGGCAACGCCAGCCCCCCTTTTCGTTTGCCGTACTTTCGCGTTAAATGGACAATGAAGAGGTGACAGGTGCCCGTACTTCAAACGCAACAGGATCTTCGCAGCGTGCACAAGTTGCCGTTCTGCTACCTCTGCGGCAAGAACTTCGGTCCCAAGGAGAAGACTACCCGAGACCACTTGCCGCCGAGCGCGCTCTTTCGTCGGGAGGACAGGGATATCCCCCTGGTTCTCCCGACCCACGAAGCGTGCAACGCTCGTGAACATGCCGACGACGAACTGCTCGGCCTGCTCATCGCAACAATCCAAGGGTGGCCCCTTCCAACGAAGCACCGCTACATGCAGGGGGATGTGATCGGCGGGGGGCCAGGGTTGCGCACCTTGAGTAAGCAGCTGAACCTGCCTAGGTTCATAATCCGGTGCGTCCGCGGCTTCCATACCGCGCTTTACGGTGAGTGGCTGCCCCCTGACACACACAACGCCCTGCATCCGCCGATGCGCTGTGGTCTGATCGACCCGTCGACAGGGAGCGCGACGGATCCTGTTCAGGCCGGGAACCTGGTGGATGGACTCCTGGAACAGCACGCGCTTTTCGTCAGCGTCATCAAGAAGAACCGCCTCGCGGGGCGCACCGATAAGGTCGTGTCTCGCAACGGCAAGTGTGTCTACGAGTGCGTGTGGGCCAAGAGCGATGACGGTCTCTTCGCGTGCATATTCGGGCTGAAGATCTATGATTGGCATCGGTTCGGCGAATTGGCCGGATACACACCGCGTGGGTGTGTGGGGGTGTACCGCCCGAGGACGGGTCGGCCTGCAACTGGTACAACCGAAACCGACTTAGAGTTTCCGTTTCCGAATCGGGACGAACTAAACCCGTTTGGTGATTAGCGCGGCAGACTGGAAGATCAGACGCTTTGCAGGCTTACGGGTGACGAGCGAGGATGTCAGTGCCAGCTTCTCGGGGCGGCGAGAGAAGCAGGCGTCACTGATACTTGGACGAGAGCACCGTTCGATGATCCGGATCGCCAAGCGTACGGCGCCTGCGGGAGGGAGAATCAGTGATGGCCCTTTCCCCTTTCTCCTCTTTGGCGTCCGTAGCCATTACCGCGCCCTTTCATGAGTAAGCTAACACGGCTCTTGTTACTCAACGGTCACGAGGGTCGTTCTCTGGGCCAAGTGGGGTGGCATGCCAAGAAAGAGGCTGATCGGGCTTGCCTTTTGGGGAGGAACGTCCTACGTAGTATATCTTCCCCTGTGCCGTCACGACGATGAGGCCAGTAGGTGCGAGACTATCCCCGACCGACATGGTCGTGTGTGCGATAGCTGGCGCGCCGGTGGCCGGAACAGGCTTCTCTCTCTCAAAGAGCATTCCCCCCAGAAACGCCCCCGCCGCGATTAGCACCAAAAGGACGAGTACAAGAACAGGGTTCCCAGCCTTCACGACGATTGTCGGAGTCTTCTCATCCGGTTCGTTCATGATCCTACTGGGCTCCTACCTTTGAGGTCGTTCTCCCCGCGGATCGGAAGAGGGGAGATCACTGATCTTCCGCTGGCGTATCCCTCCCGACGGAGACGCGCCCGACAATCGGGGTCGCCATACCAGCAGGCCCCACCTCGGGAAATCAGCAACGTCCCCTTTCTGTCCTGCGGGCACCTCCGTCCCCGGATTGGTGCGCGCGGGCGTAGACCGCCGTCTCGACATGCGCTGTTTACACTACCGGCGACAGGACTTACACCTGCGCCATCCTGGTCCACAGTCAGGCGCTCTTGCCAACCCGAACCCGCCTGCGGCGACGCGGCCGGTGGGCTGAGTGTTCCCGCGGGCTCCATACAGACCATCCTACTCAAGCGCCCGCGTTCGTCCAGCACGACGCCGACGCCGTTCCTTCGGTACACTCCGGGCCGGAAGCCCGGCTGCCTCTACGTCTTGGCCGCGGGGAGCGCGGCGATCCGCGCGTACTTGGGCTGGGCGAGTCGCTCGAAGTCGGAGCGGGCGACGCGAATGCTCTCGGTGTGACTGCCCGCCTGGAAGACCACGTAGTCGCCATCCAGCAGACTGTAATCGACCAGCGTGGGCAGGCCGTACAGCGGCCCGATCGGCGGCTGGGCCCCCAACTCGCAGCCGGGAAACAGCCCCGACAACTCCTGTTCGTGGGCAAGCTCAACGCGGTCCACGCAGAGCGCGTCGGCCACGGCCGCCAGGTCGATCCGCGCGGGCGCCGGCACCACGCACAGCGTGAACCCCGTCTCGTCCCGCACCACCACCGGCTTGGCGATGTTCCAACCGGGCAGATGTTCGCATTGGGCGAGTTGTTGAGCGGACAGGGTGGCCGGGTGCCGATGCCGCTCGTAGGGAATCCCTTCCGCTTCCAGAAGTTCCAGGAGAGTCATGCCAAGCCCTCCCTTAACTGCAACGCGGACCCGTCGGTCAGCGACCACCGCACGGACATGAACCCGACCGACCGCATCCCCACGCTCCACCATACACCACAATCACCGAGCCGACCAGCACCACGCGGCCAACCCAGCTATCGGCTGGCAGAAACGGATCAAACGACTATGATCTTCCGACATGACCGCTCCCCAATATGACGATCTGCTCGAACTTGCCACCCGGCTTGCCTGTGAAAGCGGAGAGTTGGTGCGCGGCAAGCTGGGGCAAATCGCAGTTTATATCAAGCCAGACACGTCCGTTGTGACCGACACGGATCATCGCATTCAGGACCAGATTGTTCGGACAATTCGCCAACAACACCCGGACCACGCGATTGTCGCTGAGGAAGGGGCGGAGGGCGACGCTGCCTTGCCGCATCCGGCCCGGGCAGAGTTCTGCTGGGTGATCGACCCTCTGGATGGGACGCGCAACTTCACGGCCGGTCTGCCTTGTTTCTGCACGTCGATTGGGATTCTGCGGCAGGGGCTGCCCGTAGTTGGCGTGGTCGTGGAGCACAATCTGGGGATCGTCTACCGTGCGGCCGTCGGTGCCGGCGCGATGTGCAACGGCCGGGCGATCGCGGTGCGCGAGCTGCCTCCCGAGCTGGATCGGCTGGTGGGGATTCCGTCGGGTAAGGATTGGGTCAGCCTGCGCGTCATCCAGGCATGGTGCGGCATCGAGAACCTGGCCTTCCGCAATCTGGGGTCAACGGCGTGGCACCTGGCATTGGTGGCCTCGGGTGCTTTGCAGGCGACGTTCATGCAGCGCTGCAAGATCTGGGACCTGGCGGCCGGCGTGCTACTGGTACAGGAGGCCGGCGGAGTGGTCAGCGACGCCCGCGGGGCCACGCTGCTCCCCTTCGACCTGGCCCGCGACATGCAGGACGACCTGCCCTGCCTGGCCGGCACACCGCCAACGCACGCCGCCCTGCTGCCGACGGTAAGACGTACCTGCGGCGACTGAGCCCAGCCACCCACGGCTACGTCTGCCAGCGACGCCAGTCGTAGAATCAGGATACGCTTCCGCAGGGTACGGAACTGCAAACGGATGCGCAAACTGGCGCGCGCTCTGAACGCCGGCGCGGCCGCTAGCCCAAGTTAGACAGCAGTGGGGATTTTTCGGTTTTTTTGTGGGGCCGAGGGCCGCGGGCGCGGTTGCCAGAGGCGGTGGCGGGGCGGAAGCGCGATGTAGTGGAAACCTTCTGTCTTGAACGAGAGATCCGATCTGCGATGCTGAGGGCGGTCCGGGAGGGACGAGGGCTGCGAAGGATCGCCGATGTTTCTGCGTCGCTACGAACGAAAGAAGTGCGGCAAGCGGCACACGTACTGGGCGCTGGTCGAGTCCATTCGTACTGGGCAAGGTTCCCGGCAGCGGACGGTCGCCTACCTCGGTGAATTGAAGAAGAGCGAGCAGAACGGCTGGGTGCAGTTGGGATGTCGTCTCGACCGGAAGGACCGCCCCTCCCCGACGCTCTTCGATCCCCCCGCGTACCCGGAGCCGGCCGACGACCTCGAACTCGTACGCATCAAGGGCATCAAGCTGGAGCGG
>JAKQDH010000028.1 GCA_029558835.1 Planctomycetota bacterium | reverse complement strand
GATGTCGCGCACCTTGCCGCGGCCGAGCAGCGGCAGGCTCTGGATGGAAGTCTCGAAAATGGGCGTCGCCACGGTGGGGCCTCGGGTTGCTGGCAAAGCCGGGATTATAGGGGAGGGCGCGGCAACGCGCTGAGCTCCTCCCGTGACAGCACCGTGTGGGACACGGACCGGCGTCTTCGACCGCAGCGGCGCCCATCTTGCGCGGATGGCGTAGCGCGGGGAAGCGCACGAACGCGTATCCAATAAACGTATTGCTGTCGGGTTCGCAAGCTGCAATGCTAGGGCCGAACGCGTTCCCGCACCTCGTCGAGCAAGCGCAAGGCCTACCGCGGCGGGGCGGGCGACTCGTTCCGACGAGTACGGGGGGCGGTGGGCGTCCTGGGGGGGCGACTGGGCATGCCGCAGGGTTCCGTGCAAGCCAGCAGATTTGCGGGCTAAAACACGTTGGGCCTTTCCTTTCGGTTGGAGGCGGTCATTATTTGAACACTCGTTTTGTTCCTCACTGGCCTATTCCCGGTTCTCGTTTTCGGCCAAGTGCCATTCCCCGAGTTGCCGCAGCCGATAGCGGGCTATTCTTTTGAGGACAAGGACTGGAACGTCGAAGCGCCAACGACACCAAGGAGTGGTCGCCCTCATGCTCCCACGCCAACGTCCATTCCTGGCGCGCGGGTGATAAGGACACTTCAACTCAAGGCGCTTCTTGATGCAAGCAACAAGGTTGTGGTGGTTGATGTGCTGGATGCGAAGACCAGAATGGAGCGAGCCCGAGAGTGTCAGCTGGTAGCCGGCCAGGTTCAATTGGAAACGCATTGGTCACGGCTCATGCCGTTCCGCCAGCGCCGACATTTGCTTGGTCCCATCCATCCGCCAAACTGCGGGTGCATTCCCGGCCGCATCAGTCGGCGTCGATGCAGAAGGAGCGCTGGAATCATCAAACGCCATAAACAGGGAGCTTCGCCATGGCAGGTTTCGACATCAGGAACGATACGATCTGGCCGCTGGAGATCTCGCTCGGAATGCTGAGTCCGCTGTACTGGGGCTTGACCGAGCCCGCCCAGACCTTCTCCAGAAGCACGGGCGCGGTCTGGTTCACCATTCAGGCCACGGTGGCGCTGGACCACAAGGAGCACATCACGACGGCCGGGGCGGTCTTCGATGTCTTCAAGAACATCCTCTTCCCGCAGGTGATGCTCGGCAATTGGCTCATCAATGGCGAAATGCTCGCCGGATCGCATGGCATCACCGAGGACGTGGCCCAGGCCCTGGGCGCAAAGCGGCCGATCACGATCAAGGGCCGGCCGCTCGACGAGATGTCGACCGAAGATGCGATCGCGGGTTTGCAGGGAATCTTCACCCATGACAGGTCGCGCGTCTCGAAGGCGGGATGCTATGCGGGCTGGAGCGGGCACAAGCAGTACGTCGTCAGCGGCGGGCCGACGCTGCAGGTCAGGGCTGGCGGTGTGGAACTTGTGTCGGGTACGCCGCTGTCCATCGTGAAGCTGTAGGCGCGCCGAGACCTTGGCACCGGACCGCGACGTCGTCACGGTGAATGTCGCGTGTGCTCGTAGCACGAGGACGAAAGACCGCGAACGGCCCGGCCTGCGGGTCTCCCGGACAGCCTCAGGCCGTGCTCGCCTCGAACAGTCCCGCCAGCGCCGGCGCCAGCACGAAGTCGAACTCCGCCGCCAGCGTGGCGACCGGATCGTCCGCCGCGACGAAGTCCGCCAGCAGCAGCGGGCGCAGCGCCTCGGGCACGCGCATGAAGAGGCCGTCGCGCTGGTTGAGCGGTTCGCCGGCGACATAGATCTGGGTGACGAAGGGACGCCCGCCTTCCTGGAACACCGCGGCGTGGATGTGCGGCGTGCGTCCTGGGTAGGGCACCGGGCGGATGGTGCGGAAGCGGTAGCGCCCGTCGGCGTCGGTGAGGGTGTGGCCGAAGCCCTGGAAGTCCGGGTCCTCCTCCACGTCGGCGCGATCGCGCGGGTGGCGGTAGCGGCCGTTGGCGTCGCACTGCCAGATTTCCACGCGCAGGCCGGCCAGCGGGCGGCCGTCGAGGTCGAGCACGCGGCCCGACAGGTCGGCGATCTGCCCGGCGGCACGACCGCTGCGGCCTTCGACCCGGGTGAGGTCGTTGTCCTTGTGCAGCGGCGGGGTGACCGGGTAGAAGGGGCCGGGCATCTGGCTCGGCGTCAGCACGCGCTGCGCCGCGGCGAGCGGCGCGGAGAGCAGGGTGGCGCTGCCGCCGAGGACGAGGCGGCGGCGGAGTCCGGAATGG
>JAKQDH010000219.1 GCA_029558835.1 Planctomycetota bacterium | reverse complement strand
AGTGCTTTACGACGAGCAAATCGTAGAGGAATTCAACGTCTTCATTGAACATGCGGATGCAACCGTGGGAAGCGTTCCTGCCGATGCTGTCGGGGTCGATGGTACCGTGGACGCCGTAGCGCTCCTGGCCGAGGGCTTCGCGGAAGACACGAGTGATGCCCCGGTGACGGATGCCTCCACCGGGCAGCCGCCTGACACGGTCACGGTGGTCGTAACAGAAGAGTCTGAGGTTGAGACGATCGGCTTCGGATACGCATTCGCTGAATGCGACCGGCGCCCGGAGCGGCATTCCGTCATGCCCCCGGCGCCTGGTTACACTCGACGCCAGGTGTCGACGCACACGTCGCCGGCGACACCGCATCCCGGCCGGGTGTCTCCTCCAGGATGCACTCGTACCCACCCTCGGTCGGCCGGCACTTGCGTTTGATTACCGTCCTCATGCAGTAGCATAGGTCACACTCGGTCACGCCCGCCAACGCCTGCTGGCAAGATGAGACGTAACCATATATCCATTGCTCGGTGACGCACTTCTGGGAGCCTACACCAGGCGGGCAGGTCACCCACGACACTTCCACGTCGGTGCCACACTTCTGAGAACTGTAAATCGTGACGTAGCAGTCGACCGACCGAGCTTCCCCGGTAAGAAAGAGGGAACTCACGGCACCGACGCCCAGGAACAAACCCACACGCCACATTCTCGTCTCCTTCCATTAACCGCTGCCCCTGCGCCCGCCGCTGGCACCACCGGTGCGCGCTTGCGAAGGTCGATCGCCCGCCCGCGACCCGAATGACCTGCCGATGGGGCACAGCCGCCTGCGCATCGTCGCACGGCGGCAGCCAGCCACTTCCGGTTGAGACTGCGCACAGTCCGCAAACGCGTCAGTTCCAGTTCATGAGCGTCTCGATTCCCTGCGCATCGTAGGAGACCGTAGCCGCCAAGCGCGGGAAACGCTCACACCCCGGCCCGCCGCGTCTGGGAATCTCGAAGAACTGCACGAACCGGGCGTCGTCACGCGAATACGGGCGAAAGCCGGTCACCACGAACTCGCGCACGGCGGTCACGCCATCCGCCGCGTACTCCACAACCCGGCACGGCACGCCCGCGCCGCCCGCCGTGAAGACATAGTCGCCTCGCTCGATGGCGAACCCGCTGCCACTCACGCGCGTCGGCAGGTACGCTCCCCGGTCAGTCGCGCGCTCGCCCACAACGGCAAGCTCGGCACATGGGCCTCCTTCCCCGGAGTATTCAGCGCGGACCCGCAAGACCCCGCCCGTGATTTCGGCCTCGGTCACCTCCCAATCGCGGAACGCATTGACCTCGCCGCACGAGAACTTGCGCGCCCATGCCAGCGCTTGCTTTGCCTGGTACCCAAGCTGCAGCAACCAGCCCGAGGCCGATTCCGCCACGGGAAGACGGGACACGTGAACCAGTCCCTCACTGCCCACCACCATCCAGGCCGTCTCCCGATTCACGCAACATGCCCAGGGTCGTTCATCACCATCAACGATCCAGTAATCGAGGCGCACGGCCCCGTTGGCGGCGAGGTACAGACGCGCCCGACGCCACGTCCGGTCCTGCCCCGCGCCGTCACCGGAGGCGCTCGTCACTTCGAAGTCGATGGTCCCCACGAACGGGTACAACGTCGGAGCATTCAACATCGCCCGCGCGCTCGCCCGGGCAGACGCCTCCTCGGGATTCCGCTGACTCACCAGAGCCGACCCCGGCGCACCGCCAAGATGCTCCGCACCCACCAACCCGAGGGCGCCCACGCCCACTAGAACACCACAGACAATAACAGACTTGAGGATCATGGCGTCTCCTCCCCGCAGGCGCCATCCGCCGCATGACTACCGTGCAGAGCCCACTTCGCCTGCAAGAAAGGTGTGCAACTCCGGGACTCTCTCCCGGCCACGGGCCTGGCGCGCTGCCCGAGCGCACCACCGGCCAACGGGCTGCCTCAAGTGTACACCAAGCCAACGCAAGAGCAAGCAGAAATCAAAAAAAAACAGCGGGACAACTTACGCCCCGATGAAATGCACTCCGGCGTGCCAGCGCGGCGGTCACCACCGCCGCGCGGGCCGTGAGCGAAGCCCATCGTGGGCGTATGTGTTCAGCGTTTTTGGCGTTGTGGGTGCCATGCTTTCCCGCGACCGCAGTCGCGGGTAAGCATGTTCTTACGCCCGACCCCGTGCCCACCCCCGCCTGCGGCGGGTGAGGGCATGGCACCCACGCTAAACAGGTACTCGTGGGCTTCGGAGACCCGTGGCCCAACGATGCGCCGCCCTCGGCGGCCAACGAAATCTCGCTGTGCACACTCGGGGGGAACCTTGCCGACTGCTCACTTCACCGTCACCGTCGAGTGCTTTACGACGAGCAAATCGTAGAGGAATTCAACGTCTTCATTGAACATGCGGATGCAACCGTGGGAAGCGTTCCTGCCGATGCTGTCGGGGTCGATGGTACCGTGGACGCCGTAGCG
>JAKQDH010000004.1 GCA_029558835.1 Planctomycetota bacterium | reverse complement strand
GCCTGGACCGGGCCTTGGGCATCGGCGCCGCCGCCTCTTCCGGGGTGAGGATCCACACCCGATGCACCTGGCCGTTACGGTCCATCAGCATGCGCACCACGTACTCCCCCGCCACATGCGAGGGCAGCACGATGCGGTTGTGGGTATCGCGAATCTGCGCACCGGGACTGAGGCGCAGCGTGGCATCCTTGACCTGCACCACGCCGGGCGAGGGGAACGCCATCTTCACCCTCGCCGCGTCGTCGGGAATCGGCCGCGGCAGCGCGGCGAAGACCAGGGTCGAAGCGAGGCCGGAAAGACCGGCCACCAGGACGGAGAGAAAGTGCGGGCGCAAGGAGGGGCCGGAGAGATCCGGGACGTTGGGGAACAGGCCGGGGATGATCGTCCATCGCCCCGGCGATGTCAATGCAAAAGCCTTATAAATCAAGCGTTCCACCGACTGCAAAAGCCCGCCCCGGGAAGCACTTGCCATGCGTGCTGTACCGCTGCGCGGGAGCAGACTCGCCCGCGAAAACGAGCCGTGTCACCGCTCGTTCGCGGGCAAGTCCGCCCCCACGAGCGCAACCCGGGCCCGGCAAGTCGTCGATTCGACGCCCCTGGCGCTTGACGACCCCGCCGCACACCCGCTATATTCGCGCGCTCTGTTGGTGATGTAGCTCAGACGGTTAGAGCGATGGATTCATAACCCATAGGTCGGCGGTTCGATTCCGCCCATCACCACCAAAAAAATCCAGCAAAAAGGCCGACCCTGCGTCGGCCTTTCTGCTTTGGATCCGCGGGGCAAGTCGATTGCCCGGCTTCGCGCGACGATACGGATGGCCACCGTGCCGGTGCAGTCGATGAACAGCCGTGCCCGTGCGTCCGCATGCTGCCCAGTGCAACGGATCCCGGGCCTTCAAGCGAACGTGCGCGCAGGAGCCCCGGGTCCCGCAGCCCATGCGAATCCCCTGGAGATCCGCGCCGACCACGCGTCATCCTTGCGGGGCGGACTCAAGCGGGCCGACGTTTTCCGTCGCGCTCCGCAGGCAAACCGCGTCTTCCTCCACGGACGAACTGCCCGTAACGAGGCATGATTGCCCCATGTCCTCCACCCACGCCGCCTCCCTTCCCAAGCAGCCCCACCGCCGGCCGCCCCACCGTGACGGCGGGCGGCGCTTCCTGTTGCTGGCGGGGGGCTACTGGAACTGCGAGCGCAAGTGGCAGGTGCGTGCGACGGTGCTGGCGCTGATCCTGCTCACCATGGCGCAGGTGGGACTGGCGATCTGGGTGAGCTACTGGAACCGCGACCTCTTCGACGCCCTGGAGGATCGCGCGCTGTCCGAGCTGCTGCAGCTGGTGGGGGTCTTCGTGCTGATCTTCGCCCTCACCATGGGGGTGACCGCGCTGCACATGCACGTCAAGCGCCGGCTGCAGCTCGACTGGCGGCGCTGGCTCACCGACCTGCTGCTCGAGCACTGGCTGGCGCACGGCCACCTCTACCGCCTGCAATTCACCGCCGGCGAG
>JAKQDH010000002.1 GCA_029558835.1 Planctomycetota bacterium | reverse complement strand
CGCGACTTCACCCGCCGCCCGCGCCCGGTCCGTCAGGCTGCCGTCGTTGTTGACCAGGCCGAAGCCCCCGGCCTCGATGCCCGTGGTTTCCGGTCGCCAATTCCAGTAGAAAACGCCGGACGCTCCGTGAGCGACGGATTGCCAAGTCCACAGCCGTACGTCGGCCGGCGTCGGGAAGCGCGACCGGTAGCTCAGGCCATAGATGCTCGGCCCGCCTTGCAGTTCCTCGACCCACATGGGCTTTCCGCCGCTGGCCGATCGGATGCCGTCCAGAAGGATCGCCCCCAGGCTGGAGTCGTACGTCGCGCCCGCGGGCAGCCATCGCTCCAACCAGAAGGGGAAGAACGATGCCCCGACAAAATCGAAATGCCGCGAGATCTGGTACTCGTCGGTGCAGCCGTATACGTAGCCCCAGCCCCAGCCGCCCAAATGGCAGGTGATCGGCCGGTTCGAGTCAACTGCCCGGGCAGCCTCGGCCTTGATCCGCTGGAACTCCGCCGTATTCCACAGCATGAACTGCCGCCAGTCCTGCCAGTAGATCTGTGCCCGCTCGAAGATCCCCACGCGTACCGGCTCGATCTCCGACCAGTCCTTGAGATACGTGCCCCAGGTCTCGTTCAGGTTCTCGAGCGAGCCGTACTTGTTCCGAAGCCATTCGCGATATCGCGCCTTCGTGTGGGGGCAGTAGCAGTACAACTCAGCGCCGGGGCCGCGATCCACCGGCGTGGAGCCCGTCACCCAGATCCCCGCTTCCGCGCCCACGTCCCAGGCCAGGACCGAAGGCCGATCCTTGTATCGGGCCACGACCGCCCGCACGAACCGCTCGATTGACGCTCGGACCTCGGGATGGTCCCAGCAGGCGGGGCCGGGCTTGAGGTCGGTGGCCGATCGCCATTGGGCGTCGGGAAACTTGCGACCCACCCATTCCGGTTGCAACTCGGGCCAGGGCCACAGCAGGATTCTCAGCCCGTGCTTCTCGGTCAACTCCATCAGCCGATCCAGACGAGCGAAGTTGAACTCCCCCGGCGCCGGCTCGATGTCGTACCAGTCCACATGGGCCGCCAGCGAGTTGAATCCGACTTCCTTCATCCGCGCCAGATCGGCGTCCATGTAGGCGGTCCACTCGTCCAGCGGGGGCAGATAATGCTGCCAGTGCGAGATGGTGCTCATGTGCATCGCGCCGTAGGGGAAGAAATCCGCGGGCAGCGACGGATACGTTCGTGCGCCGCCTCCCGTATCCGCATCGACCCGGACTGTCCCCGAGGCCAATGCCGCGAGTATCCCCACCGTCGCCAGACGGCCGCCGGTCAATCGTGCCATGATTCACGCGTCCTTTCCGATGTGATGCCCGCCCCGTTCCCGCGTCGCCGCAACCTGGCCGGTCAGGTCCGGTATAAAACGGGGGGATCGAGCGGGGAGTGTATCATGGACGCAATGGATTGTCTTTGGGCGCACCTGCGCGGCCCGATCCCGCTGCAGGAACAATCCGCGCTGAAGGTGCTGGCCGAACTTCTGGACCTGGAAACGGTCGACCTGACCCGGACCGATCCCGATTGGGCGCTGCTCGCGGCGCTGCCGCCGCGCGTGGTCCGCAAGTACCGTGTTGTTCCGCTGGGGCGCACGCGCGACCACGTTCGCGTGGCGACGGCCGACCCCTTCGACTTCGCCGCCTTCGACGCGCTTCGCCGGATTCTCGGTACGCCGATCGAGCCGGTGTTGGCTGCGCCCGCCGGGATCCGAATGGTCATCCGGACTTACTTGAGCGCGCCGTGACGCTGATTCCACGACCGGTTCGTTGTGATCGGCGATGGGGTTCCGTCGTTACGCCGCGTTCGGTGAGGCTACCTCTTCCAGGAATCTCCGGTATCGTCCCTGTGTCGGGAATTGCCGCAGTAGCAGAATGACGGCGAAGCCGCCGACCCCCATCATGGCCTGGTGCTTCGTTCAGCATGTAGCCCGCCGCAGCCACGAATCCGAGCAACTCGGCGCCGGCCATGGACACGATCGTGTACAACAGGAGCCGTGCCGCCACGATCTGGGCCAGGTCCGCCCCCACCGAGGAAGCCGCCAAAGATCGTCGTGTCTCCTTTACGAACAGCCCGCGCACGATGGCAGGTACGGCCACGGCCGGCGCCACGAGAACCAGGAGGATCAGCGTGAAAGGCAGGACCAGCTTGGGCTCGGGCGGCTTGGCCGACATGAGGGCCACGACGACAATCCAGAATACCAACACGCCTGAAACGATCGCAGCCGCCACGAGTTTCAGGATCACGAGTTGCTTGTCCATGTTCTTCTGTTCGGGCATGGGGGCCTCCTGGGTCGTGGCCTGTCACGTATGGCCCACGGGGATCGCCTTACGGGCCGTCATCTGGCCGTGAAGAAGAAATCATCGGCCGTCTTGCGCAGAATCCGCACTTTGTCCGCCGGGCTGAGGAAGGGGCATCGGTCGCGAATCAACGTCAGCGCCGCCTGATAGGAACCGCGTACGATTCCGAACGGGCTATCCGATTCCCACATGCACCGCTTCGCCCCGAAAGCTTCGACGACCTGTTTGATCATCGGCTTGAGGTCGTCGTACGGCGGCTTGGCCGCCCCGAGTGCGTAGAAGGCGCCGACCTTAACCATGACGCCCGGGTGCTCGCTCATCCGGCAAAGCGCGTCGAGCTCCGTCTGCTCGATCCGCCGGTTGATGCCGATGCGGCACAGGTGATCGATGATGACCGGCGTCCGCGGGAATCGGCCGCACATCCGGTCCACTTCCGGAAGATCGCACGGATTGATCAGGCAGCTCATCGCCAGGTTCAGGTCCGCCCCCGCCCGGAACATCGCCTCGTATCCCGCCGGCCTGAGCCAGTCGGTTGCCGTGCCGCCGGCCAGGGCGGGATAGATCCGAAACGCCCGCACGCCGTCGGCCATCAGTCGCCGCATCTGCTCCGGCGGGTCCGTGCTCTTTGGATCGATGATGGCCGTCCCCGCGAACCGGCCCGGGTATTGCCGCATCACGTCCAGCATGTACCGATTGTCGCAGTGGTAGAAGCTCATCTGGATCAGATTGATCCGCCGAACGCCCGCCGACTCGCACACGGCGAAAAGATCCTCCGGGGTGAACCGCCGCGGGTTCATCTGCTCCGTCTTCCACCCCGGCGCGAGCGGATACCGTTCGACGTCATCCGTCCAGACATGTACGTGCGCGTCCACGTAGTCACCCTCGCGCTGGCCCTCTCCGCGTGAATCCGTTTGCCGCGTCTTCAAGCTCGCCGCGCACCCCACCAGACTTGCGGTCCCCCCGATCGCGGTTTTGAGCACGGTTCGTCGTGTTAATGCAAACATATCGCGTTCTCCGCCTTTCACACCCGATCCACCCGTCCCACCCGTCCCACCTTCCTCGCCCCTCCCGCCTTTCTCACCTTTCCGACCTTTTCAGCTGCTCTCAGCCTGGTCCGTCGCCATGCCTGTCTTTTGTCGCTCATGCGCGTTCACGGTCGCACATCCGCGCTCATCGGCGGTTTCACTTTCTTCCCCGCAAGTAGTATCGCCCGTTATCCGGCACGACCTCGCACCCAAAGCCGAACGCCTCGCCCATCGTCCCGGTCGTCAGGACGTCGCGTTTCGCCCCGGCCGCCAGGACTCGGCCGGCCTTGAGGACGGCCACCTTCTCGATCCAGGGCCCGATTTCCTCGATATGATGGGTCACCAGGATGACGGTCGGGGAGTCCGCCCGCCGAGCCAGTTGCCCCAAGTCCTCCAGGAACGTCTCCCGGGCTGCCGGGTCCAGTCCCGCGCAGGGCTCGTCGAGCACCAGCAGGCCCGGCTCGTTCACCAGCGCCCGTGCGATCAGCACCCGCTGCTGCTCGCCTTGGCTGAGCAGCCCGTAGTGCTGGTCGCCGATCCCGTCCATGCCCACCTTGAGCAGCGCCCGCATGGCCCGGTCGACCTCGGCCTCCGTAAACTCCCGGTACAGCCCGATGGACGCCTCGATGCCCGACATCACGATAGCCAGGGCCGAGTCCCGCCCCGACAGCCAGCCCATCATCTGGCCGGCCAGTGCCGAGCTGGCGTAGCCGATCCTTTTCCGCAGCGCGGGGATGCTGCACTGCCCGAAATCCTCGCCGAGCACGTGGACCGACCCCTCGCTCGCCCACTCGTACCCGGTCACGATCTTGAGCAGCGTGGTCTTCCCCGATCCGTTCGCCCCGAGCAGCGCCCAGTGTTCGCCCGCCCGCACCGTCCAGGTAACCCGCGACAGGATCAGTCGCTCCCCTCGACGAAAGCCAACGTTTTCCAGGCGAATCGCGTCCATAGCACTCCAAGTCCTGACAGGAAACGCCAAGTGTAATCCCACCACCTTGTCGAGCCAAGATTGAGGGAAAGTCGATCTTCTCCGCTACGGTGCGGACTCGCGACGCTTGTTTAGCCGCGACCCGAAGGGGAGCGTTTCCTCCTCCCCCCCGAGATGCTTCCCCCGCATCAACCCCGATTTGCCCATTTGCCCCCACTCACGCAACCGGTAGAATGGCGACCGATGCAGGACTACCGCATCCAGCTCGATACGTACAGCGGACCGATGGATCTGCTGCTCTACCTCATCCGCCGTGAGGAGATCGACATCTACGATATTCCCATCGCCCGCATCCTCGAGCAGTACCTTGAGTACGTTCGTCTGCTCGAAGAGCTGGACCCCGAGTACGTGGGCGACTTCCTGGTGATGGCCGCCACGTTGATGGAGATCAAGTCGCGCATGCTCCTGCCGCGCAATCTGCCGGAAGAGGGCGAGGGCGAGGACCTGCTCGATCCGCGGGCGGACCTGGTTCGCCAGTTGCTCGCCTACCGATCGTTCCGGGAGGCGGCCGGCGAGCTCGGTCGGCGGGCCGAGCTGCGCACGATGCGTTTCAATCGCCCGAGGGTCGACGCCCCCGGCGACGGCGAGGCCGTCGACATCGAGGACGTCCAGATCTGGGACCTGCTGCAAGCCTTCAACAAGCTCATGTCCTCGGTCGGCGTGAAACCCTCCGTTCACGAGGTCAAATACGACGATACCCCGATCACGCTTCACGCGCTGGACATTTCCGACCGCCTTCAGCGCGAAGGCCCGTCGCTGCCGTTCTCCAGGATCTTCGAAGGCCGGACCCGTGCCCAGATGATCGGGCTGTTCCTCGCGCTGCTCGAACTGATCCGCCAGAAACGCGTCCGGTTCGAGCAGGCCGATCGCTTCGGGGAGATCATCATCCACCTTCTCGACGCCACCCCGATCACGGCCGCCGCGGACATGGGTGCCGACGAAGCCGACGAGGAGCCCGAGGAGGCGGAGGGCTTCCGCGAGGAGGACGCATCGCCGCAGGGCGCCGAGGAGGTCCTCGTCCCCGCCGAGGAGGAAGAGGACGACGACGATTACGCTCGGAAGCTCAAATCGATCGAGATCGGCGAGGTCGATCTGGGCCGTCGGTCGGGCTCCGACGAGCCGCCGGCCGGCGCCGAGCCCGCCGACGAGCACCCAGATGGAGGTTGACCGTTGAATCCCGAGGTTCGTCTGAAGAATATGGGTATGTCGCTTCCCCGGCCCGCCAGCCCGGTCGGCTCTTATCTGCCTTGCGTGCAGGTGGGGGACCTGCTGTTCGTCAGCGGTCAGTTGCCGATGTGCGACGGCCGACTGATCGCCCGGGGCAAAGTCGGGGCGGACGTGACCATCGAGCAGGCCCAGGAGGCGGCGCGACAGGCGATCCTCAACGCGCTCGCGCAGGTGGCCGGCATGATCGACAGCCTCGAACACGTTGTCCGGGTCGTTCGAGTCGGTGTGTTCGTCAATAGTGCCCCGCGGTTCACCGACCAGGCCAAGGTCGCCAACGGGGCAAGCGATCTGCTCGTCGGCGTTTTCGGCGACGCCGGCCGCCACGCCCGCGCCGCCGTCGGGGTCAACGAATTGCCGCTCGACTCGGCCGTCGAGGTGGAACTCATCGTCCAGGTCCGGCGGTAACCCCGCGGACCTCCTTCCGCCGAGGGCTCGACCATCGCCTCGCCCAAACATCGCGGCAAGCGCCACCCCGCGGGCAAACCCGTCGACCTCGGCCCCGCGCCGGTGCGTCTGGTGACACCTGCCGTCTGCCTCGGCCTCGCCCTTTTCCTGGCGGTCGTGGCCTTGCCTTTGAACAAGACCCTCGTTTGGCAGGCGGGTGAGATCATCCCCAGCCTCGGGCCTCAGCTCTGGCCCGAGCCCTGGCGCAGTGTCGGGAAGGTGATCGCCTCGGACCCGGGTATCCGGGCGACGACGCTTGCCTTCCATTCGCTGGCGGACAAGCCGACCGAGCCCTTCGACGCCGACGCCTATCGCAAGGTCGATCCAGCCAACGGCCTCTACGACTACCTCGCGCTCCATCCGCTCCTTCAGGCCGCCGCACCCGACAACGAACGACTTCGCGGGCAAATCGCCAACCTGGCCGACTCCAAACCCGCCAGACTCTATCTCACTCGCCGGTTCCAGATTGTGGAGAACCTGTTCGTCCAAGCCGACAGCCCGCGGCGCATCGCAGCCCGGAACGGATGGTTGCTTCCGCACTATTTGCCTTCCCTGGCGAATATCCATGAGGCATACCAACCCATTCTCCGCGATTGGGCCGGTGCGATGCTCGCTTACGGTCGAAGCCTCCGACAGGCCGGCGAACTCGACGCCGCTTACCAGGCCCATGCCGCCGTGATCCGCCTGCTGACGGAGCTGGCCGACGAATCCCCTGCGCCCAATACGATGCTCCTCGCCTCGGAAATGCTTGCCCGCGCCTGGCTCGAACTCGATCTGGACGTCAAGGCTCGCGTCGGGCAAAACCCCGAATCCGCCGCGATCGAGCAACAGGCCGCCCGTCTGGCCGACCTCCGCCCACGCTGGCACCGGGTCGCCGACGCGGGCCTCAACCTGCTGCCGTTCACGGCGATGGCCTGCCATGTCCCCTTGGCTCGTTCCGAGCACCAGCGGGCGATGGCGGCCGTCACGTCCGCGCTGCTCGCCCTGGTTGCCTGGGCGATGCTGCTCGTCCTGGCCTGCTTTTCGCTTGTCGCGATGGCTTTTCGCGCCCACGTCGTCGATGTGAGCTTTCACTGGCGTCGCCCGCGCTCGTCGCGATGGCTGGCCCTGCTGCTCGTCGTCGGCCCGTGCCTTTTACTCATGCTGCTGCCGCACGTCGCCGACCTCGACTACACCTGGCTGTTTTCCAAGCCGTCTCTCTGGCCGGCGGCCGCGTTGCCTTTGCTGATCCCGGTCCTGGTCGCCCTGGCCCTGCGCCTCTGCACGGAAACCTCCGACAAGAGGCTCAACCTCGCCCTGTGGCGCACGATCCCCGTCCTCATCCTGCTGGCGGTCAGCCCGGTTTTCGGCGCGGTCCTCTCGCTGACCTCGCACGGTCCGGGCGTCCCGCCGGCCGTCGCCGCCGTCCGCTGGGCGGGGACCGCCCTGGCGCTCGCGTGCATCCTCGTACTCCTCGCCTGGTGCGGCTCCGCCGTCTTCCGAGCGTTCGAGGGCGCCTTCTCCCTGGCCGCCTGGTCCCGATCCGCGTTCCGAGTGACGGCTGCGTCGTTTCTCGTCGTGACCGTGCTGGCTGTCGGCGCCCTTTGGCTCAATCGTCAGGCGGACAAACGCTACGAGCAGGCCTTCGTCCGGGCGGCCGCCGATCCCGTGGCCGATTGCCTCGGCGCCGACTGGTTCGATCGGACTTTTGGCGAAAGCCGCCGACTCCTGCGCTCGACGGAAGCGCAGGGCCCGTGACAGTATCGGCGGAGGGTGGTATGGGCTAACTCGCACTACAGCGCAAGGTCACTGATTTGAGCCGGTTTGGGTCCTCGGCAAGCCCACTGGTGCTGCCAAGAATGCGGGTCTCTGGGCCAGAGCGAATGACCTTGCGCTGTAGTGCGAGTTAGCCCATGCCACCCAAAAGCGATTCCTTGCGGAACCGCCGAATCTGTCGCGCACCCGGAAGCGCATTTCCGCTCCCGGACCGTGGCTAACTCGCGTCCGCGGTGATATACTGACGATTGCCGACACGTGAATTCGGGGACGAGTTGAATGTCCGAGGTGGAAACACATTTCAGGCCGCCGCGAAACCCGGAACGCGCGGCGGCCATCGAGGAGTTCCTCGACCGCTTCGCCGATTGTCCGGACCGCGACCTGCTCGCCGAGATGATGGTCACGATCTGCCGTCTGGCCAAGGACGGTACCGGGCGGGGCGAGCTCAAGATCCTCAGCCGGGCGCTCAAGGAACTGCGTTACGCCTTCAAGGTCTTCGCCCCGTACTCCGAGTTTCGCAAGGTGAGCATCTTCGGATCGAGCCGGACGCCCATCGGGCACCCGGAATACGTCCAGGCCGACACCTTCGCCCGCCGCATGCGAGAATCCGGCTGGATGGTCATCACCGGCGCCGGCGACGGCATCATGCGGGCGGGCCACGACGGCGCCGGCCCCGACGCCAGCTTCGGCGTCGCCATCCGCCTCCCCTTCGAGCAAAAAACCAACACGATCATCGCCAACGACGCCAAGCTCATCAATTTCCGATATTTCTTCACCCGCAAGCTGATGTTCGTCAAGGAGGCTTCCGCGATCGCCCTGTTCCCCGGCGGCTTCGGCACGCAGGACGAGGGCTTCGAGGCCCTGACGCTGCTGCAGACCGGCAAGGATACCCCCGTCCCCATCGTCATGATCGACGCCCCCGGCGGCATCTACTGGCAGCATTGGCGAACCTACGTCGTGGCCGAGCTGCTCCGCACCAACATGATCGGCCCCGACGACATGCACCTGTTCCGGATCACCGACGACGTCGAGGTGGCCGTCCGCGAGATCGCCCGGTTCTACCACCGCTACCATTCCTCGCGGTACGTCGGCGACCTCTACGTTCTGCGCCTCAATATGCCCCTGGCGCCCGAGGCGGTCCAAGCGCTCAACGACAAATACGCCGATCTGCTGACTTCCGGGCGCATCGAGCAGCATGCCGGGCCGCTCGACGGCGAGAACGGCGAGTTGCCCGACAAGCACCGGCTGGCGTTCCGGTTCGATCGCCAGAGCGTCGGCCGGCTTCGGTTGATGATCGACGACGTCAATGGTTTCTGAGGGAGTTTTCTCGTGGCCAGCCGACTCAGGGCCGATTTCCAGCCGCACGAATTGTCAGCCGTCCTGCGCCGATACAGCATCGGTAACATCCTCCGCGTCGAGAAGCAGCTCCGCGGTTCCCGGCGATCCCCCAAGGCGATCGTCACCACCGACAAGGGCCGCTTCCTCCTCAAACGGCGCGCCCGCGGAAAGGACCACCCCCTCCGCGTCGCCTACGCCCACGCCGTTCAGGAATACCTCTACAAGAACAAGTTCCCCGTGCCCCGCCTCATCGCCGCCAAGGACGACGACGACACGATGGTCACGTTCAGCGACCTGATCTACGAGATGTTCGAGTTCGTCCCCGGCGAGCCCTTCGACGGCTCGCTCGAAGCGACCATGGACGGGGGGCGCATCCTCGCCCGGTTCCACAAACTGCTCGGCAAGTACGAGTCGGAATGGGAACCGTCCCACGTGGGATACCACGACAACAACGCGGTTCGCAGCAACCTCAACGGAATCCCCGCCGCCATCGGCAAGGACGACAGCGTCGCCGGCAAGGAGGCCGAACTGCTCGCCACCGTCGGCATGCTCTTCGACGCCTACGAGGCCGCCTCCGACACCGTCACCGAAGCCGGCTACGAAACCTGGCCCGTCCAGATCGTCCACGCCGACTGGCACCCCGGGAACATGCTCTTCAAGGACGGGCTGGTCGCCGCGGTCATCGACTACGATTCGCTCCACCTGCTGCCCGCCGTCACCGACCTGGCCAACGGCGCGCTGCAGTTCTCCATTCTCGGCGGGCCGTCGGACCCGCGCGAATGGCCGCCCGAACTCGACGAGGACCGCTACGTCGCCTTCCTCCAGGGCTACGAGGAGGCCGACGGGATCGTCGCCGAACAGGTTGCTTCGCTGCCGTCGCTTATGATCGAGGCCCTGATCGCCGAGGCCGTCATGCCCATCGCCGCAACCGGGTCCTTCGGCCGGATCGAGGGGTTCCGTTTCCTCCAGATGATTCTTCGCAAGACGCGGTGGCTGCAAGAGCATGCCGACCACCTCGTGCAGGTCTGGCGGTCGTGACATGAACCTGATCGCGCCGCTGTTGCCGATCCTGTGGCTGGCCGGGGCGCCCGAGAGCCTCCCCGCCTCACAGCCGGGCCCGGCGCCGGCCCGGATCGCGCCGCAACTCGACGTCCTCATCCGCCAGCTCGGCGACCTCCGCTTCGACGTCCGCGAGAACGCGACCCGGCGGCTCTGCCAGGCCGACCCCGCGATCGTCGCGCCGCTCGTCGATCGCTACAAATCCGAAACCTCCCACGAACGCAAGCTTCGCCTCCGCCAGGTCATCGAAAACCTTTTCATCCGGCGACAGATGCAGGGCGAGGTGGGCTTCTTCGGAATCCAGCTCATGCTGGCCGAGAACGTCGTCGATCCCGCGACCTGGCGCGCGGGCGAATGCGTCTACGCTCAGAGGGTGCTGGAGGGGTTTCCGGCGCAGCAGGCGGGCGTCCGCGACGGAGACCTGCTCGTCGCCCTCGACGGCAAGCCCATCGCCTGGTTCTTCGCCGCCGCGCCGCCGCCGGCCACCGGCCCGGCGGGCGAGCGCCGCCCGGAAGTCAACCCCGCCCGCGCGCGGTTCGCGACCAACGAGAAGATCGACCGCTTCACCCAGCACATCAAACGGCGAACGCCCGGATCGAAAGTGATCGTCCGCGTGCTCCGCGCCTCGACGCCGCGCAAGATTCAGCTCGCCGTCGCCGCCGAAGCCGCCAAAACGCTCGACGGGGCCGCTTTCGTGCCCGTCCCGGGCGTCATGACCGGCACCTCGCCCCTCAGCGTGATGAACACCCGCGGCGGGTTCCTCGTCCGAAGCCTCGCCGACGACTCGCCCGCGCGACGCGCCGGCCTCGATCCGCTCGATATGGTCCTCAGCCTCAACGACGCGCCCGTGCCGGCCGGCTCGGACGCCGGTATTCTGCCCAAGCTCTTCGAGCCGATCCCGCCCGGCTCGTCCGTCACCCTGGAAGTCGCCCGGCTGGAGACCGTCGAGCTGCCCCTCGTCATAGGCCGGCGCCCGGTCAGCCGCCTCAATCCCCAGGACCTTCTCGATGCTCAGGAAGCTTTTGCCTCCTGGTGGCGCCAGCAGACCGGCGAGCTCTCCGTCCCCCGGCCCGCGGAATCGCCCAACGTCTGGCCGGCCGACATCAGCCCGCCCAAACCCCAGCCCGGCGTAGCCCCCTGACCGCGCGAACCAACTCAATCCGATCGGGTGCGTCACGATATCCCTGTGCAAGAAAGAGCCGCGGGCTTCAGCCCGCGCGGAGCTTGGGACGACGGCGAATGTTTATTCGCGTTCTGCTCGCCGCGCGGGCTGAAGCCCGCGGCTCGTTGGTGTTACGGCGATTCAATGAACTCAATTGGTCACCGTGAGCAATAGCAACGTCTCTCCGCCGTCCGTTCTCCGCGTCCGCTTGTTGGAGTTTACCCGCCGCAGCGGGCGTCCCCTTGTCTCCTTGTCCCCGCGTCCTCATCCCCCGCGTTTCACCGCGCCCCCAGGCGTCCCAATCGAATCTGCCCATACCACGCCGCCGCCAGCAGCAGCACCGCGCCGGCCAGCCCGGCCGAATTCACCAGCGACGCCGGCCCGGACGCGAACTGCTCGAACGGTTTGAAGTACGTGCCCAGCAGCAGGTAGCCGGCCGCCAGGACCGCCACGAACGGCCCGGGCCGGGGCAAACGCAACGCGATCGCCGCCAGCGCGCAGAACAGCACGATCGTCCACGCGTAGTAGTGCTCCCACGCGATCGGGTTCGCCAGCGTCGCGCCCAGCAGGGCGATTCCGATGTCCGTCGCTCGCACGAGGAACCGGTCCGCCGGCGCGCCCGCCGTCGTCGATCCGCGCCGAGGCCAGATGGCCAAGCCTCCGAACACCACCAGACTCACCACGCCCGCGACCCTCACCGCCGGCGTCGCTTCCGCGACCACGCAGTCCGTCCGGTGCCCCAGCCAGCGATGGACCAGCCCGTTCAGCGTCTGATTCGGGTGGAACCCGTACCCCTGGGCGTGTCCGGGCGCGACGTCGCGGAGGAACGTCTCCCACGCCTGCGGGCCGACCATCGCCAGACTGATCGCGACCACGACCGCGGCCGACCCGCACAGTGCCGCCGCGAACCGATATCGCTTTCGTATCAGCCCGAACAACACGAGCAGCCCGTAGTGGGGCTTCAAACAACACGCCAGCCCGATCAGCACGCCGGCCAAGGCGTCGCGCGATCGGCCATACGCCACGACTCCCGCCACCAGCGCCAGCGTGATCAGCGCCTGTACCTGCACGCACATCAGCATCCACCGTAGCGGATAAAACGCCGCCAGCATCAGCATCGCCGCGAGCCACGCCCGTTTCCCGCCCCGGCCGCCGCCGACGATGCCGGCCGACAGCACCATGCAGGCCAGCGCGCACAACCGCCACGTCACGTCGGCAACCATCACCGCCCGGTCCCGGCCGGCCTTCTCCGCGATCCAGCCGAACGGCACCATGAACACGGCCGCACTCGGCGCGTACGCATAATTGATGCTGTCGATGCTGTATTTGTCGTACAGGTTGCTTTCGCCGCGAACCAGGTGCAGGCCGGCGTCGATCGGACCCGTCATGTCCCAACTGCGGGTGTTCGGCGGCCGAACGTAAGCGCCCGCCGACCACACGCCGCGACTCACGTAGTCATACGGGAATTGCCGCGGCTGCCGCGCGGCCGCGAAGATTCTCGCGGAGTTCAACAACTCCACGCAGGCCATCGCCACCACCACCGCCGCCGCCCAGCGGCCAAGCGTCGCGGCTTTCGCGTACGGCAGGGGGCTCGCGTCGACATGTTCGGGCATCGGTGGCACCGCCTCAGCGCAACGGGTCCGTTCCCGGAAGGTCCCGCTTTTGGAGGACTCTCGCCGATTCTACAGATGCCCGGGCGGATTTTACAGATGCCCGGGCGGAATCACAATCCGGGAAGGATCATCAATGTGTGTGAGCGTGGTTCCAACGTTTAGCCGCGACCCGAAGGGGAGCGCTTCCACCCGCCATCGCTCAGACCGCCGCGCGCTGGCTCTGTGTCGCCGCCTGTCGCGAATCGACGCACACCACCCGGTTGCGACCGTTGTTCTTGGCTTCGTAAAGGTACTGGTCCGCCCGCCGGACGATGTTCCGCGGCTCGAGTTGCGGATCGTCCGGGTTCATGTGCGCCGCCCCGAGGCTGATCGTGATCGGAATGTATCGGTCCTCGTACGGGATGCGCAGCTTCGCCACGCCCAGCCGCACCTCTTCCGCCAGCGCCCGAAGGCCCCGTGCCGTCGCGTTGATGACGATCAGGGCGAACTCTTCCCCGCCGTACCGCGCCGCGAACTGCGTCTCCGTCACCACCTGCTTCAATACGCCGCCCACCAGCTTCAGCGCCTCGTCCCCGGTCTGGTGCCCGAAGGTATCGTTCAGTTTCTTGAACCGGTCGAGGTCCATCAGGATCAAGCCGATGGCCGTATGGTTTTTCCGTGCGTTTTCGCAGTCGAGGGCCAGTTTTTCCTCGAACGCCGACCGATTCGCGACGCCGGTAAGCGCATCGGTGCTCGCCTTCATCGCCAGCCTGCGGTTCTGACTGTCCAGGACCTGCACCTGCTCGCGGGCCTCCTGCTCGCGGCGCGCCGTCTGCGCCCGCTCCAGCTCGGCCGTCATCGACAGCCGCGCCAACTGGGCGACCGCGTTCCCCTGTATCTCCTGGTAGCTCATCGTCTGGCCGATGTTCAGCGCGAACAGCGACGCCGTCTCCTTCACGTGCTCGTCCAGCTTTTCCAGCACGTCGTCCAGCACCGGCTCGGGTACGCCCAGGCCCGATGTAATCTCGTTCCGAATCCCCTCGAGGTGGCCCGCGTGTGTATCCTCCACGAACACGTCCGCCAGCATGGCCGCCGCCCGCAGAAACTTCCCCAGGCCCGACGCCGGCGCCCCTTCCGGTGTGCTCGCCGTCAATGCCTGGTGGTGCGTCCGCACCGCCTCGCACAGCTCCTGAGGCAGTCCCCAGTGGTCCAGCAAGTCGCCCGATATGCTCTCGTGCGTCAGCCCGAGCACCTGCTGCTCGACCCGCTGCATCGGCTGGCGGTTGTCCCGGTATTGCCCGAGCACCGGCTGATACAGGTCCCGCGCGCAGTGGACCGCCGCCAGAACCCCGATGTCGCACAGCAGGCCCGCCACGAAGCTCTCGTCCACCAGGCTCCGCTGAAGCCGCTCCGCCAGGAGTCGCGAAACCACGGCCGTCGTCAGGGACCGCCGCCAGTAGATCCGGTAGTCGAAGAGCTGGGCGTCCTTCTGGTTCATCGCGTCCACCAGCGAGAAGCTCAGCACCATCACCCGGACCGTCCGCAGCCCGAGCACCACCGTCGCCTGCTGAAGCGACGAGATCTTCCGCGGCATGCCGAACAACGACGAGTTCACCACCCGCAGAATCTTGCCGGTCAGCGCCGGGTCCTGCTGGATCACTTTCGCGATATCCGCGATCGACAGGTCTTCCGCCTGCGTCATTTTCAGGACCTGGATCGCCACCGTCGGCAGCGTTGGAAGATTGTCGGCCTGTCGGATCTTTTCGAGGATAGGTACGGACATGCACTCGGGCCCCTGCGCGATCCGCGCGCCGGTTGCCGCGACGCGGACCCCCACCACGGGAGCTTCAGACAACGCGGAGGCCCTACCCGGACAGGCCGGCACCACCGGTCGCTGTCTCGGCGCCGTCCGGTTGGTCGGCAGGCGCGGCCCCCTCCCACGTTCCCAACATCGGCAGCCGCGGGATTAGGGTTAATCTTGGACCGCCGCCATCCGCCCGGATCCGTCGCTTTTTCAGGCCGCGGCGGCCCCCGCCCCCCGAGGCCCGCCGGGTAACGTCCCAAAAACCGCGCCCGGACACTTCCCCCCGGCCGAAATCCGTTATAATCCGCCTCCGCGGTCCGATGGACGACCTGTTTGTACCTGTTTGCAGGAGAACAACCTTGACTCTGCCAGAAGACCAACCCTTGCCGGCCTCCAAGGTCCTCGTCGTGGACGACAACGCCCAGAACCTCGAACTCCTGGTGGCCTACATGGAGGAGGTCCCGAACATCAGCGTTATCCCCGCGACCAACGGCATCGAGGCCCTCGCCAAGGTCGCCGAGGACAAGCCCGACCTCATCCTCCTCGACATCATGATGCCCAAGATGTCGGGCTTCGAGGTGTGCAAGCGGCTCAAGAGCGACCCCACCACGCGCGACATCATCATCGTCATGGTCACGGCCCTGAATGAACCGAGCGACATCGAGCGGGCGGCCGAGTGCGGAACCGATGACTACCTCTCCAAGCCGATCGACCGCAAGGCGTTCGTCACCCTCGTCCGCAACCTTCTGGCCGCCAAGGCACGCAGTTGAACGGGAACGTCCCGGCCCCGGCAGGGGGCAGGTGGTCTGCCACCCCTCTCCCCCCTGTCCCGCGCAGGGAGACAGGGGTAGGGGTCAGGGTGGGACGTGGAGAGACCGTCCCTTGCCCAACCTCTCCCCAAAGGCGAGAGGGGCTGGGGCGGGCGCTCTGCCTTGCCGCTCGCCCAAGGAATGGAACCCGCGTTGTGACAACCGTGCTCGGCATCGAAACCTCCTGCGACGAAACGTCGGCGGCCGTCGTCGACGACGGTCGCCTGGTGCGCAGCAATGTCATCACCTCACAGGTGGACCTGCACCGCAAGTACGGCGGCGTCGTGCCGGAGATCGCCTCGCGGGCGCACCTGGAGTGTCTGGACGTCATCATCGCGGAAGCGCTGGAGACCGCGCGCTGCCGGCCGAGCGAGGTGGACGCCCTGGCGGTGACGAACCGGCCGGGGCTCGTCGGGGCGCTGCTCATCGGCGTGACGGCCGCCAAGACGTTGAGTTGGGCGTGGAGCAAGCCGCTGACGGGCGTGGATCACATCCGCGCTCATGCGGTCAGTGCCGCCCTCGAGCTGGGCAAGCCGCCCTGGCCCGCGGTGGCGCTGGTGGCTTCCGGCGGGCATACGTCGTTGTATCTGGTGCGGAGCTACACCGACGTCGAGGTGCTGGGCAGGACGACCGACGACGCCGCGGGCGAGGCATTCGACAAGGTAGCGGCCATTCTGGGGCTCGCCTACCCGGGTGGACCGGAGATCGAGCGGCTCGCGCGCACCGGCGATCCGCACGCGGTCGACTTCCCGCGCACCATGCTCGGCCCGGACTCGCTGGATTTCTCCTTCTCCGGCGTGAAGACGGCGGTGCTGTACCACGTGCACGGCTGTGGCCGAACCACGGGCGGCCTGGAGCGCCTCGGTCCGCAGAACAAGGCCGACATCGCCGCGAGTTTCCAGCAGGTGGTCATCGACGTGCTGGTCCGCAAGGCCATGCTGGCCGCCCGGCAGACCCGTTGCAGCACGATCACGCTGGGCGGGGGCGTGGCCGCCAACCGCACGCTGCGCGACGCGCTGGCCGCCGCTTGTGCCGAACGTCGCTACACCTTCTTCGCCACCCCGCCCGCCTATTGCACGGACAACGCGGCCATGATCGCCGCCTTAGGCTGCCATCAACTCCGGGCCGGCCACGCCGCCGCGCTGGACCTTGACGCCTGCGCGTCGGCTCGCTGAGAGATCCAGAGGGCGCCGGTCACCTGGCGTCAGTCTGCCGCGGAAGCTGCTCAGCACAGCGCGTTTCCGGGGGTATCCCCGTTCAACCGCGTGGTCGTCCACCGGCTGCCGGGCGGGGCTCCATCGCCCGTCGTGGACCGGTCAGTACGCGTAGTAGCTGTGGAAGTGATCGCGGATGGCGTTGTCCACGTTGAAGATGAACGCAATCAGGGCAGCCCGCATCCACATGCCGTTGCGCACCTGCTCCCAGTATTTCGCCTGCGGTAGCGCGTCGAGGCGCTGGTCCAATTCGTGGCGGCGCGGCAGCGGGTGCAGGATGGCCAGGTCCGGCTTGAAGTCCTTGGCCATATCCCAGGTCAGCGCGTAACGATTGTAGTCGATGGACTTGGACTCACCGGCGACGTCCCATTCGTCCTGGAGTCGGGTCATGTAGATGGCGTCGCAATCACCCACGCGGGCGCGCAGATCGTCGCCGAGTTCGTATTCGATGTCGTGGCGGCGCACGTACTCCAGAATGTCATCACCGATCTGCAACTGCGGCGGCGAGATGAACAGCAGCCGCACGCCCGGGTAGCGGCACAGCAGGTAGGCGAGCGAGCGCACCGTGCGCCCGCGCTGCAGGTCGCCCACGAACGCCACCGTCCTGCCGGCAAAGGGGTTCCCCCCGTACTCCGGGTCCACGTGCTCGTCGCGCTGGGGCGCGAAACAGCGGAACAGCGTGTACACGTCCAGCAACGCCTGGGTGGGGTGCTGGTCCTTGCCGGAGCCGCCGTTGATGACCGGGATCGTCCGCGGCATCTCGTTCAGCAGGTGCGCCGTGCGCTCCGCCATGCCCTCCGCCGGGTGCCGGATGATGATCAGGTGGAAGTACTGACTCAGCACCCGCACCGTGTCGTCCTCCGACTCGCCCTTGATCTCCGACGAAGTGGACCGCTCGCGGACCGAGTTGTACGGCATGCCGAGGACCTGGCAGGCGGCCGTGAAGGACAGGAACGTCCGCGTCGAGGGCTGAATGAAGTAGAGCATCGCCCGGCGGTAGCTCAGCAGCGTGTTGAGGAACTGGGTGCCGTGGCGGGTGGCGGCCACCCGACGGACCATCTCGGCCAGGCGGCAAAGCTGCTCGATGCGTTCCCGATCGAACTGCTGAGCGAGCACCACGTGAAACACGCGGTCGCCCCGGTTCAGGGCGGCAATGCGTGCGGCGGTGTCCCCGGCGGCCGGCTTGACGGTCTGCGTAATCATGGCATTCCTCGGCCCGGTGCGGGCTCCCCTCGATGAAGAAACCAGCCTTGACCTGCCCCCTTGGCTACGCCATTCCGAATCGCGCTGCCGGGATCGGGCGGCTTGCGATCCGGCGACCCCGGCGCCGGGGCACGTCGTCCGTGCAGACCGACACCCCTCCCGAAAGTCCATCCTGCTGCCGGGAATGGCGTCTTCGCCCCAGGGGCATCTGCACCCGAGCCCGACCGGGCAACCGGACACCGGCACACCCAATGCCGACGGCATGCCGAGGCCCTGCCCCATCGGGACAGGCTCTTAGTCTTCGGAAGTCGTAGTAGACTCGGCCGGCGGCCGGCTGTCAAACAGCAGTTCCCAGGCTCTGCCGGCCCGAGCGGGATCAGGCGCCAGCCGCGCCCGCTGGAAGGAGCACTCCATCGGTCCGTCGGTGGCTTCCGCGAAGTCACGGGGGGCCAGTACGCGCGGGGTGTCGGCCCCGCCGGGCGACTCCCCTGCGTTGGCAGTCCGTGTGTCGAACAACTCGCCGGCCTCGCGGGCCGCCAGACCATCCGCCTCAGACGGCAGAGCAGAGACTTCTGCCGAGTTCACCACCTGCGAGCCGGCAGGGTCAGAGTAGCCGGCACCCCCGAACCTCAACACCGTGGCCGCGATGACAATGGAGGCCGCCACCGCAAGGTACGGCGCGTACTGGCGCCAGGGTAACCGCGGGCGCACCTCGTCTTCGAACGGGTCGTCCTCGAAAGCGATTCGCCCGGTCGGCCCCATGCCGGCCGCCATCGCGAACTGGGCCTGCGCATGCGCGCGCTCCGGCAACTCCTTCGGCGGTTCTTCGCTCGCCAGTTCGGCCAACAGCGCAGTGGTTCCTTGCAGACGGTCGGCCAACTCGCGGCAGGCTGAACAATGTTTCAAGTGAAACTGCAAACCCATCGGCAAGCCGCTGAGGCGGTCCAGTGTCTCGTCGTCCGCCAGCACGGTCATCACCCACGTGCGCTTCGGGCAAACGCGGCCGGGCTCGCTCTGGGCTGGGCCGCTCATGGCGCCTCTCCTTCCATCATCTGGGCCAAGCGGACCACGGCATGGCGGCGGTAGACGCGGGCGGTGGTCGCGTCGATGTTCAGAATTCGCGCCACGCGCTCATAGGGAAGCTGGCCCAAGTCCCGCAGAACGACGACGCTGCGCAGGTGGGGCGGCAAAGCCCCCAGGCACGCCCGCAGCCGGTCTCGCAGCACGGTATTGTGATCGTCAGTCGCCTCCGGGACGGCTGACTCCCTCCGGCTGGCAATGGCGGCCGCGGCAGCCGGTCGATGGGCGTCCTGCCGCGTGCGGGTGCGGAGCAGGTCAACGGCGATGTTGGCAGCCGTCCGGTAAACGTAGGCCCGGGCTCGGCGGGGACTCTGGCGACCCTCACAAGCGGCCAGTCGGCAGAAGCAGTCCTGGTATGCGTCCATCACGTCGGCTTCCCGGCCCAGCATGCGCCAGAGCATGCGGAGGAGTCCGGGCCCTTCTTCCTGCATTGCGCGGACGACCCACCCCGGCGCGCGGACGCCCGCCGGGCTCTCGGCGGCGAGCTGGTCCGGCGGACTGTCCGATGCCTGGGCCGCGATGCTCGCCATCAACCCGTGGGACGCGGCCCGGCCGGCCATGTTAGCGCCCGGTTGTTCCGTCGAGGGGGTGTCCACCAGCGCATTGTAGCCCCGCGTCCGCACGGCAGGCTATGGAATCGAGCACGCCCGGCCCGGAAACCTGCGGGCCGGCGCGCGGCCGGTGCTATCGCCTCCGGCAGACGATAAGGAGGTTGCAGCGGCCCGCTGCGGGCGAAGAGAAGGTCTGAGTACCCCACCGGGGACCATGTCCCCCGCAAGGTGCCGAGGCTGCGGCGTGCCCGCCAGTACGTGGCTAGCGTCTTCGGCGTGGTTGGTGCCATGCTTTCCCGTGACTGCGGTCGCGGGGAAGCGTGCCTCGGCAGCCGCCGCACATGCCCACCCCCGCCTGCGGCGGGTGAGGGCATGGCACCCACTCCAAAGAGGTGCGCCCGCCGGGGCCTGAAGGGGTAACTCGGGGCGACGCCGGGCGGCCTGCGGCAGCGAGGCTTGGCCGGGGTGGGCGGTTTCGGTTAGGATGCCCTGTCTGCGCCTGGGGTGGCCCCCGGGGGTTAGCTTGGGCGGCGGGCCGGGCGGCGGTAGCCACGCACCCGGTTTGTACGGTTTTGATCCGCGAGGAGTGAACACGAGATGGCGCTGGTCGAGGTGGACAAGTATCGCAACATGGTATTGGTCGGGCACGGCGGTTCGGGCAAGACGACGCTGGCGGAGGCCCTGCTCTTCAAGGCGGGCATGACCACTCGGCAGGGCAGCGTTCCGGACCGCAGTTCGATCCTGGATGCCACCGACGAGGAACAGGAGAAGCTGTCGTCGCTGGATTCGGCATTGTGCTACCTGACGCACAAGGGGCTGCACGTGAATCTGGTGGTCACTCCGGGCGACATGAGCTTCTGCGGACCGGCCGTGGCGGCGCTCGCCGCCGCGGAGTGCGCCGTGCTCGTGATCTCCGCCTCCGCCGGCATTCAGGTCAACACGCGCAAGATGTTCGAGCGGTCCCGGGACTACGGCTTGGCCATCTGGGTCGTCGTCAACCACATCGACGCCCCGAACGTGGATTTGCCCGGCTTGCTCGGCCAGATTCAGGAGCAGTTTGGCCCTGCCTGCGTACCGCTTACTTTGCCGACCAAGGGCGCCAAGGCCGTGGTGGATTGCTTCGCTCACGAGAGTGGAGAGGCCGACTTCCTCAGCGTGGCGGACGCCCACACGAAGCTCATTGACGCCATCGTCAGCGCGGACGAGGCCCTGATGGAGAAGTACCTGGGCGGCGAACTGAACCCGGACGAGGCGCGCCAGGCGGCCGGGCGGGCCGTGGCAACGCGGGAACTCATCCCCGTCTTCTTCAGCAGCGCTCGGGCGGGCATCGGCATCACCGAGTTTCTCGATAACGCCGCCACCTTCTGCCCCAGCCCCCTGACGGGCAAGCGCCGCGTCATGGGAGACGGGGAGGAGTCCGTCGAGATCGAGCCGAAGGCGGAGGGACCCTTCATCGGCCAGGTGTTCAAGATCCGCAGCGACCCCAAGACCCACATCAAGTACGTGTCCATTCGCGGGTACACCGGTCGGCTGACCAGCGACCAGACGCTGCGGAGCACGTCGGAGCCGAAGGGCGTGCGGCCGGGGCAGATTCTGCGCACTTTCGGTCTGGAACAACGTGACGAGGAAGCGGGTGTCGCCGGCGACATCTTCTCGCTCGCCAAGCTGGATTTGAGTATCGGCGACGTCGTGTACACCCAGAAGGCGGGCCCCATCGCCATGCCGAGTTTCCCCAAGCCAATGTACTCCTTCGCCCTGGTGTCCAAGTCGCGCGGCGATGAAGACAAGATCGGCGTGGCGCTCAAGCGCTTCGCGGAAGAAGACCCCTGCTTCCGGACGGATCGTCCCGCGACGGGGGAGCTGGTCATCCGCGGCATGGGCGACACGCAGTTGCGGACCTACCTGACCCGCATGGCCAAGTCCTACAAGCTCGAAGTGGAAACCAAGCCGCCGCGCATCCCGTATCGCGAGACGGTTACAAACCGCGTCGACAACGTCGAGTACACCCACAAGAAGCAGACCGGCGGCGCGGGGCAGTACGGCAAGATCGTCATCAATTTGGTTCCGGCCACCCGCGGCGAGGGCTACGAGTTCGTCGACAAGATCTTCGGCGGGGCGATTGACCAGAGCTTCCGTCCCAGCGTGGACAAGGGCGTCCGGGCGCAGATGGCCGAGGGCGTGCTCGCCGGTTATCCCGTGGTCGACGTCAAGGTCGAACTCATTGACGGCAAGACGCACCCGGTGGACAGCAAGGACATCGCCTTCCAGATCGCCGGACGCGGCGCTTTCAAGGAAGCCTTTGGCAAGGGCAAGCCCGTGCTGCTGGAGCCGATCGTGCAGATCGAGGTGACCTGCCCGGCCGACAAGGTCGGTGACATCCAGGGCGACCTGGCGTCGCGTCGCGGCCGGCCGCAGGGGCAGGACATGCTGCCGGGCAACATGGCCATCGTGCGCGCGCTGGTGCCGCTGGCCGAGGTTGCGGACTACAACTCGCGTCTCTCCAGCATCACCGGCGGACAGGGCAGCTACGCCCTCGAGGAATCGCACTACGAGGTCGTGCCGGGCAACGTGCAGCAGCAGATCATCGAGGCCGCCAAGCGCGAGAAAGCTGGCGAGAACGGTTAAGGGTGCCTGGCAGGACCCCTCTCCCTTCGAGGGAGAGGGGCAGGGGTGAGGGTCGAGGAGCCCAGCCCGAAGGGAAAGCGATCGGGCAGCATGCCCAAGCCCGCCCCTAGCGGGGGCCGGCACGGGTAGCGTCGGCCCCCCGCGGCCGGCGTGGAGAGCAACAGGTGCTTCGGGTTCCGGGGCGCCCTTCCACATCGGATTCTCCTCCGCAGATTGCGCAGATGGCAGCGCCCGGGCCCATCCGCGCCCGAGTGGAAACGAGGGGCACCAAGGTCCTCGGCATACGCGCGCCGGGTGAATGCCGCGGTGGTCCCATTCAGGCTCAACGCTGACACGCGAAGGCACGCAGGCTGCCTCCACGCAAAGCCCTTTACAACCGAGAGAACATCTCGCTTCCGCTCGGGCTCCGTCGGCGGTTCTCTGCCTCCGTTTCCGGCCCAAAAGCCCAACCGGTCTGAGTAGCTCCACACAATAGGAAAACCCACAGCCAGCCCAGCGTGGCATGGCCAAGCGCAGCGCCGCCATGCCTTCCCTTCGACAGGCGGCGGCTGCAACAGTCCCGGCGCGCCGGAACCCCTTCGGCTTGGGCATGGCACCCTCCCAGTCTTTCACTGGCGTGGTCCCACTCAGAGTGCCACCTGCGGGGCCGGGGCGCTCTTCCGGTTGCCGGGCCACCAAGTCTTGTGTAGACTCTACTGTGTATAGACGGGCGGCTCCCTGGGGCTTGCCCAGGCACGTCGCGGAGCGCGTCGAACAGGTTGCAGTCGGAGCGGAGGCGAGGCATGCCCGCCGTGATTACTGCGCCGCCGGGCCAGAGCCGGGAGACGCGGCGCCGGCCTCAGTTCAAGTGGTTCTTTGTTGTCGGCCGTTACGTCGGCCTGGCCCTGGCGCCGGGCGCGCCGGGTCCGGTACGGGCGTTGGCCTAGTTCGAGATCGGCCAGCCCCCGGTGACGTCGGACCCCCAGCCCGGGCCGCGGTGCACGCCGGACGGGGGCGGCGGCGGTGGCCGGGAGGGCACCGGCGACGAGGAGTGCGACGACTACGACGCCTGCACCTACGACTACTGCGGCGAGGACGAGTACTGGCACCACCTCCCGCTTTCGGGCAACCCCTGCTGGGTGAACGGGTACTGCGTGGTGGGGGAGTGCGTGGGCGAGGAGAAGGACTGCGACGACGCCAACGAGTGCACGTTTGACTACTGCGACCTGGGCGTCTGCCAGCACTTTGACTTCCCGGACGGAGTGGCCTGCGCCCTCGACGACTGGTGCATCCTGGACGCGAGCTGTGTGGCCGGCTGGTGCCTCGTGTTGTCTGAGCGCGATTGCGACGACGGCAACGTCTGCACGGTCGACGACTGCATCAACGAGGCCTGCGTCCACGACCCCGCGCCCGAAGGTACCGAATGCGACGACGGGAACTGGTGCACAACCGACGATGCCTGCAACTGGTGGGGAGCGTCATGGGGCTGCGGAGGGGAACCACAGGATTGCAGCGACGACGAGCCCTGCACCATAGACACGTGCGATGCGGAGAACGAAACGTGTATCCACGAAGACAGGTGGCCGCCGGTGCAGCCGCCCGAATCGTGTGCGAGCCAGGGATGCTACTTCACGTTCAGTGCGCCCGCGCTCATCTTCGTGAACAACGACGATGACAGTGGCAATGGCGTCGAGGACCGGTTCGACGAGGGTCCTGTGCAAGGCGAGGACGACCTCCTGTGGGTCCCCATGAGCTTCCCCGGTTGTCCCCCGTCCACCTGCCCCGATGAGTTTCTCGTGTGCGCGGTTGCAGGAGTGGCGTGGTGGTGGTGGCACCCCTGCTACTCCGACGCCGACAAGACCGGCGGGCGCGTGTGGGGCTGGCGGTGGCCTCCACCCGCAGGGCTCTATGTCGAAGGGCGTTCGCCGACCGACGCGTGCGGCGTACCGCTGCATGTGCGTATGGAATACTGGGGGCGCGACGTTACGTACTGCTGTTTGGACAGGGGTGAGCCAATCGTTGTTGTCCAAGTCACTTCACTGACCTGGGAGAAGCGGGACGGCACCAACCTCGATCTCGACAATTGCCCGAACAACGGCGGCCTACGCACTTTCCCCGACAAGCTGACGCCGGACGATCCCTGGCCGCAGTTTCGCCGGCAGGTCAAGCTTGTCGCCCAGATTGCCCCGCCCATTCCGGGCATCACCCTCCATTTCCGGGTCTGGGACGTGGACGACCCGTTCGATCAGCTTCACGGGCCGCACCATCCGCCGGAGATGGTCGAGATTCCCGGCGTCGAGGTCATCGACAGCGACCGGGTAGGTAACGACAATCGGGGTGGGGCCGATCCGGCCGAGGGTACGTACACGGCCAACACCGACGCGGACGGCCGGGCGACGGTGGTGGTCACCGTGTCGATGCAGCCGGGCAACAACTACCGGGCGGGGGCCTCCTGCCTGGCGGACGCGTTGGACCAGGTGGACCAGGCGGACGCCGACGCCCTGAGCGTCGACGGCGACGAGAACGACGTATTCGCGGTCTACGGCTGGTTCTCCGGCTACCAGGTCCCCGTCGTCTGGAGCCGGATGCTCACCGTCTGGCGGAAGCTGCACGTGGAGACGGACAGCATGGCCCGGCCGGCGTTTACTCAGAACACGTTTGTGATGCCCTGGAATGAGCCGCGGCAGGGGGTAGTAGCCACGCAAGTGGCGTTCGACGTAGATGATCCAGCCGGAGGGTTCCAAACCGTCGACGAGCAGTTTACGTCTGGCTATGTCGAGTTGCGCGACCCCGCCGGCGTGCCCGTCATTACCGCGCGGGTGGTGACATACGATGACGACTGGTGGGGTGACGATACGGGCGTCATCAACCTTCCTGACTGTGGTGGTGGGGTGAGCGGTCTGGCCTGCTTGCAGGGTGTCCAAGGCGGGGAGTCGACGTTCAGCGACGACGACCTTTCGGAGGAAGGGACGTTCACGGCGAAGGTGTGGGGCTGCAACAACAGCTTTGCGGACCCCGGCGCGATGGCGCTCGCAACGCCCGATCTCAGCGCCCTGGCGGAGCGGTACCAGTATGCCTATATCCTCCCGGTGCACGAAACCAGCGTCAGCGGGACCGGCGGGTTGGCTACATTCCTGCAGAACATCTCCTTCGGGAGCGGTCTGGAACTCTGGGACCAAGCCCTACCCGTGCGGAACCTGCCTGTGTCGGCGCCGAACTACTGGACGGCGATGGTATTAGCCGCCTGGCAGGCGGAAGTCGCGGAGGATATGGACCCTGACGCGGAATCAGCGTCGCCTCCCGGAATCACAATGGGAATCAGCAGCCACGACGCAGGTGAGACTACGGCTGACATCGGCTACGCGTATACGGGAATGTGCGCCGTCTTCCGTGCCGTGGTCGGGGAGATCAACGATCGGGAGCGCTTCACGATAGCACACGAGATCGGGCATACATTTGGGCTGCCGCACAATCCGGTCCAGCCCGGTGACCCCCCGATGGGTATGATGGATCCACAAGGTGATGGGCAATTGCTGCCGTTGATAGCAGTCAATCTCGAAAGACTTCGAGAATACACGGGACCCTGATCGACAGGCGAGGAACAGACGATGAGACACCGTTGGCTCAGTTGGAGACAGGTCGTGGCGCTTGCTGTGGGAGCGTGGATGGCTCCCCCTATGTCGGGAGTGCACGCTGGCGACCCGCGTGCCGTAGCGGAGGGCGAAGCGCACGCGAAGTCGTTCATGCTTCTTCGGGCGACGTTTGAGCAACAAGGTGAGGTGGGACACGTCGGACTGGGAGTCAGCAGGAATGGAGAGCCTTTCCGGAATGTTGCCATCTCCGTTTCTGGCTCGGCTTCCCTCCCTCGCTCGGTATGCACCGAGCAAGGGATCACTACGATCCTCCTTCCCGTGGTGGGTGAATACACCATTGGGCCTGCGGCGTTCGTGTTTGAGGAGCCTGGGACGTATGACCTCTCCTGGGGCATTGAGCTTCAGGGAGCGGACCAGCGGGGCCTGAAGTTTGAGCAGACACTCGAGGTCGTTGCACCCAGGGATGCAGATTTGCGCTTCCTTGAGGGAGTTGGCGATCCTGATTTGCTGCGCGAGCTGCGCGGGGCGGACTTCTTTGACCGGCAGACGCCCGTGCTGCGGGAGAGGCTGTTGGGACCGTCAGGGGGCGAGCACCGCGCACTGATCATGGTGAGGGACCTCCTGACCGCAGCGTCCGAGGATGATCCGGGGGATGCGGTGCGTGCATGCGGATCACTCGAAGCGGTCCCGCGTTGGGCAAACGCGCTTTTCTCTCTGGGAGAGGAATACCCCCAATCAAGTTACTCTCCCTATGCCAGCTACTTCGCCGGGTGCTGCTACTTGGTCTGCCTGCAGCAGGCCAACAAGGACAAGGAACCGTCCGGCGAGGGGATCTCGTCAGAGGCGAATAGCAACCTATACTACGCCAAGGCGCAGAAGGCCTTGGCATTTGCGGCGGACAAGGGCGACACCTACCTGAAACCGCGCGCGCATCTGATGCTGGTTCACCTGCATGCCCTTGCGGCCGAGTGGGCGGAAGCAGAGCAAGGCCTTGCGGAGGCGGCAAAGCTGGGTGGCGAGCAGGGGACGATCGCGGACCGGGTGACGAAGTGGCGCGCGATGCTCGCCAAGGCGAAGGAAAAGTACGCAGCGAAGCATGGTGGGGACTGACGCCTCTCCGGGGCGATGATGCCCGAGCGCCTGTCCTCGACGCCCTCGCCCAGGAAGGGCTTCGCGCGAGCCCTCCCCGGCAAGCTGACGCCGGACGACCCCTTTGCGCTGTTTCGCCGGCAGGTCAAGCTGGTCGCGCAGGTCAGCCCGCCCATTCCGGGCGTGACCGTGTACTTCCGCGTCTGGGATGTGGATGACCCGTTCGATCAGCTTCACGGGCCGGGCCATCCGCCGGAGATGGCGGAGATTCCCGGCGTCGAGGTCATCGACAACGATCGGATCGGCAACGACAATCGGGGCGGGTACGACCCGGCCGTGGGGACGTACACGGCCAACACCGACGCCGACGGGTACGCGACCGTGATTGTCACCGTTTCGATGCAGCCGGGTAATAACTACCGGGCGTGCGCCTCCTGCCTGGCGGACGCCATCCAGCAGGCGACCCAGGCCCAGGCCGACGCCCTGAGCGTCGACGGCGACGAGAACGACGTATTCGCGGTCTACGGCTGGTTCTGCGGCTACCAGGTCCCCGTGGTCTGGAGCCGGATGCTTACGGTCTGGCGGAAGCTGCACGTGGAGACGGACAGCATGTGGGCGGTACCGACGACGGTCATCGGCAGGGAGCCGGACTGGCAGGGCGACTTGTTCATCACGAGCCTCACCGTCAACGCAACGACCACGACGCTCCATCTCGCGGGGGAGCTTTCCGGGCAAAGCGCGCATCAGTACGAAGGTGGGCGACTGGTTCTCGACAACGGGTGGAGCTTCCGCGTGTGGGACCACGCGCTGGCCCGCCAGTTCAGCACCATCATCCTGGGTGGCGTCGTGGTGTTGGAGTCGATCGGCCCGCTGCTGATCAAGCGCTGCGTAACGCGGGCCGGTGAGGTCAAGGCTTTGACCCTCCTGCGCCGCGTG
>JAKQDH010000192.1 GCA_029558835.1 Planctomycetota bacterium | reverse complement strand
CCAGGTCGCCGAGATGGTCATCGAGAAGGCCAAGCGCCTCGTCGAATACGGCAAGGACGTGGTGATCGTGCTCGACTCCATCACCCGCCTGGCCCGCGCCTACAACTCCATCGTGCCGCCCAGCGGCAAGGTGCTCTCCGGTGGCATCGACTCCAACGCCCTGCAGCGCCCGAAGCGCTTTTTCGGCTCGGCGCGCAACATCGAGGAGGGCGGCTCGCTGACCATCATGGCCACCGCGCTGGTGGACACCGGCAGCCGCATGGACGACGTGATCTTCGAAGAGTTCAAGGGCACCGGCAACATGGAGATCAACCTTGACCGCAAGCTGGTCGAGCGCCGCATCTTCCCGGCCATGGACATCAACAAGTCCGGCACCCGCAAGGAGGAGCTGCTCCAGTCGAAGGAGGAGCTGAACAAGATCTGGGTGCTGCGCAAGGTGCTGAGCCCGCTCTCCACGGTGGAAGCCATGGAGCTGCTGGCGGACAAACTGCGCAAGACCGAGTCCAACAAGGACTTTCTGGATTCGATGACCCGCGGCTAATGCCGGTAACTCGCGGCCTGACGGCCGCGGATTCCGTCCGCGCGATGACGGCCGGTCTCACCATCCCCGCAACCCGGCCGGCCGCCTGCGTCCGCAAATCGTCAGATCCCGGCGGGCCCGAATCCGCGCCTGGTGCGCGCGGGGGGCCGATCACTCCCCTGGCAGCGCCAGTCCCAGCCGCGCCGCGATCCCGCGGTCCGGCCGGCCGACGCCCGTCGGCGGCACGCACAGCGTGCAGTACGGGTCGCCGGGCACGGCCTCGAGCCGGTGCAGGGGGAAGCGGGCTGTCAGACAGGGGCAGCCGGCGAACTGGGCGGCCTGGTACAGAATGACTTCATGCCCGGGCCCGTATGCGGGGAACAGCTTCTCCAGCAGCATCCGCCGGCCCGTGCGGTTGGGGCGCCCGCCGTAGCCCCAGTCCCCGATGATGCCCACCTGCCACAGGATCAGCGGCACCGCCGGATCAAACACCGTGTGATGGGAGAGGAAGTCGGTGGCCTCGTGGCTCTGGCAGCCCCGGTGTCCCGGATCGACGCCCAGGTCGGCGAACAGGCAGTCGGACGCCGAGACCGCCGGCAGCATCCGCGCCGGGTAGCCCTCGGCGCGCGCCAGCTGCAGCGACGCGTGGGTGGCGTACACGAAGACGCCGGGGTGCCCGTAGTACGCCGCGCACACGCGCCGCCCCTGCCGGACCGCTTCCAGGATCCGGGCCACGGTCCGTTCGTAGGTCACCCGGCGGGGCTCGCCGGGCGCGTAGAGCCGGTCCAGCGACTCGGCGCGGGGGTTGAGCCGCTCGATCCAGCGGGCGGTCACCGGGTCCGTGGCGTAGAGGACGAGGTCGGCCGCCTCGATGCGGCGCCGGGCCTCCGCCGTCACCTGGGAGACGGCCCGGATCCCGGTGCCCACGACGTCCAGCGAACCGCCGTTCATCGGGGGTCACGCGGGGCGTCGGCGTCCGACTGGAGCCGGGCGATGACGTCCGGATCGGCGACGGGCTTTTCCAATGGCGGCACGTACAGGGTGGTGAACGGCGAAAATGCCTGGTCCGGCAGCTCGGCCAGCGTCAGCCACCGGACGGTCGGCGGCGATGTGTCGTCCGCCGCCGCCTCGTAGGCGGCCACGCGGTGGTCCGGCGGGTAGTGGCCGCAGAGCGTCTCGGCCAGCACGGCCAGTCCGTTGTCGGGATGATGCAGGGGGCGGCCGGGGATGCCGAGGCCGCCCACCTGCCAGAGCAGCAGCAAACTGCGGACGTCGAATTGCCGGCGGTGGACGAGGAAGTCGGTGGCCTCGTAGCTCTGGGAGCCGTGGGTGGCGGGGTCGATGCCCAGGTCCGCGTAGAGACAGTCCTCGGCCGAGACGCCGGGGAGCATCGCCGCCTCCAGCCCCTCCTGCCGGGCTTGCCGGATGGCGGCGCCGGCGGGGTAGCAGAGCACCCCGGGGTGCCCGTGAAACACGGCGCACACCGACTCGCCGGCCCGCGCCGGCGCCAGCAGGCGGTCCACGATGGCGGCGGTGACCGCGCCCGGCGACCGGTTCGGCGTGTAGAGGTCGAGCAGCGACTCGATGCGGGGATTCAGCGGCTGGATGCCGCCGGCGAGCTCCGGCGGCAGTTGGTGGAAAACGCGGTTGGCGCCGGCGATCGCGTCCCGGATCTCCGGGGTGAGATGCGAAGGCCGGATGCCGGCGCCCGCCACCGTCAGGCGCCCGGCCGGCGCCCGGCTGAGCAGGAGCCGGATCTGCCGCTGGTCCCGGCTGCGGACGGCGGCCTGCTCGGCGGCGCTCAAGCCGGCCTGCGCCATCGTGCCGGCCGGGTCTCTCTCGAAGGCTGCCCGCACATCGGCGTTTTCCGCCAGGTCGATGAGAAAATCAGCCAGCCGCTGGTTCATCCGTCTGCCCTCCGGTTCGAGGTTGTGAGGCAGGAAGTCTCTCCTATGCTAGCCCCGAAGGCGGCGCATTGCAACCGGTCCGCTGTGTCGCGGTGTGGTACAATACATCCAATACCGACTGGACATGGAGGGGCAGATGAAGATCGGTGATGCCGGCATACCGCCTGTTTCTCCCGATGAGCCCGAAGGAACCCCGGATGCCAAGACGGTGCGCCGGCAGCCGCCGGCGCGTGACGAGGCCGCCCAACCCGACCGGTTGGAGAAGTTTCCGGCCGCCTTCGATCTCGGTTGGCAGCAGGCGGCGGCCGCTCGCACCCCGACGGCTGGCGAAGAAGGCGTCAGCGCGGCGAAGCTGTCGCCGGATGGATTGCAGGCCCTCAAACTGGCGCCGGAGGACGGGTTGAGCGCGGCGAAGGCGGCGCCGGACGCGGGGTTGAACGCCGTGCTGCTGTCGCCGGACGGACTGCAGGCAATGAAACTGTCGCCGGACGCGGGTCTGGGTGCCGCGAAGCTGTCGCCGGACGGGCTGCAGGCGCTGAAGCTGGCGCCGGAGGACGGGTTGAGCGCGGCCAAGGCGGCGCCGGACTTGGGCGTGGGCGCGGCGAAGCTGTCGCCGGACGGGTTGCAGGCGCTGAAGCTGGCGCCGGAAGACGGGTTGAGCGCGGCCAAGGCGGCGCCGGACGCGGGGGTGAGCGCGGCCAAGCTGTCACCGGACGATGCCATGCACGCCATCAAGCGGTCGCCGGACGCCGCGCTGCCTTTCGTGGAATCATCACCGACCGAGGGCTCGATTTCCCAGGATGTGTCGTCGGCCGTCAAGAACTTGAAGCACCCCCGGTAACCGCTGGGGTCGGGCCTGACTCAGAAAACAGGCAAGCCCAGACGTCGCCTCATCGCCGGATCGGGCCGCGGGGCCCGAATCGGCGGGATGTAGAGCGTGCTCATGCCGTCGAGCACGGCGGCGCCCCCCCACAATTCACGCAGCGCGAGCCAGCGCATCACGGGACGACCCACGGGCAGCACCGCGGCCTCGTACAGGCACACCGGCTGGTCGGACGGATAATGGGCGGCCAGCGCGTCCAGCAGCAGGGGCAGGTTGCGGGCGTCATTCCCCGTTCCCCGGTAGCTGTTGTCGCCGATGCTGTCGATCTGCCAGAAGATCACGTGGGCCGACGGATCGAGGCGGCGGGGGCACCGCACGAATTCCGTCGCGGAAAACATCTGGAACCCGCCGCCGGGGTCCACGCCCAAGTCGGCGAACAGGCAATCCGAGGCGGAGATGCCCGGCAGCATCCGGGCGGTCAACCCCTCGGCGCGGAGCCGCCGGATCGCCTCGTGGGTGGGGTAGACGAACACGCCGGGGTGGCCGTAGCACACGGCGCAGACGCGCCGGCCGGCGCGCACCGGCTCCACCAGGTCGTCGATCATGCGGCGGTAGGTCTCCAGGCGGTCGCTTCCCTCCCGGTAGTGCCGCGACAGCGACACGGCGTCGGGGTGGCGCCGCTCCAGCCAGCGGGCGGAGACCCGGTCGCTGACGGCATAGCACACCACGTCCGCCGCCTCGATGCAGCGCCGCGCCTCGAGAGTCAACTGGGTGACGGCCCGGATGCCGCAGCCCACCACGTCGAGGGACCCTTGCGTCACGCGTCACCCCCATCCAGCCGAAAGGGATATTCCGGTCGCCGGCGGGCGCAAGCGGCTCCCTCCGGTTCGCGTCCGGGGAGTCGGATCGAGTGCGGTCGGAATTGATGGACCGGCGGTCGGCGCCATCACGATTTGGACGGCGGCGGCTGGTCCTGGCTCAGAGTCTGCACCATCTCGGCGATGAACTTTTCCAGGTGTCCCCGGTCGGCCGGCAGCAGGTCGTGGAACTCGATGCCGAGGTGGTAGCGCGGCGGCGCGTCGCCGGTCCCCATGAGCGTCTTGACGTAGGCCACCCGGCCGCGAAAGGCGACGCGTCGCTTCGGCAACTGGATTTCCATGGGCAGGAAATCTTCCTGCTCGGCCCGCATCGATGTTTCGATGAGCATGCCGGACAGGCTGATCTTCTGCACCTCGAAGTCGATCTCGCTCTTGACGATCACGGTGGCGTTGCCGTTGGGCTTGAACCGCCCGAAGAGGCGGCGGTTGACGTCCAGTGTCACGCTTTCCTCGATGAGGTGGAGGAGGGCGGAGGCCTTCTCCGACAGCACTTCACTGAAATTGACGCCGGCCTGGTAAACGGGGGCGACTTCGGATTCGGAGATCCGCCGCGTCCGCTGCAGCATGCACCAGACCACCACGCCGGGCATGCGGACTTCGCCTTCAGTGGCACTCCGGCGGATGGAGAAATTGTAGGTGCGGCCGACGTCGAGGGGCCGGTTGGTTTCCAGCGCCATTCCGCCGATGCTCATGTTGATCACTTCCGCCTGCAGGTTGTACAGGACGACGCCTTCGACGTCGTGGACTTCGAAACGGGGGTAACGCCGCGCCTTGGTGTGATGCTGTGACACCGGCACCTCGACTGATTGAACCTCAATTTTTTTTGAATATACACCCAGTCCGCCGAGACGGCAATCTTTTTGCGTGGGGGCGCGCCTACGATTCTTTTGACCCGACGTCTCGCCGTTCCTTATAATGAACTAGTCTGACCACGCATCGAACCCGTGATCGACGGCCGGCGGATCTCCGAACCGGAAACGGCGGTCGCAGCCGTCGGAGTCGCGCGCCCATCGGCAGGAGGACGGAACCATGGCCGAACACGACGCGTCGTCCGGATCCGGACCGGCCCGGCGTCGGTCCCGGCCGGCCCGCCGGCGACCCGCCGAGCTGCCCGAAGCCGAAGTGTCTCGGCGAATGCTGCAGCTGGTGCTGGACACCATCCCGGTGCGGGTGTTCTGGAAGGATCTCGACTCGATCTACCTGGGATGCAACCGGCTGTGCGCCATCGACGCCGGCCTGGCTACCCCCGAGGCGATCATCGGCCGGAGCGACTTCGACCTGGGCTGGCGGGACCAGGCGGAGCTTTACCGGGCCGACGACCGCCAGGTCATGGCCAGCGGCGTCGCC
>JAKQDH010000173.1 GCA_029558835.1 Planctomycetota bacterium | reverse complement strand
CCAAGGTGGAGTCTGCGGTTTTCACGCCCGCTACCGCGGCGCGTGAAAACCGCAGACTCCACAACCTAATTTAAGATTCGCGGATGCGCCGCTGATCCCTTATGCTGAAGGCTATCACACAACAACACCACAAGGGGGCGGCGCATGGAGACGTTTTTACAGCAGTTCGGTTCGAAGATCAAGGGCGTACTCACGGGCTTCGACCGGATCGTGTTTAAGGGATGCCTTCGGCACCTGGCGTACGCGGAGGGCGCGGCGAGGTTCTTGGCGGGACGAGGCGTGCTGAACAAGGACTACAAGGCGTGGATGCTCGCGCAGTCGGCCGCGCTCGTGGCGGCCTGCGAGCGGCTGGCAATGGAACAGACCGGGGCTGGCATCACGCACATCCCCTCGCCGCGCGAGCGGAAGGAGGAGCTGGCCCACGCGAGGATGCGCGAGAAGGGCGTGGCTTGCGGGCCGGTCGGCGTGTGGTCCTGCACGGAGTCGTGCCGGACATTCCGCGCGGCGTTCGACCCCGGCGCGGGACGCCCGCGGCTGCGCCCGGAGCACGGCAAGTGCAAGCACCTGTACTTCTACCACAACCACGCGGTGTACGGCTTCATGAGTGTGCGGCTGCAGACCTGGTTCCCGTACGAGATCCAGATCGCCCTCAACGGGCGGGAGTGGCTCCGCCGGGGGCTGGAGCTGCAGGGTGTGGCGCACACCGTTGACGGGAACAAGTTCCTCTCCGTCGGCGACTTCGCGGCGGCGCAGAGGCTCCTCGACGCGCAGCCGCTCGCCCCGTGGTTCGGCATCCTGGACGGGTTCGCCCGCGAGGCTTTCCCGGCGATGGGCCAGACGCTCGGCGGCGGGCCGGGCTACCGCTGGACGCTGTGGCAGAGCGAATGGGCGACGGACTTCATCTTCGACTCGCCGGGGTCGGTCGCGCCGCTGATGGACAGCCTCCTGCGCCACGAACTCGCGAACGGCACGGGCGAGCGCGTGCTGCGCTACTTCGGCCGGCCGGTGCGCCCGGACGGGCAGCCCCACCCGCTGGCCGACCCCGACATCCTCTCCGGGGCCGGTGTCTGGTACGACGGCGTGCGCGTGAAGCACTGGCTGGACGGCAACAGCGTGAAGTTCTACAACGAGCACAACGCCCTGCGCTTCGAGACCACCCTGAACAACCCGGCCCCGTTCAAGGTCTGGCGGTGCAAAGAGGGGTCGCCGGACGGCGCGAAGGAGCGCCTGCCGCTTCGCAAGAGCGTCGCCGACATCCCGCTCCGGGCGAAGGTCTGCGGCGAGATCAACGCCCGCTTCATCGGCCAGGCCGCCCAGGTCAAGGACACGGCCAGGGTGCGGGAGATCGTCGCCTCGGTCGGGCGCAAGAAGACCTGCGGCGGACGGGCCGCCCGCGCACTCGATCTGCTCGGCAAGGACACGGAGCTGCTCGCGGCAATCGCGGACCCGACGCTCGCCTCGCTCGGCGGCATCACGAACAAGGCGCTCCAGAACAAGCTGGCAGGCACGCAGTGGGCGAGAGACATGACCGGCAAGAGACTGTCCGCACGCATAGGCCGCAACCTCCGCCTGCTCCGTGACCACGGCCTGCTCGCAAAGGCACCGAAACAGCGCAAGTACCACCTGACGGAGAAGGGCCGCAAAATCGCGGCCCTTCTCCCCGCGCTCTTATCCGCTTCAACAGAACAACTTACACGGAGCGCGGCCTAAACAACTTGTTTTTTATTGGCCTTGTCGGCCGGTAAGGCACTAA
>JAKQDH010000162.1 GCA_029558835.1 Planctomycetota bacterium | reverse complement strand
CGACTGGGCGAACTTGCAGAACTGCTTCGATCCCAGTGGCGCACAGGCCCCGCCGGACTGCCTGGCGGTGCATGATTTCGACGCGGCGGGGCTTGCCGACGGGGACATCGACCTCGACGACTACGCCCGGTTCGTCGAGTGCTGGGGCGGTCCGGGGGAGTTGGCGGACCGGCTGTGCGCCCCGCCGGTCCGTGGGCTGGCGCCCACGGCTCTGACCGGCGACAACCTGCCGCCCTCGGGCACGTTCACGCTGCACGGCCGCCCGGTGGACGTCCTGAGCGACGGCCACGTCCTTTTCCACTTCCGCGCCCGCTACTACGACCCGGCAACTGGGCGTTGGCTGCAGCGGGATCCGCTGCCGTACGGCGATGGTCCCAACCTCTACGAGGCGTTCTGCCTCAATCCCCTTCGGTTCCAGGATCCGATGGGCACTGCAATCGGAGACTGGTGGGATCCCGAGACATACATCTTCGGGGCTCGCCTGACCTTCCCGGAACTCGAGCGCAGGATCATGGGGTTGTTCCTGGACCCCGAGCTCTACCCGACGCCGGAGGCCCGCGGACGCAAACTGGTAACGGAGGCTTGGCACACCTGCCGGGCCGTCGAACTGTTGAAGCAGAGGGCGAGCGTGGCTCCGGCCCTGGTAGTGATGGGCCTGACTGATCCGACGGTCCGGGCGACGGGTGTATATCAGGAGGTGACGGAGGTCACGGTCCTGCCGCTGGGGCAGGGACTGGTTAATATTCCGCAGGGAGTGCAGAATAGCGTCATCGGGCTGGCGAACACGGGCCTGGACTTTGCGGAGTTCAGAAGCCCCACCCTGTTCGCCGTGCTGCGAGTGATTGATCCGGAGAGCGAATGGCGAGTGCCGAGCCCGCAGTGGGCACAGGGGCTCGTCATCGAAACGGAGGAGTGGGCCTACGCCGGCAGCACGACGCTGGGCGGCGAGGCGGCGATCGTCCTGGCGACGCTAGGGGCGGGGGCAGTCGCGCAAAGTCGCGCTGCGGCGGGCGAGGCGATACTGGGGAGCGGGCTGCCGTCGGGGGCGACGGGCGCGGCTCGCGGCGTGCCGCTGCGGGTGTTAAACCCCGAGTTCGTTCCGGATCCGAGGATCGTGCTGCAGGGCGTGGTCACCCAGCAGAATGAACTGCTGAAAGGCAACCTGGGGTCGGCGCGAGCCGTCTTTACTCTTCAGGAGTACAGGGCCGGAACAGTGCCAAGCCGGTTGAATGCGGCGCGGTACGGACAGGCGGTGGAGCGGCTGGTGGCAGAGCAGATTCGAAGTGATCCGTTACTGTCCCAAGGGTTCGATCCGATCGGCATCTTGCGTGGCCGCGGCCCGGATATCGTCGGGATTGGGCCATTTTCCGGGCGGAACTTCGAGATTACGGTGAATTCCCCGCGGGCGATTGCGGAGCACCTGGGGCGATCGTACGGACAGGGGCTGATCGTCGTTACCTATCAGCGTCCCCCCGGGTTTTCGGTGTTCCCGCCATGACGAGAGTAATCGAAAACGGGTCATTCAGCCGTTGGCGGGATGACGACTCGGCAGCGGTTTTCGAGGATATGGAGTTCCGTCACAGCCGCTTCGAGGGCTGTGTGGTTTCCAATACGTGCGAGCCGCGGCTTCGGTCTGTGGTACGCCGCGTACGGTTCCTGAATTGTTTCTGCTGTGGTTTCTGCCTTCTGGGCCCGGCGATTGTCGAGGACGCCCTTGTAGACGGGCTGCGAACGGATGACGTGCTGCAAACACATGGCATGTCGTTCAAACATGTGACCCTACGCGGGAAGATCGATCGTGTCATGCTTGCTCAGATGATTAGTCAGGTTCTCACGGGGACCGCTCCAAAGTCAGTCCAGGTCGCCTTCGACGAGGCCAACGCCGCCTACTACGCCACGGTGGACTGGGCGTTGGACATCAGCCGGGCGGAGTTCAAGGAGTGCGACATTCGCGGCATTCCCGCGCGCCTCATCCGTCGCGACCCGGAGACGCAGGTCGTCGTGACGCGAGAGAAGGCTTTGCGCGGCGATTGGCGTAGACTCGACTTGGGCAAGACGTATTGGCAGGTGGGGATCGAGTTCATGTTGGACCGGGGTGATCCGGACGTGGTACTGGTTGCCCCGAAGCGCGCCAAGAACTTCCGTACGCTCTTGGAGGGCCTGCAGCTTCTGCGACAGGCCGGCGTGGCGGAGCCGGATTAGGGGAGCGGGTGTCCATGAGCGAGTTCGCAAGCGGGCAGTCGCGGCGTCCGAAGCTGATCCCGTTGGCGGTGCCCTGGTGCATCGACGCGCTGCGGGCGAACTTCAGCATGGTGACCGGCGAATACCACGAGCACCAGCCGACGGAGCTGGGGTTCAATGCCTATGCGTTGGGGCAGGACCGCGCGGGGCCGTTCGAGATGCAGGTGATCCGGGTGACGTTCCAGGAGGCCCTGGCCGCGCGGGTGTGTCCCTTCGAGGACGAGGACGTGCTGCTGTATGCGGAGGAGGAGCCGGCGGAGGGGCTGGAAGACGGCTTGGACGGCTTTCAGCGGAACATCCGGCGGTTCGAGGAGGAGCTGGCCCGCTGGCGACGGACGGGCATCTGCGGCAACTGCGGGTTTTACGAGGTCCAGGACAGCTTGTGGATGCGTGAGTTGGCGATCGACGACGAGGAGGTGAGGCACTACTTCAGCGTCGGGCGGCGTGTGAGTGTAGACGTGCTGGCGCGAGGGTGGAGTTGGCGTGTGGAGCGATCCGTGCCGGACGCGCCGCCGCCCCTCTGGCCGCCCGGATGAGGACCATGGGCGCGCCGGACCGTCTGGCACAGCCTCGCCGACCGGGGCAAGGTTCCCCGTCTGCTTCGATCCCACGGGGCTACAGGTCCCGCCGGCGTGCCTGGCCGCGTACGACTTCGACGCCGAGGGGCACGCTGACGGCGTCATCGACTGGGCCGACTTCGACGGCTTCGAGGCGTGCTTCAGCGGCCCGGGTGTGGAGCCGTCGGGCGGCGTGGGGCACGACTGGGAGCCGGACGGCGACGTGGACCTGGCCGACGTGGCCGGGTTCCAACTCTGCTTCGATCCCACCGGCTCGCAGGTCCCGCCGGACTGCCTGGCCGTGTTCGACTTCGACGCCGATGGCCAGTCGGACGGCGTAATTGACCTGAACGACCTGGCCGGCCTGGTGAGCCGTCTGCGTGGCCCCGAGGTGCCGGCCGGCGGCGGCTGTCCGCTGATCGGCGCAGGTTGCGGCCCGTGGCCCGCCCGCGCCGGCCTCGCCGGCCAATCCGGCCCAGCAGCCCGTGGAACGCCGCCGTCGGGCACGTTCGCGTTGCACGGTCGGCCAGTGGACGTCCTCAGCGACGGGCACGTTCTGTTCCACTTCCGCGCCCGGTATTACGACCCTGTGCTCGGGCGGTGGCTGCAGCGTGATCCGCTGCCCTACGGCGATGGCCCGAACCTCTACGAAGCGTTTACGTCCAACGCGACGCGCTTTTTCGATCCCCTTGGGCTTCAATCCGAAGACCGCGGCGTCCTCGGTACGCTGCTGGAGTGGTTCGCGCGGTTGCAAGAGGGGCGGCATCCAGTTACGGGAGAGGATTGGGTAACGCTGACGTTGCGGCGGGAAGGTGTGGATGTGGGACTGGACCCGGTTCGGGCGGGTCTGCTGCGTGAGTACGACCGGTATGGGGTGGCCGCGGACGCCGTCGCCGAGGCGATGGAGCCGGTGGTCGCACGCGGCGTCGGGGCCCTGCAGGTTGTGGGTGGAGCGACGGAAAGTACCGTCGGCGGGGTCCTTGTGTTCGGCACCGACGGTCTGGGGGCCGCGCCAGGGACTGTGTTCGTGTTGCATGGCGTGGACGTGACGCAGGCCGGCGTCCGTCAAGTGTGGACGGGCGAGTTCACGTTCACGGAGACGTATCGGGTTATTGCCGAGGCGGGATACCCGACGGCGGCGTTGGTCGTGGATTCGGGCATCTCGCTTTCGAGCGGGTTTGCGGGGCTCGGCCTGGCGGTGGAGGGGGTGGCCCTGCGCGCGCCGAGCACAGCGGGGCTTGGGGTCTCGCCGCAGGCCCTGCGCTTGCAGGCCAATATCGCACGGGGCGAACTTGGCGAGATCAACGCCCTGGCGTTACAACGTAGTCTGGGAGAGACAATCGTCAACACGCAGTTCCGCCAAGGGGCGGTTCTTCGTGGTTTTGAAAGCGTATCGGCACGGGAAGCCCCGGGGGGCCTGCGCGTGTTCGTGACGGACGTGAAAGCGATCGCGGGGAACGTCGCGCCGTCCCGCCTGAGCGCGTTTGGGTTGAATGACCCAGCCACCTTTCGCTTGAACCTGCTGCGGGCACAAGGCGCGGTTGCAGAACAGGTGACGGACCTTCCTTTGCAAAGAGCGATCCTTCAGGCATTGGAGGAGCGAACATTCACTGTGCGTATCCTCGGTCCGCAAGGCATTCGAGTTTCCCCGTCAACCGTGTCGAGACTCCAAACCGTCACGGGTGCTTCCGAGATCGAGATCGTTGACATGTTGGTTGTACCATGAGGGCGTCGTACAAGAATCGCTACCGCAAGAAGTGGGCAGTGAACGAGTCCGGGCTCGACCAACTGATTGGTGAGGACTCGTTCGACGCCCGCTGGGATCGACCGTCGGACACTCCGGCGGTTCGTGTCTGGCACGAGCTTTCGATCGGATTAACCTGTTTGTATTCCGGGGATGAACGCAGAGCGAAGGTTTTCCTGTGCCGTACAATCCGCAATGCCGACCGCCTTGAGGCCGAGGATCGCTTCCACGATACAGAGGTGGCCGAGGCGGGGCATCCGTACGACTTGGCGGAGGTAATTCGGGCACGGGCACTTGCGCATTGGCTTCTCGGTGAACCGCTGAACCGCGCCGACTTGCGGAGGGCGGCGGAGATGTTCGTTACGTGGTGCCTGACGAAGGCGGAGGATCGCAGACGGTTCATCGACTCACTAACGATGAGCATCTATCTCCAAGGCGTGCGCTGCGCTTTGATGGCCAACGACCTCGATTACGCGCGTGACCTCCTCGCGACCAAGCATAAGTTCCAATGGCATCATGGAAACGAGCGGGAGCTATGGATGCGGGTCGTCAGTGCCTTTCCCAAGATCGATGCAAGACTGCGTGAGGACATCGAGGTCTTCTTTGATCGGGTACGCGACCCGGACTTCAAGGAGGTACAAGACCGTCTGCCGACGTTTATCAATCGGGAGGCATTGGCTCTGGATACGGGCATCATCCGGCAGATGTACTTGGTCAACGGCGCGCCGCTGGACCAGGTATACCCGCAAGCAGTAATCGACGCCGTGGCCTACTGACGTGCCATACCGTAGCCCGGCAGCGTTGTGCCGCCTCCTGACGGCGATTCTGGGCGGGGGCAGCACCTTGCCCCCAAGTCCTGCATTTGGCCGGCGGATCGTGTTCGAGGACCCGGTGGCCGGGCGGATCACTCGGTACTACTACGATGGCCAGAACGTCATCGAAGAGCGCGACGGCGGCGACGCCTTGGTCCGGTACCACGTCCATGGCAGCCAGTTCCTCGACGAGAGGGTTGCCACCTATGAGGTGATTGCGGCGAACGGTGGCACCGCGGCGAACGGTGGAACCGCTTCGAGCGGGACCGGAACGTCGCTGGGCGGCCTCTCAAACCCCTCTCCCCCTGGGGGGAGAGGGCAGGGTGAGGGGGGTGCCCGCGACGAATCAACCCTCACCCCTACCCCTCTCCCTGAAAGGGCGAGGGGTTCAGAGGCCGCGGGCCCAACTCTCTCAGGAAAGGCGAGGGGTTCCGTTGGCGACGCCGCTCAAGACCCCTCTCCCCCTGGGGGGAGAGGGCCGGGTGCGGGGGGACGGTACGGCGACGCGACCCTCACCCCTACCCCTCTCCCTGAAAGGGTGAGGGGTTCAGACGCCGCGTGCCCAACCGTTCCTGGAAGGGCGAGGGGTTCAGAGGCCGCGTGCCCGGCCCCGCGTGCGGCGGGCGGCGGCAAAGCGCCCATGCTCAGCGCGTACCCCCCGGAGTTTTCCGGTGGCAGACGGCTATTGTCTGAATGTGTCGGAGGCGCACGGGGTACGCCGGGCTGCGTCCATAATAGTGGTGGAGATCCGGCAACGTGAGGAGCTCTGCGTGGATGGTGCGGACCCGGCCTTGAGGATCGACCACGTGGTCGCGAGGCAGGTGAGCGGGGACGAGGGCGGCGTGTTACGCGAGGTGCTCGAGCGTAACGTTGACGCCCTGTACCGGTTCATCGTGGTTCGCGTGCGCGGAGACCGCGACGCGGCGGATGATCTGCTGCAGCAGACGTGCTGCGAGGCTGCGCGGCACGGCCGGCCGCCAGCCGACGAAAACGAGTGTCTGGCCTGGCTGCACGGGATCGCGCGGAACCTGGTACGCCAGCACTGGCGGAAGCGTACGCGGGCGTCCGTGCTCGTCCCGCTCGAGGACCACGGGCTGGCGGCCGCACTGGTCGAGACGCTCGAGACGCGACAGTTGCCGGTGGAGGCGGCGGTGCGGCAGGAGGAGATCGAGCAGCTCCTGCTGGCCGTGACGTCGCTGTCCATCGGCGATCAGGCGCTTATCTCGGCGTACTACTTTGCCGGTCGTGCCCAGGCGGAGATTGCGGCCGAACTGGGAGTCTCCGAACGGAGTGTTGAAAGTCGACTCTTTCGGGCCCGAGCGCGGATGCGGGCGGTACTGAGAAACGGAAAAGGGCTCGGTGGAGCATGAGCGCGCAGCGCGATGCCGACAAGCAGTTTGACGAGAACCTCAAGGTGCTGGGAAGGCGGATCGAGCTGCCTGCCGGGCCGGATGTGGAGGTTCACGCGCGCTGCGTGGCCGTGCTGGCGCGGACGTGGTCGAACCGGTCGTGGAGGATTGTACAGATGATGCGGAAACCAATTGTTCTATCAACGTTGGGTGTCGCGGCTTTGGTGGCGATCGTGATGCTGCTGCTGTTTCCCTGGCACATGGGGCCGGCGGCGCAGGCCGCGATGGTCGTGCAGAAGCTGAACGAGCAGATGCTGGAGCAGCCGCTGCTCGAAATCACGTTTGAACGTTTCCAGGTGGAGGAAGTGTCCATCGACGGCAGATTGCACGTGGGAGTGGAGGGCGTGGCAGGCGACCTGGACTTGGGTATCCAAGCGCCACCGCCGGAGGGGTTGATCCAGGTGGGCGTGTCTCTGGGGATCGCGAAGAACGACGGGTGGGTTCTGATCCGCAAGCTGGCGCTGGAAGGGGGGGAGGCCCAGATGGTGGCAGCGCTGCTCTTCCCGCCCGGCACGCAAACACTCCTCAAACTGCCTGCCGGGGGTGTGACGGGGGAAGTGGGCTGCGAACTCGGCGAGGTGACGAGTTCGCTGCGGTCGGTGGAGATCGGGACGTTGCTGCGGGCGTTGATCGAGTCGCGCGAGGAACTGGGGGCTACGGTCGAGGAGCAGAGAGATGGCATGGTCCTGGTGACCCTGCCGCTAAAAGACGCCGAGGCTGTGAGAGCGCTGGCGCAGGTGTTGAAGGACGCGACCGCGCAGCCCGTGGTCGAGGCAACCGGCACCGAGGAAGAGGCGGCCAGGGAGGGTTCGGATGGGCAGGGGATGCCGAACGGCGCGGGGCCGGTAGTCGTCGCGCCGTCGCCGGAGGAGGGGGACGTGCGTGACGATAAGGAGCTGATCGGCAGCACGCTGAAGGTTCTCTATGATCCGGCGACGGAGCGTGTACGTTCGTTCAGCATTGCGAACCTCGCGGGTGGTTCGGGGCAGATAACCGTGCGCATTGGCGACGGGCCGCTCGATCCGGCGCTGCTGGATTCAAATCGGGTGATGTCGCCGACGACGCGGGTGCTGGATGTCGGATCCCTCGAGGCGATGATCAAGCAGCTTGAGCAGACAGGCGGCGAGGAGCACTGATAGAGTGGCTGCGAGACTATTGGGCGCCCGTGCCGGGTAGCAGTCCGTCACGGGTGCTCTGCTGTTTCCGGGCAGGTCTCCGAAATGAGTCCCGCCGGCGACGCGTCTTTGCCCGAGTGTCCGGCGGCGGCAGCGTTATCACTGCCCACGCGGTGTCACCGGCACCCGTGGAGGTCCACCGCCCAGGGGGTAGCCGTCGGGCCCCGCTCGCGCAGAGAGTAAGACCACGGCGTCCTGACGCGTCTTCGCTTCACACGGGCGATCGGGGGACGTCGGCAGCAGTGTCCGCATCCCCTTCCACTTTCGCCCGGCGGCCGGCTCGCTCCTGCTGCGAGTTGCCCCGCGTGGATGACTGTTCCACGATCCGTCGCCGGAAGTGATCGCCTGCGGATCCGGCGTTGTTGCCGCGTGCGGCTCCGTGATCCGCGGGGCGTCACACCGGTCGCCGGGCTCTCGGTGCCCCCCTTGTACATAGCGCTACCGGTCACCGCGAAGCTGTCGGCCAGCGGCGTGAAGTCCGTCAGATCGACATCCCGCTCGCCGTCGAAGTCGGGGTTGAGCGATGCCGGCGGGTCGAGCCCCCGCTGCCAGGGTGGCGCGCCGAAGCCGGTGGCAGGTGGCCGGCAGGTCGTGGCGGGCCGGGAAACGAGCTGCGTCCCCGTTTCTCCGTCGCGGGGGAGGCGGCGGCGGCGTATACTCACGGGTGTTCGGGGCGGCGGCCGCGGGGCGAGGGGCTCCCAGGTGTGAGCTGCCGGCGGTGCCCTATTCGCCGAGGGCAAGATTGAGGGGGCGGCGCGGCTTGAGGCGATGAGCGCACGCAGACCGACAAAGGCTGAGCTTGCTGCTGAACTGGAGACACTGCGCGCGGAGCTGGAAGGCCGAGCGGCCGGCGGAGGGCGGCCGACAGCGGCTACGGCACAAACGGAAGCGCTCTTCCGGGCGGTGGCCGATTGCACCTACGATCTGGAATCGTGGGTGAGTCCGGAGGGCAAGCTGCTCTGGGTCAACCCGGCCGTGGAGCGTCTCACCGGCTACACGGTCGACGAGTGTTTCTCGCTGCCGGAGTACCCCTTTGCGTTGGTTCACGAGGCGGACGTGGGGGCCCTGCGGGAGGCCTTGCGTGGTGCCGCCGAGGGGAGCACGGGCAACGACGTTCCGTTCCGGCTTCGGCGCAAGGACGGGTCGGTGGTATGGGTGGCGGTATCGTGGCAGTCGATTCATGACCGCCCCGGCCTGCGGCTGGGCTACCGGTCGAGCATCCGCGACATCAGCGATCGCAAGCGGGTCGAGGAAGCGTTGCAGACGCAGCGTGCCCTGCTGGACCAGATCATAGCGCACATTCCGAGCGGGGTGTACTGGAAGGACCGGCATTTGGTGTATCAGGGCTGCAACGCCGCGTTTGCGCGCGCAGCGGGGGTGGCGTCGCCGGCGGAGATCGTCGGCAAGACCGACTACGAGCTGGTGTGGGAGCCGGCGCAGGCGGAGCGTTTCCGCACACGGGACGAGCGCGTGGTGCGTACCGCAGAGGCCTGGCTGAACATCGAGGACAGCGAACGGCAGGCGGATGGTCGCCAGCGTGTGCTCCTCATCAGCAAGGTCCCGCTGCGGGGTGCGGACGGCGAGGTACGGGGCGTTCTGGGCATTGACGCGGACATCACAGAACTCAAGGAGACGGAGGCCGAGCTGCGCCGGGCACGAGACGACCTGGAGGAGCGCGTGCGGGCGCGGACGGCCGAGTTGGCCGCCGCCAATCAGGAGCTGCAGCGTGAGGTGGTTGAACGTCAGCGCACGGAGCGGGCACTGCGGGTAAGCGAGGAGCGTTACCGGCTGGTTTCGGAACTCACCACGGACTGCGCCTACGTGTTTCGGGTACTGCCCGGTGGGACGCTGCAAACCGAGTGGGTGACGGACGCGTTTGCGCGGATCACGGGTCAGGGCGCCGAAGCGGTCGAGGCGCCCGAGGGGTGGGAGCGGGTCGTGCACCCGGACGACCGCGTCCTGCTGAGCCGGCGGCGGGAGTTGCTGGAGAGCGGGCGCTCCACAACGACGGAGTTTCGGATTGTGAACGCCATGGGGCAGGTACGGTGGCTGCGGGACCACGCCCGGCCGATCTGGAGCCCGGACGAGCACCGCGTCGTGCGGATTCTGGGCGCCGCCCAGGATGTCACCGCGCAGAAGGAAGCCGAAGAGGAGGCCCACCGACACGAAGCGGCCCTCATGCACGTCGCCCGGCAGATCACCATGGGGGAGTTGGCGGCACAGCTTGCCCACGAGTTCAACCAACCGTTGTGTACGATGGTGGGCAACGCCCAGACCGCGTTGCGTCTTCTGAAGGCTGAGCCGCCCGACTTCGCGGAGCTGGGTGCGGCCCTGGCGGACATTGCGTTGAGCGGGCAGCGCGCGGCGGAGGTCATTCGCCGGCTCCGCGAACTGCTGCGCCAGCAGCAGCCCCGAATGGTCGTGCTGAATATGCAGCGGGTCATTGAGGACGTGGCCGGCTTTCTCGAGGCCGACGCTCGTCACCATAAGGCCGCGGTTCAGTTTCAGTTGAGTGCGGGATTGCCCGGGGTGTGCGGCGATCCGATCCAGCTTCAGCAGGTCATCCTGAACCTCGTCCGCAACGCCCTGGAAGCGATGGTGAACCAACCCGCGGGTCCCCGGACGGTGACCTTGGCGGCGCGCCCGGATCCCGACGGCGCGGTGGTAATCAGTGTGAGTGACGAGGGCCCCGGACTGTCCAGCGAAGCGGCCGCGCACGTGTTCGAGCCCTTCTACACCACGAAGCCGGGCGGCCTGGGGATGGGTCTGGCGATCTGTCGGTCGATCGTGGAGGCGCACGGCGGCCGCATCGGGATGACCCGCAACGTCGCCCGGGGGGCGACGTTCCACGTCACGTTGCCGGGGGTGAAGCCGGAGGAGGGTGCATGACTGCGACGGCGGGGCAGCCGACGGTCTTCGTGGTAGACGACGACGCGGGAGTCCGGCAGATGATCAGCCGGATGGCGCGCTCGGTCGGGTTGGCGGTGGAAGCCTACTCCTCGGTCCAGGAGTTTCTGGACTTATGTGACCCTGCGCGCGTTGGCTGCCTCGTGCTGGACGTGCGGATGCCCGGCTTGAGCGGGTTGGACCTTCAGGACCGCCTGCTCAGCGCGCAGGTGCCGCTGCCGATCATCTTCATCACTGGGCACGGCGACATTGCGATGGGCGTCCGGGCGATGAAGCGCGGGGCCGTGGACTTCATCGAGAAGCCGTTCCACGATCAGATGCTGCTGGATGCGATCCACGGCGCCTTGGCGAAGGCAGTTGCATGGCGGCGGGAAGCGGACGAGCGCGCGGTCGCCCGTGCCCGTCTGGCCACGTTGACCCGACGGGAACAACAGGTGCTTGCCCTGGTCGTGGCGGGCAAGTTGAACAAGCAGATCGCGGTTGAGCTGGGGACGACGGAGCAGACCATCAAGCTGCACCGCGGGCGTCTGATGAAGAAGATGGGGGCCGAGTCCGTTCCTGCCTTGGTGGTGCTTGCCCAGCGCGCCGGCGTCATCGTGCAGACGCCGGAGTGAAGAGTGCCCTTCGCAGGCGCTGGTGGTGGACCGGCGTCGTCGAGCCCCGGCTCGGGTCGTTACCGACTCGCTGCCGGCCGTACTGCCGGGGTGGTTCCCGACGGCGATGATGACGGTCGTCGGCAATCGCGGCGCGGTGCCATTCCGACTGCACATTCAGCGCAGGTACAGCGTTCGCGGCGCTCGCCGGCGTCCGTGGGCACGTGGTCTTGCGAAGCCGTGTACCTACTGGTGACGGCGGTCGCGCGCAAGCCCGTCACGCAAACTGCCGAGCAGGGACGCCGGTTGAGGAAACCACGGCCCACATCAATGCCGGGAAGGCGAGGCACGCACTATACCAAAGTCTAGCGGCAGGGCAACCAACGTGCACTTGTTTCAGCCTTTTGCGCGGCTAGGCTTTGGGCAGCTACAGGCATCGGGCAACGAGCTGCTCGGCCGCAGCAGGACCGCTCGCGGGTCGTCGGCCCGACCATCCATAGGCGGCGTGTGTTTCCCCATCTCAGCGGGGGCGAGGTCGGCTTGTCCGGCGCCACGGTGGGGGGAGCGTGCGCGCGGGAAGCGAGGTTTCGTATGCATAGCGACGTCTTTGGTGATCTGAGGGAGTGGGGGCGCGTGCTGGAGGAACTGCAGCAGTTGACCCGCGGCCGGGCTCTGGACGGGCACCAGGATGCGCTACTGCGCCTGTTGCGCTACCGGGACAACTGGCGTCTGCGGGAGGCGGCCCTGGAGGCCGTGCGTAGCGTCAGCAGCCCCAGTGAGGCGCTGCTTACCGAAGTGACGCGGATCATGAGCGACGCGACTCTGTACAACGAGGTGCGTGTGCTGGCGGCCGAGGCGCTTGCCCAGTGCATCGCGACCGGGCGGGCGGACAAGGGTCGTCGTAACGCGGCGATCGAGCAGCAGGCGATCGACCAGATGCACGCCCTGCTCGACACGCAGCAGCCGCCGGTGCTGCACCAAGCGATCCGCCGCGTGCTGCCGACGGTCGAATGAGGTATCTGTTTCGACGCAACTGGAGTTGGTAGGGCACAACCTTAAGGACAAGACCACCATGAACATCGGTATTCCCAAGGAGATTCTGCCGGAGGAGAAGCGCGTCGCGGCGCTGCCGGAGACGGTCCGTGAGTACGTGGCGATGGGCTTTCAGGTGCTGGTCGAGGCGTCCGCGGGAGACGGCGTGTTCCGTCGGGACGAGGAGTACCGCGCCGCGGGGGCGGAGATCGTACCCGACGCGGCCACGCTGTACAAGCGGGCCGACGTGGTTCTGAAGGTCAAGCAACCCTGCTTCAATGCGATGTTCAATCGCCATGAGGCGGAGATGCTGCGCGAGGGTTCGCTGCTGATCACGTTTCTCCACCCGGCCGCTCCCGGCAATCACAAGACAATCCAGACGTTGCGGGATCGGAACATCACCGCGCTGACGATGGATGGCATCCCGCGTACCTCGCGGGCGCAGGGCATGGATGCCCTGACGTCCATGAGCACGGTGACGGGCTACAAGTCGGTGTTGATCGCGGCCAGCCATTTCCCGCGTTTCGTGCCCATGATCGGCACGGCCATCGGGACGACGCGGGCCGCGGAACTTCTCGTCGTGGGCGCCGGCGTGGTGGGTTTGCAGGCGATCGCCACGGCGAAGCGTCTGGGCGGGAGCGTCAAGGCGGTGGACATCCGCGCCGATGCCCGCCGCGAGGCGGGCAGCCTGAAGGGTACTAAAGTGATCGGGTTCGAGGTCCCCGATGACCTGGCGATCGCGCCGGGAGGCTATGCCCGGGCCCTGCCGCCCGATTGGCTGGCGCGGGAACGGGAGGTGCTGGCAGGCATTCTACCCGAAACGGACATCGTGATTCTCAGTGCCCTAGTGCCGGGCGAGGTAGCGCCTATCCTGATCACGGAGGAGATGGTCAAGACCCTGCGTCCGGGATCGGTAATTGTGGACGTTGCCATCGATCAGGGCGGCAACTGTGCCCTGACCCAACCCGGGCGCGAGGTCACCGTGCATGACGTGTACGTGTGCGGGACCGCCAACATCCCCGGTTCCATGGCCGTCGACGCCACCTGGTTGTATGCCCACAATATGCTGCACTACGTGCAGAACCTGTTCAAGACGGGGGCCGGGCAACCCAGTTTCGAGGACGACATCGTGCAGAACTCGCTGGTGACGCGAGGCCGGAAGATCGTCCACGCCGGCACGCTGAAGGCGCTGCAGCCGGCGTGAAGCGCGGGAGAACGGCCATGACGGACGTGTTCTTGATGCTGGTCGTGTTCGGCGCCGTGTTCGCGTTGGGTTATCTGCTGATCCGGCGCGTTCCGCAGATGCTGCATACGCCGTTGATGTCCATGACCAACGCTATCTCCGCGGTGACGATTCTGGGCGCTTTGCTCTTGTTCGCCGTGGAGACGACGCCGGTGGAGAAGGTACTTGGCGCGCTGGCCATCGTTACAGCGATCTTCAACGTCGCCGGCGGGTTCGTCATCACCGATCGGATGTTGGCGATGTTCAGGCGCAAGGACACCCCGCGAGTGGAGTTCCGACAGCCCCAGGGGCTGGAGCGGGCCGCCGCGCGGAGCGGAAAGGACGGGACGTGATGCTGACCGGGCTGCTGGTTGACCTGGCCGTCATTGTCGTCCTGCTGGCGGGGATCGCCCAGTTCCGCACGCCGCCCGGAGCGCGCCGCGGTAACTGGACGGCCGCCCTGGCGCTGGCGGGCGCCCTCGCCGTGGTGCTCTACCGGCACCGCCTTCAAGACGTCCCGCTGGTCGTCGTGGTGAGTGCGCTAGGGGTACTGATCGGCGCCTGGGTGGCCGTGCGGGTGACGATGATTCAGATTCCGGCCATGGTGGCGTTCCAGCATGGCGCGGGGGGAGTAGCGGCCTTTCTCGTTGCGTACGTGGAGCTGACGCGGAGCGGGCGGGAGCCGCTGACTGCGGCGGCGGAGATCGCGGCCCTGTTGGGGCTCATCGTCGGTGCCGGCACGTTCAGCGGCAGCCTGGTAGCCAGTGGCAAGTTGGCGAACCGCCTTCGGCAGACCCCCACGGTGCTGCCGGGACATAACGCCATTCTCGTGGCGCTGGCGGTGGTGCTGGGGGCGCTGGGGATCTGGGCGGCGTTCCTGGGGGCGGGCATTTCGCTGTGCGTCGTGCTGACCATCCTCATCGTCGGTTCCGCGGCGTTGGGGATCGTCTTCGCCGTTCGCATCGGTGGTGCCGACATGCCGGTGTTAATCTCCTTCCTGAATGCCACCGCCGGGCTGGCGGCCGCTCTCTGCGGTGTTGCCATTGGCAACCGGCTGCTCATCGCCTGCGGCGCGACCGTCGCGGCGTCCGGCTCGATCCTTACGCACGTCATGTGCCGCGGGATGAACCGGGGTTTGGCGTCGGTGTTCACCGGGATCAAGGCCCGGCCGGCGGCGGCACCCATGGCCCCGTCGTCCATACGCCCTGACCCCGCGGCCGACGTGGCCGAGGCAGTTTCGCCCGCTGGCGATGCGGACCCGATCAGCCGGTCCGTGGAGCTGCTGCGCGAGGCCCGGCGCGTCATTGTCATTCCCGGCTACGGGATGGCGCTCGCGGACGCCCAGGAGGAGGTGGTCCGGCTGGGGGAGCGGCTCGTCGAACTCGGCAAGGAAGTCAAGTTCGCCGTCCACCCGGTCGCGGGGCGAATGCCCGGTCACATGCACGTGCTGCTCGCCGAGGCCGAGGTCGATTATGGTCGCCTCTACGAGTTGAAGGACATCAATCACGAATTCGCGGAGACGGATATCGCTATCATCGTAGGGGCCTGCGACGTGGTGAACCCGGCCGCTACCGAGCGCTCGGACACGCCCATCTCCGGTATGCCCATCCTGAAAGCGCACGAAGCACGCCACGTCGTGGTCTGCAACCTGGACGAGCGTCCCGGTTACTCTGGGGTAGCAAACCCGCTGTACGGGTACGCGAAGACCGTCCTGGTGTGGGGCGACGCCCAGGAGACCATCGGGCGGATTCGTGCCGGCCTGAGTTGAAACCGCCGCTGCCGACTTGAGGCACCTGAGCCGGGGCCTTGGTTGTTGGCAGGGCGAGGCCACCGCGGGGGCGGGGGGCTCAGGTGCGCTCGTCGCGGCGCGCCCGCGGGGACGAACGGCACAGTGTCCCTGTTGGGGGCGACACTTGCCGGACGGTCTGTACCTGGCGGTGGGATGTGCGCGTGAGCGTGGGAGGTCGGGCGGACTACCTACAGGACGAGGCCGCCCGCCGGTCCGGTTGTCTCGCGGACCTCGAGGTCACGACGAACAAGGCCCAACCCGTAGACGCACGACTCGAAGTCCTCGCTGAGGTTGCGGAACAGCATCGCAGGTGGCTCGGCGTTGTCGGCTGACAGCTCCGCCACGGTCGCGTAGGAGCGCTTTCCCTGCACCACGTAGGTCGGCAGCAGATCCGGGCTGTCACAGTGCAGGCGGTGCAGTTGCTCCGGGTAGAGGCCCGCCCAGAACAACACGTAGTCACCGATGTGGCGGTAGACGATGCAGTCACGCTGAACCGGCGAGATGGGTCGCTCGTCGAACAGGACCGTCAGCATCGAGGCCACCTGCTCCAGGGACTTGCCTTGGACGTTCCGCAGCATCTGCATGCGGTCGATATGGGTGAAGCTGACGAGCAGTTCGGCAAGGTAATCGGTCAACACGGGGTCGCAAAGCCCCACGTGGGCACAGAAAGCGTCCTCCACCAGGCCGCTGAAGTACCGCCACAATGGATGATGGTGCGGAATCGGAGCCATACCACTACCCCTCGTTCCCGTGCGCCCCGCTGTTGCGGACCGCACGTTCCCCTTGGTTCCCCAATGGATTCTAGAATCCGTGCCGGCCACAGGCAAAATGATTCTCGGAACCACGCGGGTCCGCGTGCCACGCCGCCGTGCCCACGTCCGTGGTTCTCGGAGGTACCGCCGCGGTGGAGCATCTGGAAACGGACCATCCGAGAGGAAAGTCAGGGAAGCGGCGTGACTGAGCCGAAGCCGTTTTCCCGGGGACGGGTGCGTGCGTTCAGTGTGGGGGCCACGCCCTCAGCCGCCGCAGACGGTGGACGCGTGTGTCCGTTGCGGGAGCATGCTCCCCCGCGACCGCGGTCGAGGGAGAACCTTGCGCCGCTCACGCGGGAGAGGCTGAAGCCGGAGCCCTGAGCGGACCGCTTGACCGTACACAATCAGGTAACGCCTGAGCTGACGCTCGGTCGTTCGCCCGCGTTCACGGTTCGGACCGGCATCGCTGAATCGCCGGCCGTGACAGGGGTGGTGATAGAATCGTCTCCAAACGACGAGTGCGGGCAGGCCGGGACGGCGCTGCCCGCACTCTTTGCACAGCCGAGGGCTGGTGGGCGGTGCCCACCCGGTCTGACGTCTTACCTTCGGCCTTCGCCGCTTCCGCGACGCCGGTGTTCGGCCGGTGCAGGGTTGGGCAAGACCGTGATCGAGCCTCGGGCGAGACGGAAGTGCGGGCACGGGCGCCAGCGCCCATGCCGCGCTTCCTCTTGCCTTCCGCGTTCGCTATTCCCGTGGCGGGCACAGCCCGCCCTACGCCTTCCCGTTACCCTCCGGTCTCGTCATGGCTTGCCGCCGGCAATAAAAAAAGTAGGGTGGGCGATGCCCACCCTACGGTTCTGCGTTCGCTATTCGCTCTTCGCCATTCGCTATTCCTCGTCTACGGCAGCGCCGGGAGCTGCT
>JAKQDH010000119.1 GCA_029558835.1 Planctomycetota bacterium | reverse complement strand
GCGGGACCCACTCTGACCATCGTAGTAGTCCTCACACCATTGCCACACATTGCCGCCCATGTCATATAACCCATACTGATTGGCCTTGAAACTCCCCACCGGCGAGGTAAAGGCATAGCTGTCCACCTTCAGAGACTCACCATAGTTCCCCGCCCCGGACGGCGGCGGCCACTCCCTGCCCCACGGATAAACGCCTTTGATCTTCTCATCCTTCTCCCGGGGCGTAGCACCACTTTCGGTCGGCAAACCCACCGCCGCGCTCCATTCCGCATCCGTCGGCAACCGGTAGCGCTGGCCCGCTCCTATCCGGCCCGCCGCCCGCTCCTTCCGCGTCAGCCACGCGCAGAACGCCTTCGCTTCCTCCCAACTCACGTTCACCACCGGATGGGTTTCCTCCTGCGGGAATCCCGGATCCTGCCAACTCTCGACTATCCCGCGGTTGGCTTGCGCATACGCCGCGTAGTCCCGCACCCGCACGTCCCATACCCCAAACAACACCGCCGTCCCCGCCACCGGCACAAACTTCATCCCCAGGCTGTTCTCATAAGGCTCCTCCAGCGTCGGATAGGCCGCCCCCTCGGGCGCGCTGTCCAGCTTCAGGCTCCCGGTGCTGCGCGTCAGCGTAAAGGTCCCCAGGTCCGTAAACTCGTTCTCCCGTATCTCGACTTCCCGGTTCTCCTCCTCGTAGCCCTCCAAACTCACGCGCAGGGGGTATTTGCCGATCTTCACTCCCTTGAACTCCGCCGGGCTGGTCTGCACCTCCTCGCTTCCCAAAGTCACCGTCGCGCCGCTCGGGGCGGTCTTGAGCAGCAGACCGCCCTTCGCATTCGCCCGCCGCGCGGCGTCGGCTTTTGCCCTCTCCGCCGCTTGCCGCTGCCGGGGCCGCTCTACCCCGAAATACCACCCGCCCAACCCCAGCAGGAGCACTAAGGCCACCCCACCCGCCACCGCCAAAGGAATGCGCAACCCGGAGCGCCGAGCCCGAAACGGGGATACGTCGTTTTCTGCCTGCTGCCGGCTGTCGGCCGCCTTCCCTTCCAGCGCCGCGACAAACTCCGCGCAACTGCCAAACCGCTGCTGCCGCTCTTTGGCCAGCCCGCGCTCCAGCACGCCCCACACGGCGGGAGGAACATCCGTGAGCGGCTCGGGCGCGCTGTTGAGCACCGCCTGCCGCAGCACCGTGGCGTCCGCGCTCTCGAAGGGCAGCCGGCCCGCCAGCAATTCGTAAGCCACCACCGCCAGCGCATACTGGTCGCTCGCCCCGTCCTGCCGCTGCCCCCGCCACTGCTCCGGCGCCATGTACGGGCCGGTGCCGCTCGTCCCATACTTCACCTGGCTCACCCGCGACAGACTGGTCTGAATCTGCGCCGCCAGCCCGAAATCCAGCACCTTGACCACGCCGTCCGGCCCGACCATCACGTTGGCCGGCTTGATGTCCCGGTGGATGACCCGGCGGCTGTGGGCGTAGTCCAGCGCCGCGGCCACCTGCCGCAGAATCGGCAGGACTTCCGGCAGGGGAACCCGGCCCCCGCGCTGCTTGCGCCACCGGCGCAAGTCCACGCCCTCGGCCAGCTCCAGGATCAAGTAGTAGTCGCCCGTCCGCTCATCGCGCTCCAGGGTCTTGACCGCCGTGATATTGGGGTGATGCAACCGCTCCACCAACTGGAAGTTCTCCCGCACCTCCTCCATCTCGACCGTGTTGTGGGACAGCTCGGGCGGCAATGCCTTGAGCGCCACCTCAATGCCGCCCACCTCCTCAAAACACTTGTACACCACCCCCATCCCGCCCTGGCCCAACTCCCCCACTATCCGGTAGCGCTCCAGCACCTTCTCCCCCATCTTCCACCGCCCCAAGGTGGACGCCGACCGCGCCGTGGGCTGGGCGCCGATGGAGGGAGCCTCGCCGGCGCCCGGGGCGGGCAACGGCGCGCCGCACCCGGGACAGAACCGGGCGTCGTCAGCGGCTTGGCTGTGGCACTGGGGACATGTCATACCTGGTCAACCGCGGACAGAGTGTGCCGGGGGCGAGGCCGGAAAGCAAGCCCCAAACACGCCCGGGCCAAACGACGCGGCGCGGGGGCGCCAGGGGAGGCTCACACGTCATAGCAAAGCTGATCGCTGGACATTCCTGTCCGCGTTCCGTCGGCGGCAGCATCGCCTCGGGTCCGGGGCGGGGCTTACCGCGCCCGCCGCATCATCCGGAAGAACACCAGGAGCACCAGCAGGGCCAGGAACGCGAGGACGGGCAGCAGCACATACCACTTGCGCGCCAGCACGAACGGGCCGTAGCGCTGGAGCATCTCCCACCAGCTCAGCTTCTTCACATCGGTGCCGCGCGCTTCGATCAGGTCGCTCCAGAGCACGTTGGCGGTCTTGACTTCCTGAATGGTCAGTTGCACGGCGGAGGTGATCTCGTATTCGATGCGGTCGGGGTAGCGGTTGAGGAGCTTGCGGGACAAGTCGCGGACGGCGCCGTAAAGGATCGCGTCGGCGGCCTGGGGGTCGTCGCCGAGCAGGAAGCGCGCCTCGCCGAGCGTGCCGGTGTCCAGTTGCCGGGGCGTGAACTGGGTTTTGGAGACCATGCTCTCGGCCAGGCCGGTGACGAACCGGTCCATGTCGCCGGCCAGCGGAACAATGGCGATGGTGCGGATGTCCTTGAGCTTGCCGGCGGCTTTGAGCGCAGTCGCCCCGCGATCGAACGAGTCGCGGATGAGTTTGCGCACGTCGGGATCCATCTCCACCAGCCCCACCAGGCCGGGCGCGCTGTAGAATCGCCGGGCGAACACCTGGCCCCAGAGGTGCTGCTTGGTTTCAATGGAACTGACGTGGACTTCGAGCTCGGCATAGCCGCGCCCGTTGCCGCCGGCCACTTCGCGCACGACGCCATACATCAGGAGCTTGGGCGCCTGGAGGTGGCCGAACCTGGCCAGGGTGGCGGGGTCCAGGATGTCGTCTTTGCGCTCATCCCATTCGATTTCCTTGAAGACTTCCTGGACGAAGGGGTCTTCCTTGCCCTCAACGGCATGCAGCCCCGCCCCCGTGGCGGCGATCTTGAGGATGCCGATGGCGTAGTCCTCGACATCCCGCTTGATGGGCAGGATGGCGATGGTGACGTCCCTGGGGATGCCGCTCTGGGCCAGGGCGGCCTGGATGTCGGCCGTGCAGAGGCGCAGCGCCTGGCGCACTTCCTCCGGGAAGGCGGCCGAGGCGGTGCCGATGGCCGCCGCCAGCACGGCGGCGCCGGTTAGCGTGGAAAGGATTCGTTTCATAAAGGATCGAGAGCGAGGTTTTAGTTGCGGGGTTTGATCTTGAGGTCTTTCATATTCGCCAGGCGGTTTAGCAACCCCTCGGGGAGGGCGTCGGCCAGGTACACGACCCGAAAGGTTAACGCCCGCTGGTCGTAGTCGTGCGCGACCATGGCGCAATAGACCACGCCGCGGATTTGCCGCACGGCGGCGATGAACCGCTGCGCGTACTCGGGGTCCCGGTCATGGATCCACACGGTGTTGGGGTCGCGCCCCACCAGCCACGGGCGGCGGATGGTGACGTCCTGCACCGCCAGGCCGGATTGTTCGGGCCGGGCGTAAGCCATTACGCGGGCGGCGGTGCCGTTGGCCAGTTCCGCGGCCAGGTTCCGCATCGCCTCGTCGGCCCCCAGCCCGCGCCGGCCCCGCACCGAGACGCTATCGTAGCCCAGGCGCTTGTTGTCCCAGACGCGGTTGACGCCGACCTCGGTGGTGCCTTCGTAGCGAAGATAACCGCCCGCCCGGTCAAACTCGGCGGCGCGGACCGCCAACTGCACCTGAATGTCCGGCGCCTCGGCATTCAGCTTGTAGCCGCTCTGCGCGAGCCGGCCCTCGACCGCCTGGCGGACGGGCTCGACCGGGCCCGTCCCCGCGGCGGTGACTACAAAGTTGAAGTGGCGCACCGCTTCGGCCGAGGCCTCCGCCGCCATGTTGTCGGGACCCGGGCGCCCGCTGGTCGGCGGCGGAGTCAAGGGGCCGGGCGGAGTCGGGGGCACCGTCCCGCTGGTGGAGCGGCAGCCGGCGCCCAGGAGACCGCCAGCCGCCAGGGCCAGCAAAGCCGCGCCGCGGGTCGCATTTTTCAGTCTGTTTCTCATAGTCTTGCTCATTTGCTCTTGTTTCGGATTTCAGAACTTGGTTTTCGGATTCTCGGTCTTGCGGTCAAGCCGGACTGGCCCGCTTTGCCCCGTCCAGCACTTGAAACTCCACGTCGCCGGCGCCCACGCGCCGGCCCGCCATCAGCCGGTCGCAGCCGTGACCGTCGCTGAAATACAGCTCTCCCTCGCGCAGACAGACGCAAGCCCCGGCAGATCGGGCATCCGCCCAGGCAAGGTTCGCCGCCGACCGCAGCAGGACGAAGGTCTCAGGCGGTCCCTGCGTCCGCCGCGCTATCAGGCAGACCGGGGCTTCCGGCACGGCGCGGAGGTCCGGACAGCCGGGGCGAACCAGCGGCAGCTCTCGCGCCAGCCACATCCGCAGGCTCAGTTCAAACCCCGCACTCCCATCCTGACCGGACGCGGCCAGCGCGAGGCGATAGTCGCGGCCGGGCGCCAGAGCAAACTCCCTGCCGGCCGCGAGCCGCTGACCGTCAATCCACACGCCCGAGGCGCTTGGACGCCAGCGTCTCTCTTCGGCGTAGTAGCCGCCGTCTCGTATCTGGCACTTCCCGCTCTGCCACTCAACGCAGGCATGGTAGCGCCCGATCCGCAGGCTGGGTTCGGTCACTTGTCTGCCGGCGGGGTCCAGCACCCGCGCCAGGATCTCGCAGTCCCGCGCCCGGCCAATCCGGACTTTGTCCGGCAGGAGCAGGTGAATGGCGGCGCCTTCGGCGCGGCGCAGCAACAGGTGTTCGAGCCGCGGCGCCGGGCCGCCTCCCCCAAGCGGCTCCTCCGCGCATTCCCGGAGGGGCAGCGGCGCCCAAAACTTACGCGCATTGATGAGCTGGAGAAACTTCTCGTCCAGGGCGAGGGCGTTGCGCTCCTGCAACGCCTCGCGCAGCCCGTGGAAATTCTGGTCCACCCGCAGGTCGCCCGCGTGCCCCTGCTGGATGTTGTTTTTCACCTCGACCACCAGGCTCTCGCAAACCTGGCGCGTGTCCTCCTTGCCGCTGTAAATGGTGTGCGTGCGGTAGGCCGCGTAAAGCCGGCGCCGCTGCTCCTTCCGGTAGCCCACCAGGATCTCGAACGACGCTTTGCCCGCGTGCGTATTGCGCGGTGTGTAGTTCAAGCCAAACGACAGCCGCGCCTCCCGCCGCGGCAGCACGCGCGGCCGCTCTCGCGCGATCACCTGGCCGGATTGGCGAACCTCGACAAACAAATCGCGAATCCCGTCCGCTCGGGGCAGGATGTCGAAATCGAAAGTGGACTGCATGTTGAGCACGAAAACGCAATTGTTGTTGTAGCGCACTTCAAGGTCCGAACAATCGCTCTGCGGCCCCCCTCCGGCCGGTGCCGGCGGCTCGACGAACGCCGCGGGTTCCGGCCGCCGGCCCGCGTCGTCCGCCTCCCGTGGCCCGAATGTCCCCTCGCCCGAAACCCGGCCCGCCCCGGCGGCTTCGGTTTCGAGGGCGAGAGGCTCCGCAGTCAAGCCCGCCACGCTCTCCCCCGCCCGCCCGGCCAGCGCCTGGCCACAGTTCGGACAAAACACGTCCTCGGCTTGCACCGGGCTGGCGCAGACAGGATTCGGGCACTTGGCGAGCGGCGTCATGTCGTGAGGTTGGCGGGGATGTTGATGCCCAGCAGGTCGTGGCAGGCGCGGGCAAAATCACGCGGCGCCAGGTCGGGTGCATCGGTCCGGGGCAGATGCGCAATGGCGGCCAGGCGGCGGTTCACGTTGAGGTCCGGGGAGGAGGCAATCACATTGGCCACATCGCTGGCCCCTTGCGTGGCCAGGCCATAGACGACGTTGCCGGCCAAAATCAGCGCGGCGGGCACATTCCGCTCGCCGAATCGCCGCTCAACCATCCAGCATAAACCATAGCCGATCACGTAGCGCGGCGGCCGGCCGTATTGGGCCAGAAAATACGGCGTCAGTTCCTCTTCGGTCTGCTCCAGCACGGCCATCGCGGACTTGGCTTCCTCCGGGCGTCGGCGGGCGTCAAACAGGATCAACAGCGCCTGCTGCGCCGCGGCCAGGTTCGGCAGCCGCAACTCCGGCACGGCAAAGCCGGCCAGCCACTGCGCCTGGGCAGGCGCGGACGCCGCGCCCGGGACCGCGTACCCCTGGCGGACGAGTTTCTCGATCCAAGTCGCCCAGCCTTCCTCCGCGAAGCGGGTTGCGTGGTACACCGCGCGCCATTTCTCGCGCAGGATCACCCCCTCGGGCGTGGTGACCTGAAAGCCCGCAAACAGCCGCGCGTAGCGCAACCGGTCCGCTTGCATCTGGCGTGTCTCCGCCCCCAGGGCGGTCACCGCGCTCAGCAGGCCATGCCCCCACTTTTCGTGGGCAACGGTTCCCAGCGCCAGCCCGGCGGTGCGCGGGTCCGACAGGGCGTCCCGCGCCTGTCCCAAACCATAGATTTCCTTGAACAGCCAGCCGTTGACCAGGCAGCCCTGCCCGGCGAGGAAAGCACCCCAGACCCCGCCGCCGCGCTCGGCATTTTCGCGGGCATCCTTGAGCTGTTGCTCCAGCAGCGCTTTCCACTGTCCCGCGGACAGCGGCTCCCCCGAGAGCAAAGCGCCATAAAACTCCTGCGCCGTTTCGCTCAGAATGGTCGGCTCTTTGAACGACTGCGCCGCCGCCCCCAGCCCGAGCCGGTCCATCACCCACCGGTCCATCCGGTTCAGGCGCGGATCCCCGCGCATATCCACCAGTGCGGGCAAAATCGGCGGTGGGGGGGCCGGAATGGGGAGTTTGGCCAGGTCAGCCGCCAGCGAGGGCGAGAGGACCGGTGGCGCGGGAGCCGGAGCCGAGGGCGGCGGTGCCGGCGGAACTGCTGCGGCAGGTGGTGGCGGCGACTCCTGGAGAGTGGCCACTTTCGAGCCGCAGCCCGGGCAGTATCGCGCGGCCCGGCTTAGTTCCCGTCCGCACGCCGGACAAAGCCCTGTGAGTGTCGCCATACCCCGCGGCCCCCTTTTAGCCCTGCTTGCTCGAGTCGCCCGCCTCGCCCGGCCACCGCGCCATGCCCTTTGGCCGCGAAAACTCTGCCATCGCCTTCAACGCTTCGGAAAGCACCCGCTCCAGACGCGTCACCGCCTCATCCGACAGGCTCCGGCGATCCTTGAACTCGCGCTCCAGTTCCTCGCGCTTGAGTTCACGCATCCGGGCCAGTGCCGCCGCCGCCGAAGGCGAGTTGGCCGCCGCTAGCGCCAGCATCTGCTCCGGGCTTTGTCCGCCCATCGCCGTCTGCCGGTGCAGCTCCAGCAGTTGCTGGCGCTGTGCGTTGTCCGGCAGCAGCGCGATCAGCGTCTTGAGGTCGTAGCCGGCGAACAGCTCCGCCTGCGCCTTCTGCGCCCCCCGGTCCAACCGCCCTTTTTCCGCCCGCACTTTGAGCCACTCATAAGCTTGGCGCACTTCCTCGCTGGATTCTACCCGCTTAAGCCGGGCCTGTACGTCGGCGTCCTTGAGCAACTTGTCCCGCGTGTAGCTGTCCCATTGGATCTTGACCTGAATTTCATGCGCCGCCTGATCCATCTCCACAGCCATCTGGTAGATGGCTTCGGTCTTCTCCAACTCGTGCCGATGCACTTGTTTGAGCCGCCCCAACTCGTGCTCCTGCAACTCCGCGGAAATGGATTTCTCCTGGCCCAGTTGCCGGACATACTCCTCCAGCTCGCTCTCGCTCTTGAGCCGGTCCATCTCTTCCCCGGCGGTCAGCTCGCGCATCCGCTGCTGGAACTCAATCTCGCGCCGCTTGACTTCCACCCCGGCGGCCCTGGCCCGGATCTCCTCGTACTGCGCGCCGGTGAACTCGACGGACGCCACGCGCACAATCTCAACCCCGCCGCGCTCCAGTGCCGCCGCCAGCGCTTGGCGCAACGAATCCTCGATCCGCAGCCGCCGCTGCGGGTCCTTGACCAGGTCCTCAATCGTCGCCGATTGCGCCAAGTCCGCGACCGCGCCCCGGATTTCCTGGCGCATCCAGTCGGCCAGCCCCTCGTAGCTGAGCTGCCCCTGGCCCTTCAACACATTGGCCAGGAACGCCTCGCCCCGCTCCGGGACAAACCGGAAGCAGACTTCCGTGTAGCCTTCCACCGCCAGCTCCTCCTTGGTCCGCAGACCGCTGAATCGCAAAGGCAGCACCACATCGCCCGCCTCCGCCAAAATCACCGTCTGCGGCGCCGGCGTGGCAAACAGCCCCACCAGTTTCCGCCCCAGCGTCTCCAGCGTGTGCCGCCCCGGCCCCAGCACAGCCTTGATCTTCCCGCCCTCGACCAGGAGTGCGACGGTGCCAATCTCAATGTGCAATCCCTTCTCCAGCAACCGGCGCACCTCCGCCACCTCGATCCGCCGCGCAAAACATCCCGGCTCCCGCTGCCAGACGCCGCTCGCCAGCGCCTGCCGCGACTCCGGGTGCAGCGCCCCCTTGCAGTTCCAGCAGTAGTTGGCCTCCGCTCCCACCACTTCCGGCAGTGCGGACACCGCCACCAACCGCCCGGGGCCGAGCTTCCGCACCGGTTGCAGAACCGCGCCGCCTTCGGCACCCGGTTGCCGCAGCGGGGCGCATCCGGATTCTGCCGCGCCCGCACCAGCGCGTCTCCTTGCAGCGCCCGCTTGGTCGCCACGTCAATCAAGGCCTCGCACGTGTCTGAAAACAGTCCCATAATTCTCTCCGTTTGTTTAGCTGTTTCCCATCTTGGTTCCTGCCGCGCCGCCCCGGCCATGCGCCGGACAACGCCGCGCCTTCTTCCGGCTCCAGCAATCCACGCAGATCGGCCCGCCGCAGTCGACGCATTCGTGCTTCAGCGACAACCGGCTCTGATACCGGTTGCCGCACACCGAACATACCCCGCCCGCCGCGTGGCCCTTGCTCTGCTCGATATACCGGTCCAGGTCACTCCGCACGACGCGATACACCTTCCCGATCCGCGCCGCCGGCAACTCACCCGCCCGCACCAGCTTGTAGATGAGTTGGTAATTCACGCCGAGCAATTCTGCCACTTGCTCAAGGGAATAAAACCTTTTTTTTTCGCTGGGCACCGCATCTTCTGTCTCTCGCATAAATCAATATTCCCAATTGGCCTGTCGTCACACTTTTGCCTACCTATACGCGATTTAATATAAACAGAGATAACATGGCAATAACAAAATGCAAAATAATCACAACCACCCCATAGGAGTAGAGAAATACAGTTGAGTATCGGAATTTCCTAGAAACCGAGGACCATCGCCGGAGGCGCTTTCAGGATTTTTCCGCAGTTACATAGTGGCGAGGCGTTGCGTCGCGATGGCTGTCTCACAGCCGCCGTCAGAAGTTTACGAAATACGCCTGTTCGGGCCGCGCCAGGTATCGATTGCTGCCCTTGGTTGTCCCACAGAACTCCAACAAAGATTGGACGTCGAGTTCGCGCCACAAGGCGGCGCGCGCCAGCGGCCACAAGCGCGTGAAGCTGTGCTCCCATTCATGCACGCATGCCAGGAACGCAGCCGCACATACGTCAGCAGGGCCATCCACACCTGCCCCTTCACCGCGGGGGCGCTCTGGCCTAGAAAGTCCGCCAATGGCAGCGTCTGTTTAATCTGTTTAAAGAACACCTCAATCTGCTAGCGGCACTGGTAGAGATCGGCGATGGTTTGCGCGCTCCATTCCAGGTTGTTGGTCAGGAACGCCATCGCCTGCCCGCGGCCGTCCAGTTCCACCAGCGCCAACCCACGCCGCAACTGCGGTGGATATTTTGGCGCGAGACCGCCCCCGTGAGTTCGATCAAGTCATCCCAAGGATGTGGCCCTTGCGTTTACGCTGCCGCCGCTTCCCCCCGGCAATCCAGGTTGTCCTTGGCCCGCGTCACCCAGAACACCCCGCGCCGCGGCAGTTGCCGCAAATGCACAAACCCCACGTAAGCCTTGTCAAAGATGACGATTTCGTCGGCTCGGATGCCCGCGCACGCTTCCTGCGCGCGCTGGTTATCGTGATCCTTGGCCGTGCCGATGATGGCGAAGCGCGGCAAAAAACTCTGCAGGGCCAGCCGCAGGTGGCGCTTAGCCGCCGCCTTGCGGCGCCGATGTTTGGCCCCATCCATGCACGAAGCGATGAGCGGAAGGGTCGTCGAGTCCACGACGTGAATGACCCGGGGAACCGGGGCATCAGCCGCTTACCCGACTTGCTCCCGGCAAAACGAGGGTGCCGTTGCAGTAAATGTTCCAGCCCCGACCCGAACAGCTTCTCGGCCATCGAGGCATTCCGATGCTTTTGGCGTGCGACAGATTGTTCCGACTGGGTGGTGTCGCGCCCCGCAGTGCCGCCCGCGGGCCGCAGGATAACCGCTGCGCGTCACAGACGTCACTGAGTTCGATGGCATGGGTCCGTTGAGCGTAAAGCAGCGCCAGCACATGATTCCAGCGCTGAACGTGCGGCACTTCTCATCCGCCTTGGTCGCGCGCGCCATTGCGGCACCAGAGGTTCATGGATCAGATGGCAGCGTTGTCGCAAAATGGAATACTTCGATGGTGTTGGTGTTGGCTTCAGTTTTCGTTTTTGCATCCCTGCCGTGTGGCAGGATAAACCGGCCAACGTCAACTTTTTGTCTCAGCCTGTGGGAAGGCAATGTTTTGGGTTTGGAAAAATCTTTTCCCCCTCAGCTACCGAAACTCAGACGCCGATAACAAACGGACCTGCGGACGGCGTGAGCTGGTTTGCTTTTGGACTTCACTTCGAGGGCGGTTCCGCGTAGGCTGGAATCGTGACCACT
>JAKQDH010000109.1 GCA_029558835.1 Planctomycetota bacterium | reverse complement strand
TCGGCGCGCTGATCGCCAAGTGCGCGGGCGCATCCGCTACGCCCGTCAGCGCCGCCACCCCCACACACATCGAATCTCAGGAGTAATCGCAATGACCGCATGGAATGACTTCAACGACGCCGACGCCCAGCAATCCGGCTTCGATCTGATCCCCAAGGGCACCACTGTTCCGGTGCGCATGACCATCAAGCCCGGTGGCTACGACGATCCCGAGCAAGGCTGGGGCGGCGGCTACGCCACCGAGTCCTTCGAGACCGGTTCCATCTATCTCGCCGCTGAATTCGTGGTCACCGCTGGCGACCATGCCAAACGCAAGATGTGGTCGAACATCGGGCTGCACTCCAAGAAGGGGCCGACCTGGGGCCAGATGGGGCGCAGCTTCATACGTGCCGCGCTGAACAGCGCACGCAACGTCCACCCGCAGGACAACGGCCCGCAGGCCGCCGCCGCGCGCCGCATCCAGGGCTTCCACGAACTGGATGGCCTGGAGTTCCTGGCCCGCGTCGACATCGAGAAGGACGGCAAGGGCCAAGACCGCAACGTGGTGAAGGTGGCGGTCGAACCGGATCACCCCGACTACGCTAAGTTGATGGGCGTGCCGCCCAAGGCGTCGGGCGGCGGCACGTCCGGCGCTCCGGCGCAGGCCGCGCCCGCGTATCAGACACCGGCTCCACAACGCGCACCCGTGACGGGGAAACCGTCGTGGGCGCAGTGAGGGAGGCTGCCATGAACGCATCCACCCTCACTGCCAGCCACTGCGGTGTCGTGCATTTCGGCGACCTCGACTGCGAGGCGGTCGTGCTCACCACCGGCGAGCGCGGCTACGTCCGCAAGCAGGTGGCCAAGCTGCTCGGCGTCCACGAGAACAACACGGGTCACCGTTTCCGCCAAATTCTGGCCGACTTCTCGCCTAAGTCATTGTCGGAGCTGGACAAATTTGAATCACCGATTTCGCTGCCCAGCGGTCGGCGGGCGCAGTTCTTCCCGGCGGGCGTGATCACCCAGATTGCCTCCGGCGTGATTGATGCCGCGCTCGACCAAACGCTGCACCGTGCGCGCCTGAAGCTGGTGCCCAACTGCATGAAGATCATGCGCGCGCTCGCCACCACCGGCGAGGTCGCGCTGATCGACGAGGCCACTGGCTACCAGCACCACCGCGCGCCCGATGCGCTGCAGGAGCTGATCTCCAAGCTGCTGCGCCAGTCCTGCGCGTCGTGGGAGCGGCGTTTCCACCCGGACTACTACCGGGCGCTGTACCGCCTCTTCAACTGGCGATACCAGGGGCACGAGCAGAACCCGCCCCACGTCATCGGCCAGATCACCTTGCGCTGGGTCTACGGGCCGGTGCTGCCGGAGGACTTGCTGGGCGAGATCCGCAACCGCAAGGGCATCTCGCAGAAGCACCACCAGTGGTTGTCCGAGCAGGGCCTCGCGCATTTGGAATCGCAGATTCACGCGGTCACGGCGATTGCGCGCAGCTCGATGAGCTACGCCGACTTCAAGCGCCGCTGCGAATCGGCTTTCGCGGGCACGCCTTTGCAACTTGGCCTGCTGGCCGAAGAACTCGCGGAGGTGGTGTGAAATGCTGGGTCTGCAAACGACAAGCACGCGGCTACGGCCACACGGACGGTCGCTTCAAGACCGCCGATCCGCGCCGCTACGTGCTCGACTGGGTGTTCTGCTCGCGCCGCTGCCAGGACGCGTTTCATGGGCTGTACGGCAACTGGCAGCGCGCCAAGGAAGGCCGCATCGACAAGACGGAGGTCGCCATGATCGATCCGTCTGATGTCGAACTGGCCGCGATGCGCCAGTGCCTCAAGGCCTTCGGCGAGGCTGCGGGCGAGATCGGGTTCGCCAAGCCGCTGGGCGACTACTCCGAAACCGAAGCGCTGCAGGTGATCGACGCCATCGTCACCTGCTGGTCGGACGCGATGGTCGCGCACCACGAGGCCACCAAGTTCCCGCCCGTGCGGGGCTTGCCGCCGACGCCCGATCCGCTGGCACCCGACTCCGCCAATCCGTTCGCCGATCTGGAGGACGAACTGCCTTGGGACGAGCCGAAGGGGAGGAATCCATGATGGACTTCAATTCCTCGGCCAGCGTCTCCGGCCAGATCACGGCGCTGATCGACATCGGCATGCAGCGTGTGCGTGCGCAGCAGACCGCACGCGACTACCTCGGCGCGTCGCGTCTGGGCGCGGCCTGCGAGCGCGCTCTGCAGTTTGAGTACGCCAAGGCTCCGGTCGATCACGGGCGCGACACCCAGGGCCGGATGCTGCGCATCTTCGAGCGCGGCCACGTCATGGAGGACTGCATGGTGGCGTGGCTGCGCGACGCGGGCTTCGACCTACGCACGCGCAAGCCCGACGGCGAGCAGTTCGGCTTCTCCGATGCGCACGGCCGCCTGCGCGGTCACGTCGATGGCGTGATCGTCGGCGGACCGGACGGTTTCCACTATCCCGCGCTGTGGGAGAACAAGTGCCTCGGCGCGAAATCGTGGCGCGAACTTGAGGCCAAAGGCCTCGCGGTCGCCAAGCCGGTGTACGCCGCGCAAGTCGCGCTCTATCAGGCGCACCTGCAACTGCACGAGCACCCGGCGCTGTTCACCGCGATCAACGCCGACTCGATGGACATCTATGTCGAGCTGGTGCCCTTCGATGGCGCGCTCGCGCAGCGGATGACGGATCGCGCGGTCAAGGTCATCTCCGCGACCGAAGCCGGTGAGCTGCTGCCGCGCAGCTTCCACGAAACCACTCACTTCGAATGCCGGATGTGCGCATGGCAAGACCGGTGCTGGAGAACCCCATGAGCGACGACACGCAATTCATCGGCGACGTCGAACCGATGATCGACGCCAAGCAGGCCGCTGCCGCGCTGCGCTTGCCGTACTACTGGTTCGCCGACCCGCAGATGCGCAGCAAGTACAAGATTCCCCACTACCTGATGGGCGGTCTGGTGCGCTATCGCCCGTCCGAACTGTCTGCGTGGGCCGCGCGCAGCGCCGCCGCGCAGGGGCGCGACGGTGACGCCGATGGCGTGGAGGCCGAATGACTCTCGACTTCAACGACATCGCGCCACCGCCCGATCACAACCGCCGCACCCTCAGCGACGCCGAGCGCGAAGAGCTGCGTGCCGACCTGCTCGCACGACTTGAATCCGTTCTGTTCACCTTGTTCCCTGCGGGCAAGAAGCGCCGTGGCAAGTTCCTGATCGGCGACGTGCTCGGCAGTCCCGGCGACAGCCTCGAAGTGGTTCTCGATGGCGACAAGCAAGGGCTGTGGACGGATCGGGCCACCGGCGACGGGGGCGACATCTATGCGCTGATCGCCGCGCACCTCTGCATCGACGTGCTGCACGACTTTCCGCGCGTGCTCGACGCCGCTGCCGATCTGCTCGGACGCTCGCGTTCTCTACCTGCGCGCAAGGCCAGCAAGAAGGACGTGCCGGTCGACGAGCTCGGCCCCGCCACCGCCAAGTGGGACTACCTCGATGCGGCAGGCCATCTCATCGCCGTCGTCTACCGCTACGACCCGCCCGGGCAAAAGAAGCAGTTCCGGCCCTGGGACGCCAAGCGGCGCAGGATGGCACCGCCCGATCCGCGCCCGCTCTACAACCAGCCGGGGATGAGCAGTGCCGCGCAGGTGGTGTTGGTCGAAGGCGAAAAATGTGCGCAGGCCTTGATCGACGCGGGCATCGTGGCTACCACGGCGATGCACGGCGCGAACGCCCCGGTCGACAAGACCGACTGGTCGCCGCTTTCGGCCAAGGCGGTTTTGATCTGGCCCGACCGCGACAAACCGGGCTGGGACTACGCGGCACGGGCGGCGCAGGCCATCCTGTCGGCGGGTGCAAAGTCCTGCCACATCCTCTATCCGCCCGAGGAGGCTGCCGAGGGCTGGGACGTGGCGGACGCCATCGCCGAGGGCTTCGATGTCGCCACTTTCCTTACCCACGGCCCGCGCTTGCAGATGCACGACGTGGCCGATGACGTCGATCCGGTGGTCAGCAGCGACGAATCCGTCTGGGGCACCGAGGACGCGCTGGCGCTGTCCTTCACCCGCCGCTACCACCGCGACTGGCGCTACGTGGCGGCCTGGGGTCGCTGGCTGGTGTGGGACGGGCAACGCTGGCGCACCGAGGACACGCTGGCCGCCACCGACCTGATCCGCAGCGTCTGCCGCCAGACCGCCGTGCGCGCCGACAACCCCAAGGTCGCCGCTAAGTTGGCCAGCGCCAGCACGGTCGGGGGCGTGGAACGGCTGGCGCGCGCAGACCGGAGGCACGCGGCCACCACCGACGAATGGGACGCCGATCCGTGGCTGCTCAACACACCCGGTGGCGTGGTCGATCTCAAGACCGGTCGCAAGCGCGCGAACGACCGCGTCGACCGGATGACCAAGATCACCACGGCCACGCCGGGTGGCGACTGCCCGCAATGGATGGCCTTCCTGTCCGACATCGCGGGCGGCGATGTTGATCTGCAGGCCTACCTGCAGCGGATGGTCGGCTATTGCCTGACCGGCGTGACCAGCGCCCACGCGCTGTTTTTCCTGTACGGCACGGGTGCCAACGGCAAGAGCGTGTTCGCCAACGTCATCAGCACCATCCTCGGCGACTACGCCGCCACCGCGTCGATGGACACCTTCGTCGAGACGCGTGGCGACCGGCACCCGACCGATCTGGCGGGCCTGCGCGGCGCGCGCTTCGTGACGGCCATCGAAACCGAGCAGGGTCGGCGTTTGAACGAGTCCAAGGTCAAGGCCATCACCGGCGGCGACAAGATCTCCGCGCGCTTCATGCGCCAGGACTTCTTCGAGTACACGCCGCAGTTCAAGCCGGTGATCGTCGGCAACCACAAGCCCGCCATCCGCAACATCGACGAAGCGATGAAGCGGCGGATGCACATGATCCCCTTCACGGTGACGATTCCGCCCGAGCGGCGCGATGGCCGTTTGACCGAGAAGCTGCTGGCTGAGCGCGACGGGATTCTGGCGTGGGCCGTGGCCGGATGCCTTGCGTGGCAGCGCGAAGGCTTGAAGCCGCCCGCCAGCGTGGTGTCGGCGACCGAGGAGTATTTCGAGTCCGAGGATGCGCTGGGGCGTTGGCTCGATGAACGCTGCGTGCGCGCGCCCAACGCCAAATCGCTGACCGCCGAACTGTTCACCGACTGGAAGCAGTGGGCGGAAGCATCGGGCGAGTTCATCGGCGCGCAACGACGCTTCTCCGATCTGCTGATCACGCGCGGGATCGAGAAGTGGCGCAACGGCATGGGCGTGCGCGGGTTCCAGGGCATTGGCCTCAAGCACCCGCCGATGCCCGCCTACACCCCCTACGCGGACAACTGACCCCCATGAAAACCACGTCGTCTGACGCAGCTGACGCATTTGCTCGTAACTCTCTATACGCGTGCGCGCGTGCGCGCCTCACGGAGAGTTTCGGTATTCCGTGTCAGCTGCGTCAGACCTGCACCGGACAAGGACTGACACCATGACCACCACCATCCTCGCCCTCGATCTGGGCACCACCACCGGCTGGGCGCTGCGGGGCAGCGACGGCCACATCACCAGCGGTTCCGAGAGCTTCCGGCCGCAGCGCTTCGAAGGCGGCGGAATGCGCTTCCTGCGCTTCAAGCGCTGGCTCACCGAGATCAAGCAATCCTGCGACGGCATCGACTGCCTGCACTTCGAGGAAGTCCGCCGCCACGCCTCAACCGATGCGGCGCACGCCTACGGCGGCTTCCTCGCCACGCTCACCGCGTGGTGCGAGCACCACCAGATCCCGTACCAGGGCGTGCCCGTGGGCACGATCAAGAAGCACGCCACCGGCAAGGGCAACGCCAGCAAGGACGAGATGGTGGCGTCCGCCCGTGCCCGTGGTCATGCCCCGGCCGACGACAACGAGGCCGACGCGCTGGCCCTGTTGAACTGGGCTGTCCACCACCACGACCTTGGACAGGAGGTGTGACGTGGGCCGCAACGACTGGACGATTGAGGACGTGGCTGCACGCTTCGAGGAAGCCGCCAGCACCGGACGACGCCTGCCACCGGTGCGTGTGCAGGGCTACTTCAACACCTGGCCCATCATCGTGCGCAAGGAGTGGGAAGCCTTTGCCGCCGACGAGCACGTCTACCGACCCTTCCCACCCACACCCGACGCCGTAGACCGGATGCTGGAGACCATGAAGTGGGTGCAGTGGCTGGAGGTTGAGCAGCGCCATCTGGTGTGGATGCGGGCCAAGCGCTACGGCTGGCGCGACATCACGATCCGCTTTGCCTGCGACCGCAGTACCGCGTGGCGGCGCTGGCAACGGGCGCTGGAGATCGTCACCGAGAAGCTCAACGGCGAAGGCCTCCGCCTGCCTTCCAAAATCGTGGGCCAAGCAGGGTAACGCTTGCCGCGTTTGTCCTTCGTTTCCTGCGTTTGTCCCTTTCGGCGCTCTTCGAGCCTGCAACAAAACAGCCCGGCCGGGGGTAGTATTTCAGCTATCTTCTGGACAGCGGTGACGGTTCGGCGAGTGGCCCGAGGCGAAAGGGGTCCTTCCTGCCGAAAGTCCCATGCGGGGGGCGCGAGCGCGGCGCTTTTTTAGCGTCAGGGCGCGGGCAAGGTTACCAGTTGGTCAGGTTACCGGCCCCGGTTACCACCCCAAGCCGCAGTTACCACCCTACCAGAATCGTCATTCACCAACCCGCCCGGCGGCAACGCTCGGCGGGTTTTGCTTTTGGGACTTCCACTTTGAACACGCTCAACGTCGAGTACCGCAAGGTCGAGGCGCTGATTCCCTACGCCCGCAATCCGCGCACGCACGCCGAGGGTCAGATCGCC
>JAKQDH010000089.1 GCA_029558835.1 Planctomycetota bacterium | reverse complement strand
GCCACCTGGGTTCGCCACGGCTCATCGGGGGTAGAAGAAGCTTCTACCGGTTCGGATCGGTCTGAAATACTCATGGGCTACCTCCTGGGTTGCTGATGGTACCAGTCTACCAGGAGCTGGCCAGGGAGTCCAGACAAAAGTATGTGGGTCTGGGCCGGGGCGGGCGGTTGTCCGACCGCCCGCCCCACTGGCCGAATTGGCCGAGCCGGTCAGGGGGCCTGGGAGGGAGCCTGCGGCCACAGGATGCGGGGCGCCCGGCGGGCAGCGCCGAGGGCGGCGGCCAGGAAAGCAAGCAGGTTGTCAGCCGCGAAGGCCAGGTCCGGCTGGCGGCGGCGAGTGGTGGCGTAGAGCGCCTCGACCAGGCGGAGGGTCAGCCAGCCGCGGGTGAAGGCGGCGCGGCGGCTGGCATTGCGGATGGCCTGTAAATGGGCCGGAGGGCGGCCTGGGTCGAGCGCCGCCAGCGGCTCAAGGACGGACAGGGTGGATTGCAGCCAGGGCAGGAGCCAGTCGGCGCTGAGCACAAAAGACCAGATCCACTCGCGGATGGTGGACGGGGCCGGGGCGTGGTACGGGCCGACGACATCGGCCAGGGCCTCGCCCCACAGCCCGGCATCGAGGGCCAGGGTGATCGCTTTTTGGATCAGGGACAGCAGGTAGCGGCGGAACAGATGCAGGAAGCTGGGCAGCAGGGCGTCGGTCACCCCGCACAGGCGGCAGCGCACCCGCTCGATGCGGACGCGCAGCCGGTCGGTGGTGGTGTAGACCCAGCGGGCGTAGCTGCCCCAGAAGATGCTGGTCTGTTCAGCGCCGCAGTGAGGGCAGCGCTCGGGGCGGACAGCGACCACCCAGGCAGCAAAGTGCCCGGTGTAGGACTCGACGGAACCGGCGAAGTAGCAGACCACAGCCATGGCGCAGCGACCACCCCGCGGTCGGGACGGCCGCTCCGCCACACGGGAGTGGTCACAGTATGGCCCGAGTTGGGGCAAGCGTCAAGCTGGCGGGGATCAACGAACGTGGCCAGGGGATCATCCAATGTGACCACCAGGGGTCAAAGACTGTGGCCGGAAGCTGATCGGGGAATGTGACCCTCTCTCAGGGGATCACACACTGTGGCCGGAAAAAGACCGAAACGGATCAAACAATTCGGCCGGGGACA
>JAKQDH010000082.1 GCA_029558835.1 Planctomycetota bacterium | reverse complement strand
AAGGGCCTGCAGGTGGCCTCCGTGGAAGTGCAGTACAAGGAACCGCCCAAGCAGCAGGACCAGCAGTCCCGTGAGCAGCAGCAGCAGCAGCAGCAACAGCAGGAAGAGGACGAGACCGAGGACTGGACGAAAATTTAAGGCGACCGGATAACACCCATGACCAGCCGACTCCATCTGCTTTCCGCTTCGGGCACGCGGACGACCCCCTACCGCTTCCAGGACCTGCCGGAGGCGCCGGGCGCCGGAACGGGCAACATCCGTCAGGTTGTCGGGCTGTGGTGGCCGTTGCTGTCGGGCAAACGCGTGGAGCACACTGTCATCGAGCTGTTCCGGCGGTACTGCAAGGTGAAGGAGAGTCAGCCGCCGCTCCTGGTCGTCAAGAAAGGCGGCCCGGGGACGAAAGAGATCCCGGTGGACGCCGCCGTGTTCACCATCGGCCGGAAAAAGGAAAACCACCTCGTGCTCGGCGAGGTGGGTGTTTCCGGCGTGCACGCCCAGATCCTCCGGCGCGGCGACCGGTGGGAGATCGTGGATCCCGGCAGCGTGAACGGCACCGTCGTCAACACCCAGCGGCTGGCCAAGGACGCGGTCTGTCCGCTGAAAAGCGGTGACGTGATCGCCATCATGGGCACCGAGATGGTGTTCAAGCTCCAGGAGCCCGAGCTGCGGCCGCCGGAGGTGGCGTTCACCTTCCGCGGATTCGAAAGCACCCTCAACCTGCCGCCGGAAACCATCACGCTGACCAACGCCCGGATCGGTATGCACGGCTGTGCCCAGCTGGCGGACCTGCTGCTGCCCACACGCCAGGTGCGCATGTGGCTGGAGTCCCTCGTCGGGCTCCGGTACAGCGAGGAGAGCGTCCAGGAGCCGCTCAGCGACGTCGAGAAGGGTTTGGCCGAGTTTCTGCTGCTCAAGATGCTGCAGCTGGTGCACCGCCACACCGGCGCCGGCAGCCACGAGGCGTTCTTCCTGGCGGCGCTCGACTCCCCCCTGCAGTCCCTGACACCCGCGGCCGAAGCCGCGGTCGCCCACTTTGCCATCCGGTTTGAAGACACCGAGGGGGACGTCTGGCTGCGCATCCCCGAAGGCGTGGTCCGATTCTGGTCGGAGCACGGCAGGGAAATCGGGCTGGGTGCGGCCGAGCCGACGACCGCCTACTGGCTGGAACGACTCGACGGCTGGGAGTGGCTGTCGGTGCCGCTGGCCGCGCTGGTGGGCGGCGTCAGCCTGTCGCTCAACGACATGATGTCGCTGGAACCGGGCGACATCATCCTGATGCCCGAGGGGGCCCCGGCCGGCGATCCCGAGACGGGCCTGACCGGGCCGGTCCGGCTGGCACTGCGCGCCGGTTCCACCTGCACCGGCACCGGCGCGCTCCGGTTCGCCGATGGCCGCTACTCGATCGAATTTCAGCATTTCACACGCCGACACGCGGAGGCTATCATGTCCGACAACCCGCCCGCCAACACCCCCGAGACCCCGGCCGCCAAGCCCGCGGAGACCCCCGGCGAGCTGATGACCGATTTGTCGCTGACCCTCGAGGTGGAGCTGGATCGCGTCACCCTGAAGCTGTCGGACCTGGTCCAGCTCGTGCCCGGCCAGATCATCCAGCTGCAGCGCGCGCCCGCCGATCCCGT
>JAKQDH010000081.1 GCA_029558835.1 Planctomycetota bacterium | reverse complement strand
CTGTTCATCAACCGCCGGCGTGATCGGCTGAAGATTCTGCACTTCGACGGCGCGGGCTATTGGCTTTACTACCGACTGCTGGAGGCCGGCACGTTCGAGGTGATCGCCACGGAAGGCGAGAAGTGCGCCCGAATCGACGCGACGCAACTGGCCATGCTGCTGGGCGGCGTGTCGCTGGTCGGGGTGAAGCGACGCAAGCGTTATCAGCGCGCATCGTGAACGATAAGTCGGCAACGATGTTGTGCTCACGGTTCTCACGACTGCGGCCATGTGGCTGGCACGCGACGTGCTGTGTCTTTGGGCATGGGCCGTGCGCAGGACAGCAAGGATGCGGCGACGAAGAGCGCGCTGCCCACCAGCTTGGCCGCCTGCCACGCGCTCATCGATCAACTGTCATCTTCAGTCGATGATCTGACGTCTTCCGTCGCCCAACTGACCTCTACCGTCGATGCTCAAACGCAAACGATCGAGGCGCTCCGTCAAGAGAAGGAACGGCTCCAGGCGGAGTTCGCCCTGTGGATGCAACGGCTGTTCGCCCGGCGCAGCGAGCGCTACCTCAACGACCCCCACCAGTTGAAGCTGGACCTGGGCAACGATGACCAGGCGGCCGACGCCGCCGAGGGCCTGGCCCAGGCGGTCGAGGAGGCCGGCATCGAAGTTAAGGGCCACGTTCGCCGCCCGCGCCAGCCGCGGGACGAATCGTTGCCCGAACACCTCGAGCGGTACGAGGTCGTGCTGGATGCAGCCGAGGACGTCACGACCTGTCCCCAGCACGGCCCGCGTCAGTTAATCGGTTATGACACGACCGAGACGCTGGAGTTCGAGCGCCCCAGGCTCCGCGTTCGCGTCACGAAGTACCCCAAGTATGCGTGCCCGCAGGAGCCGACGTGTGGCGTGGGTTCGCCCGAGCGTCGGGTCGGCCTGGTGGAAGGCGATCGCTACGACGCCAGCGTGGCGGCCGAGATCATCACGGCCAAGTATGGCTACCACCTGCCAGTGTACCGGCAGCAGGACGGGTTCGCCGGCAGTGGCTGGATGCCCTCGCGCTCGACGCTGCTGAACATCCTGACCGCGGCGGCCTTCGTGCTCGATCCGGTGGTGGCGCACTTCCAACGTGTGGTGCTGGCCGACGACCTGGTCGGCATCGATGACACGCGGGTCACGCTGCTGGTGCCCAAGACGGTTCCCAGGCTGGATGAGCATGACCCGCAGTCCAGGCGTGCTTATGAAGTACTGAGCAAGGCCGTCGCAGAAAGGCGTCCGAGCGTCAACGCGCACCTGTGGGCCTACCGGGGGATCACCGTGCCGCTCAACGTGTTCGACTTCACGGTGAGTTGGCATCGCGACGGCCCGGAGATCATGCTGGCGGACTTCGAGGGGATCGTGCTGGGCGATTGCTACTCGGGCTACGAGGGAATTGCCTTGGCCAGCGCTGGTCGCATCCGGCTGGCGTCGTGCGCGGCCCATGCGCGGCGCAAGTTCACCGACGCCAAGACCGCGTATCCGCTGGAGTCGGCCGCGGTGTTGGCCCTGTTCCAGCAGCTCTACGATATCGAGGATCGAGCCAGGGAGTTCTCGCCCGCGACCCGTTTGGCGCTTCGTCAGGAGCTCGCGGTTCCGGTGTGGGCCGAGCTCGAAAGCTGGCTCGCCGGCAAGGCCGCGACGGGCGCGTTACCGAAGAGCCTACTGGCCAAGGCCGTCGGGTATCTGCGCCATCAATGGGACGGTCTGCAGACCTACCTGACCGACGGGCGGGTGCCGATCGACAACAACGACGTCGAGCAGTTGATGAAGCAGGTGGCGATCGGCCGGAAGAATTGGTTGTTCGTCGGCAGCGTCGACGCCGGCCGGCGGGCAGCCAACTTCCTGACGCTGGTCAGCAGCGCCGTCCGCAACCACCTGGACGTCTGGGCCTACCTCAAGGACGTGCTCGATCGCCTGCTCGCCGGTAACACCGACTACGCCGCCCTCCGCCCGGACGTCTGGGCCGCCGCGCATCCCGAGGCCATTCGCCAGTACCGAATCACCGAACGCCGCGACCGTGCCGAGCGCAAACAACACCGCCGCGCCGCCCGCCGCCGCGCTACCTGCCCACCCACCGCCTGAACGCCACGACCGCCGCCCCGCCCCTCCGGGAGGCACCTAGCCCTATGGTCCTGCTGGGCGCTTACTCACACGTTACCGAGACGCCGTACAGGCGGACGGCATCACCCGGTAAACCCGGCCTCACCAGCCGGGCTAAGGGGGCGGCCTTACCAGCCGCCGCGGTGCCGACCCGTAGAGCCGGATGCCTGGAGACAGGCTCGTCCGGCTCGACAGAGGCTCTGCAGCCTAATCCCGCGCATGCGGAGTAATCCTGCAGTTCTATCCGATAGGTTGTTGACAACTCGATACGGGGCGACGGAGACAGACCCTGGCGAGCCGGAAGTTCGACTCGACAGGGCCGCAGCAGTTGAAGT
>JAKQDH010000080.1 GCA_029558835.1 Planctomycetota bacterium | reverse complement strand
GGCAAGCAGCCGTTTTACATCCATCCGGTCGGGGGCGAGTTCTTCGCGCTGGCCGGGCTGTGGGAACGCTGGACGAGGCCGGCGGACGGCGAGGAGCTCGACACGTTCACGATCGTCACCACCGAGGCCAACGCGGCGATGCGCCCGCTGCACGACCGCATGCCGGTGATCCTGGCGCCGGGGGATTGGTGGGCGTGGCTGAACGGGGCGACTGCGGCCGACCAGGTGCAGGCGCTGGTGAGGCCGTGTCCCGAGGCGGCGCTGGCGGCGTATCCGGTGAGCAGGGCGGTGGGGAACGTGAGGAACGAGGGGGCGGGGCTGATCGAGCCTGTCTGAGCCGCCATCCTCTTACGGCTTGTCGATCGGCACGGCCCACCATTCCTGCGCGTACTGGGTGGCTGCTCGCCCGTTCTTCGTGCTCACCTGGAACCCCCGCAGCAGGAGCCTGCGCGGCGTGATCCGCAGTACCAGGACGTCGAACAGCGGCGGCAGCAGGCCGCGCTTGGCCGAGGTTCCCCATCGTTCCCAAAGTTGTGCGGCGTGCAGAGGCCGCTTCTCGGCGGTTCCGAGCGGAATGTCGCCTATGCTCAGCGTGCCGATCGTGCCGGGGTCGGCCAGGCACTCCTCGCGCGTGCGGCGAACTCCGGCCACCATCAGCTCGACGACTCTAACGTGCATGGTTGGACTGGAAAAAAATACAGTCTTATTTTCACCCAATGCGGCCAGCTTGGGGTGGCAATCGATGCCGAAGCTTTGCGTACGATTTTTCCCGTTTCGTGAGCTGGCGCGATCGGCCGCCGATCCGAGGTGGCGGCTGGTGACACGAATGCTTGTTCTGCACCGATCTGGAGGCAAACGGCAATGTGCGGACGCTATGCGCTTTTCGGTCCGGTCTCGCGCCTGCGCGAGACCTTCGACGCGACACCCGAAGGCTTCGAGTTCGAGCCGCGCTGGAACGCGGCGCCGATGCAGTGGCTGCCGGTGGTCCGGCAGCGGTCGAACGGCGAGCGGGTGATCCATCGCCTGCGCTGGGGCCTTGTGCCGTCGTGGGCGAAGGACGCGACGATCGCCACCAGGTTGATCAACGCGCGCGGTGAGTCGGTGGCAGAGAAACCTTCGTTCCGGGCGGCGTTCCGCCGCCGGCGCTGCATCGTGCCGGCGAACGGCTTTTACGAGTGGCAGCAACTCAGTGACCAGCAGGGCGGAGGCAAGCAGCCGTTCTACATCCATCCGGTCGAGGGCGAGTTCTTCGCGCTCGCCGGGCTGTGGGAACGCTGGACGCGGCCGGCTGACGGCGAGGAGCTCGACACGTTCACGATCGTCACCACCGAGGCCAACGCGGCGATGCGGCCGCTGCACGACCGCATGCCGGTGATCCTGGCGCCGGGGGATTGGTGGGCGTGGCTGAACGGGGCGACTGCGGCCGACCAGGTGCAGGCGCTGGTGAGGCCGTGTCCCGAGGCGGCGCTGGCGGTGTATCCGGTGGGGAGGGCGGTGGGGAATGTGAGGAACGAGGGGGCGGGATTGATCGATCCGTTGTCCAGTGACCATAGTTCCTGTCGCTCGCAAATTGCTCGGGGCTCTCGAGGCTAGCAAGCGAGCTGCATGTCATCCGGCGTCCGGGCGCCCTTAGGAGGGATGTCGTTGTGGGACAATCCATGCCGTCATCCTCAACAACAAGCACACCCGATGGCGCAAATCTCCCCGGCTCTGGATACCCTCCGACACGACGCCGGCCTTTTCCGTGAGCTCGACGTCCTCGACCGCCTGCAGCAGTCGCTGCCCGACGGCTACGACGTGTTCCACAGCGTCGCCTGGCAGACCGCGCATCAGGGCGAGGACCGACACGGCGAGATCGACCTGGTCGTCCTCGCGCCCAGCGGCAATATGCTCCTGGTCGAGGTCAAGGCCGGCGACGTCGCGCTGATCGACGGCAAGCTCGTCAAGCTGTATGGCCGACGCGAGCACGACGTCGCCCGCCAGACCCGCATGCAGCACGCGGCCATGCTCAACCGCCTGGCGGAGTCGGGCCTGAATGCACACGTCACCGGTTGCGTCGTGCTGCCGGACTTTCGGGTGGATGAGGCCGCCATCGTCGCGATGCCGCGCGAACGCATCATCGACGCGAGCGCCTATGCCCAGCTCGGTACCCGCGTGCGCGAGCTGCTCGAGCAAGGCAGCAGTCGCAGCGACGTGGAATCGCT
>JAKQDH010000218.1 GCA_029558835.1 Planctomycetota bacterium | reverse complement strand
ACCCACGCGGCGAAGTCCTCCAGATCGACATCGCCGTCCGCGTCGTAGTCACCCCCCAGCGACCCGCCCGCCGCGAAGCACTCGTAGAAGCCGGCGTAGTCCCCCAGGTCCACGTCGCCATCCTCGTCGGCATCGAAGTAGAACCCCGCCGGCCCCGGCCCCCCGCCACCCCCGGCGAAGTCCCCCGTGGACGAGTAGTCCAGCCGCGCAATCACCGACCCGTCGGCGTTGCCAGTCTCGCAGACCGAGTAGCTCGGCCCCAGCAGGTAGTACGTCCAGCCGCCACCACGCGCGTCGGGCTCGCCAACGGAACCCCCCTCCCCCCCAGGGAGAGTCGGGCACGCGGTCTCTGAACCCCTCGCCCTTTCAGGGAGAGTTGGGCACGCGGCGTCTGAACCCCTCGCCCTTCCAGGGAGAGGGGTAGGGGTGAGGGTTGATTCGTCGCGGGCACCCCCCTCACCCTGGCTTTCGCTCTCAGCGAGAGAGGAGACTTCGTAAGCGGCGTCGCTCTGCGCAGCACCCGTTGCACCGGGGCCTCCCCCCTCACCCTGCCCTCTCCCCCCAGGGGGAGAGGGGTTCCCGGAGGCGGCCGCTTTCGCCACGTCGTACGTGGCAACCCGCTCGTCGAGGAACTGACTGCCGTGGACATGGTAACGAACGAGGGCATCGCCGCCGTCGCGCTCTTCGATGACGTTCTGCCCGTCGTAGTAGTACCGAGTGGTCGTACCGGCCACCGGATCCTCGAACATGATCCGCCGGCCGAACGCATCGTAGGCGTAGTTGGCCAGCACCGTGTCGTCGGCCGCCCGGACCTGCGTCAGGCGGTTCTGCTCATCGTAGACGTAGTGCCGCCCGTCCTCATCCTGCGTCAGGTTCCCGGCCGCGTCATAGGCGACCGGGCTGCCGCCGACGGTCGCGTACTCGTTGGCCGCATTCGCCAGCGTGTACGTCGTGGCCGTGCCGGCCCGGTCAACGTGCGACTCCCGGTTGCCAACCCGATCGAACACCGACGACTCGACCTGCCCGTTCTCGAGGTACTCGGTGGCGGTCAGCCGGCTGAGCCGGTCCACGCTGAAGACGCGGTCATCCCCGACGAAGCCCGGCATCCCCTCGGTGGCCGTCTGCGTCAGCGGATTCCCGCCGTCGTCATGGGTAAGGGCATACGCCACCACCGCCAGCGTCCCACCCCTGCCGGGTTGAAAGAGATTGCTGATACCGTTCATGCGGCGATGGGCGTCATAACCCACCTGATAGTCATAGGCCGTGTTGCCGTCGGGCTGACTCGTGATCGTCCGTCGCCCGTCGAGCAACCGCCCGAGGTAGTCGTAATCCACGAAGGGCGCGAGGTTGAGGTCGATCCGATCCACCTGGTTCAGCACGGTGGGCGTATAGGCGAGCATCTGCCCGGCGGGGTGGACCATCTGCAAACGGTTACCGCCCTGGTCATGGTCGTAGTTCACCGTGCGGGCGACGCCGCCGGCGATGGCTTGCGACTCATAGTCGAGGTCGCCGAGGTCCGTGTAAGCGCGAACGGTGGCGGCCGTCGCGTCCGGGTCGGCCAGCGTGCCACGCAGGGCGAGCGACACGCGTCCGACGCCGTCGTAGGCGAAAGTGTCGCGGGCGGTCCCCGTCGTGCGCGTCAGCAGCAGGCCGCGGCCGTCGTAAGTGAGCGTCGCGGAGAGTCCGCGCTGGTCAGTGCGTCCCGTAAGCCGGCCGGCCAGGTCATACGTGAGCCGCACGCAATCCGTGCAGCTCTGCGGGTCAGCGTGGTCGGGGCTGTCCGGGTAGACGGCGCGGGTCTGCCGGCCGAGGCTGTCGTAGCGGAACGTCGTCACTTGACCGGGCAGCGGCGTGCCGTCATTGGCCGCGTTCTGCGCGGTCTGGGTGATGAGCTGTCCCAGGCGGTTGTAAGCGAACTGCGTCGGCCGCGCCAGCGCGCCGCCTTCGTCCTCGACGAGCCGGATGCGCCGACCGACGAGGTCGAAGTCAGTGCGGGTGATGATCCCGCGCGGATCCATCACCCGCACTTGACGGTCCAGCCCGTCGAGCTGGAAGGAGGAGACCAAAGCAGGCGGGCCGACCGCGATCTGCTGCGTAACACGGTCGTGCCCATCATAATTGAACAGGAACGTGCGCAGGCCGGGCCCATCAAAGACGACGCGTTGCACCAACCGACCGTTGAGGGCGTAATCGTCTTCTGTGTACGCACCGGCCGGGTCGGTCACGCGATCCACGCGGCCCAGGGCATCGTACGTGGTAACGGTGCTGAGCGGCGTAACCGAGTGGTTGTTGTACGTAGTGCGGAGCAGGACGCGTCCGTCGGCATCATAGCCCACATCGAGTACGCGGTCGGTCGCCGCGTCGGCGCTGCCCGCGGGCGTAGTCGCGGCCGCACTGGCAAGCACGGCCCGGCGCGTTTGCCGACCCGCGTTGTCGAAGCCGAACACCGTGGTCACCCGCGGCACGTCGCTCGCGTCCCGCAGGCTCTCCCGCAACAGGTTCCCGCGGGAATCATACCGGCGGACGCGATCGGGCCGGCCGCCCGTGCCATCCTCCGGGTCAGTGATCTGCATGGCCCGGCTGAGCGCATCGTAGACAGTCGTCGTAACGGCCGAGTTCGTGACGTCGATCTTGACGGTTTGCTCCGTCACGTTGCCGCGGTCGTCGCGGGTGAACGTGCGTTCGCCGCCCGCGGAATCGAGCACGCGCCAGACCCGGCCGGCGCCGTCGTACTGAGTCGTGAGCACGCGGTCCGCCACCGTGGCGTCGCCCAGCGAACGTTCCTCCAGCACGCGGCCGGACCAGTCGAACCGACGTTGGGTAACGGGGTCCGTAGCCCCGTTCACACCGGCGAGGGTGCGACCGCGGGATTCATAGTTGAAGCCGCCCTCATCATACGTGTTGGTGGAATCAGAAAGCGCTCCTACCGTCGCCTCCTCGACCAGGGTGCGTGTGATGTTGTTGGCAGCGTCGTACGTGAACGTCGTGGTTATGATGTTCCCGCCGTCCGGGCCCGGGTGCCGCACGCTGTGCTTGGGCCGATCGAAGTCATCATAGACCTGTTCTTCGATGGCGCCCGTCGGGCGGTACGTGAAGCGCAGGTTGCCGGCGGCGTCATACGCAAGTGTCACAGTCAGATTGGTGTCGGGCGTGGCACCCAGAGCCAGAGGCGTTTGCGCGGTGAGCAGCCCCCGGCCGTCGTAGGTGCGACTGCTGCCGCGCCCCGTCGTATCGAACGTACGCTCGACGTCCCCCAGCCAGTTGTAGTCGAAGTGCGCCTGCTGCCCCACGCCGCCCGGGTCGACCGTCTGTACTTCCAGTCGCCCCAGTCGATCGTAACTGAACGTCGTGGAGATGGTGGCCGGCGTCATCGACGCACCGTCCTGGTCCTTGTTCTCGACGACCTGCTCGGAGAGGCGCCCGTTGGTATCATACATATTGGTCGTCGCATACACCGGCCCGGCTGGATCGGCACACGGGCTGCCGAGGTTGCCGGCGTTGGCGTTCAGGAACTGCTGCGTCGTGGTGAGGCGTCCGTCGTTGTCGAAGCGTGCCCGCGTCCAGTACCCATCGCCATCGACGGTGATCCGGTCCTGCGTTGGCGCGGTATCGCAATACAGGTAGCGCGTGATGATGTTCTCACCACCCGGGTCGACGGTCTCGCTGGTGACGCGCCACAACTCATCCCGGGCGTACTCGACGGCGCGGAAGTTGCCGGCGTCATACTTCAGCTCTCGCCGGTGCAACCAGTAATCCGCGGACCAGTAATCATTGTAGATGAACACCGTCTGCGGCGTCCGCGGTGCCGATGGCCCGCTGTTGATGACGGGGCCTGTGATCGACAAGAGCCGATTGAGGTCCTGCCCCTGAACATCAGTGAAGCCATCCACGTACTCGCCGCCATTGTCGTAATCGAACACGACCTCGGAGATCGCTCCGCGCCCGTCGCGTTGCTTGACGATCCGCGGGCTGAAGTACAGCCGGGTCCCGCCGGACGTGTAGAAAAACTCGTAGTCCGCGTCGAACGTGACCAGCGCCCCATCATGCGGGCCGGTCCGCGTCGTCTTCGTGCGCAGCCCGAAGCGGGCCATCTGGCCGCCGACGTGGCTGTCGTACTCGTGATCGAGGTCGGTCCCATCGGGCAGGTCCACGTGCGTGATGGCCATGCTCCCGGTCGAACTGTTCACGTTGTGGGTGAACGTCGTGCTAAACGCGGGCCCCGCGCCGTTCAGCTCGCCGTACGCCGTAATGCTCGCCAGCCGGTGCTTCAGCCCGCCGGCCGTGTCGTAGGCGAAGTCGTACTGGCGGTACGCCCCCGGCCCCACGTATTCCTTCCGCCGGCGCAGACTGTCACTGACGATCTGATGCTCCACGACCGTTTGCAGGGCGCCGTCAACGAAGTGCTTCTCGGCGGCAAGCTCAATCGGCACGCCGTCAACGTCGAACTGATAGTCAAACTGATACATGAGGTCATGCTGCGCGTCCATGACCTGCGCCACGCGCGGCACGGCCTCGGGATCAGCGGGGTCGGGAGTGTAGGTGAAGTACCGAGCACCCTTGCCGCCGTCCGGAACAATACCCGTGATCCAGCCTTCGGCGGGATCGCTCTGAATGTTCCACCCGCGTCCGTCGGACGTGCTGACGCGAGTGACCACGCCGCCCGTGCGTTGCAGTGTGATGACGTTCGGCGTCGTGGCCTGGTCGTGAATCTCCACGACGCGCTCGTCGACGTCGTTGTCGTAAACGTAGACGACCGCAGCCGGATGGTACTCGTCCTGCATCAGCGGGCGGATGCAATCGACACGCCGAAACATGACGGTCAAGGGCGTCTGGGAGTCGTAGTGTGTCCCGTCCGGACCGAACGGATCGCTGTCGATATGATAGCCGATCAGGTAGCCCGGCCAGGGCGTACCCCAACCCGTCTTGGCCGCCTGGCTCGAACCCAGCCGAAACTGGTCGTAATTCTGTATGTACAGCGACTCGGCCGCCCCGGGGAAGACCACGTCGTTGTTGTCAATCCCGGTCGGGCCGAGGTTGTCATCCTTCTCAATGAAGGCGGCCCCGATCATCTGGGCCGTGCGGCCGACGGGCACCGTCAGGCGGGCATTGCCCACCGCGACGCTCAGGATCGGCATGCCCGGCAGGAACGCCTCGCTCTCCCCTGGTACATTGCCGAAGGAACCGGTGATGGGCGCGACGGTAAACATCCGCGTGGGGGTGACGGGAGTGTTGTTCAGCCGGTAGTAGAACCGGATCGTAAACGTCTGCTTGGCCAGCGTCTTCGTGCCGATGGCTTTGACGGAGAACCGCTTGACGGAATCAACGTCGGTGTAGACGGTCGCCGGCGAATACTGCGAGGTCCCGGTCAGATCAATCTCCGGACTCGACGCGTCCAGCCCCTCGTAAAGGCGGAGCACGCTCCGGTCCCAGGTGCCCTCAACCCAGACATCGACCGTGCTGCTCGTGATGTACAGGCTGCTGACGATCGGCTCGACGTGGCTTTGCACCTCGCCGTAGGGAATATCCATGCACGCGGCGCGCAACGGCTCGATGGTTCCACGGTAGGGTGCGTTGAGCACGCCGTCGCCTTCGTTGGACGTGATTTGCGCCCACCCCGACGAGGCCACGACCAGCAACCACAATGCAGGCAAGGCAACTCTCGCAGGCGTTACAGGCTTCATCGTGATCCCTCCTTGTCGGGCGAGGCAAACACGCCCTCGAACCGCGCGTCGACGTCATAATCGGGGTACGTTGCCAGCAGTGCGGCTCGGACTTCCTTCGCACGTTCCAGATTCCCTCGCTTCAGCAAGGAGTCGATTTGCTCCACAAGAACCATGGGTTCCCACCGTTCAGCCCCGCGCACACGCTTGGCCGCCAGCGCCAGGATCTGATCGGCGCGTTCCGGCTGCCCTGCTTCCAAAAGGAGGCGTTTGAGCCGGATCGCGGTTTGCACGGCCGAGGCATCATCAGGGGTGAGCTCGAAGACTTCGCAAAGCCGGGCGGCCGCCTCCGAACGCTCCGCGCTGGTCACCGCGGGCGCCGATAGCAGCGCATCCACCAGTTCCTCGCGGCAGGCGATGCGGGCGGCGAGCGGCCAATCCTGCTGCCCGCAGGCCCAGCGCGCCACGGCCAGCAGTGCCGGACGTTCGCCGCGCCGTTGCAGCCACCGGGCCACGGCGCGATAGACTTCGTCCGGGGAACGCTCGCGTGACCGCGCCTTGATTTCCGCTTGCAGCGAGCCCACCGGGTCAGCAAGCCACTCGGCACCCCGGTACGCCTCGGCCTCCAACTCCGCCATGCGCTCCGGGATGGCGTCCGCCCGCGCGTCCCGCGGGTAGTCGTCGAGCAGGCTGCGTAGCCGCTCAACCGCCTCGGCAGGCTGCTTGTTCCAGGTCAGGTTCTCGGCCGCCAGCCACAAGGCATCGGCTGCCGCGGGCGTTTCCGGCGCGTCCTTCGCGCAGCGGTCCCAGGCCGCGGTGGACGCCGGCCAATCGTTCAACACGCGGTGGACCCAGCCCAATCGCAACAAGGCAATGCCGCGCGCCGCGGTATCACCGCTGATCGCGGCCGCCAGTTCATAGGCGTCCACTGCCTGCCGCAGACGCGCAGGCGTCGGCGTGTATTCCATCCGCCAGTTGGGCTGCATCCGTGGCCCACCCGGCTCGTGCAGCGTGTCGATGCTCTTGTAGTTGAGCGGAAACAGGCAGTCGGCCAGGCGCAAGGCCACGCGTTCCGCCTGTGGATGTGTCGTGCCGAACTCGGTAAGGAACATCGCGTAGCCGGCGGCCGCCACAGCGAACCGCCCGGACGCTGCGGCCGATCGACTGTGCATCAGCAGCAGGTCCTGGCGAGAGAAGCCCGATTCGCCGGCCAATTCGCGTTCGACGATCGCGATTTCCTCTCGGAATGCGCCCAAGTCGAGGGCGATTACGCCGGGTCGGACGGACTCGGTGCCCGCACCGGTATCCGGTGTGGCCGGCCCTCCGCTCGCGGTCGCCGGGGTATCCGCTGCGCCGGCCCTCCCTGCCACCACAATGGTGAAAAGCACTACAAGTGTACTGAAGGTATCTGGCTTCATCATCGCTTCTCCTGAAGGTGAGCAAAGACGCGTCCCCGGCAGCCACGCGGGGCTACCGGGAACGGCCGGACCGCCGACTCCCTATACAGAGAAGGCCCTTGGGGTACAAGTCATCATGGTCGCTTCAACGCGCGCTCCGGGGCCGTCTACAGTCTGGCGCGACACGGGGCACCCCCGCCTCCGCCGAATCCTCAGTTAACAACCGTGGCGTAAGTACTTGTAGATAGAGAACCTGCGCGCACGTGCCGCACAGGAACCGCCGCCCGCCTCGGCTGTGGCACGGGGCGTGCGTGTGGCACTGTGACCCGTGGCAGCGAGCCGTCGAAATTAGGACAAGTGGGGCAAGGCGTGGGCCAAGTAGCCCCACCCCAACGGAGTACCCGCGTTCCGGCGCGGGTGGCATGGCCAAGCGCAGCGCCGCCATGCCCTTCAGACGGCGTGTACGGGCGTCCCCGTAGCATGCCGGCGCTCGCCTGTGGCGAGCTTGGGCATGGCACCCAGGCTTCCTCATTGCATGGTCCTGATTAAAGGACTCCGCGGCCGGATCGAGGGGCTCGAAGGCCGGCGTGCCTGGCAACCCACACATCGGTCGCGGGGATCGACACTGCGTGTGCGAGGAGCCGTTGGGCGAGCGGGACGGAACGAACTTCCTGAACGCATGTCTGCAGACACGCACCACCGGCGTTGAGAGCCGGCCACTCCCTGATCCCGACCTGTGTCGGGACGGCTCGGATCGCCGGCACCGAGTCTCGCGCGGTGACCGAGCTTGGCCGAAGGCGGCACGGCGCGACGGCGGCGAGACACGTACGCCCCGCGCCCACTCGGTACCCGACGAGGCACGGCCGCCCGCTCGACTCATGCACCCGCGCCGCCGCGCCCCGGGGCCCCAATCCACTCCACCGGTCCTCCTCCAACCAGCCCGCACCGCGGGCGTACGAAAGTCGGCGCAACTACTGGGCACACCTCGGGCTGGGTTGACTTCCTGCCCCGGTACCTCTACCGTGCCCGCGCTGGAGGCGGTGGTAGGTGCCTGCGGCGGTGCGGTCGGGCCGGGGCTACCGCCGACGTGTGGCAGGACTGAGCAAACGCGCGACGCTGAATGCGCCTGGGCAATCACGCAACACCAGCGTTGGGATTGGGCCGCTCCGTTACGGTCGCGGTTCGGATCGGTGCAGGGTCGTGGCGGTATAGGTACACCGATGGCCATGAGCAACCCCTCGGTCCCAGTTAAGTCACCTGCACCGTTCGTGTTTCCCAGGTGGATCAACTCGTTGCGCGTGGTGGTGGCCGTGGTGGCGATCGGGGCACCGGTCTATGCGGTGTTGTTGCTCGGCTACGGCGCGTCGCCGCGGACGACGGACGTTGGGTATGCCCCGCCGCAACCGGTTTCCTACAGCCACGCGCTGCATGCCGGCACGCTGGGCATCGACTGTCGCTACTGTCATGGCAGCGTGGAAACGGCCGCTCATGCGGCCGTCCCGCCGACGCAAACCTGCATGAACTGCCATGCGACCATCCGCACGGAGAGCCTGAAGTTGCTCATCGTGCGGGAGAGCTACCTCACGACCGGCACGCCGATCGAGTGGGTACGCGTGCACGATCTGCCGGACTACGTGTACTTCAATCACAGCGCGCATGTGCGGCGGGGCGTCGGGTGCGTCTCCTGCCACGGGCGGGTCGATCAGATGGAAGTCGTGTACCAGGCCGAGCCGCTGAGCATGGGCTGGTGTCTGGATTGCCACCGGGCGCCGGAGGCGCATCTGCGGCCGACGGAGCAGGTGACGAACATGGAGTACGCCGCCGAGGACCAGCCGGCGGAAGGCAAGCGTTTGCGGGCGCTGTACAACATCAATCCTTCGACGGATTGCTCGACATGCCACCGGTAAGCGTCTCCAACGTAACCCCGGGGGAGGGTCGCAGCGCCGCGGCATCCCCCCTCACCCTACCCTCTCCCCCGGGGGGGAGAGGGGTTGTAACCGGCGAAACCGGTACGGCCTACTGGCGCAGCCTCGACGAGCTGGCCGACACGCCGCAGTTCCGGCAATTCCTGGAGGCGGAGTTTCCCGAGTCCGTAGAGGCCCTGCGCACGCCGGCCACGCGACGGCAGTTTCTGCAACTGATGGCCGCCTCACTGGCGCTGGCGGGCGTTACCGGTTGTCGCTGGCCGGTGGACACCATGGCGCCGCTGACGAAGCGTCCCGCGGGTCGGCTGCCCGGCGTGCCGGTTCACTACGCCACGGTCACGGAACTGGGCGGCAGCGCCCAGGGACTGGTTGTCACCTGCTACGACGGGCGACCGATCAAGATCGACGGCAATCCGAATCATCCGATCAACCTCGGCGCCACCGACTCCTTCGCCCAGGCCGGCGTATTGGAGATGTACGATCCCGACCGTAGCCGGACGCTCATTCAGCGCGAGCGGCAACAGGAATCCGAGCGCACCTGGCCCGAGTTCGTCACCTTCATGCAGCCGGTGCTCGAACGGCTGCGCTCGGCCGGCGGCTCCGGGCTGGCCGTGCTGAGCGAGGCGTCATCATCGCCGACGGTCGCGCGCCTGCGGCGGCAGTTGCTAACCGCGTGCCCCCAGGCCCGGTGGTACGAGTACGAGCCGATCTCCGCAGACAACGAGCGTGAGGGCGCTCGGCTGGCGTTCGGCAGCCCCCATCGCACGCAGCTCGAACTCGCCAAGGCCCAAGTGATCGTCAGTCTCGATGCGGATTTGCTCGGGTGTCACCCGGCCGCCGTCAAGCACGCCCGTGATTTCGTGGCCGGGCGACAGGTGGACCGCACCGGCCGGCGGGTGGACTACGGCGGGCGCATGAACCGGCTGTACGTCGTGGAGAGCGGCTACTCGATCACAGGCGCGCAGGCGGATCACCGCCTCGCGGTGCCACCGACGGTCGTACCGGCCGTCGCGGGCGCGCTGGCGAACGAGCTGCGTCGGCTGGGCATGGCGCTGGGGCCCTGGGCGGAGGGGCTGCCGGGTGTCGCGGATGCCTGGGAGTTTGATCGGGCGCTGGTGCAGGCGATGGCACGAGACCTGGTGGAGGCCCGCGGCCGTGGCCTGATCGCCGTGGGCCCGCGTCAGCCGGCGCCCGTGCACGCCCTCGTACACGGTCTGAATGCCGCGCTGGGCGGCGCGGGCACGACGGTGCGCTACACGCCCGAACTCGATCCGGATCGACCGACGCACGCGGAAGCCATTCAGACGCTGGCGGACGAACTTGCCGCCCGGCAGGTCGATACGCTGTTGATCCTCGGTGGCAATCCCGCGTTCGATGCCCCGGCTGACCTGGACTTCGCCCGCCGGCTGGAGACGGTGGCCACGACCAGCGTCCACTTGAGCCTGCATCGCAACGAGACCTCGCGGGCGTGCACCTGGCACGTGCCGCGGGCGCACTGCCTGGAATCGTGGGGCGACGCGCGAGCCCGCGACGGTACGGTAAGCGTGATCCAACCGTGCATCGAGCCGCTCTACGGCGGCAAGACGAGCATCGAACTGCTGGCGCTGCTGGCGGGCGAACTCGACGCCACCGGCATCGACATGGTCCGCGAGACGATCCGGTCGATGCGCGTGGACGAGGACTTCGAGGCGATCTGGGGCCGGACGTTGCACGATGGAGTGCTGGCAAACAGCGCCTGGAAGTTTGAGCAGCCCGAGGTGCGGTTCGGTCCCTGGGTCGAGCAGCTTGCGAGCATGCTTCAGCCACCGCCGCGAACCAGCCTGTTCGAGGTGGAGTTCGTACCGGATCGGCACGTCTACGACGGCCGGTTCGCCAACCACGGCTGGTTGCAGGAGCTACCCGACCCGCTCACCAGGCTGACCTGGGACAACGCGGCCCTCATCAGCCCGGCCGACGCGCGGCAGCTGGGCGTCCAGTCGGGCGACGTGCTGCAACTGAGTCGCAACGGGCGGACGCTGGCGCTGCCCGCGTTCGTCATGCCGGGTCAGGCGCTGCGTACGCTCACGCTGTCGCTCGGTTACGGGCGGACGGCGGCCGGGCACGTCGGCGACGGTACCGGCTTTAACACGTACACGCTGCGCACGACCGACGCGCTACATGTGGCCACGGGCGTGACGGTCAAAGTCGCGGGCGGTCGCTGCAAGCTGGCGGTCACGCAGGATCATCACGCGATTCGCTCCGCGCTCGGCGAGCGCGAGAAGGCCGCCCGCTCGGCCGTGCTGGTCCGCGAAGCAACTTTGGGGCACTACCTCGCGCACCCGGACTTCGCTGCCCACTTGGACCATCATCCGCCGCTGATTTCGCTGTGGCGGGAACACGACTACCGCGAGGGGCACCGCTGGGGCATGGTGATCGACCTGAACGCCTGCATCGGCTGCGGCACATGCGTTATCGCCTGCCAAGCGGAGAACAACGTCCCCGTCGTCGGGAAGGACGAAGTGGACCGCGGGCGCGAGATGCACTGGCTGCGCGTGGACCGCTACTTCCGCGGTGACCCCTCCAGCCCGCGCGTCGTGCACCAGCCGCTGACCTGCCATCATTGCGAGAACGCCCCTTGCGAGCAGGTCTGCCCGGTGGCCGCCACCGTCCACAGCGCCGAAGGGCTCAACGACATGGTGTACAACCGCTGCATCGGCACCCGCTATTGCAGCAACAACTGCCCGTTCAAGGTGCGGCGGTTCAACTGGTTCAACAACCACAAGGGTCTGCAAGAGGTGGAGGAACTGGCGTTCAATCCCGAGGTGACGGTGCGCGGCCGGGGGGTTATGGAGAAGTGCACGTTCTGCGTGCAGCGGATCAGCGCGGTGAAGATCGCCGCCGGCAACGACCGGCGTCCGATCCGCGACGGCGAGGTCGTGCCGGCCTGCGCGCAAGCCTGCCCGACCAGCGCGATCCACTTCGGCGATCTGAACGATCCGACCAGCCGGGTGGCGCGCTTGCAGGCGCACGATCGTGGGTACGTGCTGCTGGCGGAACTGAACATCAAGCCGCGGACGAAGTACCTGGCGAGGTTGACCAACCCCGCGGCCGAGGCGAGAACTGCAACGTAGGCGGGTGCCCCAGGTCCTCCGGACCTCGGGGACTGACGATGGGTGCCCCAGGTCCTGTGGACCTGGGGAACTGACGACGGGTGGCCCAGGTCCTGTGGACCTGGGGGAGTGATGATGGCTGGGCACGCCGAGCGCCTTCGCCGGGTGGCACGCCCAAGCCGAAGGCGCCCGCATGCTGTGCCGGCAGCCACCTGCTCGTGCGGGACGGGGCCTGGCGGCGCGGCGCTTGGCGATGCCACCCCATTCCGCGAGGCGGAGAACCGGCCCGGGCAATGACGACGGTACTGCTTGACAACACGATCGAAGACCCGACGACCCGAGCGCCGCTGGTACTCGGCCGGCACGACTTCGCGTCAGTGACGGAGACGGTCTGCCGGGTGACGGAGCGGCCGCGTCCGCCCCGGGCGTGGTACGTCGCCTTCGCCTGCGCGCTGAGCGGGGTGGGCGTGCTGGTCGTGATGGTGGGCTACCTGATCCTCACCGGCGTGGGCGTTTGGGGCGTGAACAACCCGGTCGGCTGGGGCTGGGCGATCATCAACTTCGTGTTCTGGGTGGGCATCGGGCACGCGGGGACGCTGATCTCGGCGATCCTGTTCCTGTTCCGGCAGAAGTGGCGGACGAGCATCAATCGCTTCGCCGAAGCGATGACGATCTTCGCGGTGATCTGCGCCGGGTTGTTCCCCGCGATCCACGTGGGCCGGGCTTGGCTGGCGTACTGGATGGCCCCCTATCCCAACCAGATGCAGATGTGGCCCAACTTCCGCAGCCCGCTGCTGTGGGACGTCTTTGCCGTCAGCACCTATGCGCTGGTCTCGCTGATGTTCTGGTACATGGGCATGATCCCGGACTTAGCGACGCTGCGCGACCGGGCCGTCACACGGGTACGCCAGATCATCTACGGCCTGCTGGCGCTGGGTTGGCGCGGCTCGAACCGCCAGTGGCTGCGTTACGAGCGGGCGTACCTGCTCTTGGCGGCCCTCGCGACACCGCTGGTGCTCAGCGTGCACTCGGTGGTGAGCTTCGACTTCGCGGTCGCGCAGCTTCCCGGCTGGCACACGACGATCTTCCCGCCGTACTTCGTGGCCGGGGCGATCTTCTCCGGGTTTGCCATGGTGCTCACGCTGGTGATCCCCGCGCGGCAGTGGTTCGGGCTGAAGGACATCGTTACGCCGCGGCACCTGGAGAACGTCGCCAAGATCATCCTGGTGACCGGCTCGATGGTCGGCTACGCCTACGGCATCGAGTTCTTCATCGCGTGGTACGGCGGCAACGCCGCGGAGTTGTATGCGTTCGTCAGCCGGGCGCTAGGTCCCTATGCCTGGGCGTACTGGATCATGGTGAGCTGCAACGTGCTGGCGCCGCAGCTTTTCTGGTTCAAGGCGTGCCGCACCCACGTCTGGGCGATGTTTGCCGTCGGCGTGGTGGTCAACATCGGCATGTGGTTCGAGCGGTTCGTCATCACGGTGACCTCGCTCAGCCAGGACTTCCTGCCTTCGAGCTGGGGATACTACTCCCCCACCTGGGTGGACGTACTGACCTTCGTGGGCAGCTTCGGGCTGTTCTTCACGCTGTTTCTGCTGTTTGTGCGTTACCTGCCGATGGTGGCGATGGCCGAGGTCAAGAGCGTGATGCCGCAGGCGTTGGCGGCCCACGGCCCGCACCGGCCGCTGGGCGACTACTGGGGCGACATGCCGCGGCAGCATGAACCGGGCAGGCATGGGGAGCAGCAAACGTGATTCGAGCGGACTCGCCATCCCAGGCCGCCACGCCCACCGCCACACCGCGGCTGTGGGGGTATGTCGCGCGGTTCGACTCAGTCGAGGCGCTGCTGACGGCCGCCGAGCGCATGCGCGACGCGGGCTTCACGCATTGGGACGCGCATACGCCGTTCCCCGTCCACGGGCTCAACGACGCCATGGGGCTGAAGCCGACGCGCCTGCCGTGGCTGGTGTTCGGAGCCGGGGTCGCGGGGGCGACCCTCGGCATCGCCCTGCAATGGTGGACCAACGCCTTTGACTACCGGTTCATCATCAGCGGCAAGCCGTTCTGGTCGCTGCCGGCCAATATCCCCGTTGCGTTTGAGTTGACGATCCTGTTCAGCGCTCTGGCGGCGTTTCTCGGCATGCTGGTGTTCAACGACCTGCCGCGGTGGTACCACGCGCTGTTCACGAACCGGGCGTTTCGGCGGGCGACGGCTGACGCGTTCTTCATCAGTATCGAGGCGGACGACCCGCGGTTTGATGCCCGACATACCCGGGCGCTCCTGGAGGAACTGGGCGGCACCGGCGTGGAGGCCGTGTTGGAGGAGTGAGGAACGTGCCGATCCGACGGTGGTATCTGTACGCAGCGCTCATCGTGGCCGCCCTCGCCACGGTGCCGCCCGCCCTGATCGCGCGGGCGCGGACCGTCCGCTCGCCCCACCCGCGGGTCCACCTCATCCAGGACATGGACGCGCAGCCGAAACTCAAGACGCAGAAGACCAGCACGTTCTTCGCCGACGGACGCGGCCTGCGACCGCCCGTGGTGGGGACCGTCGCGCGGGGCGAACTGCACGCGGACGACCACCTTCACCGCGGCAAGCAGGCGGACCAATGGGCCACGACGTTCCCGACGCAGTTGACCCTACCGTTGTTGCAGCGGGGGCGAGAGCGGTTCGACGTCTTCTGCGCCCCGTGTCACGGGTTGGACGGCGACGGGCACGGGGTGGTGGCGGTCCGGGCCGCCCGGTTGCAGGAAATCACGTGGGTCGCGCCGGCCTCGCTCCATGAGCCAAAGGTGCGCGAGCAGCCGGTCGGTCAGATCTTCGGTACGATCACCGACGGGCTGCGTACCATGCCGAGCTACGCGGCCCAGGTTCCGGTGGCAGACCGATGGGCCATCCTCGCGTACGTGCGGGCGTTGCAGCGCAGCCAGAACGCGACCCTGGAGGACGTGCCGCCGGAGGCAAGGGACGAACTTGAGCGGGCGCTACGGCGGGTAGAGGGCGCCCCGTTGGACGCGGCGCCGACCGAGCCGGCGCCGCGGCACGCAGGAGATGCCGACCATTGAGGCAGACGGTGGACACCTCGGCTGAGAATCGCCGGATTCTCGCCTTCGCACCGCGGCTGGTGCGCGGGGCACGGCTCGTCGGTCTGGCCGCCCTGGGCTTCAGCGTGCTGCTGGCCCTGTGGCTGCGCGACGGGTGGGCGACCTTTTTCCAGGCGTACCTGGTGAACTTCTGCTACTTCCTGAGCCTGGGGCTCGGGGCGTTGTTCTTCGTCATCCTCCAGCATTTGACGCGGGCGGGCTGGAGCGTCGTGGTGCGCCGGCTGGCGGAGGGACTGGCCGGGACGCTGCCGGTGCTGGCCCTGCTGGCCGTGCTCGTGCTGGTCGGCATGGGCGAGCTGTACCCGTGGGCGACCGGACACGCGCCGGCCGATGACCACCTGCTGCTGGGCAAACAGGCATACCTCAACCCGTTCTTCTTCGCGGTACGGATGGTCCTTTACTTCGCCGTCTGGGCGGGCCTGTCGCAGTACTTCCTGCGCACCTCCGTCCGCCAGGATGAGACCGGCGACCCGCGTCTCACGTTGCACATGCAGTGGGCGAGCGCCCCGGCCATGCTGCTGTTCGCCGTGACGGTCACGTTCGCCTCGTTCGACCTGCTGATGTCGCTGGAGCCGCACTGGTACAGCACGATCTTCGGCGTCTACTTCTTCGCGGGCGGCGTGCTCGGTTTCCTCGCCCTGCTGGTGGTCGTCGTGTGGGGGCTCCAGCGATCGGGGCGGATCACCGCGTCGGTCACGCCCGAGCACTACCACGACCTCGGCAAGCTCCTGCTGGGGTTCACCGTCTTCTGGGCGTACATCGCTTTCTCCCAGTACATGCTTATCTGGTACGCGAACATCCCGGAAGAGACGACGTGGTATCTGGTCCGCCAGGAGGGCATCTGGCTTTGGGTGAGTGTGGGTCTGCTGGCCGGGCACTTCCTGCTGCCGTTCCTGCTGCTGCTCTCGCGCTATCCCAAGCGTCGCCAGGGGCTGCTGGTGCTCATCGCCGGGTGGCTGCTGCTGATGCATTGGGTGGATCTGTTCTGGTTGACGATGCCCGGCCGGCGTTCGGGGAGCTGGCCGCTGCACGTGCTGGATGTGACGTGTTTCGTGGCAAGCGGAGCGCTCTGGGTGTCCGCCGCCGCGCACCGTCTGCGCCGCGTATCGCTGGTCCCGCAGCGCGACCCGCGTCTGCTGGAGTCACTGACTTTCGAGAACGTGTGATGCCGTCCCGCATGCGTCCGACAGCAAGAATCGACGTGGCCGCAGTGATCGTGGTCAGCGTGGTGGCCGGCCTGCTGTCCTTGTCGGTCATGCTCATGGTGCAGACCCACGCCCCGCATGGCCTGCCCGCCCCTCAGACGGTCGACATGCGTCTGCGCGAGCGTGCGGAACGCACACGTCTACAGGCGGCCCAGCACGCCGTGCTGAGCACCTACCGCGTGCTCGACGCGGGCACGGGCAGCGTGGCCATCCCCATCGAGCGGGCAACGGAACTCGTCGTTGCCGAACGGCCCGAAGTGCCGCAACCCAAGCCGCCTCGGCCACCCAGGCCGCAGTAGTACCCCCCCACCGTGCCGCCGCGCCTCCCCCTGCCGGGCGGCCCGCCGCGGGTTCCTTTCCAGCCGACGCGCGCAGCCCGATCCGGGACGGCACATTCACCCACCACTCGTCCGTTGCCATGAGCGTCCCTGTCCCCGCAATCGGTACCAAGGGCGGTCGTCCACCCCGGCCATGCCGCCTACGCCGACCGCATTTCCGCAGGTGCGTCCGATAACCGCACGCAGACAGCAACTACCAGCACTGAGAAATGGGGTTGACATGGAGGGACCCTTCCGATAAACTCGGGCAACTGTGTTATGGGAGGTTAGGATGTTTACGGACCATCCGCTACGTAAGCATGGGCAGCAAGGCGCGTGCATAGCAGCAAATCGGCGATTAGAGGCGTGTATTACCGGCTTGCTTCGTATCGCCCCCGACGAATCGGCGTCAGAAAATGAGCAAATGGGATATTAGCGGAAGTCACTGCAATTGAACATCGCAGGACTCATAACCGCTTCGGAGCGATCGGAAAGAAACGCGGCCTGGTGGCCGCACACCGTCGGAAGAACCAGAACGACAATGAGGCTTCCGTAGGTCAGGACCAGCACAAGGGAGAGAAGGAGAAACCGCAATGACACGCAATGACAGTCTGAAGATGGTCGCGTTCGCCCTTGGCATCGGGGTGTTCGCGGCTGGGCCGGCCCTGGCACTGGATCGGGTCAGCGCCAGCGAGAAAGGCAGCTTGCTCGTGTACCCGAAGGTCGAGATTCGGTGGAACGCCGCCGGCAACGTCATCCAGGATACCTACCTGGACCTGACGAACGACTACGCCGGCGCGGTGGCCGTCCAGTTGTACTTCGTCAACGGGGACGGCCCGCTGGCGGCGAACGGCACCGAGCGGGCCCATCCGGGCTACAACTGGGTGGACAACATGATCATGCTGACCGGCAATGAGCCCACCTTCTGGTCGGCCCTCACGGGGTTCGAGAAGGGCGTCTCGCCGTTCACCGTGCTCGACCCCAGCGCCAATCCGCTGGCGCAGGGCCGCCCGGCCAACGACGGCACGGGTGAGCGCGTCTTGCGCGGGTTCGTGCTGGCGTGGGCGGTCAACGCGGCCGGCGAGGAGATTCGCTGGAACCACCTCAAGGGCGACACGCTCATTGTCAACTACGACGGGACGGCCGCCTGGGAGCACAACGCCTGGGCGTTCTCCGCGACGGAGGCGGTGGCACACGGCGCGGTCACGGGCACTCCCGGCGTCCTGAACCTGGACGGCGTCGAGTACGACCGTTGCTTCGACCTGCTCTACCTGGACTTCTACGCCACGGGTTCGACGGCTTTCAGCAACAGCGGGCGGTTCGTGGTCGTGGACACCGACCTGACCCTGCTGCTCATGCAGATCGACCTGCGGCAGGACACCATGGGACCCTACCCCACCAAGGCGAAGTTTGATATCTGGAACCAGAACGAGGTGAAGTTCTCGGGCACCGAGCGCTGCATCACCTTCTGGGACCAGGAACTGGTGGGCAACTACGCGGTGCCCAACCACTTCCTGCGGACCCACTTGCAGACCAACAAAGGCAAGGCACGCATTGACGGCATGGCCAGCAGCGTTTGTCCGCTGAGCATCAACGTACCGTTGCTGGGCGTGGCGGCCAAGATGCTGGACTTCGATGCCGGCGCGGACTTCGCCATGGCCGGCATGAACCTGGTCGGCATGGGGTACCAGAACGGCTGCATCAAGGCGGATGTGCTAGGCGGTCCGCCGCCGGAGCTGCCGGTGATGGGCGCCACGATCGACGCAGTCCCGGTTCCGTCGGGTGCGCGGCTCGGGCGCTAGGGGCGGAAAAGCAGGCGTGTGGCGGGGGTCTGGCCCTGCCGACGGTGGCGGTATCCGTTTGCCCCGGGGTGTCGGTCCGAAGTTGCGGGACCGACACCCCGTGCCCATGCGCGGAGGACACGGTCGCCGTCCAGGAGCAGGCGAGGCCCCGCAGCACGTCCAGGAGGTAGCGTCGGCCCCCCGCGGTTAACGTAAGCACGCCCACAACCCCCGGTTGCCGGGGCTCTGGGTCTAAATGAGTGCGCGCGAACACGCGTTAGCGGCGGTAAGATCCGCTCGCTCCCCGACGGTCGCAGTTGCGCTCAGCAGAGCCGAATCACGCACCGTGACCCACCAACCCGATAAAGAACGCCTCGTCAGCGACGATGCCCTCGACGATCCGCACGTCAGAGGCGTCCTATTTCCGGCGCTGGGGCCGACGTTACCCCAACAAGCCGCCGGCGACCGGCAAGCGGCACGCCAGTTGCTCCTGCGCCCATTCGCAGGCGTCGAACTGCAGGCTGAAGGGGCGGGCTTGGGGGTAGATGTGGGCGCGGGCGGTCCGCCGGGACCGAGCCTTGCACGGCCACTTGGACCGGGCCCGCGACATGGACGTCGCGGACTTCGCGGTGTGCAACGGCTGTCTCGCGGGTCCGCAGGTGCTGCCCGCGCACTTGCAGACGAACAAGGGTACGGCGCAGATCGACGGCATAGCGGGCCCGGCCGCGTGCGGGTCGGCCAGCGTGAACGTTCCGCTGCTCGGCGTGGTGGCCAAGACGCTCGACTTCAACGCCGGCGCGAACTTCGCCACCGCGGGTGAGAACGTGGCCGGCATGGGCTATCAGGTGGACTCGATTCAGGCCGACGTACGGGGCGAGCCGCCGCCGGAACTGCCCGGACCGGCGACGCCGGTGCAGGCGATTCCGGTTTCCGATACGGGCGGGTTGCGCTAGCTGCAGAGGCCGGAACCGGCCTGACCTCACCAGTTGGAATCCAAGCGGGGCGACGCCGACGCCCGTGCGGGGTCGGCGCCGCCCCGTGTTTGCAGCAGGCCGGGGCCGCATGGGCGCTTCTGTGGCGGGCCCGCCCGCGCCGGCCCTTGATTCCGTCCCGCCGGTTGTGATACGGTGGCTGGCTCCGGTCTTGGGAATCGGTCTTGCCCCGTGCCGGTGGCGGCGGGGAGTTTAGAAGGAGGGTGTGATGAGTCTGATCGTACGACTCCTGTCGACGGGACGATGCGGTTGGCTGGCGAGCGTGGTCGTGCTGAGCGCCGCAGGCCTTGCGGTGGCGGCCGAGCCCATCATTATCGGCCACACCTGCACGAACCTGGACCAAGTGCCGCCGTACTGGATCGCACAGGCCAAGAACCTCATCCGCCTCAGCTACGGCCACACGTCGCACGGCAGCCAGATCGTGACCGGGATTACCACGCTCAACAACGTGCTGGGCTGCTCGTGCAGTTCGTGCAGCAGCCCCGGTTGCCCCACCTGCACGTATGGTTTCTGTGACGACTACTACTTCTACAAGTACGGCGGCAGCAACCCTGTCGCCCCGCCGGGCGTGCTTTCCTTCTGGGACTACAAGCCGGAAGGTGCCAGCGACCTGGGCAACCCCAACCGCACCCAGTGGGAGGTGGCCACCCGGGCCATGCTTCAGGATCCGCGGTATGTGAACCGCAACCTGGTGATGTGGTCCTGGTGCGGGCAGGCGGACACGACGCCGGAGAACATCCAGCTTTATCTCAACCTGATGCGAGGGCTGGAAATCAGCTACCCGAACGTAACCTTTGTCTACATGACGGGGCACCTGAACGGCTCGGGCGTAGAGGGCAACCTGAATCAGCGCAACAACCAGATCCGCGCCCACTGCCTCGCGTACAACTGTGTGCTCTTCGACTTCGCCGACATCGAGAGTTACGACCCGGATGGTAACTACTTCCTGCCGCTCTACGCCGACGACGGCTGCAACTACAGCGGTGGCAACTGGGCAACCCAGTGGTGCGCCGCGCATCCCGGCAGCGACCTGTGCGCCAGTTGCTCGTGCGCCCATTCGCAGCCGTTGAACTGCAATCTGAAGGGGCGGGCTTTCTGGTGGATGATGGCGCGGGTGGCCGGCTGGGACGGCACTGCGCACGGTGACTTCGACCAGGACCTGGACGTGGATTCCGCGGATTTCGCGCTGTTCAGCGCCTGCCTCGCCGGTCCGCAGGTGCCGCCCGCACCTGCGCAGTCGCCGCCGACCGTCGAGCAGTGCCTGACGGTGTTTGACACCAACGCGGATGGTGACGTGGACCTCGCCGACTTCCGTGCGTTCCAGGCGGCATTCACGGGGTCCGCAGGCTGATACCGGCGCGACGCCCGCATCCTGGTAACACCGGCCTGTCTCGGCCGGTACAGGAAACGCAAGCTGTCCGCCACCATGCTGCACTGCATCCAACACCCGCGTCCCGCACGCGGCAGGGTGCATCCCTGAATGCGCCGACAACGTCTCGCCGACACCCCGGAGCGCAGGCAGGCAGGCGGGTACGCCACGCCCGGAGGACAGGGGGACCGGCTCGCTGGGAACAGATCTGGCCGTTGGGGCTCAGGAAGCGACCGCAGGCCCGCTGCACCGCGAGCTAGGTCCGAGAAGTGACGGCGCCACAGGCGGCGTGGTACGCCGGCGGGACACACGCCCCTGCGGCGCGGCCGGGCGGGTTAAATGGGAATTGTCAGGCAACACGCCGGTTCGCCGTGCGTTTGTCCAGGTAGGTGAGGTGCCCGCGGTCACGTGCGGCGTGGCCGGGGGGTACGTGGCCGCACGGGAGGGACCGCGTGTGTCCGTTGTGATGCAACGCTTCTGCTCCCCTGCCGATGTCAACCGGGTGCCCACGACGCTGCCGGGGATGGCCGGCGTCGGGCGGGTCAGCGAAGGGACGCGAGGGGGCGTTGTGGCTATGCTTGCCGGCGGGGCGCGAGTCGCCCGGGGCCGGGTCGCGTTGTAGCCGGCGTGCCGATCGGGTCGCTGGTTGGCAAGGCAGGAGTGGAGTGGCACGCCCGGCAGCGGAGGATCAGATGCGCCGCCTCGTGCTGTTGCTGGCCGTTGTCGCGGTACCGGTGGCGGTGCCGGCTGGAGAGTCGCCACCGGTGCTGCCGTACGAGGCGGCGGGGCAGTTTGTACCCACCGGTCCGATCGACGAGTGCGTGCTGGCCGACTTGCGCGCGCACGGCATCACGCCGGCGCCTCTCTGCTCGGACGCCGTTTTCGTGCGGCGCGTGTACCTCGACGTCATCGGCACGCTGCCGACGGCCGCGGAAGTGGGCACGTTTCTCGCGGATGAGCATCCGGACAAGCGCGCGGTGCTGATTGATGCGCTGCTGGAACGCGACGAGTTTGCGGACTACTGGGCGCTGAAGTGGTGCGACGTGCTGCGTGTGAAGTCGGAGTTCCCCATCAACCTCTGGCCGAACGCGGCGCAGGCTTATCACCATTGGGTGCGCGAGGCGTTGGCGAGCAACCTGCCGTACGACGCGTTCGTACGCGAGGTGCTCACGTCGTCGGGCAGCAACTTCCGCGTGCCGCCCGTGAATTTCTACCGGGCGGGGCAGGGGCACGAGCCGGAGACGCTCGCGCGGGCGGTGGCGCTGACGTTCATGGGAACGCGGCTGGAACACTGGCCCGAGGAACAGCGCCGCAACCTGGCGGCGTTCTTCTCGCGGGTTGGGTTCAAGGCCACGGCGGAGTGGAAGGAGGAGATCGTCTATCTCGACCCGGCGGCCGCGAAGCCGTTGGATGCGACGTTTCCCGACGGGCGGTGCCTGCGCGTGCCCGTCGGACAGGATCCGCGGCAGGCGTTCGCCGATTGGTTGATCAGCGCGGACAACGAGTGGTTCACGCGCTGCATTGCGAACCGCGTGTGGGCGTGGCTCATGGGACGCGGGATCGTCGACGAGCCGGACGACGTCCGCGCGGACAACCCGCCGGCGAATCCGGCGTTGCTGGCGTCACTTCAGGCGGAGCTGGTACGTTCCGGGTACGACCTGCGGCAGCTCTATCGCGTGATTCTGAACTCGCGGACGTATCAGCAATCGTCGATTCCGCGCGGCGACGTGGCCGAGGCGGAGGCGCACTTCGCGGTGTATCTCCTGCGGCGGCTCGACGCCGAGGTGCTGATCGACGCGATCAACGGCATCTGCGGCACGCACGAGGAGTACACGAGCGCGGTCCCCGAGCCCTTCACGCACATTCCCAAGGAGAAGCGCACGATTGCGCTCGCGGACGGCAGCATCTCGAGTGCGTTCCTGGAGCTGTTCGGGCGGCCCGCCCGCGACACGGGGCTGATGGCGGAGCGCAACAACCGCGTGACCGACGGGCAGCGGCTGCACCTGCTCAACTCGAGCCACATTCAGAAGAAGATCCAGGAAGGCCCGGCATTACAGGACCTGCTGCGGTCGGCACGGCGCGACCGGCGACAACTTGTCAGCACGCTCTACCTGACCATTCTGTCGCGTCACCCGACGCCGGAGGAGGAGCGGGCGGCAGTGAGCTACCTGCGGTCCGCGCAGGCGCCACGCCAGGCTGCCCATGATCTCGTCTGGGCGTTGTTCAACAGCCGGGAGTTCCAGTTTCGCCACTAGGCGGGCGCTTTGGGCAGAGGATGCCACCATGGTCCAGGAACGCAACAAGCACGGCATCTCCCGCCGCGAGGTGATCAAGCTCAGCCTCGCGCAGGCAGCCGGGCTGGCCCTGCTGCGCCGGACCGGGGGCGCGGCCGCGGCCGACGCACCGAAGCCTACGCCGCACGCGAAGTCCGTGATCCAGATCTGGATGTGGGGCGGCCCGGCCCACCTCGATACGTTCGATCCGAAGCCGGACGCGGGATACGACTACTGCGGCCCGCTCGACCGACCCATCACCACCAACGTCGCCGGCGTCCAGATCGGTCAACTGTTGCCGCTGCTCGCGCAGCAGGCCGACAAGTACGCGATCATTCGGAGCATGACCCACGGCGTCAATGCCCACGAGACCGCCTCATACCTCATGCAGACCGGGCGCGCCCCGGACCGGCTCGTGTTTCCGTGCGTCGGCGCGGTCGTGTCGCGGTTCAAAGGCTACGACGGCGGGTATACGGGCGTGGTGCCGCCGTACATTGTCCTGACCGAGCTGCAGGGGCGCTTCTCCGAAGCCGGCTTCCTCGGCCAGCGGTACAAGCCCTTCGCCACGGGCGGCGATCCGAATGCCGCCCGCTTCGCGGTCGAGGGCATCGTCGCCCAGGGCATCACCGACGAGCGCCAGCTTCGCCGGCGCGACCTCCTGCACGCGCTCGACTCGCTGGGGCGGGTGCTGGCCGGCAACGACCAGTTCGCCGAGTTCGACCGCTGCGAAGAGAACGCCTACAACCTGATGTTCGGCGAGACGCGTACGCTGTTTGATCTCTCGAACGAGAAGGACGACGTGCGTGAGCGGTACGGCCGCAACACGTTCGGCCAATCGTGCCTGATGGCACGCCGCCTCGTTGAGGCCGGCGTCCCCTACGTGACCATCAACTACCGGGGCTGGGACACGCACAAGCAGCACTTCCAGACGATGCAGCGCCGCCTGCCCGAGCTCGATCGCGGCATGGCGACGCTCCTTGCGGACCTGGCCGACCGCGGACTGCTCGACAGCACGATCGTCTGGTGGGGCGGCGAATTCGGCCGCACGCCGCGCGTGCAGTGGGAACCCCCCTGGAACGGCGGACGCGGGCACTACGGCAACTGCTTCAGTTGCGTGGTGGCGGGCGGCGGTTTCCGGGGCGGTACCGTCGTCGGCGCGTCGGACAAGTACGGCGCCGCCGTTGCCGAGCGCCCGGTGTATCCACGCGACCTCATCGGCAGCATCTATGAGCTGCTCGGCATCGACCCGGAAGGGCCGCTGCCCAACGATCGCGGCCTTGAGGTGCGGCTGCTGCCCACCGACGCCGAAGCCGGCGCCGGCGGCGGGCGCCTCCGGGAGATCATGTCGTCATGAACGTGGCACGCCTCACAGCGTGGCTCGTGCTTGCCGGGTGCGCGGTGCAGGTCTGGGGACAGGCCGTGCGGCCCGATCCGCAGATCGGCTTCCTCTACCCGGCCGGCGGCAAGCGCGGCACGACGTTCCACGTGATTGTCGGCGGCCAGTTCCTGCGCGGCGCATCCGGCGCGTACGTCTCCGGTGGGAGCGTCACCGCGAAAGTGATCGGGAGCTACAAGCCGCTGGGCGGAATCGGTGCCGAAGAGCGTGCCGCGCTGGCGGACCGCTTGCGCGAGGTCCTGCAGGAGCGCTGGGACGAGTTGGCGGCCGACGGCAAGGTCAGCGGTTCGTTGCCGATGCAGGCACTCGCGGGGATCGGTCCGCGACGCGCGGAGACGCCCAAGCCGGACGCGGCGCCGGACGCGGCGCCGGACCCGGCGGTGGAAATACCCGAGCACGCGCTGCTGCATGACCTGGAACACCAGTCGCTGCGCGCGCTGTTGCACAACGCGCAGACGCTGCGCGAGATCATGCGCGACCAGGGGAACCAGCAGCAACTGGCGGCCACCGTGCTCCTTGAGGTTACGATCGCGCCCGACGCCCAGCCGGGGAACCGCGAGCTGCGCGTGCTCGCGCAGGCAGGGCTCACGAACCCGGTGTGTTTCCAGGTGGGCGTGTTGGCCGAGGCCCGCGAGCAGGAAGTGCCGGAGCGCGTCGTGACTTTGCTGCCGACGGATCCCCCGCTCGCCTTGCCCGTGACGATCAACGGCCAGATCATGGCCGGCGACGTCGACCGCTTCCGCTTCTGCGCGACGCAGGGGCAGCACGTGGTCATCGCAACGCACGCGCGCGAGCTGATTCCGTACCTGGCTGACGCCGTGCCCGGCTGGTTCCAGGCGACGCTGACGCTCTATGACGCGAATGGGGCCGAGCTTGCGTTCGCCGACGACTACGAGTTCAGCCCCGATCCCGTGCTGTACTACGAAGTGCCGGCGGACGGCGAATACGAGCTGGAAATCCGCGACGCGCTCTATCGGGGACGTCAGGACTTCGTCTATCGCATCGACCTGGGCGAATGCCCCTTCATCACGTCGATGTTCCCGCTGGGCTGCCGTGTCGGGGAGCAGCGCCACGTCGCCGTGGACGGGTGGAACCTGTCGTCCGACCGCCTCCGTCTGGATGCGCGCGAACTTCGGGCCGGCGCTGTACGTGAAACGCGGTTGGGAAGCGGAACGGAGACGTCGAACATCGTCGCGTACGCAGTCGACGCCCTCGCCGCGAGCCCTGAGAAGGAGAGCAACGATACGCTGGAGACCGCCCAGGCGATCCGCACGCCGCGCATCATCGACGGCCGCATCGGCGCGCCGGGCGACCTCGATCTGTACTCGTTTAAGGGCGAGTCGGACGAGGAGGTCGTGGTCGAAGTCATCGCCCGCCGGGTGCGGTCACCGCTCGATGCGCTCGTGCGACTGCTCGACGCGAGCGGCAACGTGGTGGCGTGGAACGACGATTACGAGCACAAGGACGGCTTCTTGCACACGAGTTCCGGCTTGCTGACGCACGCCGCGGATTCATACCTGCGCACCCGCCTGCCGGCCGCGGGCACCTACTGCGTCCAGGTCAGCGATGCGCAGGCCCGCGGCGGCAAGGGCTTTGCTTACCGCCTCCGCGTCGGAGCGCCACGGCCGGACTTCGAGGTCCGGTGCACGCCGGCAAGTCTCACGGTGCGCGGCGGGTTGTCGGTGCCGCTGCGCGTCTATGCGCTCCGCAAGGACGGCTTTGCCGGCGCGATCGACGTGGCGCCGAAAGGTGCGCCGCCCGGGGTCACGCTCAGCGGGGCGCGCATTCCCGCGGGCCGCGAAAGTGTGCGGATGACCCTGAGTGTGGATAGGGCGAAGGTCAACGAGCCGTTCTCACTCGCGCTCGAGGGCCACGCGGAGATCGACGGCAAGACCGTTACGCGGCCCGTTACACCCGCCGAAGATCGGATGCAGGCGTTCCTGTACCGGCACCTGGCGCCGGCGGACGAATTGCTGGTCGCGGTGCTGAACGCGCGGCGTTCGGGCGCAGCGCTGCGCTTCGTTGAGTCAGAGCCGGTGCGCCTGCCCCTCGGTGGCAGCGCGACGGTGCACGTGCGCGTGCCACGGAGCGCACGCTTGCCGGACATCACGCTGCAGCTCCGCGAGCCGCCTCCGGGGATCACGCTGGCGAAAGTCGAATCGGGGGCCGAGGGCCTCGTGGTGGAACTGCACGCCGACGCGGAGGGCACGAACGTGGGCTTCGCGGACAACCTGATCGTCGAAGTGCTCACGGACGGAGGAGGCCGGGGTCAGGGAGATGCCTCCGCCGGCCAGAAGCAACGCATCGCGGTCGGCGTCCTGCCGGCCCTCCCCATCGAGATCGTATCGCCCTGAGTGGCAGCCTCCCGTCAACCGCCGGCATCGGGCAGTTCGTGGCCGCGTGCCGCGACGTGCCCAGCTCGTGGCGCTTTGCCTGCTGCCGCGGCGCGCGCGCCACCAGCTCCCCGGGACAGAGCGCTCGACCGAATAAGACCACGCAGATGGGAAACTCGGAGGGTGGCATGCCCAAGCCGCAGGCGCCGGCATGCTGTTACGGAGAGTAGCGTCGGGTACCCGACAAATCATGGCGGCGCTGCGCTTGGCCATGCCACCCCGGCGTCACTGTCGTTTCCCTGCGGTGTGAAGCTGTTTAGCGCCGGACCAGTGCGCGAATGACGTCGCACCCGGCGCGCAGCTTGTGGTCGGGGGCGGCGTAGCTGAGACGGAAGTGCGTGTTGCGCCGGCTGAAGGCGTCACCTGGGATGATGAGCAGATTGCGGGCAATCGCCTGCTCCACGAAGACGGTGGCGTCCGTGAAACCGGCCGGAATCTGCGGAAACAGGTAGAAACCTCCGCCCGGACGCATGAACTCCACCACGCCGTCTAACTCGGCGCAGACCAAGTCTCGCTTGGCACGATACTCATCGGCCTTGCCGGACATGTCCGTATGGAGAGCGGCCACGCAGGCATGCTGCGCGGGCTGCGGCGCGCACACGAACGTGTACTGCTGGAGCTTCGCCATCTGCACGATCAGAGGCTCGGGCCCGGCCGCGAAGCCCATGCGCCAGCCGGTCATGCCGTAGGTCTTCCCGAAACCGCGCAACAGGAGCGCATTCTGGGGCGCGAAGCGGACCGGACTGCAATGCGGCCCGTCATAGCAGAGCAGACTGTAAATCTCGTCGCTGATGAGCAGCAGGCCGCGCTCCTGCGCGAGCTGTGCCAGGGCCCGCAGGTCCTGCTCGCGGTAGACCATTCCGGTGGGGTTGGCCGGCGAGCAGACGATGATAGCCCTGGTGCGCGGGGTAACAGCGGCCGCGAACCGCTCCGGATGCAGTTGCAGGTCCGGGTACAGATCCACCAGCACCGGCTTGCCACCGGCTAACTGCACGAGATACGGATACGACACGAAGTACGGGTCGGGGACAAGAACCTCGTCGCCCGGATTCAGACAGGCCAGCAGCCCCAGCAGCAACCCGCCGGAGACGCCGGAAGTCACGAACACGTCCATGTCGGCGTCGAACTCGGCCCGCAGCCGCGCCTGGAGCGCCTCGCGCAGTGGAGCAATGCCGCGCGTAACCGTGTAGCCGTTCTTGTTGTCGCGCACCGCCCGGATCATCGCCTCCTTGACCGTATCGGGGACGGCGAAGTCAGGCTGCCCGATGGACAAGTCGATGGGGTCCTTGAGCGTGGCCCCCAGATCGAACACTCGCCGGATGCCGGACGACCCAATCGACTTGACCCGCTCGGCAATGAACTGTTCGGGGTTCATCGTCCCTTCCTTCCGGCTGCCAAGACCACGCGCGTTGGAGCAACTCAATCTGCCGTCCGGCGGCGAACACACCACACCCGACGACCGGCAGGCAAACCCACAGCGGGGACGTCGGGAACGGCGACCGGAGCTAAGCGCGGACTACGCCTTGGGCTCTTCGCCTGCCTCGGGGGCCTTCTTCTCCTTGACCTTCTTGCCCACGGCGGCCTTGCGATGGGCAACCTTCGGCAGGCCGAGAGGGGACGTCCCCTCCTGCCAACGCTCCAGCTCTTTTAGCCGCTCGATACGTTCGGCCCGCGAGAGCACATTGCGGTGACGTTCGAGCGAACTCCTCGACTTCAAGGACGGATCCAGTGACATCAGAACGACTCCTTACATCACTCCGCCGCCCGGATGGCGCTCCCCGGCTGCGGAGGCTCCAGACGAACCAACTTGTCCAAAGCGCATCGGGCGGTCGGGAAAACACACCATCAAGCGGCGTGCCGTCAACCCTCCTGCCCGGTATAGGTCATCAGATACCCCTGCAGGCCGTACCGACCGCCGGCGGCCCGGTAGGCATCTCCCAGGGCGCGAACACGCTGCCAAAGCTGCTCCGAGGCTGCCTTCTGAGCCGCATCCTTGCGGTTAAACCCTTCTGTGGTAAGCACTTGGAGCGCACCCGAACGCTGCCGCAGCAGCACCGTATCCACCCCCTGGGCTTTCAGGAACTCCTGGGCATGAGCAGCGTCTTCAAGACGTCCCTGGGCAAACTCCTGCACCACGATGTACGTATTCCCCGGCACCGGGAGGAACACTTGGCCATTGACGTCGCTCACCGCTTCGTCCCCGCCCACCCCTGGTAAGGACTGGGAGCTGGGGCTGACGGCGTACCGGCCGACGGCCGACCCCTCGTCGGGCGACCGTCGCGTGGCGGAATCAATCTCGTCGACCGCACGGGCCTCATAGGCTGCGCTACCGGCCGCGTACCCTTCGTGATACCCAGATCGGTGCCCCAACTGGTACGCCCCGGCCACAACCAGGAGGATCACCCCTACCGTAACGCCGGCCGAGACGCCCCCCAAGGACACCCGCAACTGTCGGCCGGTGAACTCCAGCAGCGGGGCACGTGCCGGCGCTTCAGCGCCGGGGCCGGCTCCCGCCGGCTGCTGCTTGTCCCCCGCCGGGGGCCGAACCGGGGTGGTCGTCTCCAGCTCGCCCTGCTCGGTCCGCAGAGGCGTCTTGGGCTCCGGCGTGGGCTGCGGGCCTGCCGCCCGTCGCATGACCTCGAACAGGGTTGGACCGGATTTCGATGCCACGGTACCCGGACTCCTGCCGCCCGCCGATCAAAGACCCTCAGGATACCCCATTTCCCCGCTAATGCAACCGCCCGCACGAGTTGACCCGCTTGCGGGCTACCCGGCAGCACTACCGGCGTCCGCTCCAGGCCGCTCGCGTCACGGCGGCGGGAGACACCCGGTCGCCCGTTGCGGGACTCCGGGGCGAGAGCGGGAGCCTCGCGAGCCGGTAGCTGGGCAGCCCCCGCGTCGGCCACGGGGGGCCGAGGCTACTGCCTCAGCAGGCTGCTGGTGGGCGGACCGGCAGCGCTGCCCGGCCGGGGCGGTCGCCGGGGCGCGGGGTGCCCGATAACATGCCGACGAAGCCCCCTGGGTGGGGGTGTCGGCCGACGGCGTCAAGAGCAGGAGGCGGGCGGTGTTGGAGGAGATCTTCGAGAAACAGGGCGAGCTGAACCGGCGGATCGGGCACGACACGCTGGCGCTGCGGGAGCACTTCGACCCCGTGCAGGCGGGTGTCTGGCTGCACGACTACATCATGGCCGCCAGCAACGAGCTCGAGGAGCTGCGCAACTGCACGTTCTGGAAGCACTGGTGCGAAGAGGCGAAACGTGGGCAGCGGTTTGCGATTCACGATCTGCAGAATGCGCGGGTGGAGGTGATCGATCTGCTGTTCTTCTGGGTGTCGCTGGCGCAGTGCGTGGGGCTCAGCGCCGACGATTGTCACCGCCTGTACATGCAGAAACTCAAGATCAACCACGATCGTCAGGACCGGCAGTACTCAATGAAGAGCAAGGATGAATCCGACAACCGCGCGGTACACCTTTGACGCGCCGCGTGGCGAGCCGTGCAGCGGCGCGCGTGGCTCACCCGGCGGTTATGCCGGCTTCCCGGCAGGACCAAGCAGCGTGAGTAGTTCAGGCAACCGACGAATCACGTGATCCGCCTGGTCGGCGTACGGGGGCGCCTCCCGATCGTCGATGAGCAGCACGGTGCGGGCGCCGGCCTGGCGCCCGGCGATGATGTCAAACAGGTAGTCGCCGACCATCCAGCTTACGCCCGGGTCGGCGCCCAGTTCAACACAGAGCGCCGACACGCCGTCGCCGGCGGGCTTCACCGGCCCGTCATCGCGGGTGCGGATTGCGTCCATGACGATCCCGAAACGGTCGAGCACGACGTCCACCCAGCGTCGCGTGTTGCGGGTAAGCAGGCCGAGGCAGTAACCGCGCGTCCGCAGGCCGGCCAGCGTGTCCAGCGTGCCTTCCTGCAGGTGGGCGTTCTCCGCGCCCGCCCGTTCGTGTCGATCCAGAATGGCGGCCGCCCGCCGGCGCTCCGCCTCCGGCATCAGCTCCATCGCCTCCAGGATGGGCGTGCGGCCCACGATGCCGATCTCCGCCCGAATCGCATCGAAGTCGAAGTACGGCACCGTCAGCGTGCCGTCCATGTCAAAAATGACGGCCGCGCGGGCGGTTGACGATTGGCGATTGTCGAGTGTCGGTTGCAGCGCTCGTGCCCCCGTACCTCTTGCCTGTTGCCTCTTGCCTTTCTTCCTACTTCTTGCTCTTGTCGGGATAAGGCGGTGGCGCTGGGATATCCACCGGCTTCTCCTGGAGCCGCTTGAGCACGTACTCGATGGCCGCGTCGAGCTGGGCGTCCTTGCCGCGGATGACGTCGCCGGGCAGGTTCTGCACCTCGAGGTCCGGCACCACGCCGTGTCCCTCGATGATCCACTCGCCGTTGAGGCCGTAGAGACCGAACTGCGGCGGGGTCACCGCGCCGCCGTCCATGAGGTTCTGGTGGGCCTCGATGCCGATGGCGCCGCCCCACGTACGCATACCAATGACCGAGGCGAGCTTCTTGATCTTGATGGCCTCCGCGAAGAACTCGCCGTTCGACCCCGTTTCCTCATTGACCAGCACCGCCAGGTGACCGTGGAAGCAGCGTTCGGGGTCGCGCACGGGCTTGCCCTCGCGCGGCTGGGTCATGGCCCACAGGCGGCGTTCGAGCCGGTCGATGATCATGTCGGACGTAAAGCCGCCGCCGTTGTAGCGCTCGTCGATGATGAAGCCCTTCTTGTAGTAGGGGGCATACCAGGCCGTGGCGAACTCGACGAGCCCGCCGGCGCCCATGTCGGGAATGTGCAGATAGCCCACTTGCCCGCCCGTCATCTTGTCCACGTAGGCGCGGTTGTTGTCCACCCATTCGCGGTAACGGATGGCGTCTTCGCCGCGGAGTGTGCGGAGGCGATGGGTCTTGGCCCCCTCGGCGCTGGGACTGTCGTTGTACGTCAGGTACACGACCCGGTCGGCCTGATTCTGCAGAAACGCATAGATGTTGTCGGCGGTGGTCACTTCCCGCCCGTTGATGGCGATCAGGTAGTGGCCGATCTTGAAGGGACAGCCGGGCTCGGTCAACGGGCTGCGTTCGCGGTCGCTGCCGGGCGTACCCGGGATGATGTGGCTAAGGCGATAGTACTTCGCCCCCTGCTCGGCCACGAACTCCGCTCCCAGGAGGCCCGTGCCCACCGAGCGCGAATCGTCGCGGATGTCACCGCCCCACACATAGGTGTGGCCGATGTTGAGCTCGCCGATCATCTCGCCGATCAAATAGTTGAGGTCGCTCCGGTCGCCGCAGAACGGCACGAACCGGCCGTACTTCTCCCGCATGCCCTCCCAGTCCACGCCGTGCATGCCGGGATCATAGAACCAGTCGCGCTGGATGCGCCATGCCTCCTGGAACAACTGCCGGAACTCTTCCTCGCGGTTGACGGTAAGCCGCAGGGTGCTCAGGTCGACTTTCCCGTCGCCGACGGACGCCTTGCTCGCCGCATCGACGATGCCGTACGTGCTGCCGGCGCGGTAGACGAGCTTCTTGCCGTCGGCGGAAAGATGGTAGTTGGCGATGCTGCCCAGAACCTTGGCTGTCTCCTTCTTCTTCAGATCATAATGGTAGAGGTCGAGCCGGCCGCCGGTGTGGTCGCTGACGTTCTGATACTTGGAGAACTCGGGTTCGTCCTTCTTGAGGTAGAGGAAGCCGTCTTCGGTCGCGGTGAGGCGGAAGTAGTTGCCGGCCGGTACGCCCGGCACGACCACGAGGCGCCGTTCGAGGCCGGGCAGGTCAATCCCGGTGGCCGTGGGTTCCTCGGCCGGGGCCGCCTTCTCGGTTTCGTCGGCGGGCTGGTCATCCCCGCCCGCCTCCTGCGGCTCTTCAGGTTTGCTCTTCTCGGCGGCGGGGGGCTTTTCGGAATCCGCCTCTTGCTTCGCAGCCAGTGGTTCGTCAGTGTCCTCCGGGGCAAACGGCGAGGCGGCATCCTCCTTGAGGACCAGCACGTAGGCGCGGCCCATTTCCAGGAACATGTGGTTCTGGTCCACGAAACACATGATCGGGTTGAAGGTGCGGTTGGAGAGGAAATACAAGTACTTCCCCGCGGGGTCGAACGAGGGGCTCCAGTCTTCCGTCGCATCGCTGGTCACGCGGTACGACTGTTTGTCCGTCAGGGAGTACAGGAAGATCGACTCATTGAGGCTCTGCTCCATCTTCGTGTACGCGACCCACCGGCTGCACGGCGACCAGACGTAATCCTGGATGCCCCAGCGTTCCCAGCCGTCGTCGTATTCGCCCTGGTCAATCACCGCAAGGTCGCCGGTCTCCACCTCGACCAGGTTAAGGCGCATGAACTTGTCCGCGAAGAGCAGGTACTTGCCGTCCGGCGACCACACCAATTGCAGGCGGAAGCCCAGCCCGCCGGTGGTGACCTGGCGCCAGGGCTGCTCGCCCTTGGGATCAACTATGTATACCTCTTCCTCGCCGGTCTTGTCGGAGAGAAAGGCGATCCATTTGCCGTCCGGCGACCAGGCGGCGTTCTTCTCCCGCGAGGCGCTGGTGCGCGTGATGTTGACCGGTACGCCGTCCTTGGCCGGGTGATTGAGGATTTCCCCGCGGGCCTCCAGCAGGAGGCGCTTGCCGCCGGGCGACAGGCTGAAAGAGCCCGTCGTCGGCGCCACGTCCACCAGTTCGCTCCGCATCTTGACCAGGTCCGTGGGGATCTCCACCGGCACCAGGCGCGTCTTGCCCGTCGTCACGTCGAGCAGGTGCAGCGATTCTCCGTATTGATACACGATGGCGCCGGGGCCGCTGGACGGATACTTAACATCGTAGTCCTTGTACTCGGTCAGGGGGGTGACCTTCCCGGTGGAAACGTCATAGCGATAGAGGTTCAGGGTGCCGTACTGCCGGTCGGAGGTGAAGTAGATGGAGTCGCCCTGCCACATGGGGAAGCTGTCGGTGCCGACCCAGTCGGTGATCTTGCGGTAATCGCCGAGTTCGAGGCTCCCCATCCAGATGCCATTGGCCATGCCGCCCTGGTAGCGTTTCCACGTGCGCTGCTCGATGGAGATGCGGTTGTAGGCGATCCGCTGACCGTCGGGGGAAATCGTGGTCAGACCCGCCCGGTCGACCGGCAGCTTCTCCGGCATGCCGCCGTCGATCGACACCGAGTAGATTTCCTCCGCCCGCTGGGGGTAGTCGCGGTTGGAGCGGAAGAGAATGTGCTTGCCGTCGGGAAACCATTCCAGGACGCGGTCCTGGGCCGGGTGGTAGGTCAGACGCCGCGGCACGCTGCCGCCGGCGTCCATGACGTAGACATCCACGCCGCCATCGTACTGGGCGGTGAAGGCGATGTGCCTGCCGTCCGGGGAGAACTTCGCCCATACTTCGGTGCCGGGATCGTTGGTCAGGCGTCGGGCGGGCCCGCCCGCGGTGGACGCCAGCCACAGGTCGTCTTCGTACGTGAAGACGATCGCATCGCCGTGCACGTCCGCCAGCCGCATCAGGTGACTTTCCGCGTTCGCCACCGCCGCGATCGCCAGGACCATGCTCAACACCGTTGCGTGCTGCCGAGGGTTGTTACTCACGGCCACAGTTCCTTTGTGCAAGAGGACGACAACCTTCTCCCGCGCGTGCCGTTGCCCGACGCCGGTGCACGCACCGGCGCGGGCCGGCTGCCTCGCGCTCCTCCGGCTGCCCTGGTACCCCCCGGGGCGGCCGCCAGCAATGTACTATCGCCACTGCCGCCTGTCTGCCACCCGGGGTTGTCAGAAGGTGTGCGTCCGTGGCGGGGTTGGCGTACTTGGCCGGCCCACAGCGGGGAAAGACGAGTCGGTCGGCGGCGGGTGGAACCGGCGTTGGGTCGTCCGGGGTAGGGCAGGCTTTGCCCGCCGGACCGGCGCCGGTGCTACGGCGGGTGGAACCCGCCCTACGTTCTGCGGCGCCCGTTGCACTGGGCGCGGCCCGGGCGTACAAAGGACGGTCCGGCGGCGCGGGCTGCCCGGTTGCCGGGGCGCGAGGCGCGGTCCTGCCCCGGAGCCGGCTCCGCGTGGGGGAACGGAACCGTAACGACGTACCTTACTGAGGGAGAACCATCGTGGATACGCTACTGGATCGCTTCTGTCGCTACGTGAAGGTGGAAACCACGGCCGTCGAGGACACCAAGGACTATCCCAGTTCCCCAGGCCAGCTTGTCCTCGGCAAGATGCTGGCGGACGAGATGAAGGAGCTCGGCCTGGCCGACGTGCAGGTGGACAAGAACGGCATCGTCATGGGCACCATACCCGGAAACGTCAAGGGTGCCCCGACCGTCGCCTGGCTGAGCCACATGGACACCTCCCCGGAGGCCAGCGGCAAGAACGTCCAGCCCACCATCCACAAGAACTACGACGGCAAGGACATCGTGCTGCCCGGTGACAAGTCCCAGGTCATCCGCGTGGCCGAGAGCGAAGGGCTCGCGGAGTTGAAGGGCAAGACGATCATCACCTCGGACGGCACGACGTTGCTGGGCGCCGACGACAAGGCCGGCGTGGCGATCATCATGACCACCGCGGCCGAGTTGCTGGGCAATCCCAAGCTCAAGCACGGCCCCATCCGCGTCGTGTTCACGTGCGACGAGGAGGTCGGCCGCGGGTGCGACAAGGTCGATCCCAAGAAGATCAACGCGACCTGCGCCTACACGCTCGACGGCGAGTCGGCCGGGGAACTCGAAGAGGAGACCTTCTCCGCCGACCTCGCAACGGTGACGATCACGGGCTACAACATCCACCCGGGCCTCGCCACGGGCAAGATGGTCAACTCGATCCGCCTGGCCGGGCAGTTCCTCAGCCGCATGCCCTGGCACACGATGGCACCGGAAACCACCGCCAAGCGCGTCGGCTTCCTGCACCCGTACACGATCGAGGGCGGCGTGCCGGAGGTGAAGATCCGCATTCTGCTACGCAGCTTCGTCACCGCGGAGCTCAAAGAGCAGGCGAAAGTGCTCAAGAACATCGCGGCCACGATCATGACCGAGTTCCCGAAGGCGAAGGTGGACGTGGCCGTCAAGAAGCAGTACCGCAACATGATCGAGGGTTTGCGGAAGGAGCCGCGGGCGGCCGATTTGGCGCGGGATGCCATCCGTAAGGTCGGGCTGGAGCCCGTGTCGCGGGCCATCCGCGGCGGCACCGACGGGTCACGGCTGACCGAGATGGGCCTGCCGACGCCCAACCTTTTCACGGGCATGCACAACTTCCACTCCAAGCTGGAATACGCCTGCCTGGAGGAGATGGAGCTGTCGGTGAAGGTCTTGCTCGAGCTGGCCCGGTTGTGGGGCAAGCAGAAGTAGCGCCGGGCGGCCCAGGTCCTTGGGCGGGTGGCCCAGGTCCTTGGGCGGGTGGCCCAGGTCCTTTGGACCTGGGGAACTGATGAACGCCGCGCTACCGCGACCGCCCGGACTCAGGCGGCCGGTGCTGCATGCCCTCGCTGCGCAGGGGCGGGCGGGCGGCGTCTGGACCCCTCTCCCTTCAAGGGAGAGGGGGAGGGGTGAGGGTGGAGGAGCCGCGCGCACCCCCGTCGGGGCAAGAGCGTGCGCGTCCACGGCCGTCGTCATGGGGGAGCGTGGTGCTCGACGGGGAGCATCGGCCCCGCAGGTGATGGCGTCGGCCCCCCGTGGCCGACGTGGAACACGAAAGAACACGGCGTTTATCGCCGACCCTGCACCACCGGGAAGACCATGTGGGCACCGACAACCAGAGCAGCGCCGTCCTGAAGACCGTCCGCAACTACTTTGCTGAGTTTGCCCTGCTCCGCGGCTGTGGCCGCGAGTTCTGGGTCGTCCAGATCGTCAACCTCTTCGACTGCGTGGCCTACTTCGCCACCATGACGGTGGGCACGCTCTACCTCAGCGAGACCCTCGGCTACACGGACAACCAGGCTGCCTGGGTATGGGCCCTGTGCATGTGGGTCTACACGGGCGTGGGGTTCATTGCCGGGTTCATCGGCGACTCGTTTGGCATCCGCCGCACCCTCTACCTTTCCGTGCTGTTGCTGCTCATCTCGCGCACGGCCGTGTGGGTGACCGACCTGAAGCTCGTCATCATTCCGGCCCTCTTCGTCCTCTCGGTGGGGGCCGCGCTGATGACACCGATTCTGATCTCGGCCACCAAACGCTACACCACGAAGGAGACGCAGACCTCGGGCTTCAACCTGCTGTACTTCCTGATGAACATCGGGGCGTTTTTCGGCAATTTCTTCCTCGACGCCTTGCGCGGCTCGCACTGGGGGAACCGCTCCGTGTTCATGCTGGGCTCCGGGCTGAGCATCGTCTGCTGGCTGTGCATCCTGATCTTCTGGCGCAAGGGGATCGCGCGCGTCGATGCCGCCACTCAGGCCCAACGCGCGGAGCAGGCGGAGGAATGGGAGGCACCCTGGACGATCGCTATCAGTGTCTTCCAGGAGTCGGCGTTCTGGCGTTTCATGCTCTTCCTCGTGATTCTGACAGGCGTGCGCCAGGTGTTCGAGCACCAGTACCAGGTGTACCCGAAGTACTACCAACGCACGATGTCGCAGTATGTTCTGGGCGTGGACCTCGCCATCGCGGGCACTCTCGACGAGGGCATCCTCCCCGAAGCACTGACTCAGGCGCTGGCCGCCGCCGGGCATGACGTGCCGGAGGGCGCCACCGTGCGCATCGTAGAAGCGCGCCAGCGCTGGGAGCTCCAACTCCCCGAGGGCCAAGGCCCCGGGCCGGGTGTCTACTACCTTCGCGACGACGACACGCAAATCGGCGTGTATGCCAGTGACGCCCCCATCGGCCTGCTCAACTCGATCAACCCGTTCATCATCTGCTTCGGCGTGGTGATATCGACGCCTATCGTGGCGCGCTTCAAACTGTTCAACGTGATGTTCGTGGGCATCGTGTTCTCGTCCGCGTCGATGCTGACGCTGTGCATCAGCCCGGAGTGGTTCGCGGGCGTCTTCGGCCTTAACGTGTATCAGGGGTACACGGCGATCATTCTGGCGCAGGTTGTCGTGTTCTCGATTGGGGAGGTGATCTGGTCGCCCCGACTCTACGAATACACGGCCGCCATCGCCCCGCCGGGCCGGGAGGCCTCCTACATGGGGCTTTCCTACGTCCCGATGTTCTTCGCCCGGCTCGCGGAAGGCCCGCTGGCGGGGCTACTGCTGACGAAGTACTGCCCACCGGACATCGGGAGCCGGCTGACGGACGTCCCGTACACGCAGGGCCCGCAGATGATGAACCTGATCCTGGCGGCCATGGCGTTGAGCACACCGGTGCTGATCGTGCTCTTCCGGGGCGTGATTCAGAAGGAGAGCCGCCTGGAGCAGCAGGCGGAGCCGGGCGCGGGTCCCTCGGCGTGACCAACCCGGCAGGTGTGCACGCCGTTCACGGCGGGCGATCCAGCGCCGTCCAGCCGGCCCCCCTTGCCGCATCGGGACGAAAAAGCGGCGGCAGGGCGACCCCGGCCACGTGTGGACGCCCCTCCCCGCGCGCAGTACATTCCCCGCCAACACCGACCCCCGCGGGGTCCAGTATAAGAGGTAGCCTCGACCATGAATGAACCTCAGAAAAGCCCGTTGCGCGAGATCGTCCAGCCCTTCATTGACCTGGTGCATGCCCCCCGCGCCCTGTGGGGCATCAACTTGAGCTACTTCCTGGAGGGCATGGTCTACTTTGGGATCCTGGGTTACCTGGCCATCTACTTCTCCGACGTGGTGTTCCGTGGCGACCCCCAGGCCGACGTGTTCTCCCACAAGAGCGTTATGGTGCTCACCGCGGGCATCACCCTGGCGATGTTCTTTCTCGGCTTTGTCGCGGACAAGTTCGGCGTCCGCCGGGCTTTGCTCGCGGCCTTCACGTTCCTGCTGGCCGGACGCATTCTGATCTCCAGCGGGCCGAACCTGTTCGGCCAGCAATCACTGGGGCTCTGGTCGCCGTTGCATCTGATCACGCTGGGCGGGATTCTGCTGGTGGTGATCGGGTACGGGATGTACCAGCCGGCCGCCTACGCGGGCGTGCGCCAGTTCACCACCCCCAAGACCGCGGGCATGGGCTTCGCCATGCTCTACGCGCTCATGAACTTCGGCGGCTGGATGCCGACGTGGGCGTTCCTGCTGCGCGATGAGAACTTCCTCGGCCTCGGCATCCCCGGCACTTTCTGGGTGTACACCGGGTTCACGTTCGTCGCCCTGCTGTGCACGCTGCTGATCCTCACGCCGCGCACGGTGCAGAACGCCATCGGGCGGGCAAAAGCCGAGACCGAGGCCATCAAGCAAGCAGCCGCCGCCCCGCCCCGCACCTGCCCGCATGCCGATTGCGGCGCGTCGAATCCGGGCACGGCCCAGCATTGCCAGCGCTGCGGGCGACCTCTGGAGATAGCCGCGGCGCCGCCCACTGCGCCGCAGGTGCCCACGCCGGCGTCCCCCCCCGCCGCCGTCACGCCACCCACCGAGGCAGGCGTGCGCCGCTATCCTCCTTTGCATCTTTGGGTGTTCGTCGTCCTTGTGATCGGCGCGCTCTGCGTGCAGTCCGCGGGCCTGCTCCGTTACGTGCTGGCGGTCGCCTTGCCGCTCGTCTGGATTGTGCTCATGGTGATACCGCCTGCGCGCAAGTGGCTTGCTCAGCATCCGCTCGCCGACGGCAAGTTCTTCTTCTTCATCTTCGCGCTGATCCCTGTGCAGACGCTCTTCACCTACAACTGGCTCATTCTGCCGCAGTACATCTCGCGTGCTTACGAAGGCTGGATCGGGCGCTACTTCGAGATCGCCTCCAATGCCAACCCACTACTGATCTTCATCCTGGTGCCCATCATCGCGGCTCTGACGCAGAAGGCGAAAGTGTACAACATGATGGTCTACGGGACCTTCGTAATGGCCGCGCCAGCGTTCCTGCTGGCCGTCGGCCCGCGTCCCTGGGCGCTGCTCGCCTATATCCTGATCATGACGTTCGGTGAAGCGATGTGGCAGCCCCGCTTCCTGCAGTACGCCGCCGAGATCGCCCCGGAAGGCCGCACGGGACAGTACATGGGCGTCGCCCAGTTGCCCTGGTTCCTCACCAAGATGCTGGTGCCCTGGATTTACTCGGGTTGGATGATGGAGCGCTACTGCCCCGCGGAGGGCGAGCGCAACACCCAGGTCATGTGGCTGATCTTCGGGTGTATCGCTATCAGTTCGTGCATTCTGCTGACAATCGCCAAACCGTGGGTCGGCAAGGACTTCAAGACGAAGTCCGACTAACGCGGCGTCGGCGCCGGCTCCAGCCGGCCGTGGGTAGGGCCTTCTCTTGGCCGGGAAGATTCATTGAGACGGGCAGAGCTACAGTCCCACTGACCCGCGATGCCTAGCGGCACGCCTCCAGAGTCGTCACACGCTTGGCGGGACCAACGGTCTCCCCGCCGGTAGACCGCGCTCGGACTCTTTCCGGGGGCCCCGCGACCGGTTAGGTTAGCTCGTTTGCACGGCTGACCCGATGGGTGGCGCGCCTGGAGGTCGGCAGTACGTCCACCGGATTCCACGGATACCAGCGCTCCGAAACGCGAGGATTGCTCCATGGCTCAACCGCAGGACCAGTTCAAGTTCCCGGAAAACGCCTATCGCGAACTGAAGCCCGGCGAAGAGTACGTCCCCATGATCCCGCCGAACGTGCGCGTCCCCGAGCTCACCACGCGGGCGCTGATCTTCGGGCTGGTCATGAACATCATCTTCTCGGTGGCGGCCACGTTCCTGGCCCTCAAGGCCGGGCAGGGCATCGAGACGGCCATTCCCGTCTCCATCCTGGCGGTGGGACTCTCCGGCTTCCTGGTCCAGATGGGGCGTCGGATGAGCACGATCCTCGAAAACGTGTACGTGCTGGCGTTCAGCACGACTTCGGGGTACGTGGCCGGCGGCACCTGCTTCACGATGCCGGCCATCTACATCCTCAAGCTCAACGAGCCGGATGCCCTGAACATCGGGAATCTCTCGTTGTTCCTGCAGATCGCCCTGGTGCCGTTTCTGGGCTCCATTCTGGGAGTGATCTTCCTCATCCCGTTCCGACGGTACTTCGTCAAGCAGATGCACGGGAAGCTGCCTTTTCCGGAAGCGACGGCCACCAACGAGATCCTCGTCACCGGTGCCTCCGGCAGCACCCAGCAGGCGTGGGTGTTGATCTACTCCTTTGTGCTGGCGTTCATCTACAACTTCCTCTCCGCCGGCATGCGTCTCTTCAGCCACGTGTTCACCACGGGCATGGCCAAGCTGGAGCCGGTGGCGCAGGGGAGCGTCTCCGCCCCGGCCGTGCCGACGCAGTTCTTTGAGACGCTGACCCACAAGATCAAGGCCGTGTTCTTCATGGGGACCGGCGCCTACTACCTGGGGCTGGGCTTCATCATCGGCTTGCGGTACGCCTCCATCATCTGCGCGGGGTCGTTTCTATCCTGGTTTGTGATCATCCCGCTGCTGGCCCATCTGGACCTCGACACGCTCCGGGGGCTGAACTCGGCCTGCGTGGCCTACAACGGCCCGGCGGAGGACGCGCCCCGCTTGCAGTTGCCCGGGAACGTGGCCGCCCTGCTTGACGAGTTTGCCGCGGGGCAGCCGAGCGAGGCGGTGGCGCCGCCGCGCGAGGACCTGCAAGCCGCCCATGCCGAACTCCGCGCCGCGTTCGCCGCGCAGCAGTGCGAACTGACGGAGGAAGCCACGGTCTCCACCCGGACGTACGGTCAGCACTGGTCCATCGCCCAGAAGCCGGACGTTTACAACCTGAAGCTCAACGAGGAGCAGGGTGTGATCACCGTGCACAAGGGCAAGGCGGAGGCGACGCTCTTCAGCCTGCCGATCGCCTGGGCGGAGCGGCTCAGTGAGTTCGATCACAAGGCCAAGCTACGTAAGCAGATCGGCGATGCCTTCGCCGACGCGGGTCAGCCCTTCGCCAAAGAGGCGGTGGGCATTACCGTGGCGACGCCGGGCCTGGCGTGGAAGATCAAGGACAAGAACCGCGCCTACGAATTGCGGAGGTCGCCCGACACGGGCCAGATCGCGGTGTTCGCCAACACGGCCAGTGCCGTCGACATCTTCGGGCAGGTCCCCAAGAACATCGGCATCGGCGCGATCTTCACGGCGGGCCTCCTGTCCATTCTCAAGATGGGGGGCGTCATCGTCACCGCCCTGCGGCAGGCGCTGGGTAGCCTGTTCCGGCGCCAGGAGGAACTGGGCAGCCGCCTGCACACCGATGAGGACATCAGTTATCCGACCATGACCCTGCTGGGCATCCTGGCGATTATCGTTATGGTGCTGTTCTTCCGTTTCAGCGTCCTGCACGGGATGGAGAATGCCAACTGGCTGACGGTCGTGTCCGTGCTGGTGATTCTGGTCATCGCGTTCCTGTTCACCACGGTGTCCGCGTGGGCGATTGCCATGATCTCCGTCACTCCCATTTCGGGCATGACGGTGACGACGATCATCATCACGGCCGTCCTGCTTGGGGCCGCGGGCCTGGGCCGGGGCGACCGGGGGATGCTCGCCACGCTGCTGGTCGGCGGCGTGGTCTGTACCGCCCTCTCGATGGCGGGCGGGCTGGTGACCAACTTCAAGCTGGGCTACTGGCTGGGCGCGAGTCCGAAGCGTATCGCCTGGAATGCGGTCGTCGGTTCGCTGATCGCCTCCATCTTCGTCTGCGGGACGATCATGGTGCTGGCCTACAAGCCCGGCTACACGGGCGAAGGCGCGCTGCCGGCTCCCCAGGCCAACATGATGGCCAGTGCCCTGGAGAGCTTCCTGGGGACCGGAGAGGTGCCTTGGCTGCTGTACGGGGTGGGCGTGGTGGTGGCGTTGCTCATTCAGTTGCTGGGCATCTCCGCGCTGGCGTTCGGCCTGGGTATGTACCTGCCGATGGAGATCAACACGCCGATCCTGGCCGGTGCGTTTGTGGCCTGGCTCGTCAAGAAGAGCACCCGCAGCGAACCGCTTGCCAAGGCCCGCAGCAACAAGGGCATCCTGATTGCCTCGGGTCTGATCGCGGGAGCGGCCATTGTCGAAGTGCTGGTTAACTTCACGGCCGCCCTGGATGACTTGGCTCTGGGCCAGACCGCCATCGTCGCCGGGGAGGAGAAGACGGTCGGCGTCATCATGCCCTTCCTCGACGTCAGCGGGCGTTTGTTGGCCGCGAACACCGACCCACAGGGTCTGGCACGCTTCGAGAACTGGCTGGGCCTGATCATGTTCCTGGCGCTGTGCGTGTTCGTCTACCTGGACTGCCTGCGGGCGAAACCCTCGGCCGACGCGCCGAGCCTGGCAGGACATTAGGCAGCGGCCCGCGAAGGGGGAACGGGGAGGGCGGCGTGCCCAAGCCGGTGGAGTCGGCGCGCGGGTGCAGCAACCGCCCGTTCGTGGAAGGACAGGGCGGCGATGCGCTTAGTTATGCTGCCCTCGGCGTGGAACTCGGGCCTGCCGCCCTTTGCAGGCCGTTGGTTTCCCTGCCGCGCGGAGCCACCTGACGTGGGCGAAGTCGGGCGCAGGCGGGCGTATGGAACAGCATCACCTGCTCGGGCAGTTCTTTGCGCTGGCGGCCGCGGCGACCTGGGCCCTGGCGATGGTGCTCTTTAAGCGCTCCGGCGAGACCGTTTCGCCGCTGGCGCTCAACCTGTTCAAGAACTTCATCGGCATTGCGCTGACGGCCGGCACCGTGGGCGCTATGCTCCTCGCGCCCGTGCTATTCCCCACCGACGGCACGTGGCTGAAGCTGCCCGAGCATCCGGGGGACGTTTGCATCCTGCTGCTGAGCGGCATCATCGGCATTGCCATCGCCGACACGATCTTCTTCTACGCCCTGAACCTCATCGGCGTGGGCCTGTTCACGATCGTGGACTGCATTTACGCCCCGCTGGTGATCCTGTTCTCCTGGCTGCTGCTGGTCGAGCAGCTCGCGTGGTGTCACTACCTGGGCGGCGGCCTGATCCTGGCCGGCGTGTTCGTCTCGACGCGGCACGCACCGCCGCCGGACCGCACCCACCGGCAGATTCTGTGGGGTATGCTTCTGGCGGGCTCGGCCGTCGCCATGGTCGCGTTCGCCATCGTGCTGGCCAAGCCCGTATTGGAGAAATGCGACGCGGTCAGCGCCGCCCTGCTGCGCCTGCTGGCCGGCACCGTCATCCTCGCGCTGCTGACCGTACTGCTGCCGGAGGGACGCAAGCTATGGGGCGTCTTTCGCCCGGCGCGGGTGTGGAGGCAGAGCGTACCGGCGGCCGTGCTGGGCACGTACCTGTCGATGATCTTCTGGGTGGCCGGCTTCAAATACGCGCGGGCGGCCGTCGCCGCCATCCTCAACCAGACTTCCGTCCTGTTTGCGCTGCTCCTGGCCACCTTCATCCTGCGTGAGCGGCTGACCGTGCGGAAACTGCTGGCCGTGGCGCTGGCGATTCCAGGCGTGGCATTGATCACGCTCGCGGACGACATCGGGCCGCCCCTGCGCGCCTGGGTCACACGGCTGTGGACCGGCTGACCTCCCGTCACGCCGGTCGCGGCAACGGCGAGCACCGCAGGAACAGAGCCCGAGCGGAAGCGAAGGGGCCCCCCTTTGCCTCCGAGCCGCAGTGACGTGCCCGCTCGCTCCCCCCCGCGGGCTCGAATGGGCGGGCGTCGTCTTGGCCGATATACTGGGCACGGAGTAGAGCTGACGACCGGGGCGGACGGAGTACGACAGCATGGCCAACGTCGTGGCGCTATCGGGTGGCGGAATCAGAGCCGCGGTGGCGGCCGCCCAGCAGCAGCGCGAGCACCTGGTCATCCTCGCGCACGTCGACTACGGCCAAGTCTCGGCGGCAGCCGAGCGACGGGCCCTGCACAGCCTTGTGGAGCGCTTCAGCCTCGGCAAACTCGTCGTGCTTCAGTTCCCTTACCTTCAGCAACTGCGGCAGCTTCCCGGGTTGTCGCTGTCGGCGGGCAATCCACCGGCTCCGGCGTCAGGTGAGCCGGCCGGCAGACCGGGTGGACGATTGGAGCCGCTGCCGCCGGGTTCCGTGCGCGGGCTGCTGCCAACGCTGTTGGCGATCGGAGTGCAGGTGGCCCAACAGGTGGCGGCCGGGACCATCACGATCGGGTTAACCGACACCAGCCCCGGCCCCCTCAGCCCGCCGGAAGCCGCCCCGGGACAGATGCGTGAATTCGTACACGCGTACAACGCAATGCTGGAAACGGCCCTGCCGAGCCGCAGCCTCGTCCGCGTGGAGGCGCCGCTGATCGACCTCAGCTTTCCCGAGGTGATCCGGTTGGGGCAGCGTTATCGCGTGCCCTTCGAGTGGACGTATAGCTGCGCCGGCAAAGGCCCACAGCCGTGTGGCGCGTGTGAGGGTTGCCAAGCCCGCGCCCGGGCCTTCGTGGCCGTCGGCGAGGTTGACCCGGCCTTGGCGGCGCCGCCGCCCGCGCGCGTCTGAAGAAGAACTAGCGGTCAGGAGCCTTTCTCTGAAAATGGCTCCTGACCCCTTTTTCTTTCGCTGAGCAGCTCGATCCGGTCGACCGGCACACCGGCCGCCTGCAAGAGCTGCTCGCAGACTGCCCCGTCTCGGGCGGGGATACGCACCGCGGAGCCGCAGTTGCTACTGAGGTGGCGCGGCGTGGGGACCAGCTTCACCTCCAGGCCGGCACGCTTCAGCACACGCTCCGCCGCAATCGCGTGGCTGGTGCTGTGCACGAGGATCACCGCCAACTCAGCCATGCGTGGCCGCTCCCGCTACCTCCCGTACCGCGTCCACCGCGGCCGCGATCTGCTCGACCGTATTGAACAGGCCGGGGGCGAAGCGGACCGTCCCGCCCGGCAGCGTCCCGAGCGTCCGGTGGGCGAGTGGCGCGCAGTGCAATCCCGGGCGACAGAGGACGCCGAAACGCTGCTCCAGCTCATACGCGACGTCGGAAGAGGCCCGCCCCGCCACCGTGAAGGAAACGACCGCGGCCCTTTGACCGGCATCTTGGGGTCCCAGGATCCGCACGCCCGCGATCTCGCGCAGCCCGGCGAGCAAACGACCCGTCAAGTCCTGCTCGTGACGGCGAATCGCCTCGACGCCGCGCTCGAGCACGAACCGGACACCGGCCGCCAGCCCGGCAAGACCGACGATGTTCGGTGTACCCGCTTCGTACTTGTCGGGTAGGAAATCCGGCTGCCGCTCATGCTCGGAGCGACTGCCGGTGCCGCCCTGAATCAGTGCGGGCAAGCGGTCAATGTCGAAATCCTCATGGATGACCAAGCCTCCAGTGCCCGTCGGTCCCAGCAGCCCCTTGTGCCCGCTGAACGCAAGCAGGTCGATGCCATCGCCCGTCACGTCGATCGGCCGGCAGCCGCCCGTCTGGGCCGCGTCAACCAGCAAAGCAATGCCGTGCCGGCGGGCCAGCGCGGCGATCTCTCCCACCGGCTGCACGGTGCCACAGACGTTGGAGGCGTGGTTCACCACGAGCAGCCGCGTCGTCGGCCGGAGGTACTCCTCGATATCCGCGGCCGTCAGCGCCCCGTCCGCGCCGCACGGCACGATCGTCACGGCCGCACCGCCCGTTTCCAGCGACCGCAAGGGCCGCATCACGGCGTTGTGCTCCATCCCGGAGATGACCACGTGCGCTCCCGGCGTGAGCAGCCCGTGCAGCACGAGGTTGAGCGCGGCCGTGGCGTTGGCGGTGAAGACGACACGGAGCGGGTTACGCAGACCGAGTAACTCCGCGACGGCCTCGCGCGCGTCCAGGCGAATGCGCTCGGCCTCGTTGGCCAGAGCGTGCCCGCTGCGTCCGGGGCTCGCTCCGACATCGCGCAGGAAGCGCACCATAGCGTCGGCGACGCCTGGTGGTTTCGGCCAGGATGTAGCGGCGTTGTCGAGATAGATCATGGCACCCTCGCGCTCGGGTCGTTACCCACCCGAAGCGTACCGGACACCTTCCTCAACTGCATCGCCGACGGTGGGCGACGCCAGGGACAAGGCCCCGAACACAGGCAACTCCCACCCTCCCCCCCCCTGAAAGGGAGGGGGGTTCAGGCGGGGCCCTTACGCAGCGTCATCTCGAACACGTCGCCCTTCTGTTCGTAGGTAGCCTGCCACCCGAGCTTGGTCGCGGCCCGCGTGCAGTTGTGAACCTGTGTCATCGTGTCCACGGTCACGACGACCTGGCCGCCGCCCGCCTGTTGCAGGGCGGTCCGCGTCAGGATGACCGGTTGCGGACAGGAGAGTCCGCGAGCATCAACGTGCGTAGCCATCGCATCACCTCCCCACGGCCAGCCTCTCCCGGCCGAGAATCCCGATCAGAAGCACTACGACGAGAGCGATCACCACGATGTACGGCGCCTGTGGTCCGTTGCCGACCATGAGGAAGTTGTGGGCAACGGCCGCCCCCGTCAGCATCCCCAACACGAACACTCCCGCGTCGCCGTCTCCCTCGCCGGAAAGGAAGACCTGTCTTCCGGGGCAGCCCCCCGCGAGGGTGAAGGACAGCCCGGCGAGCAGCATGCCGGCGAAGTTGAGCCAGTGCGTGGTATGCGCCGCCGGTTGCATGACGACCTTGCCTTCGGCATCCGCACCGAGCGTGAAACCTGGGTGGAACTGGCCATACACAAGGTTCAGCGCGAAGGCGGCGACCAGGAAGGCGATCACGCCGGACAGCAGGTGAAAATCCCGCATCAGAATTACGTCGCGGATGCCGCCCACGGTGCAAAACCGCGTCCGCTGGGCCAGGAACCCGATCACCAGACCGACGATGATCGACACGGCCACGTGGGCCGCGGCGGCCCCCGGGCCCTTCTCGCTGCGAAACAGGGCCGCGTTCTCACCGAAGTGCGGATACAGGACCGCCAGCACCAGTAGAGCCAGCATCGCGAACGGCATGGCCAGCCCCGCCACCGCTCGCGTTGGGTAGGAACGCCCCAGACTGAAGCCTAGTTTTAGACATTGCACACCAACCGCAATGCCGATGATGAGCCCAGCCAAGCCGAGGATCGCATTCCAATCCCCCCCCGCCAGGCGCAGCAGTGCCCGCCAGGGGCAGCCCAGGAAGACCAGCGCCCCGATCATCGCGGTCATCCCCAGGATGAAACGCGTGATGGGAGCCGAGCCGGTGCGCGGCTTGAACTCACGGAACGCCAAAGCGGCCAGGAAGGCGCCGAGGCAAAACGCGGGAATCTCCGGGCGGATGTACTGCACCGGCTTGGCCTGGTGCAATCCCAGTCCACCCGCGATGTCGCGGGTGAAGCAGGCGACGCAGACGCCCATGTTGGCGGGGTTGCCCGCCTTCTGGAGCGTGGCCGCCAGCCCTCCGATGACCAGGCCGACGACGATGATGCCGACTGGTGACGCGAAGAAGCCCTTCGGTTTGTTCACGGTTTGGGTCTCCACAAGGACGAGCGCCGCCGTATGCGCACAGATGCCATGGTGCGACACAGAAGACGGCGGCGAGACATCGGGGGCAGGAGAATCAGCGAGCAACGAAACCCGAGCGGGCGCAGCGCCGTCGGCCGGCGCAGGCACGCCGTGTGCGGGCAGCCTCGCTCGATGGGTGCGGACCCTGGACCAGGGCCCTGGCGAGGCCAACTCATATGCGTCGTTCCGCGATCAAGGACCGCCTCCTCACAAACCAATCCCACGCACAGCATACCGCGCGCGGCGCCAAAATGAAAGCGGGGCTGACGAACGAAGCAAGGAGGGGTCTGCAAGAGGTCGGGCGGCGTCAAGCACGCGGGGCAGCGTCCGGAAGCCCGGCGTCCACCCCTGCCTGCCGGCAGGCCCTTGCAGCGGCCGACGGTCGGAGGCAAGGCATGGCGGCGCTGCGCTTGGCGATGCCACCCTGGCCTCGATGTCGGTTTCCGGGATTTGTGGCGCTGTTGAGGAACCTGGAAGAAGGTGGCGGCGTGGTCTCTCAGCCCGGCTGCGGGAGCGTGCCGCCGCCCAGTTCGGTGCCGGGGGAGGGCTCGGCGGTCACGGGGCGAGCCATGCCGACCTGCCCCGCCCGCGCCGACGGTTCATCGGCCAGGTCGGACCCGCTTCGCTCAATGCTCTCCCCGCGGAGCAAAGCGTGCACGTCATCGGCGGTGATCGTCTCGTAGCGCAGCAGCGCTTCCGCCACGGCCTCGACCTTGGCGCGATTCTCCTGGATCATCCGCCGGACCCGTTCGTAGGCCTCCTGCATGAGGTCCTTGATCTCAACGTCGATAAGCTCGGCCGTCTTGTCGGAGTACTCGCGGCCGCCGAGGTCCAGGAACGCCGCCCGATTCCCTTCGTCGCCGTAGTAGATGAACCCCGTCTTCTCGCCCATGCCCCACTCGCGCACCATGCGGCGGGCGATTTCGGTGGCCTGACGGATGTCGGCGGCCGCCCCGCTGCTGATGTCGCTGAGGAACAACTCCTCCGCGATCCGCCCGCCCAGTGTCACGCGCAGCATGGCCAGCAGGTAGCGGCGCGTGTAGACGGTGCGATCGCGCTCAGGCAGCGAGAAGGTGGCCCCGCCGGCCGGGCCCCGCGGGATGATGCTCACCTTGTGCAGCGGGTCCGCATCCTTCTCCAGGGCCTGGATGACGGCGTGCCCGGCCTCGTGGTACGCCGTGGTCTTCTTGTCGCGCTCATCGACGAGGCGGCTGCGCTTCGCGCGACCCCAGCGGATCTTGTCGCGTGCCTCCTCGAGGTCGTCCTGCTCGACGAACTCCTTGTTGTTCAAAGCGGCAATGAGGGCAGCCTCGTTGACCAAGGCGGCCAGTTCGGCGCCGCTGAACATCGGCGTGCCGCGGGCGACCCGCCGCATGTCCACGCTCGGACCGAGCTTCACCTTGCGGCAGTGCACCTTGAGGATCTCGTAGCGGCCCTGCAAATCCGGCAGCGACACGTACACCTGCCGATCGAAACGGCCCGGACGGATGAGGGCGGGGTCGAGCACGTCCGCCCGGTTGGTGGCGGCGATGATGATCACCTGCTGATTAGTGTCGAAGCCGTCCATCTCGACGAGGATGGCGTTGAGCGTCTGCTCGCGTTCGTCATGCCCGCCCGTGCCGAAGTTGGCCCCGCGCCGGCGACCGACCGCGTCGATCTCGTCCAGGAAGATGATGCAGGGCGAGTTCTCCTTGGCCTGCTTGAACAGGTCGCGTACGCGCGAGGCACCCACGCCGACGAACATCTCGACGAAGTCGGACCCGCTGATGGAGAAGAACGGCACTTCCGCCTCGCCGGCGATGGCCTTGGCGAGCAGCGTCTTGCCGCAACCCGGCTCCCCTACCAGCAGCACGCCACGCGGCACCCGCGCTCCGAGGCGCTGGAACTTCTTCGGCGAGCGCAGGAACTCGATAATCTCCTGCACTTCCTCCTTGGCCTCCTCGATGCCCGCCACGTCGGCGAACGTAATGTTCGTATGCTCCTTCACGGAGAGCCGATGGCGGGAGCGCCCGAAGCTGCCCAGCATGCCGGCCCCGGTCCCCGCCCCGCGCAGTTGCCGGATGATGAAGAACCACACCACGCCGAAGATCAGCAACCAGGGCAGCATCGTCAGCAGCGCCAGCATGAACGCGCTGGGCTTCTCGTACTTGATCTCCGCGCCCGGCAGGCGCTCGTCGAGGTACGCCAGGAACTCGTTGTCAACGGCATGGCTCGGATAGCTGAGCGTGAATGCCTGGGTTGAACCGCCTGCGTCAATCTGGTGGCCGTCGCTCAGCCGCCCTTCAATCGTCCCGTCCTCTTTGATGATCAGCTTGGCAATCTGACCGTTTTCCACCAGCTTGCGGAACTTGTCCATGGAGATGGGCTGCGAAGGTGTCAGCCGGTTCTGGAGCAGGGTGACCAGGATCATGGCCAGCCCGAGCAGGACCATCCAGCTTACCAGCGTGCGCGACATGCGGGGGCCCGTGGTTCCGGAGCGCTTGGGGCCCTGCGGCTCCGACGAGTTGTTGTTACCCTCGCTCACAGTGCGCACTCCCGCCCCTCACCCGAGGTTATGGGGCCACGTGGGATCATAGCCGCAGCCGACACCGGATTCCACCCGCGCGCGGGCAGTGCCCCCGTGCGGATGACCATCTCCATCGGGTCTTTCGGCTGTTCGTGTCGCGGCACTGGAATGTCGGGCGGTAGGAAGCGCACGGGGCGGCGGACACCCCGCTGAGCCCACCGGAGAAGTCCTGGCTTCAGGTTATGGGCCCACTCCGCTCCGGGGTGCAGCGGTCACCCGCCGGTGTCAGGATCGGTAGCAGCCACCGGAAATACCGGTGGCCGTGGTTGATACCCGGGAAGCCGGCGCCCCCGAGGCGGTCCACGTCGGTCGCGGGGGGCCGACGCTACTTCTCCAGCGGGCTGGTAACCGGCGGGTAATCACCCCGCCTTACCACGAGGTTTCCAGCGTCTCGACGATGCGCTCGGCCAGACCGTCCATCGCCCGCAGCATCGCCTGGTCGAACTTCTCCTTGACCGAAGGAATGTAGCTCGCCTGGTAAACGAAGCGCGGTTGCTCGACGATGATCTTCCCCGTGCGCATGTCCTGCACCCGGAAGCGCACCACGACGGTGGAGCCGATCTCGCGGGGCAGGTCCGTGGCGAACTCGTTGCCGAAGCTCATGTTCTGCACGCGCAGGATTTCACCGCTGATGACCCAGTCGGCGGTGCCCCGCGGCGCGATGCGATACGGCGTGTCCTGCTCGATCCGCTTGATGAGCGCCTCGGTCAGCTCGAACTCCAGGTCGCGCCGAAACTCACGCGATTGAAACGTCTCCACGTGCACCGTCTGCACGTTGGTGGGAAACGGACGCTCCGTCGAGTAGCGGCAACCGGCGGACAAGACCAGCCCGCTCAGCATGGCCGCCGCCAGAACTGTGGCCGGGCAATGAGCACGACTCATTCTGCACCTCCCATCGGGGCAGGCGGCTCCATCGGGCGGGCGGCCGGCGCCGGCTCCGCCCCCAGCAACTCCAGCCGGACCCGCGCGCGGCCCGCCGCCAGCGTCTCCGGCCATTGCTGCGTCACCAGCCGGTAGTAGTAGATCGCGGACCCCAGGTGTTCCGTTCGCTCGTAGTACTGCCCGATCGCGAATTCCTTGGCCGCTCGCTGCTCCGCCACGCCGCTCAAGATGGTGGCAACGCCCTCCACCTCGGCTGCGGCGGGGTAGATCAGCGCGTAGTCGCGGTAACGCTCCTCCGCCTCGATCAGCGGCGCCCCGTCGAACTCGAGGCCGCCGTAGCTCGCCAGCGCCGACTCCGCGGTCCGCCGTACCGCGACCTGATGGTACCTGCCCGTGGGATACTGGCGTGCCAGGCGGGCGTAATCCAGCTCCGCCAGATCGTAATCGCCGATCCGCGCCAGGTAGTCCGCCTTCGTCTTGATCGCCAGCGGGGCGAAATCACTGTCCGGGTGGTTCGTGCTGATTTCGTCGAGGATGCGCAAGGCCACGTCCTCACCGGAGAAGATCCGCATCCCCCACACCTTGCGTTTCTTGCCCCCCAGATAGGTCTCGGCAATCACGAACTCCAGCCGTAACGCCTCGGCCGTCAGGTCGATGCCGCTGAACTGGTTGAGGAACTTCTGCAGCTCGTCGTAGGCCTTCTCGTACTCGCCCCGGCCCAGTTGGGCCTCCGCCCTGGCAATCAGCAGCGCCGGATAACACGGATCGGCCGTACCCCACTGCTTCTCGAAACGCCGGGCGGCCTTGACGGCCGCACCGTGCTCCTTCCCCGCCAGCAACACGCGTATGGCGTGCAGATCGCCTGCGCTCGTGCCCGGTGGGGGTGGCGGCGTCTCGACGAACCGCTGCTGTTCAGGGTCCAGAGCCAGCGTGCGCGCACGCTCGACCTGAGCAGCGGCCGGGGCTGCAAGCCCGGTCACGCTCGCCGCCACAGCCACGGCCGTCAGCCAAATCCGTTGTCTTCGGGCTTGACGCATGGCATTCTCGATTCCGAGAGGTTCAGCCAGGGCACCGCAAACCGGGCTCAGCCCCTACGCCGCCGTCCGACCGAATTCCGGGGGCCTGAGTTCCGCGCCCGGCCAGCGAGGCCGCGCGCGCCCGCGGCCCGCCCTGCCGTGACGGTATTTTATAGGCTCGAACACGCCGCCACGCAATCCCGCCCGGCGTGGTACGTGTTTAGCGCATACGGGCGCAGGGGTGCCATGCTTTCCCGCGACGGCAGTCGCGGGTAAGCATGTTCTTACGCCCGACCACATGCCCACCCCCGGCTGCGGCGGGTGAGGGCATGGCACCTACGCTAAACACGTACCCCGGGGGTTCCGGCCGGAGGGGGCGGCCGCGGACTCGCTGTCGCCCGCCAGACGGCCGCGATGCCCCCGAGGCTTTGACCGCCCGGCGGACCGGCGTATGCTTTGCCGGTCGCGGCCGCCCTGTGGAGGGACCGGTGCGCCGCGGCGGGAGACGGGCGGAGGCGTGCCGGGCACCCGTGCGACCCGACTCGAGGCCGCGTAGCGGCCGGTGGCGAGACCATGCGAGCGATCGTCTACGAACAGGCCCTGACTTACGTCCCCGACCGCCCGGATCCGCTGCCGGGTGCCGACGAGTGTCTGGTCCGGGTGCACTACGCCGGCATCTGCGCCACCGACCTGCACATCACCGAGGGGTACATGAACCACCGCGGCGTTTTGGGCCACGAGATGGTCGGCACGGTCGTCCGCGGCTCCCGGGAATGGCAGGGCAAGCGCGTGGTCTGCGATATCAACTGCGTCTGCCGGACGTGCGACATGTGCACGGCCGGCCTGGCCCACCACTGCCGGCGGCGCACCGTGCTGGGCATCGACGGGCGGGACGGCTGCTTTGCCGACTTCATCGCGGTTCCCGAACGCAACCTCTTCACCGTCCCGAGTACATTGACCGACGAGGAGGCCGTCTTCGTTGAGCCGCTCGCCGCCGCCTGCCAGGTGCTCGCCCAAGCCTCGATCGAATCCCGGATGACCGTCAGCGTGGTGGGCTCGGGGCGGCTGGGGCTGCTCGTGGCCCAGCTCCTGGCGGGCACCGGCTGCAAACTCACCGTCGTCGGACGCAACCCGCAGACACTGCTGTTCTGTGAGAAGAAGGGTATTCAGGCCATTGCCGTCGATGAGCTGGTACCGCGGCAGGACCGGGACGTGGTGGTCGAGTGCACCGGGTCGCCCGAGGGGCTGCGGCTGGCAATGGAACTGGTGCGACCACGCGGCTCCATCATGCTCAAGAGCACGTTCGCGGATGCCTTGGCCGGGCAGGCGCCGCTGAATCTCGCCCCCATTGTCGTTAACGAGGTCCAACTCGTGGGGAGCCGCTGCGGCCCCTTCCCGGAGGCCATCAACGCCCTCGCCCGCGGGGCCGTCGAGGTCCGCTCGATGATCTCGCGGGTCTTTCCGCTGCCGGAGGGGCTGGCCGCCCTCGACGCCGCCCGCCGCCCGGACCACATCAAGGTCCTGCTCAAAATCAGCCTGCGCTGACGAGGCGCCGGCGCCGCGTTGCGCTTCCCCTCCGGCGTCCGGTTGCCTACCATACCCGTCGTTCACGGACGACACGCCCTGCGCGCTCGACCCGTTGCGGTCGCGGGTGGGGCCACTGGGAGATTGGTCATGGACAAGCGCCAACTGTGGGAACGGTACCGCCGGTACCTTTGCTCGATTCCAGCCCTCGGCCTGCGTGTCGACGTGAGCCGCATGCTCTTTGACGACGACCTCTTCGAGCGGCTGGCCGCACCGATGGAGCAGGCCCTGACGGCCATGGATGCGCTGGAGCGTGGAGCCATTGCCAACCCTGACGAGCAGCGCATGGTGGGCCACTACTGGCTGCGCGATCCGCAGCGCGCGCCGCGTCCCGAGATTGCCGACGAAATACACACGACGCTCAGCCGGATCAAGCAGTTTGCCGCCGACGTCCATGCGGGCACGCTCCACCCGGAGCGCGCGGACGGCTTCTATGTATTGCTGGTCATCGGGATCGGCGGCTCGGCACTGGGCCCCGAGTTCGTCGCCGACGCCCTGGGTACCAGCGACGACTCGCTGCTGGTGCGCTTCATCGACAACACCGATCCCGACGGCATCGACCGCGTGCTGACTGAACTCGAAGAGGAACTGCCCCACACGCTGACCATCGTGATCTCCAAGTCCGGCACGACGCCGGAAACGCGCAACGGCATGCTGGAGGTGGCGGCCGCCTACGAACGCGCCGGGCTTTCCTTCGCCCGCCATGCCGTCGCCATCACCAGCGCCGGCAGCAAGCTCGATCAGCTCGCCCGCGCGCAGGGCTGGCTGGGCATCTTTCCCATGTGGGACTGGGTCGGCGGACGGACGTCCGAGCTTTCCGCGGTGGGCCTGCTGCCGGCGGCCTTGCAGGGCATCGACATCGACGCGCTGCTGGCCGGGGCCCGCGAGTGCGACGCGGCCACGCGCCCACACGACCTCCGCGCCAACCCGGCCGCGCTGCTCGCGGCCCTGTGGCACCACGCCGGCGGCGGCCGCGGCAACCGCAACCTCGTCGTCCTGCCCTACGCCGATCGCCTCGTACTCTTCAGCCGCTATCTCCAGCAACTCATCATGGAATCCCTCGGCAAGCAGTTCGACCGGCGCGGGAACACGGTGTACCAGGGCCTTACTGTATACGGCAACAAGGGCAGCACCGACCAGCATGCGTTCATCCAGCAACTGCGCGAGGGGAGAAACGACTTCTTCGTGACCTTCATTGAGGTGCTCCACCAGCGCGCGTCGTCATCTATTATGATTGACGAGGCGGTCACCAGCGGCGATTACCTGCACGGCTTCCTGCACGGCACGCGCGCGGCCCTGTTCGACAATGACCGGCCTTCGCTTACCATCACCATCCCGCGCGTGGACGCACGCCGCGTCGGCGCGCTGATCGCGCTCTTCGAACGCACCGTCGGCCTGTACGCGGAGCTCATCGGCATCAACGCCTATCACCAGCCCGGCGTCGAGGCGGGCAAGAAGGCCGCCGGCGCCATCCTCGACCTGCAACGCCGGGTCCTCGCCCATCTCGGCGGCCGGCGCGGCGAAGCCTTAACCGCCGAGCAGGCCGCGGCCGCGCTGAATACCGACGACGTGGAGGCGGTCTTCCATCTGCTCGAACACCTGGCCGCCAACCCCGACCACGGCATCACGCGCACCGAAGCGCACCCGCTGCCGGACGCGCGTTTCCGGGCACATTGAGTCAGTAGCCCCACTCCATCGCCAGCCCCATTGCCGGCAAGGGGTGGCATGCCCAAGCGCAGCGTCCCCATGCCCTCCCACGTAGCCCAAGTTAGACACCTGTCGAGCCTAAACGGCCCTAGCGACCCCGGGAAGGGGGTTGGCGGGCCGAAGTTTCCACTACATTTGTGCGACTTCCTCCAGGTAGCGGAGCCGTTGCGGGATCGTCAGTCCCAGACGGTG
>JAKQDH010000064.1 GCA_029558835.1 Planctomycetota bacterium | reverse complement strand
TCGGGCACGGGCGCCGGCGCCGCCTCTACAGCGGCCGCCGCGCGTTTCTTCGGGTCCGGCGGCGCGGGGAAGGCCGTGTCAAGCTCGACCTCACCATCGTGGATGGCCGTTCCCAGGCCGATGAGCAGGCCCACGTCATCGACCGTGATGTCCTCGACGCTCCGGCGGTCCAGGCGATGCAGCACGCGGGCTTCGTCCACCCCCATCTTCGCCAAGCGCCGCAGCACCTCGGCTCGTTTGTTCGCCAGGCCCTCGGCCCGGCCCACGGCCACGGCCTTGGCCGCATCGAACGCGGGCTTGATGTACGCGGCCGGGACGACGCGGAATATCGCGTTGCGGAGCGCGACCGAGCAGGCGGCGTTGGCCGTCACGGCAATCATGTCATCGCCGTATTTCTGGCCCCTTTTGTCCGTAATCCGCCGCCGGACGCGGACCCGAACGGCGATGTTGCGCTCGAGGTCCCGGCACGCGCCCACGGCGTAAACAAACCGGCCGTCCTCACTGTCCACGTCGGCCTGTGCCAGGCAGTTGCCATAGCAACTCAAGGCAATCTCCGCCAGGCGGACACTGGGGCCGTCGATCTTCTTGCCGTCCCGCGGCAGTGCGTAATAGCACGACGCCGCCGTCTCTTCGTCGATGGTCGCCATGCTCATCAGCTCGGCCTTGAACCGCTTGATGTCCCTTGGGTATCGCTTGGCGGTGGCGATCTGTGATTCAATCTCGGCGACCTCCATTGCCGATGGTCCGGCCGCGCGTGTGGCGCGGACCTCCTCGCTCGATACGTCGCCAATCTTCGCCAGTGCTGCGTTGTCCGTGCTCATGTTTGTCCCTTTCACCTTTGAACGTATTTGCACATCCTGTAAAACTGACACCACTTGGGCGAACACTTCCAGGACGATTGGTGCGCCGGCGGGAACACGCCCTTGCCGATGGCCGCGTGCATCGCGTTGAACCGCTCCAGGACCGCGAGAATCTGTGCATCCGTCCGCGACGTGCGGAGCGTGTATGCCAGCACGCGCCCCGTCCGCGCCGTCGAAGCCGTAATGCAGTGGTGGCGGAATCCGTAGGGGTTGCGTCCGAAATGCGCCCGGTAGCCCAGCCAGTACACGCTCGGCTGATACTCGTCGTCCGCCCGCTGCTGCGTCCATTTCGTCCGGCTCGTTTTCAGGTCGGTAATCCAACAGTCCAGGTCGATGCTGTCTAGGGTCATCGCCAGGTCGAACGGCCACTGCGCCAATGTCACCTTCTTCTTGACCTCCACCTCCTGCGGCTGGATGGTCCGCTGTAACTGCCAATGGTCCACCTCCACGAGCCGCCTCGTGCTGTCGATGATTCGCCCGGCCGCCGCCTGCGGGCCCAGGCCGTCAAGCTCCTCGCAATGCAGGTCCACGCGGCCCTCGGCGACTTGCCGGTTGACCTCATCGCGCGCCACGTCGAGCAGCGGCGGCAGGGCCAGGTCACGGTATGTGCGGACTTTCTGCCGCAGATTCACGCGGCGGGCGGCGTGCACGCCGTTGCCCCGCGCGAGAAACATGTTGCCCAGGCCGCGGCGTCCCTCGATGTGGTCCAGGTAGTAGGCGTGGGCACAGAATTCAAACTGGCTCAAGGCGCTTTGATGATAGACGGGTTTCTCGGCGGTCATTCGGCCTCCCCTTGTGCAACCCTTATCATAAC
>JAKQDH010000058.1 GCA_029558835.1 Planctomycetota bacterium | reverse complement strand
GGCGTGGAGCGCTCCAAGGTGCCGTTCGCGGTGGGTCGGGTGACCGCGGAGGACATCCCGGTGGCGGCGGTGGACCCGGTGCGGGCGCTGCAGGGCAAGGTGGCGGGGGTGCGGATTGCCCAGACGACGGGCTATCCGGGCGCGACGCCGGAAATCCTGCTGCGTGGCCCGACGTCGATCAACGCCTCGGGCCGTGGCCAGGGTCCGCTGATCATCATCGACGACGTGATCATGAACGTCGGGGTGCTGACGGAGCTGGGCGGGATGGACATCGAGTCGATCGAGGTGGTGAAGGGTGCGGCAGGGGCGTCGCTGTACGGGACGCGTGCGGCGAACGGCGTCATCACGATCCGGACCAAGCGGGGCCTGACGGGCGGGAATGACGGGGTCCGGTTCAACGTGCGGACCGAGTACGGCTTCAACGACATGGAAATCGACTACGGCATCCCGGTGAACCACCCGCTCCAGCTGGACGAGACCGGCAAGCGGATCTGCGCGGTCGTCTCCGGGACCCAGCCGTGCTCGCGCACCTTTGACATCAACCGCGAGATCATGCGCCGCAACGCGGTGGCGGCCGACACGATCCGGAGCGGCCAGCGGGCGCTGTACTCGGCGCCGACCGGCACCGAGCTGCGGAACGTCTACCAGGCCCAGATCTGGCCCGGCCAGTACTACAACCAGGTGGCCCAGCTGCTGAGCCGGAGCCCGACCATCATGACCAACGTCGATGCGACGGGTCGGGTGGGCAACGTGTCGTTCTACGTCAGCGGCAACTACTCCGACGAGGCCGGCGCCATCACGGTGCTCAATGGCACGCAGAACAAGCGGGCCCGGGTGAACCTGGACTACGATGCCCGGTCCGACCTCAAGATCTCGGTGAGCACCTTTGCCGACAAGCTCAACGACGACAACGACGGCTTCAACTTCGGCGGCCTGATGCGCGGCATGCTGCCGGGCGTCAACCAGCTGATGCGGGACTCGCTGGGTCGCGCCCCGCTGGTGACCGGCGGCTCGGGCTACCGGCCGACCGGCAACGGTGGCGGCAACCTGGTGTACGGCCCGGAGAACAGCATCGCCTACCGGGTGTCGACCCGGTTCCTGGGCAGCATCACGGCCCGGTACTTCCCGACCGACTGGGCGACGTTCGAGGCGACGGCCGGGTATGACACCCGGGCGCGGCAGGACGTGGGCATCACGCCGTCCGGCACCCGTTCGACGTCGATTTCCGCGGCGACGAACAAGGGCAACATGTCGATCGGCGACAACAACAGCGAGTCGGTGAACGCGGCGCTGTCGGCCACGTTCCGGAGCCAGCTGGGCGAGGAGCTGAGCGGCAAGCTGAGCTTCCGCGGGCTGTACGACGAGAGCAACAGCAACTCGTTCTCGACCGCGGGCCAGGTGTTCACGGTCAAGGACATCAACACGCTGGGCAACACCACGACCAACAAGTCCAACAGCTCGAGCCTCTCCACGGTCAAGAACGTGGGTCTGTTTGCTGGCGCCTCGCTGGACTACAAGGATCGCTACATCGTCGAGGGCTCGTTCCGGTATGACGGTTCCTCGCTGTTCGGCGCCGGCAACCGGTGGTCGCCGTTCGGGCGGATCTCGGCGGTCTGGAACGTGGCCCGCGAGCCGTTCTGGAATGTCGGGTTCATGGATGAGTTCCGGCTCCGCGCCAGCCGCGGGACGGCCGGCACCACGCCGCCGTTCTCGGCGCAGTACGAGACCTACTCGGTCAGCGGCACCTCGGTGACGCTGGGCCAGGCGGGCAACCGGCTGATCAAGCCGGAGACCACGACGGAGCTCGAGCTGGGCACCGACTTCACGCTGTTCGGGCGGGTCGGCTTCGAGGTGACCTACGCGCACGCCGTGACCCGGGACCAGATCCTGCCGGTCTCGACGGCGGCGTCGCTGGGCTTCTCGACCCAGTGGCAGAACGCCGGCACGCTGGACAACAAGACGATCGAGCTGGGCGTCAACCTGCCGATCGTCAACAGCAGCACCCTGTTCTGGCAGATGCGCGGCACCTGGGACCGCACCCGGACCCACATCACCGAGCTGTTCGTCCCGGACTTCATCTACTCGGGCGGCACCGGCCAGGGCACCGGCAGCTTCTTCTACATGACGGCGAACACCGAAGTGCAGAACGGCTTCCCGCTCAACCGGTACGGCAACATCTACGGCCGCGCCTTCTACAAGACCTGCGGCGACCTGCCGG
>JAKQDH010000013.1 GCA_029558835.1 Planctomycetota bacterium | reverse complement strand
AAAATCTGGCTCGCCGCGGCGAAAACACGCTCACGGGCGTCGAGGGAAAGGCTCTGGTTCATAACGGCACTCCAATCGGGACTAGATAATAATCATAATAATATGATTATTATGATTATGCAAGCGATTATTTGCCCGTCGCTCGAGGAGGGGGCCTTTTCCTCGCACGGCACCACGCCCGATCAGGGCGGCTCAGGCACCCCGCGCCGGGGGTCGCCCTCAGCCGCCGAAAAAACGCCGCTCAAACGGGCTGTATCAGCGCCGGCGCGTCGTTGCGGACGCTGCCAACCGCGGTCGAAACCGGATGCGCCGCGAGGGCCGCCTCCGGGCACGGGCGCAGGAGCGCCTGCACCTGGTCGGCCGCGGTCGCCCCGTTGAGCCACGCCCACCAATCCGCCGGCGCCAGGATCACCGGCATCCGGTCGTGCAGCGGCCGCACCGCCGCGTTGGCCTCGGTGGTGACGATCGTGAACGTGTCGATCTCCTCGCCGTCGGCCGGCCGCGTCCAGCGCTCCCACAACCCGGCGAGCGCGAAGAACTCGCCCCCGACCGGATGGATGTAGAACGGCTGCTTGCCGCCGCCCTGCCGGTCACCGAGCGGCTGCCACTCGTAGAAGCCGTTGGCCGGCACGAGGCAGCGCCGGCGGCGGAACGCCGCCCGAAACGATGGCTTTTCAGCGACCGACTCGCCGCGCGCGTTGATCAGCCTGGTGGCGATCGTCTCGTCCTTCGCCCACGACGGCACGAGGCCCCAGCGCAGGCGGTGGATCACCCGCTCGCCGTTCGGCCGCTGACGCACCACCGGCAGCCACTGCATCGGCGCCGCGTTCCAGCGCGGTTCGAAGTTGAAGCCTTCAGGCACCGCGTCGAAGGCCTCGCGCAGGCGCGAGACCGGACCGTAGAGCGCATAGCGTCCGCACATTGCCGTTTTCCTCCCGATCGGGGCAGAACAAGCGGTCGTGTCACCAGCCGCCACCTCGGATCGGCGGCTGGTGACACGACTGTTGGATATACCCCAAGGGGGCGTACTCAAACCCGACACCACATCAGCAGCGCGAGGAACGGTACGCCCTGCGTTAGCATGACAAAGGCTTAGCGTGCTTTGTTCTCCGTTTTCTGAGACATCCTTCGTCGTGCCTCTGGCGCTTTAGAGTAGGCCAAAATTAAATGGCGCATTTAATGTCGTTTTCAGAAGACGACCGCACCATCTGACTGGATGTAACGCCTGGTGTGCATACGGCTCCTGACAGCCCAATATCAGGAGTCGTCTGCACCAATCTCGACTATGCTCAATACTCGTGTGCACCAAAGCGAGGTTTGGGCATGACATCAGACACTCCACCGATTGCCGCGCAAGGCGTGGCCACCCTGCCCGACGAGGCATGGGCGCAAGCCCGGCACCGGACGGAAATCATCGGGCCACTGGCAGCGCTTGAGGTGGTCGGGCATGAAGCCGCCGATGAGGCAGCCCAAGCGCTGGGCCTGTCCCGGCGACAGGTATATGTCCTGATCCGTCGCGCCCGGCAGGGTACTGGCCTGGTAACAGACCTGACGCCCGGCCGATCCGGCGGCGGCAAAGGCAAGGGGCGCTTGCCGGAACCGGTCGAGCGCATCATCCGCGAGCTGCTGCAAAAGCGCTTCCTGACCAAGCAGAAACGCAGCCTGGCGGCGTTCCACCGCGAAGTCGCGCAGGCGTGCAAAACCCAGAAGCTGCCGGTGCCGGCGCGCAACACCGTGGCCCAGCGGATTGCCGGACTACACCCGGCGAAAATAGCCCGCAGCCGGGGCGGGCAGGACGCTGCCCGTCCCTTGCAAGGCGCGGGTGGCATTCCGCCCGAAGTCACCATGCCGCTGGAACAGGTGCAGATCGACCACACCGTCATCGACCTGATCGTGGTCGACGAGCGCGACCGGCAACCGATTGGCCGCCCATATTTGACCCTCGCCATCGACGTGTTCACGCGCTGCGTACTCGGCATGGTGGTCACGCTGGAAGCGCCGTCCGCCGTCTCGGTCGGCCTATGCCTCGCGCATGCCGCCTGCGACAAGCGGCCCTGGCTGGAAGGGCTGAATGTGGAAATGGACTGGCCGATGAGCGGCAAGCCCAGGCTGCTCTATCTGGACAACGCGGCCGAGTTCAAAAGCGAAGCGCTGCGCCGTGGCTGCGAACAGCATGGCATCCGGCTGGACTATCGCCCACCAGGCCAGCCGCACTACGGCGGCATCGTGGAACGGATCATCGGCACGGCGATGCAGATGATCCACGACGAATTACCGGGGACGACCTTCTCCAATCCCGGCCAGCGCGGCGAGTACGATTCCGAGAAGATGGCCACCCTGACGCTGCGCGAGCTGGAGCGCTGGCTCGCGTTGGCGGTAGGCACCTATCACGGCTCCGTGCACAACGGCCTGCTCCAGCCGCCGGCCGCGCGCTGGGCCGAGGCCGTGGAGCGCGTTGGCGTCCCGGCCGTCGTTACCCGCCCCACCGCGTTTTTGGTCGATTTCCTGCCGGTGATCCGCCGCACCCTGACCCGCACCGGCTTTGTCATCGACCACATCCACTACTACGCCGACGCCCTCAAGCCGTGGATTGCCCGGCGCGAGCGCTTGCCCGCCTTCCTGATCCGGCGCGATCCGCGCGACATCAGCCGCATCTGGGTACTGGAACCGGAAGGTCAGCACTATCTGGAGATCCACTACCGCACCTTGTCCCATCCGGCCGTCACCCTCTGGGAACAACGCCAGGCGCTGGCCAAATTGCGTCAGCTCGGGCGCGAGCAGGTGGACGAGTCGGCGCTGTTCCGCATGATCGGGCAGATGCGCGAGATCGTGACCACCGCCCAGAAGGCCACGCGCAAGGCGCGGCGCGACGCTGATCGCCGCCAGCACCTCAAGACGTCGGAGCCACCGGCCAAGCCCATACCGCCGGATGTGGACATGGCTGACCCGCAGGCAGACAACCTGCCGCCGGCCAAACCGTTCGATCAGATCGAGGAGTGGTAGCCGTGGACGAATATCCCGTCATTGACCTGTCCCACCTGCTGCCAGCGGCACAGGGTTTGGCCAGGCTGCCGGCAGACGAGCGCATCCAGCGCATTCGCGCCGACCGCTGGATCGGCTACCCGCGCGCGGTCGAGGCGCTGAACCGGCTGGAAACTCTGTATG